>NZ_JADQWB010000022.1 GCF_015704895.1 Agrobacterium leguminum | reverse complement strand
GCCGACCCTGCCAGCCGTTCGTCGAGCCGTCATCAGCGCACTTGCCATCCCCATGATGGCAATCCGATGTCCCCACTGCAAAGGGCAAATTCGGACAGCAGAATATATTCTGCCAAAGTAGTGCTAGGATCTCCTGGAGTTCATGTTTATTCTTATGCTGTCCAATGTCAGTAGCATAGTAAGGCTCACTTACCAGAGCCATTTGATAATACGCAGTACCAAAGACAGCACCCCATGAAGAAGCTCGCAATTCTTCGCTCGCCCCGTAACTCACGGTACATTCTGTAGCGTTGTTGGATGTGACAGCGCCTTCCCTTAAATTTTTGAAATGAGATCTCTGTAGAATCTGAATTGTCCTCTTCTCAATCCTTCAACGAAGAAAAGGATTCCTCTGAACGAACCGCCCCGGCTTTGCCGGAGACAGTTTGGTTTAAGTTATGCGGCTAATGCTGATGCGTCCAGCATGGCATAATATTGTTCTTCGGCCTCGACTGGCGGTATGTTGCCGATGGGCTCCAGAAGGCGGCGATGGTTGAACCTATCTACCCATTCGAGCGTAGCAAAGTCCACGGCTTCGAAGTTGCGCCACGGCCCACGCCGAGGGATGACTTCGGCCTTGTAAAGACCGTTGATCGTTGCGGCGAGAGCCATGACTGTTGCCGACGCTTCCGACGGAAGACTCGATTCCTGCCTCCGCCAATCGTTCGGAATAGCGAATTGACACAGCGATCCTTGCGTGCCTTCTTGTTCCGGTATTTCGCTCCCAGCCACATATCAAACTCGTGGAGCATGATGTTGGACAGGAGCGGTGACAGAACGCCACCTTGCGGAACACCCTCGTTGGAGGCTGTAAACAGGCCACGATCGATGTGGCCTGCCTTCAGGAACCGTTGGAGAAGATCGACGAACCGTCCGTCCTGCACCCGTCGCCGCACGCATCTCAGAAGCAGCCGGTGATGGACCGTGTCGAAGTAGCTGGCCAGATCACCTTCGATGATCCAGCGGCCCCTCGTCGTGTCGGCTCCATCCTGAAGCTGTATCCTTACAGTGCGGACGGCATGATGCACGCTCCGTTCCGGCCGGAAGCCATAGGATAAACGATGGAAATCGCTCTCCCAGATCGGCTCCATGGCCATCAGCATGGCGCGTTGAACGATGCGATCCGTCAGGGTCGGAATACCCAGTGGTCGTAGCTTGCCGTTAGGTTTCGGGATATAGATGCGCTTGACCGGCTGGGGGTGATAACTCTCCTCCAGCAGGCTTGCCCGCAGGTCGTCCAGATGCTGATCTAGTTTGACCTGCAGTCGCTGCTTATCCATTCCGTCGATACCCGGCGTTCGTGCGCCACTTGACGCAAGAACCATCCGAGCGGCCTCGGCAAGCCATTCCCGATTGGCAATCAGCCGAAGAACCCGATCAAACCTTCGGTTTGGATCGCTCTCGGCCCATGTTGCGAGCTTGTGCTGCATTTCGCTGATTATCAAAGGTCTTCACCTCTCTTGGTCAGATAGTTTGCACTTCAAGCAGTTTGAACTGTTCCCCTTCGCCATGTGGCAGGCTTTCCCTGCCGCGGACTACTGCCATAACTCCGCCAGCCTGATGGACATCAGGGTCAACTCCCTTGCGACGCCGTGCTTCGTTGTCATTCCATCATGCCTTGCCTCGTTCATATGCTGGAAGTCAGCGCATTGGTGAGGTTGCCGGTCGCAGTCTTTACCCTTGCGTTCCGCAAGTCGATGCCGATGCCATGGTCTGGCTGCATTCTCCCCATGACCTTATACGGGCGACCTACATATACGATCGTATTCGGATGCCACCGACTACGAGTCCGGCAGCTTCATCAGCATTCCGCCTGTTAAGCCGTGTATGCGAAGGCGATATTTCGGCCCTCAGATGCGGGTTAACCGGTTCGTGTTCCTCAACCTTCCAATACTTCAGCCTCGGGAACCATCTTGGCGTAACGACTTCGCCTCAATCCCCTTTACCTGCGGGCTACGTCACCCTGCCAGTTGACGGCAGGTCACCGCCGCTTGGGCTCATAGCTAGGCTCCTGTTGTTGGTGGAAATCTGTCGGTATCAAATAGCGCCGGCTTGAGCAGTTGTTGTGGAGTGAATTAAATGTACAGTGATGTCTGTTTGCTGCGCGGATGGAGAGATAGATATCCACCGTTGCGAATGAAAGACTTGTGAAAGAAATCTTGAAGTATATCATGAATTTTAATGACATTTTTACATATTAAAATAGAGCATTTCTATAACTTCGATTTACTGATTGCGTTCATGGAGCGGATATTATACATATTACTATGCATAAATTTGCTTTGGGTTTGTATCATATCGATAAGTCACATTCCTGCCGCAAAAATTGCTTGATTTTTGCGTCCGGGCGCGCTAGAAACCGGCATTACCGAGAATGAGCGGCCGGTTGGTAGTCCGGCGCATTCGACCCTGTCGGATGTATCAATCGTGCCTCATGCACGTAGCCCACGGTGCCTTTCAGGGGCGCGTGGACGGATTCCCGGAAGCGTGCTCCTTCAATATCGAGGGGTGAGGTCCGGATGCTCTCATCGTCTTAAGAAGGTTCAGACGCCCGCCTGCGGGTGATCGCAAACCGCGCGGTATGCCTGACGGCCAGCCGACGGGTGGCCGTCCTTCCAACCCTCTCGACAGTTCAAAACCTGCAAGCGCGGCCCCTCCTCCCGGGCGCCGCGCGCAATGACGATGTGGCGAAGGAATGATGATTCAGGCACGCAAACACTCGAAGGCCGGCATGTCCATGCTGGCGGCTACCCTGCTCCTGCTCGGTTGCAATACCGCTCTCGCGCAATGGGGCGACACTCCTCCCCCTGCCGTCAGCGTGATGACGGTACAGCAGGAGGCGGTTCCGGTGGTCAACGAGCTTCCCGGCCGCATTGCAGCGACCAGGATTTCGGAAGTGCGCGCCCGCGTGTCGGGCATCCTGCTTGAACGCGTTTTCGAGCAGGGCGCCCTCGTCAAGGAAGGCGACGTCCTTTACCGGATCGACCCGGAACTGTTTCGCGTACGGGTCGAAAGTGCCGACGCTGCCCTTCAGAAAGCCGAGGCGACGCTTGCCAATGCGCGCCAGCAGCTTACCCGCCAGCTGACGCTGCGGCAGCGTAACATCGCCAGCGGCGTCGAATACGATACCGCCGAGGTCACGGTGAAGCAGGCCGAGGCGGATGTCGCCGCGGCCAGGGCGGCGCTCAAGGAAGCGAAGATCAATCTGGGCTACACGGAAGTGCGCGCACCGATCAGCGGCGTCATCGGCGGCGCTCTCATCACAGAGGGCGCGCTCGTCACCGCCGACGGCACCCAGAACCTGGCGCTGATCCAGCAGATCGATCCGGTCTATGCCGACTTCACGCAGCCTGCCGCCGAGCTCCTCAGGCTCAAGCGCGCCGTCGAGCGCGGCGAGCTCAACAGTCCGGCGCCCGGGCAGGTCGAGGTCGAACTGCTGTTCGACGACGGCAGCTCCTACGAACACCGCGGCCGTCTTTTGTTCTCCAGCGCGAGCGTCGATACGACCACCGGACAGGTGACGCTGCGCGGCGAGTTCCCGAACCCGAAGGGCGACCTGCTGCCGGGTCTCTACGTGCGCGTCAAGGTCGCGCAGGCCGTTCTCGGCAAGGCGATCTCCGTTCCGCAGCGCGCCGTGACGCGAAGCATGGAGGGCGTGGCCCAGGTCATGGTCGTCGGCGACGGCGACGTCGTGCAGCCGCGCGAGGTCAAGCTTGGCCGCGCCACGGGCACCAGCTGGATCGTCGAATCCGGTTTGCAGGCGGGCGACCGCGTCATCGTCGACGGGACGATGAAGGCGGAGCCCGGCGCCAAGGTCGTGCCCGAGCCATGGCAGGCGCCGCAACAGCAGACCTCCACTTCCCTTTCGAACAACTGATCCGGGCCGCTTCATGTCGACTTACTTTATCAATCGCCCAATCATGGCCTGGGTGATCGCGATCTTCCTTGCGATCGCCGGCCTTATCGCGCTGCCCTTTCTGCCGATCTCGCAGTATCCCAAGGTCGCGCCGCCGCAGCTGACCGTCACCGCCACCTATCCCGGCGCCTCGCCGACTGACCTCTATCAGGGCGTCACGCGCCTGATCGAGGAGGAGCTCAACAGCGTCGACGGCCTGCAATATTTTGAATCGACCTCGGATACGTCCGGCACGGTGACGATCACCGTGACTCTCGAATCCGGCGTCGAGATCAAGCTCGCCGCCGTCGACGTCCAGAACGCCATCCGCCGCATCGAATCGCGGCTGCCGCAGGCCGTCGTCCAGCAGGGCGTCACCGTGGAAGAGGCCAGCACCGGCTTCCTGCTGTTCGTCTCGCTCAACTCCACCGACGGCAAGCGCGATCAGGTGGCGCTCGGCGACTATCTGAGCCGCAACATCCTCGGCGAGATCCGCCGTATCGACGGCGTCGGTCGCGCGCAGCTGTTTTCCGCGCAGCGCGCCATGCGCGTCTGGGTCGATCCCGACAAGATGGTCGGCTATAATATCAGCGCCGCCGATATCAATGCGGCGATCTCCGCCCAGAACGCCCAGGTCGCGGCCGGCCAGATCGGCGCTGCCCCGAGCCCCCTCAACCAGGACCTGACAGCCACCGTGCTGGTACAGGGCCAGCTCGCCGATCCGGCCGAGTTCGGCGAGATCGTCCTCAAGGCCAATCCCGACGGCTCGACGGTCCTGCTCAAGGACGTCGCCCGCATCGAGATCGGCGCCGAGAACTACAACATCACCAGCCGGCTGAACGGCCAGCCGAGTGCGCAGGTCGGCATCCAGCTGTCCTCCACCGGCAACGCAGTTGCGGTTTCGACCGCGATCAAGGCGAAGATGGAGGAGCTCGCCGCCTTCTTCCCCGACGGCATCAGCTATTCCATGCCCTATGATACCAGCCCGTTCGTCTCGGCATCGATCGAGAAGGTCGTGCACACGCTGATCGAGGCGGTCGTGCTCGTCTTCATCGTCATGTTCGTCTTCCTGCAAAACTTCCGCTACACGCTGATCCCGACCATCGTCGTGCCGATCGCCCTGCTCGGCACCTGCGCCGTCATGCTGGCGACCGGTTTCTCGATCAACGTGCTGACCATGTTCGCGATGGTGCTCGCCATCGGCATCCTCGTCGACGACGCCATCGTCGTCGTCGAGAATGTCGAGCGCATCATGGCCGAGGAAGGACTGTCGCCGAAACAGGCGACCATCAAGGCGATGGGCCAGATCACCGGCGCGATCGTCGGCATCACGCTGGTGCTCGCCTGCGTCTTCGTGCCGATGGCCTTCTTCCCAGGCTCGGTCGGCGTCATCTACCGCCAGTTCAGCATCACCATGGTCGTGTCGATCCTGTTCTCGGCCTTCCTGGCGCTGTCGCTGACGCCGGCGCTCTGCGCGACCTTCCTCAAGCCGATCGCCAAAGGCCACCACGAGAAGAAGGGGCTGGCCGGCTGGTTCAACCGCAGCTTCGACCGCGTCACCCATGGCTATACGCGCTCGGCAGCCGGAATGGCGCGGCGCGCCGGCCGCATGATGGTCGTCTACCTCGCGCTCGCCGTTGGTCTCGGCTACCTCTATGTCAACCTGCCGAGCGCCTTCGTTCCGGAAGAAGACCAGGGCTACATCATCGTCGACGTGCTGGGTCCTTCCGAGGCCAGCCGCGAGCGGACCGTCGAGACGCTGAAGCAGATCGAGGGCTTCTTCAAAAATGAGCCCGGCGTCGCCAATGTCGTCGCCATCCAGGGCTTCAGCTTTTCCGGCAACGGCGCCAATTCGGCGATCATGTTCGTGACGCTGAAGGACTGGGCCGAACGCGGCCAAGGCAACAGCGCCCAGGACATCTCCAACCGCATCAACATGCAGCTGTTCGGGCTGAAGGACGCCATGTCCTTCGCGCTGTCGCCGCCGCCGATCGAAGGCCTCGGCACGTCGGCCGGTTTCACCTTCCGTCTGCAGGACCGTGGTCTTCTCGGCCAGCCGGCGCTGCAGCAGGCTGCCGGCGAACTGATGGGCAAGGCGACCGCGGGCGGCAAGATCGTCGGCATTCGCCCCGAAGGCATGCCGTTCGCCGCGCAGGTGATCCTCACCGTCGACCGTAAGAAGGCCAACACCTTCGGCGTCACCTTCGCCGACATCAACGACACCATCACCGCCAATCTCGGTTCGGCCTATATCAACGACTTCCCCAATGCCGGGCGCATGCAGCGTGTCGTCGTGCAGGCGCAGGACAAGAGCCGCCTGCAGACCGAGGACCTGCTCAAGCTGAATGTGCGCAACGCCAGCGGCGGCATGGTGCCGCTCTCGTCCTTCGCAAGCGTCGACTGGCAGATGGGGCCGTCGCAGATCATCGGCTATAACGGCTATCCGGCGGTGCGCCTGTCCGGTTCGCCCGCTCCCGGCTTCTCGTCGGGCGATGCCATCGCCGAGATGGAGCGGCTGGCCGCCGAACTGCCGAAGGGCTTTGGCTACGAGTGGACCGGGCAATCGCTCGAGGAGATCAAGTCGAGCACCCAGGCGCCGATCCTGTTTGCGCTGTCGATCCTCTTCGTCGTGCTGCTGCTCTCGGCGCTCTACGAAAGCTGGTCGATCCCGCTGGCGGTCATCCTGGTGGTGCCGCTCGGCGTCGTGGGCTGCGTGCTCGCCGTCATGCTGCGCGACATGTCGAACGACATCTACTTCAAGGTCGGCCTGATCGCGATCATCGGCCTGTCGGCGAAGAACGCAATCCTGATCGTCGAGTTCGCCAAGGACTATTATGCCGAGGGTCGGAGCCTGCTGGAATCGGCCATCGAGGCGGCCCGTGTTCGTTTCCGGCCGATCGTCATGACCTCGCTCGCCTTCACGCTCGGCGTCGTGCCGCTCGCTATCGCGACCGGACCGAGCGCCGCCAGCCAGAACGCCATCGGTACCGGCGTACTCGGCGGCATGATCTCGGCGACCGTGCTGGCGATCTTCTTCGTGCCCGTCTTCTTCGTCTTCGTCCTCAAGGTCCTGCGTACCAAACGCCCCCACCATGAGGACGCCGCAGCGGCGTCGCCGCCTGCCGCTGAGGCCTCCCACCCCCATTGAGGGGTGGGAGTGATCTCCTTCACATCCAAATTCAGTCCGGCGGAGCTCTCATGCCTGCAAAATTCCTGATTCACACATCATCGCCATTGCGTGTCCGCTTTGTTGCGACAATCCTCTCGACCTCCCTGCTCGCCGGCTGCGTGGTCGGTCCAGACTACGAGCGGCCCAATCTGCTGATGCCGGCCCAATGGTCCGGCAATGCCGGTAAGACAGCCGCACGCCCGGCGGAGCTGTCGCAGTGGTGGACCCGCTTCAACGACCCGGTGCTGACCTCTCTGGTGACACAGGCAATCGACAACAACCGTTCCGTCGAAGCCGCCAAAGCCAGGGTGCGGGAGGCGCGCGCCAGCCTGAGGCAGGAAACCGCAAATCTCCTGCCGACCGGCAACGGATCGGCATCGCTTAACAGGGCGCGCACGGCTGCCGGCGAGACGGTCGGTCCGGCGACGTCGACGACCTATCAGTCGGGCCTCGACGCCAGCTGGGAGATCGACCTGTTCGGCGGCAAGCGACGGGCGATCGAAAGCGCGCGTTATGGCGTGAATGTCGCGGAAGAAGACCTGCGCAACACCATGCTGGTGCTGATCGGCGACGTCGCGCTCAACTATGCCCAGGCGCGTGCCTATCAGGCCCGTACGGCGCTTGCCCGCCGCACCGGAAAATCGCAACGCGAATCCGCCGTCCTCACCCGTGCCAAGCAACAGGCCGGCACGGCCAACGTCGCCGATGTCGCCAATGCCGAGGCGCTGGCTGCCACCACGGAAGCCGATATTCCCTCCTTCGAGATCTCGGCTGCCCAGGCAATACACCGTCTCAGCGTCCTCACCGGCCAGCCGCCGTCGGCGCTGACGCAGATTTTGCGCAGGGGCGGACGTATTCCCCGACCGAAGCTTCCCCTGACCGTCGGCATTCCGGCGGACGTCCTTCGAACACGCCCGGATGTGCGCATGGCCGAGTTCCAGCTGGCGCAGGCCACGGCGCGGGTCGGTTCCGCCGAGGCCGCTCGATATCCGTCGGTCAGCCTCACCGGCAACATCGCAACGCAGGCGCTCGACATCAGCGATCTCGGCAGGATGTCGACGATTGCCTGGGCGGTCGGGCCGTCCGTCACCGTTCCGATCTTCCGCGCCGGCCAGCTCAAGGCCGCGGCGGACGCGGCCCGCGCCCGCAGGGACGAGAGTTTCGCGGCATGGCAGTCGTCGGTTCTCACAGCGATGGAAGACGTCGAGAACGCCATCGTATCGCTGTCGCAGCAGCGCGTCCGCGGCGGCAAGTTGAGCACAGCCGTCACGTCTTACCGGACGGCCGCTGACGCATCGCGCGCCCAGTTCGAGGCCGGGGCTTCCGGCTATCTCGAACTGCTCGACGCGCAACGCGCGCTCTACGCCGCCGAAAGCAACCTCATCGACAACCAGCTTGCCGTCGTCACCGCCTATATCGCGCTGAACAAGGCGCTCGGGGGCGGCTGGACAGGTGTCGTGGATACGTAGCGACCGCTCGTCGTCGATCGCCAGAACGGATCCCGGCTTGCAATCGCGCCGGTGAAGATCGCCAGCAACTAGACGTCATAACCGGCTGGCTCGCGGGGCAATTCGTGGTGCGCCCGCGGCCAGTCACCACGGTGAGAGCAATGTCATGGCAAAGAGGACTGAAAGACAGAGCGACACGCTTCTTCTGTGCGCTGGTGATCATAGCAGCGCTGTTTTCCGGACCGGTGATCATTCTGCTGACCAAGTCGATCCATCACGACTTCGGATGGTCGCAGCACTTCGCTCACCCGGCCACCGGCGGCACCGACGAGAAGCCGTAAAGATCCGCATGGGGAGAGAAAGAAGGAAAGATCAATGCCGATAAAATCCATCGCTGTATTCCTGGACGAAGCTGCGACAAGCGACGGACGGTTGTTATATGCGCTCAAGCTGGCCATCGACCACAAAGCGCATGTAACCGGCCTGTTTACGCTTCGGTCGCGACCGGATTCGTCCTACGCGCGCGGTGATACCGCCATAAACGAGTATATTGCGAAGCAACGGGCGGCCGAGCACCAGATCTTCGAAGAGGCGACCAGGCGCTTCAACCGGCTGGCCGAAGGCATTACCGGCAACTTCGATCTGAAGGTCGTGCGCGAGCACGACACCGACAAACAGACCCTGCATAACACTCTGTTCGCGGACCTCGTCATCGTCGGCGAACCCGCTTCCAACGGTCTGCCGGAAAGCTGGTCGGCCGAAGATCTCCTGCTTGCATCCGGCGTACCCTTGCTCGTCGTTCCTCGAGGATGGGAAGAGCGTGGCCAGTTCACGACCGGCCAGACGATCGTCGTCGGATGGAACGGCAGCAGGCAAGCGCGCCGCGCCATCGCCGCTGCCCTACCGCTGATGACCATTGCCAGGTCGATATCGCTGGTGATGGTCGATACTGACGAGAGTTGCGGTGATGAGCCTGGCTCGGACATCGCGCGATATCTGTCTCGACACGGCATCAAGGTCCACGTCGCATTGTTGCGATCAAACGGAGCGTCCGTAAGTTCGGTCATTCTTGAAGAGGCCAGGCGGGTCAAAGCGGACATGCTGGTGCTGGGTGCCTATAGCCATAACCGCACGATCGAAACCCTGTTCGGCGGCGTTACACACGACCTGTTCCACCATGCCGGCATGCCATTGTTTATCGCTCACTGACGATAGAGGAATTCCCGTGGTGGCATGACAAACGATGCTGACAAAAACTGGCACTGCCAGGCGGTATACAATGGAGGGAGACCTATTCGACAGGTATGATCATGACCCGACCTGAACATCGCGATGAACGACACTCGAAAGCTGGCGACAGATCGCGCCATTACTGGATTGGCGTGGTCTCGGCAGAGCATGCCCGCCATGCGCTGGACGGCGACTATGTTCAGGTATGCAACGGCAAACTGAGCGCGCTCAGGCGGATCCATCCGGGAGACGGATTCGTCTATTACTCGCCCAACGAGAGTTTCAGGGGCAAGGAGCGCTACCAGCATTTTACGGCGATCGGGACGGCACGCGAAGGAAATCCCTACCTGTTCGACATGGGCGGCGGGTTCGTGCCGCACCGTCGCGACATCGACTGGATCGACAGTGAAGCGGCGCCGATCCATCCGCTCCTCGACCGGCTGGACTTCTCCGCCGGACGGACCAACTGGGGCTATCAACTGCGTTTCGGCCTGTTCGAAATCAGCGAACATGATTTCCGTCTCATCGCGGAAGCCATGAAGGCCGACGTCTCGTCTCTTTTTGTGAACGGGGGCGCCGACTAAGCCGGAGCGAACGAGTATTGTCACGCGCCGAACGCCTTCTCAATCTCGTACAGTTGCTGCGCCAGCATCGCCGCCCGGTGAGCGCGCAGTTGCTTGCTCAGGAGCTGAAGGTCGCCAGGCGCACGCTTTATCGCGACATCGCGACCCTGCGCGCTCAAGGCGCATCCATCGACGGAGAGCCCGGGGTCGGTTACCTGCTGAAGCCCGGCTTCATGCTTCCGCCCCTGATGTTTTCCGAAGACGAGATCGAGGCCATTGTCTTCGGTGTACGGCTGGCCGCAAGCAGGGCCGATCGGGAACTCGGGGCAAGCGCCGAGCGTGCGCTGGCCAAGATCGCCTCCGTTCTCCCGGCCGACCTCAGGGAAAGCGTCTACGACGTCAGCCTGCTAGTCGTGCCCGCAACCAACGGGCCGCAGGAGGATCCGGCCATCCTGACCATGATCCGCGAGGCGATCCGTGGCGAGCTCAAGTTGAGCATCTCATACCGTGACGGCGAAGATCGCCTCTCCGAACGGGTGATCTGGCCGTTCGCCGTCGGAGGACCTTGATCGGCCATAAATTTGCGAAAATGCTGCCGGGAGAGCCTCCGCCGAAACTGGACTTATCCAGAAAGCGAAGCCCCATGCACCTGGAAAACGCTTTTCTAGATCGACCCCGATCATTGTATTGTATGTCATGCCGCCATCCTCCACCCATTGGATTTAACTCGATCATCATCCAGCAGGATGCGTCGGGTGGGTAGAGCGGCAACCACATGGGGTAATCGCGGGAACCATACCCCTTCGGATTCGAACATGATTTGGAAGGTGGCTGTTCCCCGATAAGATGAAGTACGGGCTCTCGACTGGACGCCGGGCTCAGCATCAAAGGAGAACAGCCATGGAAGAGTATATCGGCCTCGACGTGTCAATGAAAGAGACGGCGGTTGCCATCCGCCGAGATGGTGTGCGTGTTTGGCGCGGGAAATGCATATCAGATCCTCGCGTCATTTCCGAACTTATCCGCAAGCGGGCACCCACAGTGAAACGCGTGGTGTTTGAAACAGGACCGCTCTCGGTGTGGTTCTATCATGCGCTTCGAGCCGAGGCCCTGCCTGTCATCTGCATTGATGCGCGACACGCTAAAGCGGCGCTCGACATGGCGACGAACAAAACGGACGCGAACGACGCCGATGGGCTGGCCCATCTCGCGGACGTGGGATTCTTTCGCGAGGTCCGCGTGAAGGGGTTCGAAAGCATGTTAGCGCGCACGCTTATCGCTGCCCGCACTCGGTTGGTCCATATGACCGTCGAACTTTCCAATCAGATCCGCGGCATCATGAAAACGTTCGGCCTGGTAGTTCCAGCAGGCAAAGGAAGCGTATTCGAGAAGAACGTTCGAAATCTTCTTTGCAGCCAGGATGATCTCGCTCATGTCGTGCTACCGCTTCTCGATACCTGGAAAGGTCTCCGTGCTCGCGCGGCGGACTTGGGGCGCCAACTGGTCGCCGATGCCCGTAGTAGCCCGGCCTGCCGCATCCTGATGTCCATCCCCGGCGTGGGAGCAATCACTGCAACATCTTTTGCAACTGCCATTGAAGAGCCAGAAAACTTCCGGAAGTCTCGATCTGTCGGTGCCTGGATCGGCCTCACCACGCGCCGCTATCAGTCCGGCGAAGTCGATTATGACGGGCATATATCCCTGCGCGGAGACCGACATTTGCGTGGGCTCCTATACGAAGCGGCCTCGGTCATTCTCACGCGCAGTTCCAAACAGAGTTCGTTGCGGACATGGGGGCTTCAGCTGCGAGAGAGGATCGGCTTCAAAAGAGCTGCCGTGGCTGTCGCGCGAAAGCTGGCTGTCATCATGCACACCATGCTGAAAACCGGAGAGTTCTTCAATCCGACTGCGGGCGTGGCGGCATAGTATCTGATAGCGCTCAACAACCGAGCGCAAGAAGCGTCCCTGCCGGGACGTGAGCCGAGCCATTCCGTTGATGGAGTTGCATCGCTGTCTCAGCTGAATGCGTCAACCACATTGAAGGCTCGTGCTGCGAAGCTCCATCATGCGGCGACCGATGTTGACCGCGAAGACAACCATGCACCCGGCAGCGCTGCTGACAAAAGATTGCTATTGACGCCCCAGTTGCGATTAGACAACTCCATCTATTCAATCAAGCTTTTAAACTATAATTCGAATAGAGAAAAACGACGTTATAATACGCACTGACTTGCGCCATTTTGACCTCCGCCAGAAAGCTGAAGGGAGGCGCATATAGTCTAAATTCACAGGAAACAGTCGATCTTCTGCCATTCGATGGGCTGATCAAGGCTCTTCGCGCCGCCTTCGCCGAAGGTTGCGAGATGCCCGTCCGGCACCATCACACGATCGAGGTGCCGGACGAGGCCGCGGCCACATTGCTCCTGATGCCCGCCTAACACGGCGCAAAACGGCCGTCCCGCTATCTTGGGATCAAGATTGTGACCGTCTTTCCCGGAAATGCCGTTAGAAATCTGCCGAGACTTGCCTCGACCTACATGCTTTACAACGCCCAGACCGGTATCCAGCTTGTCACGCTGGACGGCAACTTCATTGGCCGGCGGACAGTTGCGGCCTCCGCGCTTGCGGCGGATTACCTGGCGCGCGAGGATGCCAGGCGGCTTCTGGTGCTGGGTGCGGATCGTGTCGCGAGCCTCATCCCCGATGCCTATCGGGAAGTCAGGCCACTTGATCATGTGGCCGTCTGGGATATCGATCGCGGCAATGCCGAGCGGTTGGCGCAGACGATCGAAGCGTCGGGGCTTGCGGCTTCCGTCGTCGACGATCTGGAAAAGGCGGTCTTTGAGGCCGACATTGTCAGCGCCGCGACGCTGGCCACCACGCCCCTCATCAGGGGCGAATGGCTGCGTCCGGGGACACATGTCGATCTCATCGGCGGCTTCACGCCCGGCATGCGGGAGGCTGATGACGAGGCCATACGCCGGGTTGCGTGTTTATCGACACGGAAGAGGCGTTGCATGAGGCGGGCGATCTCGTTCAGCCGATCAAAGCCGGTCTGTTTTCGCAGGAGAGCGTCAAGTCGACTCTTGCCGAACTTTGCAAGGCAAACCGTTTCGCGCGCGGTTCGGATACGGAGATCACGCTCTATAAGGCTGTGGGGACGGCGCTTGCCGATCTTGCCGCCGCAACCATGGTTTATGAAGCCGCGGCTTCGAACGCAGAAAGGTGAGAAATATGGCCAAACGCCAAATCGTGGAAGTGCCGGTGGTTTCAGAGGCGATCCGCCGGCTCGGTTCGCCGACCTCGGCCCTTGTCCGCTCCGGCAACATCATCGCCACCTGCGGCATGCCGCCCGTCGATCTTGAAACGGGCGACATCGTCAAGGGTGATATCGCCGCGCAGACCCGGGCCTCGCTGGAAGCCCTGCGGGTGACACTGGCCGCAGCGGGCGCCACCTTCGAAGATGTGATCAAGACCACCATTTATGTCACCGATGCAGCGCTGATGGGCACAGTGAACGACATATACCGCGAATATTTCGCAGCCGGGTTCCCGGCGCGCACCTCGGCAACCATCAAACCCTGGTCCTTGCCTTTCGATATCGAAATCGAGTGCCTCGCTGTCCTCTGAGGGCAGTCAGCATGAAACAGGGCGCGTCGGCCGGATCGGCTGACGCGCCCATATGCATTTCCCGGGGCGCGAGATTGCATGCCGGCTTTACCTGGAATGCTCCAGCGGTGAAAGTCCATAAACCGCCACGATATCTTCGCCTTTTTCGAGCCTTGCAATGATGCCGGGTTCCTTTTCCTGAATGGCGAGAGCCTGCCGTGCCGCTGCCAGTGCTTCCTCGGGCGGCAGGATGCAGACACCGTTTTCATCGGCCAGAACGACATCGCCGTTGTTAACCTTCACACCACCGCAGACGACTGGCTTCGCGACATCGCCCCCGCCACCCGGTTTTGTCGTCACTGGCGAGCGGCCGCGACACCAGATCGGCAGGTCGGCGCTGCGAATCGCGCCTATATCGGTCACGTAACCGTCGAGGATGACGGCGACGACACCGCAGGCAAGTGCCGCAGCGGTCATCACCGCGCCCCAGCAGGCATGCCGGTCGTCGCTCAGTCGCTCGATGACAAGGATGTCTCCGGGCATGGCGCGGGAAAGGGCATAAAGAAGCGCCGTTCCATCGTCTCCCGGCAGGCTGACCGTCAGCGCGCGCCCGGCCACACGGATGCCGTCGATGACACATTGCACCGCCGGCTCCATGAAACCGTCCGATCTGAAATGGCCGATCGTCGCCGTCTCGACGCTCATGAGCAGTTCGAGCGCCTCGTTGATTTTGTCGGGATTTTCCATGCATCTCTCCAAAAGAAAAGACGCCTGCACGGGGCCGACGTCTTGCGATATGTCGACGGAATCAGTTGGTCTTGGCCAGATCGCGTTTCACGGTTTCGGTCAGCGCCAGCAATGCGACGGCCGAGAGCAGGGCGGATCCGATCATGTACCAGGCGACGGATGCACCGCTGCCAGTGGCGGAAAGAAGCCAGGTGGTGATGACGGGGGTGAGCGCGCTGCCCAGGACGCCCGACAGCATGTAGGCGATCGACAGGCCGGAATAGCGGACCTTCGTGCCGAAGAGTTCGGCGAGGAAGGTGGCGATCGGGCCATAATTGGCCGCAAAGGCCGTCATCATCAGCAGGTAACCGATGAGGGCGCCGGCGAAAGTGGCGGTATCCATCAGCCAGAACATCGGGAAGGCGACGAGCGCTTCGGCCAGAATGCCGCCGAGGATGACTGGCCGGCGACCGATCTTATCGGACAGCAGGCCGAAAAGCGGCAGAAGGAAAATACACGCCGTGCAGGAAATCAGCACGATTATCAGCATTTCGTTACGGGCGATGTTGAGCGCCTGGGTGCCGTAGCTGAGGCCGAAGGCGACGATGAGGTTGAAGGACGATCCGGTGGACATGGTGGCGATACCGCCGAGAAGGACCGTTTTCCAGGATTTGGAGAGCAGTTCGATAAACGGCATGCGAACGGTGGCCTCTTCCGTCTTCACCTTGGCGAAGGAGGGCGTTTCGGCGGTATTGAGGCGGATATAGGCACCCACGCCGACCAGAAGAATGCTGACGAGGAACGGAATGCGCCAGCCCCAGGAAATGAGATCCTCGGGCGACATGAGGAAACCGATGGTGAGGAAAGCGAGATTTGCGATGAGAGTGTCGGCCGGAACGCCGATCTGCACCCACGAACCGTAAAGGCCGCGCCTGTTCTGCGGCGCGTGCTCGACCGCCATCAGCACCGCACCGCCCCATTCGCCGCCGAGCGCCAGCCCCTGCACGACGCGCAGCGCCAGAAGCAGAATGGGCGCCCAGACGCCGATCTGTTCGTAATTCGGCAGAAGGCCGATGGCGAAGGTTGCCACACCCATCATGACCAGCGAGACGAGCAGCATCGACTTGCGGCCGATCCTGTCACCGAAATGGCCGAAAAGCGCTGCCCCGACGATGCGGGCGAGATAAGCCGAGGCGAAGGTGCCGAAGGCCAGAAGCGTGCCGACGATTGCGTCGAAGCTTGGAAAGAAGACCTTGTTAAAGACCAGTGCCGAAGCGGTGGCGAAGACGAAAAGATCGTACCATTCGACGGTGGTACCGATGACGCTTGCCACGGCGATCCGCCGAACGCCAACCGGCTGTTTTTCGACGGAGCCCACGAGTGCGGTTTCCCCTTGCATGAACATTCCCCTTTATGTTGCTGTGAAGGAAAACGGGGAACGACGAAGCGGAACCGGATTAGGGCATGATGCCTATGGGCATCCCTTGCAGAGAAACCGTTTCTGGCTTTCTCCGTCAGTTTGATACGCTGCGATGTTCCCCTGTTTTTCGCAATGATGGGAAAGCAGGAGGCTCCCGACAAATAGATAATGCAGATTTCTTCCATAGGGCGGCGCTATAGACCAAATCATGGGCATATTCCGAGATGTCGATGCTGAATGCGAATTTTAAAATAGATAATGAAATCATGGCAATATCGCAGGCGCTGTTTTTCTTTGCCGGTCGGCTGTGCAGTCCCTGCCTGTCTTTTGACCGGCTGAAATTTCTTTTTCGGCCGGAAAAAACCGCTACTCTTATTCTAAGTATCGAATCTATCTATTTTTGAATTTTCCGGTTTGGTCTTATCCCCTTTGTCATTCCACGGACTGAAAAGAGGTCGTCTGCAGGCTGCCGGCTACGCCCGGGGCATTGCTGCCGCGAGACCATAACAGGGGACCGAAATGAAGAGATTGAGCAATATCTGGCCGGACATGTCACGCCTGTGGGCGACGCTGATGCGTTCCGCCGAAATCGGCGCGACCGAAAAGGGCGGCCTGAAGCGGCTGGCGTTGTCCGACGAGGATGCGGCGATGCGGCACCAGTTCATTCACTGGTGCGAGGAGGCGGGCCTGACCGTCAGGATCGACGCCGTCGGCAATATCTTCGCCGAACGGGCAGGAACCGATGCGGATGCCAAGCCGGTGCTGGTCGGCAGCCATCTCGACACGCAGGTTCATGGCGGCCGCTTCGACGGTATTCTTGGCGTGCTGGCCGGGCTGGAACTCGTGCGTACGCTGAACGACCATTCGATTGCCACACGCCGGCCGATCACCCTTGTGAACTGGACCAATGAGGAGGGCGCGCGTTTCGAGCCGCCGATGATCGGCTCGGCGGTTTTTACCGGCGCCAAGGCGGCGGAATTCGCCTATTCCCGCAGGGATCGCGATGGCTTTACGCTTGGCGGCGAGTTGGAGCGCATCGGCTTCAAGGGTAAAGACGCGATTTCGGCGGAGGTTTTCGACAGTCTGTTCGAGCTGCATATCGAACAGGGGCCACGATTGGAGGCAGCGGCCAAGCAACTCGGCATCGTCACCGGCGCTTTCGGCGTGCGCGGTTTCGTGGTGGAAGTGCACGGCGAGACTGGCCATGTCGGCCCGACGCCGATGCCGGCGCGCAAGAATGCGCTAGTGGGTGCCGCTGAGGTGACGCTGGCGATCAATGAGATCGGCTGGGCCAATCACGAAACCGGCGGCAAATCCACGACGATGCGCATCAGGGCGGAACCCAATCTCCTCGGTGCGCTGCCGAATTTCGTGGAAATGACCTGCGACATGCGCCACCCCGACGATGCCGTTGTCAGCACCATGTTCGAGGCCTTCAAGGCAAGACTTCCCGAGCTGGAGGAGCGGTCGCGCTGCAGGATCGTCGTCAAGGAAGGCTGGGCTTATGGCGGCATGCACTTCGACGCCGGCTGCATCGAACTCATCCGCAATGCCACCGGTGCTTTCGGTTATTCCTCGATGGACCTCCTTACCGAGGCCGGGCACGACGCCATGCATGTCGCCGAATATCTGCCGACGGCGATGATCTTCACGCCGTGCGAGGGCGGTCTTTCCCATAACGAAGCGGAAAACGTCACGATTGCCGACATCGAACCCGGTGTTAACGTGCTGGTTCAGGCCGTTCTGGAGCGCGCGAACCGCGCCGACTGATGTTGGAGCGCTTCCGCTTTTCTGCGAAGCGCGAAAAGGCTCCAACACTCTGTTTTAGCGTATTCCCGGCTGGTAGTGCCGGGGTCCGCTTTTGCTAGATTTAGAGGGAACGGCGAAAAGTGCGACCACTTTTCGCCGTTTTCCTATTCGCTCCCCGTTTCCACAAGGGCCGCCGCCGCCTGCGCATCGAAAAGCTCGTTTTCAAAAATAGTCAGGAATGCCCGCTCGGCGCCGCCGAGGTCCATATCGGGGTTGCGGAGGAAATAGGCGTCGGCTCCGAGCGAATCCTGAAGCAGCGGGATCTGCCAAAGCTCGTCTTCCTCAAGGCCGCGCGCCGCATCCAGCGGCAGAATGCCCACGCCGATGCCGGCGATGATCATTCGCCGGACTTCTTCCATATGCGGGCTGGAGCCGACGGTCCACTTGCCGAGCCCCACACCGTCGCGAAGGGCGATCATCGGTTCCAGCGCGCCGCCTTCCTGGCTGCAGGTGAAGGCCACGAAGGATTCCTGCCGCAATTCCTCCATGGTGATGTCGCCACGGCCGTAAAAGGGATGGGAAGCACCGCAATAAATGCCGAATGTTTCCCTGAGCAGGAACTTGCAGTCCATTCCGGCAAGCGGTTTCGGCAGCAGGCAAATGCCGAATGGGGCCTGTTTCTGGCCGATAGCGCGAACGATATCCTGCGTATTGGCGACATCGATACGGATGGTGACGGATGGATGACGCCGCCGCAATTGGCGCAGCGCCTGATCGAGCTGCGGCAGCACGAGATTGGTGACGATGAGGACACGCACCTGACCCGTCAGGTCGTCCGCCTCTGTCGACAGTTTTTCGCCGATGCGCTCGACGCGCAGGAAGATTTCTGCGCATTCCTGACGGAGCATTTCGCCCTGTACTGTAAGAACGAAACGGCGGCTGTCGCGTTGGATCAATTGGCAACCCAGTGTCTCCTCGAGCTTCTGCAACGCGGCCGTCACGGAGGGCTGGCGCACGAAAAGCCGGTTGGCCGCACGCGTGATGCTGCCTTCCTCAACGATGACGAGAAATGTCCTCAGGAGGTTCCAGTTTAGATGCTGGATGCGAGGTGCCTTGTAAGACAATCGTCTATTCTCTCAGAAAGCATTAAATATGTCTGATATAATTCATCAAAACAAAACTTGGCAACCATCTTGACTGCGCCAACAAGTACAGAGCGACCGCCTTGAGCTTGGCGATATGAACTGGCATGCTTCATGTCATGGGTGGCGTCGTTGGTGCTGCGCGGACGCGCGGTCTGGATAGCCATCTAGTCGTACAGCCGGGGAGAATTTGCACTGCCAGCCCCCTGGGATGCTGCTCTTGGCTTTTTCAAACCCCTCCCGCGATCTCGTAGTATAAATAGCCTCGACATAAGCTTTCAGCGGCACGCTAAACCTCCGTCGGCGTTCATGTTTGTCGCCGTCAGCGAATACCCCATCTGACCCTAGCCTCTCGATCGCCAGAACAATTTTGGCCTCCGCGCAAAGAGCCGGAGCGCCTCTTCATTCTGCAACAGCGAGGGACTGCTTTTCCCTGGGTTCAGACCCGCTGGCCCGGGCCGGAAGCCGTCCAAAACGATGTTACCGTTCGGCAGGGAGGTATCCGGCACCACCATATATTTCTCCGCTCACGCGTTAGATTGGCTGCGCTGTCGGACTCCTCAAGAGGTGAACTGCAAGCAAATCGGCAGATGCGAGAGAACTGCTCGTACACCCTCCGAAATGCCTCAAGCACGATATAGTTGCCGCTCTTCATGTCAAAGAGGCCCAGATCAAGGTAACATAGTACCCCGTTTTTCTCGCGCCAGCGCGGGCCATTCTCACTCTCTCCGGTCGGATCCCGTGGCGGCTCGGCACAGGCACCGAAATCCGTGAAGGGCAATCACCCCAACCATCCCTACCCTCGATCGTGCGGATATCAGCCCCGTCCCGCCGTTAACTGCACGGTGAGAGTTGTCACCATGGAGTTGATGGCCTTAGGTCCCGTCGCAAAAGACAACACTCTTTCGAACGGAGAACAAACGCCATCCAATAGATGACTATCCATGAACAAGACACGAATGACTGTACTTCGGCGCATAAAGGCTGCGAGGGAACTCACTAACGTGCGATAACCTCATACAGTATTGGAACAGTGTCAATATCGATCGGCTTCAGTCCTCGCGGCTCTCCCCACCTAAAGTCAGGCCTTTCTTAAGGCATGGCACTCGGAGAATGCGTGACATGTGCCGATGTTTAGGTAAGGGGCGCACGACCGCAGCACAACGAATGCCGTCTTACCGAGGATGAAATTATTCGTTGAGGATGGAGGTGCTGATCATTGGAATTGGCACGATGTCCGTAAAATTCGGAACGTCGTTCATGATAAACTCCACATGGGGAGCCATTGCTTGCTGAAACTCATCCAGGCTGTCGAAGCGCATGTGCGCGAGAACAACGAATGGTGCGGGAGCGTTCGGAGCGCCACCGGTGACGCCCTTGTCGATACTGATGTGTTTCAGTGCCGAGCCTAACCGCGCTCTCACCATGGGAAGGTGTTTGTTTTGATAGTAGTCGAAATCGAAGCGAGCGCCCTCGTGACGGGGATAGAAGAGAGTTGTCTTGATCATACCGATCTCCTTGTCTTGCGCTTGTGCTCTAGCATTTCCGACCGCCGACAGCATTGCTGCCGAAATTAAAACCTCTCGTCTCTGCACTGCACTTACATCTCCGCTCTAATTTCTGAGGTTTTGGCGGATGACAACCCGCTTCCTTTGCCAGCTTCGTCCGCTAGTCTTTCGAAGCCAGCATTCTGATTATCAGTTCGGCGTCCCATTCGATGTCCGCCAGCATTTCCGCCGTGCCGCCGCTGATTGGTTTCCAGCCAAGCTTCTGGCCGTTGGTGCATTTCGTCCGAACATTGCTGCCCCAAAACCAGCCTGGTTGCAGGCCAGTTGCCGCGACGGAGCTTTCAATAAGCCCCTTCTGATAGAGGACTTGGCCGATCCGATCGGACACATCAGACCAGGTGAAATATTCTGTCGCCGGGTAATAAAGGCCCTCGAGCCCCTCCGGCGCCGCTCCCTTAAGAGCGGCGTCGAGGATGAGGAGGTAGAGTTCGGCCAAATCGGCGACGTGAACGTTAGTCCATTGCGCTTTTCCGGGGCCGACATACAGGGCGCGCCGGTTTACCAGCGACTGATAGACAAGCCGCGGAAGCTGAATGGACATACGATTTTCTGCAAATGGGCCAACGCCACGCCCAAACACGGTTGGCGGCACCACAAGATATGTCTTGATCAGACCCGACCTGGCGGCTGCGAAGACCTCAAGGTCCACGATACGATGCGGAGCGTGGGCCGGAATGGCGGCATGAGCCGCGGCATCGGCGTCATCCCAGAGGACGGCGCCGGTGTCTTCCTCCAGTGAAACGCCCGTTCCTTTTGAATTGGTGGAGAGTACGCCTGCACCGGACGTGTGGATGAGGATCGGGCGCGTGCCTGTTGCCTTCGCATATTCGGAAAGGCCCTGAACGATCGCTCGCGCGCTCGGCTGATGATCGCAGTTGGCCGTGTTGAAGACGATGCTTGCACGTGCGGATTCGCGTCGCAGCAGGTTGCTATCGTCCAGGCTTCCAACGACAGGTTCCACCCCGATCTCTCGCATCATCTCCGCGTCGCGCTCACGGCGGACCAACGCGGAGATCGTGAAATCCTGCAGATACCCACGCGAGATCATGAGTTCGATGAACGAACCGCCGATATAGCCGGTCGCGCCGGTGATGAAGATGACTGGCTTGCTTGAGATTTCGCGCATGGGGAATCCAGTTTTTGATAGGTAACCACAAACGGCCTGAAAGTGGCCTTGGAGGGCTATCCGATCAGGTGGAATCGGCAGGTCATGCCCGCGTCGCGATCTTCAATGGCCGCCTGATAGGCCGCAGAGTTGTACCAGGCGAGCGCCTGCTCCCGGTCCTCAAAGCGGATGATCGCGCCGTTCTTCAGGCCGACTTCGCCAGCAAGCTGAGTCCAGCCCCCGGCGGCGACGAACTCGCCACCGAATTCTTTGATGACCGGAGCGGCAGCTTTCGAATAGCGATCCTTTGCGGCCGCATCCTTCACTTCCATCTCAACAACAACAAACGCAGCCATTTTTCTTCCTTTCAATCACTGTTGACGGGGCCATCGTATCGAGCGCGGATCGAAGCCCGCAGCGCGGCACGATGGCAGCGCAGAGAGTTCAAAGCGTCACGACGACCTTTCCGATTTGCGCGTTGGATTCGAGAAAGCGGGTGGCTTCCTGAATCTGATCGAACGGGAAAGTCTGAGAGATGAGAGGTTTCAGCGTCCCTTTGGCGAGACCATCCGAAATGAAGGTCTTGGCTTTATCGAGGAGCACATCATCCGTGAGGATCTCGGTATACAGATAGCCCTTGATCGTCAGGCTTTTCCCGAGGACGGCAAATTGAGGGAATGCCCCTCCATCAGGGCTCAGCGCACCATATTCGATCAAAATGCCGCCCACGGCCAGGCATTCGGCGAGTTGTGCGACTTCTGGCCCCCCGATAGCGTCGAAGGCCACACGGGCGCCGGCGCCGTTGGTGATCTCGCTGATGCGAGCCACCAGATTTTCCTCTTCCGTCGCGATCACATGGTGCGCACCGGCATCGAGGAGCGCCTGGCGCTTCGTGCTGCTGCGGGTCGTTGCGATGATCGTTGCACCGACCGTCCGCGCGACCTGGAACGCCGCCACGCCGACGCTGCTGGACGCTGCGGTGACGATCACGAAGTCATTTGAGGCGAGCTTTGCCTGCTCGATGAGCGCACCCCAGGCAGTAATGTACTGCATCCAGGAGGCTGCGGCCTCCTCGAAGGAGATATTGGCCGGGTGCTTCACGACATGGCGGGCGGGAATATTGGCCAACTCGCCGTAGGTGCCCCAACGGGCCATATCCAGCGTAGGGATGACGCTTACGACATCACCCGCTTGGAAGCCTTTTACATCCGCGCCGACTGCGCTGACGACACCGGAAGCCTCGTAGCCGAGGCCGCTGGGGAACACCGCCTCCTGAAGATAGGCGTTGCGGCGAAACATGACCTCAGCACGATTCAAGCCGATAGCGCGAACGGCGATCTGAATCTCGTCGGCTGCAGGTGCCGGAAATTCTACCTCCTCGATCTTGAGGACGTCAGCCTCGCCATATTCGTGAAAACGTACAATTCGGGCCATGATCATTCCTTTCGTGGCAGTATTCCGATTGGGAGTGCATGTCCGCCCAATTTGTCGTGGAAACCGAGATCACTCGCGCTAAACGAGCCATAATTCGCAGGAGCGGCGCCAACTAGAGTCCGAGGGACGCCCAAGTCCCGTAGATTGGCGCCACGCCTTATTGCTCAAGTATTCTTTAATTTCACGCTCAACTTTTGCCTCACCCGAGGTTTGCCAAGGCCTGCGTCGGTTGCGCGAACAAATTCATGTTACTCAGCATGAAAAACTAGGGTCATCCGACCGGGGTCTTCGTTCTTGCGATCGGGAAAAAGGACCGGACCCATACGGCCTTCGATCGTCCAGAAACCGGTCGGAGTGACCACGATGCCTAACGGCGTAGCAAGCTGCTCTACCACAGTTTCGATAACTGCCTCCGATTCCGTCAGCGAAATCCGATCGATGCGACCGTTCCTGCCCGTAAAATCGGGTTCGGCCAGGTAGATCTGCCCATTGAGACCGCGCATGATCCCATCGGCATTGGCCAGGGCGCGCGAGGTCCGGAGCGGAGTAATCGTCGGCGTGGAGCCGAGGGGATCGTTGATCCTCACGAGTTCACCGGCGCTGTTCTTTGAGACCAGGAGCGAGCCGTCATCCAGTTCGATGATGCCATCCGTGCCGAACCCGCCGGTCGGGGGAGTGAGCAGAGGGTCCCGGATCAGGTCTTCAAGAGCGCTGGCTCCCGGACGCAGGACCAGCAACCGCGGCGAAAAGCTGTCGGTGACGACCAATGCACCGGAGCGTGTGACGACCAGATCGTTGCACAGCCCGCCACCGGGGAGCGGAAGCGTCTGCTCGAGCGCTCCGGATTGCAGGTTGAGCCCAAGAAGTGCGGTCGGATGATCACCGGGCGTCCGGTCAACGCCTAGGTTAGCGGAACACGCCCACAGCCGATTCCGCGCTGTATCGACCTCGATCCCCATAGCCGAGTCCATTCCGACCGCAGCGGGATCGATGAAGTCGGTAGGCGTCGAGCTGCCGGGTGCGAAGACCATGATCCGGCCAGTGGTGATGCTCGCAACGAAAATGCGCCCATCAGGGGCGGCGACGCCGCTGCCGGGATGGAAGCGCGCAGGAAGTTCCAGGATCGCGCCTGGCGCTGGTGGCGTCTGCGCGAGAGCGCTGGTGCCCAGCATGATGGTGAATGCGGCCGCAAGGTTGGCCGATAGTTTCCGGATCATTTCGACCCCTCCAAAAGATAGCTACAGTGTGATGCTGGCGGTGACGCGCTCCAATTTTTTGAGCCCGTCACCGCCGGAGGACTTCGGCGCTGAGATCAGCGGCACTCGGCGAGCGAAGCGGGATTGGTGGTCGCCGGCGCGGAACGCGGCAGCGGGTCGAGGTCCTGGACGAACCTCAGTCCACCCTCGCTGAGGGGCTTGGTCAGGTTGCGGTCGAACATTGAGAACAGCGCGACGGTATAGGGCTGCGCGAAGTGGAACTTCACCGCGTCTTCGTTGCGCCAGATCTCGTAGAGCACGTAGCTGCGCTCGCTCCCGAAGATCTTGTGAACGTTGAAGGTGACGTTGCCAGGCTCAAGGCGCGAGCAGGTCACCGAGCGACGGAAGACCTGCTCGAATTCGGCTTCGGCGCCGGGCTTGACCTCGAAGTTGACGACGAGCGTTACCTCGCCATTCGGGCTGGGTTGCAGGGCTACCTGAGCATTGGCGGCCTGCGAGGACAGGAACGCGCCGGCTGCCAGTGCGGTGCTGAGCGCAATCTTCTTGAGGATATTCATGGCTTCTCTCCAAGCGGAAACGAGTTGAACATGCGATTGTCAATCCGCCTGCTTGAAGGGCGCCAATTCGGCTCATCAATTGTTCAGCGGACGTGGAAGTTGTTTATCGCTTTGGAACAGATGCGATTAGCCGATTAATTCTTATTAGAGTGATGAATGATAAATACTAATTGACTTTGCCTATGGCGATCAATCACCGGAGAAGGCACGCAACCTCCAAAAGCCACAGGCCTCGCTGCAGCGAAAGCGAGGTATGGTGAGTTGTCGGAGGCAACAAGGGGTACATTCTAATTCCAAGTGCGGCATGCCAATGATTTCAATGGCTTCAACTTGGAGATTTTGGCATGTCCGGATGTTATCAGCAATTGACCCTCGCCGATCGTCTTCGTCTTCATCGTCTCGTTGATCAGAAAGTCGCCATCAATGAGATGGCCCGGCGGCTGAGACGTCATCGTTCAACCATCTATCGCGAAATCCGTCGCAACCCTTCCATGACCGTGATCTTCCCCAGTACACCGGTTACTTCGGGACGATCGCTGATCAACTGACCCGCGAGCGACGAAGACGCTTGCGCAAGCTGCGACGCCATCCGGATTTGCGAGCCGACGTCATCCGTCAACTCAAGGCTCGATGGTCTCCCGAGCAGATCGCCGGGCGTCTGCTGTCGGAGGGAATAAGCCTGTTCGCGCGTCCGCCGAAACCATCTACCGGTTCATTTACAGCAAGGAAAATTATGCGCTCGGCCTCTATCAATATCTGCCGGAAGCGCGCCGCAAGCGTCGTCCTCTCCGCTCCAGAAAACCGCGCAATGGTGCTTTTCCAGAAAGCCATCGTATCGGCCAAAGGCCTGATTTCATTGGAAACAGATCGCAGTTCGGGCACTGGGAGGGCGACCTCATCATCTTCGAGCGCCCGTTTGGACATGCCAATGTCACATCACTCGTTGAGCGCAAAAGCCGCTATACCGTTCTGATCAAGAACCCGAGCCGGCACTCGCGTCCGATCATGGACAAGATCTTCGTGCATTATCTTCCCTGCCCGCCTTCGCGCGTCAGAGCTTCACCTTTGATCGCGGTAGGGAGTTTGCCGCATTCCGGGCTTTGGAAGATGGCATTGGCGCACGAAGCTGGTTCTGCGATCCGAGTGCGCCCTGGCAAAAAGATGCGGTGGAAAACGCCAACAAGCGCATCCGCCGTTTCCTGCCGCCGGATACAGACCTCAGTCAAATGTCGCAGGCGACGCTTAACCAGCTCACACACATTCTCAACGACCAGCCGAGAAAGTGCCTGAACTATAGAACCCCGGGCGAAGCCTTCAAGGCCCATTTGCAGGAGGAGGCCTGATCCCCTACCCTGCAAAACCGGCATGATGCACTTGAGGAAGATTCTCAAAAAAGGACAACAACAACGCCAGCGATTTTCGCGACGATTGATAGGATCGCTTTGATCCAGCACCACGCAGAAAAGCGGCCAAGAGTAGCGTCGTGATGCCCTTCAAGCCTTGAGCATGTTGATCACGGCACGCAGGCCGGCCGAGAGATAACGCCGGCTGGGATAATAGAGGAACAGGTTGTCGTCAGGGGCGCACCAATCATCGAGGCAGCGGATCAGGGCGCCGCTTTTCAGATGCTCGGTCACGCGCTCCTGCCAAACATAGGCCAGGCCGCAACCTTGTAGGGCTGCCTCCACCATGAGTTCCTGACTGTCGATAGTGACCGGGCCATTGACCTCGATATCGATCGCTTCCCCATCCTTTTCAAACTGCCAGTTATAAATCGCGCCGCTCGGAAAACGGTATCGAATGCAGGAATGCTGCCGAAGATCGGCGGGCTTCAACGGAATGCTGCGTCCGCTGAAATATTCTGGAGTTCCGACGACGGAGAATCGTAATGTCGGTTTGATGTGTACTGCAATCATGTCCTGCATCAGGCGCTCGCCGAAACGGATTCCAGCGTCAAAGCCCTCGTCGACGATATCGATCAGTCGGTCTGTCGCGACGATATCCAGATGCAAGCCGGGATTCTGCTTGACCAGTGGCCCCATGACATCGTGCAGCACGTAAGGAGCAATCGAGTTGGGCATATTGATCCGAACTGTCCCGAACGGCGTTCCACGAAATGAATTCAAGCTATCGAGGGCCCGCTCGATCTGACCAAATGCTGGACGAAGTTCGGTCATGAAGCGCTCACCCGCCTCCGTAAGAGAGACGCTTCGGGTGGTTCGGTGAAACAGACGCACACCCACCCGTTCCTCCAAGCTGCGGATCGCATGGCTGACGGCGGAAGCGGCAACCCCGCGCTCGACTGCGGCCTGCTTGAAGCTCTTGAAACGCGCGACAGCGAGAAATGTTGAGAGTTCTGCCAGTTCCGTAGCGTGCATGCTGCAATCCAATTGATAATTCTTATTCATTACTTCAATCATAATTCATCGTCTAGTCATATCTTTTTCAGATATCTAAGTAAGTAAGAGATATCGACATAGGCGGGACGGCTGGCACTGCGTCGGCAAGTTTTTTTTGACTGGTGGAGCACATTCTCGATCGGGTTTGCACGGTGGAGATGGTGGCCATGGCCGAAGTTTCTGGCTTTAGTCAGCGCCGTTTCCGTCATGGCGTGTGGACTGATGGCAGGCTGTGATCGCGATATTGTGCGCGTAGGAATCTAAGAACGATGGCACCTAATGAAGGCAGCGATGTCACAACCCAATATTCAATCGGTGCAACACAAGGGCACACTTATGCACACCCATCACCAATAGGACAAAATAGCCGCGAGGACAGTTTCCGGTCGAACCAGCCCGATGATTTGTTGTGCTGGCTGATGTCGGGTACTCAGGATGAGCCCTTCATCGATAACATTTTAGCTGAGCTGTGCGAAAGGCTTCGTGCGGCAGCGGTTCCGGTTGCGCGAGCAACTTTACATTTCAGAACGCACAACCCACAATGGCTTGGCGCGAGGTTGTTATGGCGGGCTGGTTCAAGTGGGGTTAAGGTAACGACATTTGGTTACGGCGTCGAAGAGACCCCACAATTTCTGCAGAGTCCAGCTTACGATATATACAGCGGTGCAACAATGGTGCGACAACGTCTCGACGTAGGCATCGATTCCGCGGCCCAGTATCCGATATATACGGAACTAACTCGTGAGGGGCTTACGGACTATGTTGCCTGGCCACTCAATCATACTCTCGGTAAACGCCATGTCGTGACCTTCGCAACGGATCGCTCGGGCGGGTTTCTCGATGATCACATCGAAACCCTTCGGTATCTACTGTCGGCGATCACACTGATAACGGAAATCAGGCTGAAGAATATTCTCACTCGAACGCTCCTTGATACCTATGTGGGGCCACGTGCTGGTCAAGAGATTCTTGCCGGAGCGACGAGGCGAGGTAGCGGGAAGACCGTGAATGCCGCAGTGACGATTTGCGATCTGCGTGATTTTACAGAGTTTGCAAGCCGGTGGCCGCTTGACGATGTCATCGAGCGGCTGAACCAATATTTTGATGCCATTTCAGAGCCAATCGAAAGGTTTGGAGGCGAGATACTCAAATTCGTCGGCGATGGCCTGCTTGCGATATTCCCGCTTTCCGATCCGAACGCATCGCAGAACCTGCTTGCAGCCGTTCGGGAGGGGCACGCAGCAATCGCGGCTCTCAATGCCACAAATTCGGACGGCCGGCGACCACCGCTTCGACATGGCGTAGGTGTTCATGTCGGCGAGGTTGCTTATGGTAACATCGGATCAAAGAAAAGATTAGATTTTACTGTTATTGGACCGGCTGTAAACGTGGCGTCACGGTTGGAGGGAATGACAAAGAAGCTTAACAAACCGATCTTACTCTCGGGTCAGTTTGCTAAGATTGTGAACTGCCAGGATGAATTAGATCATATCGGGTCGTTTAATGTGCGGGGCCTTGATAATGCCCTCGAGGTCTACTCTTTGGTCCTAGGAGGCAGATTGGACAACGTTGAGCGCTTCAAAAAAAACCACGAGTCGGGAGAATAGTCAGATGGTCCCGGCTCGGCCATCCCGGTTAACTCCGATTGATGCATTTCATTCACTACTAAGATGAAAATTAATCGCCTTATCATATCTGTTTCAAAGCTATAAATAAGTAGCACCGGCACAACGGCTGCATCAGTTGGCGCCCGCACCGGGAAAGTTTTCAACCGATGGAGATAAAGATGAGCAACAAACCGCTCAGAACCCTCGAAGGTAAGGTCGCCCTCGTTACCGGTGCCAGCTCAGGGATCGGCCGTGCCACCGCTATCGAACTCGCCCGCCGTGGCGCCAAGGTCATTGCAAGCGCCCGTCGTGGCGCGGAGATCGAAGCCCTCGCGGCTGAAATCAAGGCCGAAGGCTTTGAAGCAACCGCCGTGGTGGCTGACGTGAACGTCGAGCAGAGCGTCATCGACCTGATCGCAAAGACGATCTCGACCTATGGCCGCATCGATATCGCGTTCAACAACGCCGGCACCGAAGGCGCGTTTTCGCCCTTTGTCGAGCAGACCAACGAGACCTATGACACGATCTTCAACGCCAACGTGCGCGGCGTATTCTGGTCGATGAAGCACCAGGCCAAGGCGATGCTGGCGCAGGGCAGCGGCGCGATCATCAACAACGCTTCGATGGGCGGTGTTATCGGCTTCGCCAATGCCGGCCTCTATATCGCCAGCAAGCATGCCGTGCTCGGTCTGACCAAGACCGCCGCGATCGAGTTGTTCAAGCAGGGCATTCGCGTCAACGCGATCAATCCCGGCATCATCGACACGCCGTTCCAGGACCGCATCTGGCCGACCGCGGAAGCCAAGAACGCCTTCGCCGCCAGCACGGTCCCCGGCCGCGCCGGCACGCCGGAGGAGATGGCGACCGTCGTCGCCTTCCTGGCATCGGACGAGGCCTCGTTCATCTCGGGCCACGGCCTCCTGATCGACGGCGGTTACTCGATCGCCTGATTGCTTCGCGCGCGGCCTTGAACCGCAGGCTCTGTTACCTGGTAGAGCCTGCGGTTGAGTGGCGGCACGTCAACCTGATCACCTCTCGTTATGGAGAAGAGCAATGTCCGATATCGTTATGCAGCCCAGCGCGAATGGCGAGGTAACGCTCGTCGTCAACTTCGAGGTCAAGCCCGGCGCCGAAGCCGAATTCGAGCAGGTCTTCCGCCGTTCGGTGACCAACTCACGCCTTGAGCCCGGCAACATCACCTTCAACGTCCACAAGATCCTCGGGAGCGAGCGCAGCTACGTGCTCTATGAGATCTGGCGCAACGAAGACGCGGTGAAGTTCCACTTCGCGCAGTCCTATACGATCGAGCTGTTTGCGATGTTCGAACGCAACCTGGCCAAACCGCTCAGTGAAGGTGGCCTGAGGTTCGTCCAGGACCTTGATCCGCTGCCGCGTTCTGCGGCGTGACAACAGATACGAACGCGCTCGCCGGCTGCCGTTGATCCAAGCGTTGGCAACCCTTCGGCGCTGCGCAGCGCGACAATTATTATAATCGGAGACTAGCATATGACCGCACAATCAGTCGCGCCTTTGCCGACACCATCATACGGCGAGCAACTCACCCTTATCGCCTTTATTCGTGCCAAGAAGGGCATGGGCGACGAGTTGGGTCGCCGGCTGGGAACACTGGTCGAGCCGGCACGCGCCGAAGCCGGCAACGTCAATTATGACCTCCACCGCTCGAATGAAGACCCGGATGTTTGGGTGCTCTACGAGAATTGGAAGCAGGCGTCCGACCTCGATGCCCATTTCGAGTATCAGTACATGAAGGATTTCCTCGCGGTGCTGCCCGAAGTGCTCGACGGCGACATGGATCTGCGCCGCTGCGCAATGGTGACGCCCATCGCCGCGAAGGCGTGATTGATCGCGCCGCCTCAGCGCGGCGCGGCTCTCTCGAAGGTTGAAGGATAAAGCCGTGAAATTATTCGAATCCGTCACGCTGCGTGGTATCACGCTGCGCAATCGGCTCGCGGTCGCTCCCATGTGCCAATATTCGGCGAAGGATGGGTATGCGAACGACTATCATCTTATTCATCTCGGACGCTTCGCGATGGGCGGCTTTGGCCTGGTCATGGTCGAGGCCACTGGTGTTGTGCCTGAAGGCAGGATCACCCATGGCGATCTGGGTATCTGGTCCGATGACCACATTGAGGGCCTCGCTCGCATCGCCACCGCGCTGAAGGCGTCGGGTGCTGTTGCGGGCATCCAGATCGGACACGCCGGAGCGAGAGCTGCCGGCCAGCGGCCGTGGGAAGGCAATGGCCCACTCGGTCAGGAACAGTTCGACCGTGGTGAGCATCCTTGGCCGGTCGTTTCGGCCTCCGACAAGCCCTATGCGGAGGGTTGGTTGAAGCCGACGGCGCTCACGCGCGAAACGATGGATGAGGTCAAGGAAGCGTTCGTCGCTGCCGCGCGGCGAGCACTCGCTGCAGGTTTCGACATCGTCGAAATCCATTGCGCGCACGGCTTTCTGCTCAACAGCTTCCTGTCGCCTGTCACCAACAATCGCACCGACGAGTTTGGAGGAGACTTCGAGGGACGCATGCGCTTCCCGCTTGAAGTGGCTCAGGCCGTGCGGGCAGCCTGGCCCGACGATAAGCCGCTCTTCGTGCGGGTGTCGGCGGTAGATGGACTGCGTGAGGGCATGTCCATCGATGATACGGTGGTCTTCGCACAGCGCCTAAAGGATCTGGGTGTCGATGTGGTGGACTGCTCGTCTGGCGGCATCGCGCCGCGCTATGACTATCCTTCCAGCTACGGATACCAGATTCCCTACGCTTCGCGCGTCCGTGCCGAGACGGGGATCGCCACCATGGCCGTGGGCCTGATAGTCGATGGGCATCAAGCCGAAGCGGTGGTCGCTAACGGTCATGCTGATCTCGTCGCCATTGCGCGCGAGGCATTGGTTGACCCGAATTTTCCGCTGCATGTCGAGGCACAACTGAGCGCTGCTGACCCGGCGAACCCTTACCGATCCTGGCCTGTGCAGGTTGGTTGGTGGTTACAGGGTCGCGCCAACCAGATCAGGCACATGGCGGCGGCGGCGCTCGCATCTTCAGCTCGTTAGGAGGATTGATCGTGTCACAACCGCAGGTCTGCTTGAACGACAGGAATACGATCCCGCAACTCGGTCTGGGCGTCTGGAAAACGCCTCCCGATGTTACCAGTTCGGCGGTTGATGCGGCTCTACGTGCCGGTTATCGGCACGTAGACACGGCTGCGGCCTATCACAATGAGGCCGGAGTCGGTGAAGGCATCCGGGCCGCAGGTGTGGCGCGCGAAAATATTTTCGTCGCTACGAAGCTCTGGAATGACGATCAGGGTTATGATTCAACGCTGCGCGCGTTCGATGATAGTTTGACGCGCCTGGGCCTCGACTACGTCGATCTTTATCTCATTCATTGGCCGTCGCCAGGTCGAGGCCTGTATGTTGATACCTGGAAAGCCTTTATCCAATTGAAGGAGCAAGGGCGTGTTCGGTCGATCGGCGTGTGCAATTTCGCTCCTGAGCATCTCAGCAAGATCATCTCGGAGACGGGCGTCACTCCGGCGATCAATCAAATTGAGCTGCATCCGCGCTTTCAGCAGAGAAAGCTGCGGGATTTCAATGCCAAGCACGGGATCGCGACCCAGTCCTGGAGCCCTCTCGGGCGAGGAACGCTCCTGACCGACCCGACCATCGTGTCGATCGCTGATAAGCATGGGCGCACACCGGCCCAAATCATCATCCGCTGGCACATCGACAACGGGTTGATTGTGATTCCGAAATCTGTCTCGTCATCTCGCATCATCGAGAATTTCGACGTTTTCGGCTTCGGCCTCGATGAAACCGACCTGGCTGCGATTGCTAAGCTCAACTCCGGCGACGGGCGTATTGGGCCGGACCCCGAGATTGCAGACTTCTGAGATGCCATTTAGCTGCAAGATGGCGGCCAGTTGCCACGAGTATCCGACCACTAGCAAATCACCGACAAACCGTGCGAAGCTCGATATCCATTGTGTCATGACGGTGTCATCATAACTGCGAAACGGCATCCAAGATGCCGCGTGCAACCAGCCTCCTGCACCCTCCGTATTATCTAACAGCGCGAGGCCTTTTATCAACTTTAAAAACACTCATTCCGTTCGAATTCGGTCAGCGCACCGAGCCAAGCGGCTTTCTTTAAGAAACGTTACTAAGTGGAGTAATGATCCGGCTTGCTGGAAATAGCTGATATATTGGTGAAGCAACTATATATTCAGCTTATCGTTAGACTTTGAACGTAGCCACGGCGTCAAGAAACTTAACTGCATCTTGCTTGTGGACTGAACACCCAGCGCACCGCCAACCAGACAAAGAAATGCCTGCAGATTTGAAGGAAGGCGCCGGCTTCAAAGGACATCGAAACCACTTGGCTGCATTGTGCGGACAGTTCGATAATACAACTTTCCGGGTTTATCTAAAAGTCGATGGGTGTAGCCCTTGACCAGCATTACCGAGAAAACCTCGATTGATATTTACAGCTCATCACACTGATAAGAATTGATCGACTATTCATATCGGTTCGGCACTCTTAACGTATGAGCACGCCCGTCAATTAGACAGGCCGCCCGAAAGGAAACGCTCAAAACGTACAGGAGAATAGCATGTACAATGTAGCCGTTTATTTTGACGTGAAGCCGGAGCATCGCGACGATTTCATCGCAGCAGCGCACGAAGATGGTCGTAACTCCGCCGCGTCCGAGCCGGGAACGCGTCGCTTTGAGCTGATCGCAGACGAAACCAACCCGAACCGCTTTTATCTCAACGAAGCCTATGACAGTCTTGCCGCGTTCGAGCTTCATTCCAACGGACCGCATTTCGCAAAGTTCTTCGAAGCGATTTCAAGCTACGTCGAAGGTCCGACCTGGTTGATCAAGGGCAATCGGGTTGATGAGGCAACGCCACCTCCGGCTACTCAGGCCACGCGCGAGGCATTGGGCATCCTCAACGCGGACCATATTGCGCTGCGTACACCCGATTATGCAGGTACTTTGGCATTCTATACCGAAAAGCTGGGCTTTACGGTCGACGTCGAGTGGACGCTGCCAGCGATCAATCCCGATCTGCGTTGCGCCTATCTCCGCCTCGGCTCATTCAAGATCGAAGTTCTTGGTGATGCCAACCCTCAGCCGTTGCCCGTCCAGAAGGATCTTGCCGATCACCTCGCACACAGCGGTTTTATCCATCTGTGCCTCGCCGTCGAAAACGTCGACAAGACAATCGCCGGCCTGAAGGAACGGGGTGTCGAGGTCTTCATCGAGCCGTTCGATCTGCCCCCCATCGGCAAGCGCCTCGGCCTGGTCAAGGACAACGGCGGCAACATCATCGAGTTCGCACACGACATCATCGCGTGATGCCGGTTCGGGGCGCAGAGGCATACCCGCGCCCCGAACAGCAATCCCGCCCCCCCCACAGACAATGTAAACGGATTGATTGAAGAGGAAGACCTATGAGCATTTTTCTCAGTATCGGATCGGGGCCAGGGATTGGTTTGGCCACCGCCGAGCATTTCGCGAGCCAAGGATTCCAGATCGTCCTTAGCGCCCGTACTGCCACGAAAACCGAGGCGCTGGCACAACAGCTTCGGGACAAGGGCTATAAGGTAGATGTAAAGACCGTGGATGCGACCAACCCCGATGCGGTTGCCTCGTTGATCGAGGACGTTGAAACGCAGATCGGCCCGATCGACGTCGTTCATTACAACGCCGCGTCTATGAGGCAGGCGACCGTGTCCGATCAGCCGCTCGATACGTTCAACACCGACCTCGCCATTAATATTGGCGGTGCGTTGGTGGCCGTGCAAGCTGCTTCCGCAAAGATGTCGAACCGTGGCGCTGGTACGATACTCTTGACCGGTGGAGGTTATGCTCTGTCACCGGCACCCGATTATCTCTCGCTCAGTATTGGCAAGGCCGGCATACGCGCGCTTATCCAAGGCGTGTTCGAGGAACTCAAAAAGAAAAATATCCACGTCGGCTCCGTGGTCGTCAAGGCGCTGATCTTGCCGGGCTCCCGGGAGGCCAACGACGTCGCTGAACAGTTCTGGCGACTGCATAGCCAAGAAAAGGTGGATTGGACAACGGAAGTTTCTTACCCGGTTTGATCACAAGTCGATGTTGCAACAATAAAAGACCGATGCGATTCGCCTCGCGTCGGTTCTTGTGCGGTCCAGTTCGGATTATCAATAATGGGAGTTGCGCGGGCCGTTAGCAGCGCCATCTTCGTCAAAGCATCGAATGACCTGTTTGGGCATGGAATAACGGCTCTCCGCAATGGGTGATTGGCTTCCAAACAGGTTCTAACGCAATATCGAGGACATCGGGGCGGTCCGACACGATATGTGCCTAGATTGGATTGGGCTCTCCGGACAAGGCCTGGGTCACGGACATCAGCTACATCCGAACCTGCGAGGGCTTCGCTTATCTTGCGGTGGTCATCGACCTTTATTCTCGCCGGGTCATCGGCTGGGCGATGCAGAGCCGACAGACCACGGACGCAGGCTCTTCTCATGGCGGTGTGGAGGCGAAAGCCGAAAGAAAAGGTGCTGATCCACTCGGATCAAGGTTCGCAGCTCACCAGCATGGACTGGGCATCGTTCCTCAGGCACCACAATCTAGTTCACTCGATGAGCCGACGGGGCAACTGCCACGACAATGCAGTGGCCGAAAGCTTCTTCAATCTTCTGAAGCGAGAGAGGATACGCCACCGGGGTCTATCGCTCACGCGATGAAGCTCGCCAGGACGTGTTCGACTACATCGAAATGTTCTACAACCCGAAACGAAAGCACGTCAGGAACGGGATGCTGTCGCCCGTCGACTTCGAAAAGCAACAGAAAATCTAACCCGAGGGTGTCTACGAAACGCGGGGCTTCTGTGGTTGCCGCCCGTAATGCAAGAAGTTTCTGATCCATTGGGTGTGATCGAGTGCGGTCTTCTGTCAGGCCTTCAAGTGCGGCACTTAGGAAGCCGCTGGCCGATATGGTGATCAGCGGATGGTCCAAATCTATTCAGCGAGCTGAATGACTCTATGCCCCTACCTGGTTTTCCTGATCCAGATATGTTCGATCATTTTGCCCATATGGGTCGTCGACTTTCTCACACCTCCGTCACCGACGTTAAACTGCCTTGCGCCACACCTCTGTCATGCAGCAGCAGTCTGTGCATTGTTCTTATAATCCTTGCCTGTTGTCAGCATGGCCCGGATCGCTCTGGCCATTTTGTTCGCAAGCGCGATAGCCACAAGCATTTTCGGTTTCCTGGCCAACATTCCAGATAGCCAAGACCTTTCCGGGATCGTCCTTCGCCCAAGCCAGTTCAAGCGCGACATGGTTCCCATGATCAAGAGCCGGCGTATATCGGCTTGTCCGGCCTTTGATATTCGTCCAAGCCGCTCCTTTCCTCCCGACGAATGCTGCCGCGGTACCAGGCCCAGCCAGGCCGCGAAGTCTCGCCCACGCCGAAAGCTTTCCATGGGCGGAGCAAATGCTTCAACGGCCAGCGCGCTCATTGATCCAACGCCCGGCATTGTTTGCAAACGACGCGCTGTGTCCGTAATCTTTGCCAGAGCGCCAATTTGACTTCACTTCGATCCGTTGCGTCTTCTCGGCGATCTGCAGCAGGAGGTCGCGGGATTCGTCACAAACCAGTTCTGGCAGATCGCTGTTCTCAGCCTCGGCCATTGCCTCAATCCGCGTAAGCTGCCCGATGCCCGGAGGGATCGGATGCCCAAACTCGTAGAGGACTGATCGTAGTGCGTTCACCAGTTCGGTACGCTGACGTACAAGTCGTTCTCTACCGCAAAAAAGAAGCGCCTGTGCCTGTTGCTCCTCCAGTTTCGGCGTAACGAAGCGCATCTCCGGTCGCTGCGCGGCTGTGACAATCGCTTCGGCATCTGCGGCATCGTTCTTCTGACGCTTCACGAATGGACGAACGTATTGTGGGGCTATCAGCCGTACTTCATGGCCGAGTTTTGTCATCTCGCGTGACCAGTAATGAGCACTTCCGCATGCCTCCATCACGACGATCGAAGCACCTTGCCCGGCCATAAATCTTCGAAAATGCTGCCGGGATAGCTTCCGCCGAAACTTTACCTCTCCGGAAAGCAAAAGCTCCATGAACCTGGAAAACGTTCTCCGCCAGATCGATCCCAATCATCGTGTCGTATGTCATGCTGCCATCCTCCCACCCGCTGGATTTAACCCGACCATCCTCTGACAGAACGTGCCGGGTGGGAAGAGCGGCAACCACGCCATCTATTCAGGTCGACCCTGCCGGGCGCTCGCGGTTCAGGCAATCGCCGTCGAAATCCCGATCCCGAACCGCGCTGCAAACTGACCGTGCGACACCCCTCCAACCGACGCAGCCAGAACCTGGTGGTGAAGATTATCTCTCAATGCTCACGCCATGTTCCCTCCGACAAATCAAAAACAGGAAGAGAGAATCACAGAACGCTTTGAAAAGGAGTCCTCACGCCGATTCCGCTTTCATCGGACGCGCTCTTGGCTGCGATGATCCTGGTTCCGAGTCGATGGTGTATGAGGCGCCGAAGCGCGATTCGATGTGTGGGTGCGCATTCCGATGAAGTCGGCCATTGATTCCGAAACGAAGCCGGCCAGTCGGTGCTCCCCTGGGTCGTTGTTTTGAATGGCTCGTGATTGTCACGCGGTCAAGCGGCGGATGGTGTTTGACGCTGCTTTGGCAAGCTCTCGCCGGACAGTTCGATGCGGTAGGCGTTGTGGACACGGCGGTCGAGGACGGCATCGGCGATCGTTGGATTGCCTCAGCGAATGTGAAGCTCGACGCGCCGAGCACGCCGAGGAACAGCTCTGCCTCGCGGAATTCGCCGGTCTTGCGATCGACGATCGGCACCTTCTTGCCGGAATAGTCGACGAAGACCTTGTCGCCGGCCGCATGCTCCTGGCGCATTGTCGGCGACAGGCGCTGCTCGAAGCCGCGGAACAGCTCGCAGAAACGGCTATAGTCATAACCATCGGGATTGACGCTGCGATATTCCTCCCACAGGATCAGCGGCGTCACGCCGAACTTCTTCAGCTCGATGGAAAGCTCTGCCCAGTTCGGCTCGTGACGTCGTCGCTGTCCCTGTTTGACGCCGGCGCGGGTGAAAGCCGGCTCCAGAGCATCGTCTGTCAGGTCTCCTGGCAATGGCCAGCTCAGCCCCGCTATGGCTGCCCGCTTCAGGTTATCCTGCACGGTGCTGCGGGCAACGCCGAGGATCACTGCGATCTCGCGGCTGCTGGTTCCGCTTCCGGCGAGCCGGAGCATCTGTCGTAGTTGTCTCATGGTCAGCTTTCTCTTTGCCGGCATCAAAATCTCCCGTGTATCGGGAGGCTTGATGCCAAAGTTGCTGACCCAGAGGGGATCGTTAGTGCCGAAATCCGGCCGGTAATTGATTGGAATCGTGGCCGGCTTCAAATCGGAACGGTGGCCGGATATTGATCGGAATGCCGGCCGGCTTCACGTCGGAATCCGCAGTGTGGGCATCGCGCCCGTTCGCGAACCGCCTTCGAGATCAATTCCTTTGCGATTTCGAAGGCGCGCTGGAAACTTTCGATTGACCCTATGTCGATTATAGCCGTTCTTCGACGAGCGCTCCACGCTCGTGCAAATACGCCGCAAATCCATCAACAAATTTCCGCACTCTACGAGGAACGTATCTGTTTGACGGATAAACGGCGTGAACTAATTGAGGCTCATATCTCCAGTTCGGTAGCACTTGCTCGAGCACACCACTCGCAACCATGGGCGTCAAAAGGATTTCATGGATTACTCCCACTCCCACGCCCCCGGCAATCGCTTCACAGATCAAATGAGAGTTGTCGGATCGCAGCGCGGGACTGACGCTTACTTGCTCGGCCCCTCCATCAGAATTTGTGAGAGTGAACCGCTCGCCCCCTTTTATGTGCGAATGAACGACGTAGTCGAGCTTCTCCAGATCCTTGGGCGTCCGCGGTCGGCCAACGCGGTCAAGATAGCTCGGTGTTGCTGCAAGGCGTCTCTCAACCGTTCCAATTTTTCTGACGACAAGATTGGGATCGGATATTGCTCCCATCCGAATAGCTACATCAAATCCTTCTGCGATAAGGTCAACGAAGCGGTCAGAAAGCGACACGTCCAGTTGAAGTCCGGGATGGGTTTGTCGAAACTCAAACAGAAACCTGCCAAGGACTGAGGTGCCAAAGTTCACCGGCCCGCTTACCGCAAGACGGCCTGTCATGGAATTTTCTAAATTGGAGACCGTCGCATCCGCCTCGGCCAACATCTCCAAAATAAGTTTCGCATTCTCAAGGTAACGGGTTCCAGCTTCAGTGAGAGAGACGCGTCTCGTGGTTCGGTCGACCAACCGTGCATTCAGCCGAGCCTCAAGAGCGCGGATCTGTTGGCTGATGGCTGACTGGCTCCGCCCTAAGTCTCGAGCGGCAACCGAAAAACTGCCGCTCTCGGCGACACGAACAAAACAGGACAGAAGTGATAGTTGGTCCATGGAATCTCTATTAATAAGCTTGGATGATATAAGTTATAAGCCGTCTCTCAATTGAGGCGAGAGCCTGACATGATAGATTTTCCTTGTTCACAAATCGAGGATATTGCCGTGAAGCTCTCCCAACGAAGTCTTTTCGCAGATGCAGCAGTCTCGCTGCGTAACGTTTTGCGAAATATTTAAATGGTGCACGATGCCAGCGAAATTACCTCCCTTTGAATTGCGTCAGTGCTTTGATCTACGCTAGCAAGCGGTTCGTTAAACAAGCCTCGCCCTTTTTTGTGGGTTTGGCGTGTGCGAGTTTGTGAAATGACGGACAGCGTCGAGAGTTTCGTGTTTAACGGCAGCGATGCCGAAGAGCTAGGCGCCGCGCTATCGAGCGCGACCGTTAAGATGCATGTGGAGCCGGTTGCAGGTACACCATTTCACTATAATGCGGGCTTCACAAGGCTCCGTGGGCTAAGTGTCGGCCGATACCGCTATGAAGGCACTTTTCGAGTTGCGCACCATGGTGTGCGCGAGAGGGTGCTGATCGTACTGCCGGAGTACGGCAACGGCGAGTTTAACTTTGATGGCCGCGAGATACTAACTTCAGCGGATCAAGGTGCGATCCTTGATATCCGCGAGAGAGGGCACGTCCACGTCCACGGTCCACGTGAGCACTTCCTAGTCAATATAGAACTCGAGGAACTTAATAGGCGAGTGGCTGATATCCTCGAAAGGCCGGTGACAGGTCAACTGGATTTTAAGCCAGAACTGAATATGTCGGCAGGTGCAACTCTTCTCATGAGGCAAATAGTATCTTCGCTGAGGATTGGATTTGCCGGCCCCGGCGAACCGCTGACGCGGGCACCGATCGCAGCCGCGAACCTCACCGAAGCGTTATTCCAGATGGTCATCGAGACGCAGCCCCATCGTCTGTCTCAAGACTTGCACCGCCGTGTGGGAGCTCTGCCTCGTCACGTGAAGCGCGCGATTGATTTTATGGTGGCGAATCTAGGAAAGCCGCTGACCTTAACGGAGATCGCTATCAATTGCGGTGTCAGCATGAGTAGCCTGAATAACGGCTTCCGCGAGTTCAAGACGGTGACCCCAATGGCTTATCTGAGATATCTTCGATTGGAGGCCGCACACTGCGACCTCAAGAATGCCCAAGCTGGTCAATCGGTTGGCGAAACCGCGTTGAAATGGGGCTTCACACACGCCGGCCGTTTCGCCACCGACTATACGATCCGATACGGATGTCTTCCCTCAGAGACCTTGCGTATCGCGCTTAGAGGTACATCGGTCGCCGCAAGACCATAATGACGCGGGAGTGCCTAAGCATGGCTACGCCATCGATTGCAAGGTTGAATTGATCAAGCCGCATTGGCCTATAAAATAAATCGTCTTGTCCAGTTTGTTTGGCAACCCAGAGTACGCAACGTGTTGGCTTGTGCTATGTCCTCTACAACGGATTCTCCTTGAAAGCACGGTTACGTTTCTAATAGCTCAATGAAAACCCGGGGAATATCTGGATGTGCAATCGCACCGAGAAGCGAGGCCTGTGCTGCGGTGACCCGCTGCATGGCGGCGTTCGTCAACCAGCGATGTAGGCTCACTCCTGTTGGGATAACCGCACTGGAGTTATCCAACCTCTTCTTGAGCTTCACGCAGCAGCGCTGCCCTCAACGTTCTCGCGAGGCTCAATGTGGCCACCGCCCAGGTCCCAGCAATTCGGATACTACATTTTACGAGGTGGTCCCGTTACCAGCCATCCCTTCCAAAGCCGTGCAAGCAAAGTCTGGCACAACTACCTCCAAAGGACGGCATGTGAATGCCATAAAATTTCTGCGTTGCGGTCAAACCGCAGTCTCACACAGCTCGCAGCCCTCCCCTGCCCACGAACGGAGCTCCACGGTTGGCTTTTCGATCCTGCTGGGGCCGCTTGCCCTTTAGTTGAGGAATACGTGGCCCCAATGACAATCACCTCAATCAGGGTATAATCACCAGCAATTCCACTGGATCGGCCCAGGATGCCTGACAGGTCAGCGGCGGTTCAGAATATCCGAAAACGATAATTTCTATCCTCTAATTTCAATAATCGTCAGGAGTCTGAGGTTTGTCTTTTAAAACTAAAGCTCCGTTAATCGGCCCTCGGTGTTCCTCCTCTTCCTAGGCATCTATTTCTCTAAGGGACGAGGGCGTTTAAGATGGGTACGAGAATTCATTCAATAAGCACAAAGCTTGTTGCACTTGTGGGGATTGGTCTCCTTGCGGTCCTGTTTCCACTTGCTATCTATATTTGGTCGAACGCGCAATCGACAGCTACCGATCTGAGTAACCAAGTTATGGATGCCGAGGCGCGCCAAGTCGCTTCATCCGTTTCCGCAGCGTTGTTGGAATATGACGGCGCGGCACGCGCGACGGCAGCTCTGTTTGCCCAATCCTACACACAAGGTATGCTCAGCCGTCCATATATCACGGGAGCGTTGCTGGACAAATTGAAGGCGTTCCCAGATGCATTCAATGGCTGGTTCATCGAGGAACCGCTAGCATTGGATGGAAAGAAAGGCGAGGCGACAGCTCCCACCACAAACAATGAAGGCTCATTCGCAGTTGTTCATGCTCGCGAGGCTGATGGTAGCATTTCGCTTGCGACTTTCGAACGGCGTCCTGATCTCGATTGGTATACCAAACCAATAACCACCGGTGAGGGCACTATGACCGATCCGTTCGTATACCCGATCGGAGACCAGCCGCCGTTGGTCGCTGTAATCGTCTACCCGATCAAAGTTAATAAGAGAGTCATAGGGCTCACTGGCAACGCAGTGAATCTAGGTAGTTTCTCTACTCTGATTAGCAAACTCAAACCGTTGGGTACGGGCCGTGTCACTATCCTGTCCTCCAATGGCGCTTGGGTTGCCAATCCCGACAGCTCGCTTCTCGCCAAGCCTTACGGATCTGGAGACGGTAGTGAACAATTACAGGCCGCACTTCAAAGCGGGCGAGCAAAGACCGTTCAGTCGCTCGAATGGCAAGATGGAACGAAGGTCAAACGTGTTTTTTTACCCTTCAAGATCGGTCGTTTCGACATGAACTGGGTGGCCGTCGTTGACATCCCTCTGGAAACCATCAACGCCTCACTCACCAAGCAAAGCTTTGTGATGATGGAAGGCTTCGCTGCGGTCATCGTTGCAGTCGCGATTCTTGGCTGGCTTATTTCCCGCATCGTCGCAACGCCCGTCGAACGATTGGCAAAAACGATGAACGCATTGGCGGAAGGCGATCTGAAAGTCAGCATTGATGGCGCTGGTCGGACAGACGAGATCGGTGCCATGGCAAAAGCGGTTGAGATTCTAAGGGACAACGAACGGCGCGCTAGAGATATAGAGAGCCGCGCGAACGCCGACCGCATCCAGAATGAGCAGGAGCGAGCGAGCGTTGCCGAGGAAGACCGAGCCCGCGCGGTAAGAATGGAGGAAGCTGCTCGCGCCCTCGCCGTCGGTCTGAAGGATTTGTCGTCGGGCAACCTGGCATGTAAATTGGATCAGCCGTTTGCGTCCGAGCTCGAAGGTGTGCGAAGTGATTTCAATAACACGGTTGCGCAACTGAGAGAAACGATGAAGGCTGTAGCCGAAGCCACGCACTTCATCGACGGGGGGGCGAAGGAACTTAATGATGGCGCTAATGATTTGTCGAAACGAACCGAACAGCAGGCGGCCTCGCTGGAACAAACCGTAGCCGCACTTGACGAAATTGTTGCCAACGTCACTTCTTCGACAAAGCTGACCGAAGAGGCGCGTACGCTGGCGAACCGGGCCAATGACAGTGCGGTGAATTCTGCCGAAGTCGTGGCTCATGCTGAGGAAGCGATGCGGCGAATCGAGAAGAGTTCGCAGCAGATCTCCAGCAATATCGGTGTCATCGACGAAATCGCCTTCCAGACGAATCTCTTGGCACTCAATGCCGGCGTGGAGGCCGCAAGGGCGGGTGAGGCGGGCAAAGGTTTTGCTGTCGTAGCGCAAGAGGTCAGGGAGCTTGCCCAGCGATCGGCTCAGGCAGCCAAAGAAATCAAAGGGCTCATCCAGAATTCGAGCACTGAGGTGGAAAGCGGCGTAAAGCTGGTAAGGGATGCTGGCGAAGCACTCAAGACGATCAGTGAGTTTATTGGTGAGATCAACGGCTACGTGGGTGCCTTAGCGGGCTCTGCGAAGGAGCAGGCGACGGGGCTTGCCGAGATCAATACCGCAGTAAACTCGATAGATCAAAGCACGCAGCAGAACGCCGCGATGGCGGAAGAATCAACAGCAGCGGCCTCAAGTCTGGCCAGTGAAGCGGCCAAGTTGCGTGATCTTCTCGCTCGATTCAAGCTTGGTGAGGCCGTGCGTATTCAAGCAGTCAACGCCAATGTGGTACCGGCCGTCTCACCTGCACGCAAACTCAATAACAAGATTGTTCGGGCCCTTACCGTCGGAGCGTCCACGGCAGCTGCGGTTGCAACTGACTGGGAGGAGTTCTGAACACAGCAGAGCGCCTGCACCGCAAACACTGTCGACAATAAACACTGGTTCGATCGAGCCAGTGTTTATTGTATTGTGCCAGCGAAAGCCTGTACAGGCGGCGCTGCCGTCAGATCGAGCTTTACCGTGCTGCGCGCTAGTGCGAACTCGTCATCGCATTAGTTCACGCTATAAAAACGCAGCTTGGTCAGATGCTGGCCGTCGCGGTCATCGTCGCCACTCCCAATGCATTGGCCATGCAAAGCTACGGTTTATCGCCAGCGTGTTTGATATTCATACTGAATGCGGCGCTATCGAAGAGCGGATTGAGGCCGTAGTAAGAGAAAAGCGACGGAAAACGGCTGCCGTTCATCTTATGAGCGAGCCCAATCAAAAAATTGCCTGTAGCGGCCGCGCACCACCAGCCCGGAATGCTCCCTCCTCGTTGTCGCAATAGTCACAGTCGTAGTGAATTCGGTGACCACTAAAGGTAGCAAAGGAATACGCATGTGCACGGCGTCAACCGAAAAGTTGAGGTCGGGCTCGAACCCAGCGAGTAAATCTGCCGGTTTGGCTGGCAGTTCTTGATTCCTGTTCCCTGTAAACGATGTTGTGACGCTCGCTCGGAACCAAACCGCAGGAGGTGCAATATTCGTGATCGACTGCTACAAAGAAAAAAGAGCCGCTCCGGCCTTCCATAAGGAAGACGTCTGATATGAATGATTTTCGTCCCCTTTCGTCTCCAAGCCTAAAATCTCCTGTGAAAGCGAGTTTACCGCCAGCCCACACACGTCGTCGCCCCCACGCGTGAGATGACCGCCCGAGCGTAAACCCGACACGGTAACTCGGGCGACGACGGTATCGGTCCGCTCCCCTCACAGCAGACTTTTGAAATACTATGCCTGTTCGTAGGAACTGTTTGCACAAACGAACCCTCCGTTTGCCTAACATGCATCAATGCGGTGAGGTTACCGCTGAGTTCCTCAGAAATTTTATCTGACGGAATCACAGTATTTGATAATCTGAAAACTTGGACTGGGTCTTCTCCCAGTGGCAGTAGCGTCGCGCGCTCAAAGTCTGGAAACGTAAGCCCACGGTGAAGGCCGTCTTGCGATGACGGCCTTCTGACTGCCAGTCCTAGTGGTAACACTAGGAGTAGTCATATGACGAAGCATCCAATTGAGGTGATCACGTCCGTAGAGCGCCGTCGGCGCTGGTCACGAGAAGACAAAGAGCGCCTGGTCGCTGCCTGCTTTGAGCCAGACGCGGTCATCTCCGAGATTGCCCGCGCGGCTGGTATCCATGTCAGCCAGTTGTTTCGTTGGCGCAAAGAGCTGTGCCGGCTCGACGAGCCGCAGACCGAGACGGGACCTGCGGCCTTCACCGGAGGCTTACCTGGAAACGGTTAGAGCCGCGTGACTATGTGCGGTATCCACTAAACTTCACTGTAGCCAAAGTGGAAATTCGCAACAGAGCTGTGGAAAGCTTGACACGACCATCAAACTGTCCACGAAACAGAGACCACTGATGTCAATCATCGATACTGGCAAGTCGGCTCAGTGGCAGCGGTCACCTTGGCCAAATGATCCCGCCAGCGCACCAGTTCTGCACGCCGAGAGACCTCGTCTAAGGACTTCGGAGCAAAAGCAATAAAGGGCGGTAGCACGTGCATACCCACGAAGCCTAGAGTGCCGCCCTGCACTGCACGCAGCCAGTCTTCCGGCGTTCCGGTGCGGTCAGCGTCTGCGGCCAGTTCATCGGCGTTACCACCGGTGGTCAACGAGATCAGCGCGTGTTTCCCGCGCAAAAAGCCATCTTCAAACAGATTTTCGTCGTCATAGGCGAAGCCATGTGTAAGCACGCGATCGAACCAGCCCTTCAGCATTGCAGGTACGGAGTACCACCAGATGGGAAACTGGAAAATTACTAGATCGGCGCGCGCTAGACGATGCTGTTCACGCTCGATCTCCTCAGTGTATCCTCCGGTCGTCGAGGCCAAGCGTTGCGCACGCATCAACGAAAAGGCTCGGTCGGTTGACTGCGTTGCGCGGACGTCACCTGGACCAGCTGCGGGGTTAAAGCTCTCTGCGTAGAGGTCGCTGATTTCGGTGGTCCAGCCCAGACTAGACAACGTTTCTACGGCAACATCTTTCAACGCTCCATTGAAGCTGCGTGGTTCAGGATGAACGAACACAATCAAAGCATGCCTAAGTCGATTTGAGGCGTTGTCTGAGGTGTTTAAGGTCCGATTCTCTATGGCTTGGTTCATGATAATTCCTTCTTCGCTCTTGGGACGACGTAGCATGTGGCATAAGAGCATTACCCACACCTGATGACTGCAAATCGATCAACGCAGCCGAACTATGTACCGCGTTTTTCGAAGTTTAGGATCCGCGTCTGCCGGTGGATCTCCGGCTGTTAATGACGAATGTGGCACACTGTAGAATGCGGTAGAAATTGAGTGCAATCGCGCTACGCTCCGATTTTCTCGGTTTTAGGTTTTGCGGTGTTCCTTCAAGCAACGATGTTGAAGCGGTGTGGGTGCCAACCGGGTCTTTGTAACAAAGAAATCATGCTTTGGCGGAAATGGCACTTAGCTCTTCCAGATCAAGATCCCGTTCAAGTTCCAGTAATGTTTCGTCATCGATCTCTCCCAACCGATGGAGCCGAATGAGTTCCTCGCGACCGGTGGCGACGGCTGCAAGAATGATGTCGAAGTGAGCGTGTAGGGTCGGGGCGTACTCCTCCGTCCGAGCTGCGTAGTCGATCATCGCAGTTGCGCGGCGTTCATACTGTTGAAGAAGCTGCGGGTGTATCAATTCTCCTTCGGGGTCGTACGCTAGTTTCTGGATTGTCATAAATTGCGCTTGCGCCATCGCCGCTTCTGCTTGACTTATGGTCAGTGGCGCCTTCTCGGATTCAGCTTCGGAGAGCTGCGCCCATAGAATCACGCGTCCGAGCGTAGTCCCCTGTACGAGAACAGTTCCGAGGATCACCGTGACCGACGTCACCAAGATAAAATCGCGGCCAGGGAAGTCTTCTGGCAAACTGAGGGCAAGGGCCAGCGTAACGACGCCGCGGATTCCCGCCCAGCCGAGAACCGTCGATCCGCCGATGCTAAGCGGTTGCGTCGAAGCAAAGCCGATGGAGTTGAAAAATTTGACCACTCCCTCGGAACCGAATACCCACGCAAAGCGTGCTAAGACGAGCGCGACGAGGATGACAAGCGCGGGTAATCCCATCGTCGAAAGCAGGGTTTCGAAGCCTCCGCCACGCTCTACAACGTCTCGTAACGAGAGGCCGATCAGAATGAATACCGCAGCTTCCATTAGAAACACGACTACGGTCCAGAAGGATGTGCCTCGGATGCGTGTCGCTGCAGAAAAAACGGTATGCTGATGCCAGGTGGCAATCAATCCCGTTGTTACAGTGGCTATGACTCCCGACACCTGTAGCGTTTCACTGAGGAGATAAGAAATCCAAGCGAGCAACGTCGTCGTTGCTATTATAAGATACTCATCGCCAAGTCTGCTGACGAACTTCACCCAAGCATAGCCAACGACGGTGCCCACTCCAGCGCCGCCGAGCGCAAGAACTAGGAAGCTGCCGGCCGCCGCGGCCGCGTCAAAGGTTCCCGTCGCGACTGAGGCGACCGCAAACCGGAACAATACGAGGCCGCTGGCATCGTTCAACAGGCTTTCTCCTTCCAGCAGGATCTCAAGCCGTCGAGGCAGCTCCACCCGCTCAAGAACGGCACGTGCTGCCACGGCGTCTGGCGGAGAGACGATAGCGCCGAGTGCGGCACACGCCGCCCATGACAGAGACGGAAAGAGCATGTGAGTGACAACAGTGACGACCATGCATGTAAAGAAAACCGCGCCAACAGCAAGAGATGCGATGCCGAAAATATGCCGTTTTAGGCGGCCAATCGCGATGAACCAGGCCCCATCCATCAAGAGCGGTGGCAGGAAGATCACTAGCACGAGCTCTGGATCAACGGTGATGGTAGGAAGACCTGGAATGAATGCTAGCATGATACCGCCTGCAAGTAGCGCTACAGACGGCGGAAGGCTGAGCCGACGAGCTAAATAGTGGAGCGCAATGATTGCCAGAAACATCGCGATCACAAGTTCGAAAAGGTGCGTTCCGCTCATCCGTGGGCTCCCAGTGTGGTCGTAATACTGACCGGTCCTATCAAAAGCCAATGTCGAATGAAGTCGAGACGACGAGATTGACCGGCAGCCGCCCCTGTTGGTCGGCATCAAGGCATGAGTTTATCGGCCGGTCGTCGGATGGAACACGGCCGCGGACTGCGCAATCTCAATTATATGGAAGATATGGATATCTACGCTTGTTTTTGACCTCTTGTGTCGTTGTACGATGGCAGCGGCGGAGTAAAAGTAGCTCAACTCGCACATTGATCGGATGACCACATAATTGAGCGAGGTTGCGCAATTTCAGGTGGACTTTCCTGCTAGCAAGATTGCGTCAAATGTAATCCCGAAAAGGAGATTGTTCCATGAAGAAAATTATGCTTGCGCTCGGTCTTACGGGTTCGCTTTTCACAATAACCGGCGCCCAAGCGGCAAAATTTATTGTCACCAGCACGGAGACAACAGTCGATGGGAAGCTAACTCAAGCGCAATTCGCAAATAGCTTCGGCTGCACAGGTGGGAACATTTCACCACAGATTTCATGGAAGAATGCCCCGAAGGGAACCAAGAGTTTTGCCATTTCCATGTATGACCCCGATGCGCCGACCGGTTCCGGCTTGTGGCATTGGGTCGTCATCAATATTCCGGCTTCCGTATCCGAACTTCCACAGGGTGTCGGATCGCAAGCCGGTAGGATGCCGGAGGGTGTGTTGACAACCAACAATGACGCCGGAGCAGCGGGATTTCTCGGGGCATGCCCGCCAGAAGGTCAGACGCACCGTTATGTCATCACGGTCAAGGCGCTAAGTGTCGAGAAACTTGATCTGCCAGCAAATACCTCTGGCGCGATCGTTGGTTTCATGACAAACGCTAAGAAGCTCGGCGAAGCGACAATAACATTTAAAGCGAGACGTTAACGTAGTCTGCAACCACTTCAGTCGATTCCGAAAGATCTATGTACAGGCTGGTGTTGGCGCACAGCCGCTGGGATGATTTAACGCGTGGCAGTGCGCTTAAGACGGCTGACCATTGATCGGCCGATCACCTGTCATAATGGACAACGGCAAGAAAGCTCTGACATCGCCAAACGAGACTTGGTTGGCTCATTCGGGCGAGGCCATTGCGGTGCCGCAAGCGTCAGATGAAGCTCCCAGAAGCGTTATCTTCTCCTTCTGTTCGCGCCTTGAGGCACATCGAACCCAAGAACCTGTTATATTCAAAACCTGATATAACGTGTATCCAGTGCTATCGATTTCGACGCTACCCTCATCAAGAAATCGCCAAAGCGATATCCAACGGGAAAGCCGCATAGCGGATCGCCCCGGGCCGTCCCGGATTTTTGTGCCAAGCGTTTGAGATTGCCGTCTAGCTATATGCGGCGCACGCCACAGTTCCTAAGCTCCGCGGATGGCGTTTCAGCTGTGAGCCGTTGGTCGTCAGGCTGAATTGGGGTCTGAGTAGCAACGGAACAGAAAACCTACATAAGGATTTCACGGCTCGTCGTCCGGATCGGCGGCGTTGGGATCGCGTAGCGGCCTAAGTTCGCCTCGCGCGACGAATTCCGGAAGCGTGAAGGCATATCGGCCGAGCATGTTGATGTGGCGGAAACTGAGCGGCGACAGGCGCGCGACATCCTCTGGCCTGACCTCGTAGCCTTCGGAGGCGAGCTGGTTGAGGGCGGCGTCCATGTAGATCGTATTCCAGAGCACGACAAGATTGACGACCAGGCCGAGCGCGCCGAGCTGATCTTCCTGGCCTTCCCGATAACGCTGGCGTAACTCGCCTCGCTTTCCGTGAAAGATGACGCGGGCGAGCTGGTGGCGACCTTCACCGCGATTGAGTTGGACGAGGATACGGCATCTGTAATTTTCATCATCGATGAAGCGCAAGAGATAGAGGGTCTTGATCAGCCGACCGAGTTCCTGCAAGGCGCGAGCGAGACGTGTTGGCCGGTCGTTGGTCTGAAGGGTGCTGGTCAGACCGGCAGCCTGAACGACGGCGAGTTTGAGAGAGCCGGCAAGCCGGAGAAGATCGTCCCAATGGTCGATAATCAGCTTCATGTTGATCCTGTTCGACGCGATGTCGTCGAGGATGCCGTAATCAGCCTTCGCATCGACACGCCAGAATCGTGCGCCGCCGACATCCGCGATGCGGGGCTGAACTGGTATCCGAGCAGATAGAATATGCCAAAGATCGTATCGGTATATCCAGCCGTGTCCGTCATGATCTCGGTCGGCTGTAATTCGGTCTCCTGCTCCAGAACAACGGCGAGCAGGTTGAGGCTGTCGCGCAGGGTGCCGGGAACGGTCATGGCATTGAGGCCGATGAACTGATCGGAGGCGAGATTGTACCAGGTGACCCCGCGCTCCTGCCCAAAATACCGAGGATTGGGGCCGGAATGAATGGTGCGGACCGGAACGACGAAGCGCAACCCATCGGCAGACGCCACTTCGCCGCCGCCCCATTTTCGTGCCAGAGGGATTGCGTTTTGTGTCGAAACGAGGGCGGCATTGGCAGCGGTCAGCGTTTCGGCGCGCAGGAAGTTCTGCTTCACCCAGCTCAGCCGCGCGCGTCGATCGCCGCACGCAGTGCGGTCAGGCTTGGCGGCTCCTCGATCTTTTCCAGACGCTCAAGCGACAGTCCTGACCTTCCGCCATGTTGACGATGGTGACGGCCGGGTTCATCGGAATACGTTCGGCAGTTTCCCGATAGGCCAGATCAAGCCGGCTCGACAAACGCCGAAGCTCTTCATCTGCGACGGTGGAAACCCCGACGGTGCGGCAAACTGTTGGGCGAGCCGCCTCCCATGCCGGACCTGAAAGCAATCCCTTCCGAGGATCGGCATAGCGAAGTGAACGCACCGGAAAGATATCGCGCCGGCGGATGGCGCGACGAAGCCCGTCGAGAACGCAGAGCTTATATCCGGTGAGATCGACCGCCCCGTCAGGGGTCCTCAATTGAGGGAGCCAAATCTTCGGCGCAAAGGCGGTCGGCGGTGGACCGGCGCGCTTGTGTCCGGACTGGACGACACGGAGATAGTCAATCGCCTCCAGCAACGGGCGACCGGCGGGGGCCGCACCGAGATCGAGGCCGTCAAGCAGGCCCGGTGTATAGGCGATTTTGCGGTTGTTCTTCCTGAGTTCGGTAAAGTAAGTGTCGTCGTGCGGTTCCACGAGGGTGCCGACACGCTCGACGGCTGCACCGAGCGTCTGCTCATCGATCAGGTCGAAGATAGCAGTGCGCACGGCGTCATCGGGCGTCTCGGGATCGAGAATGACGATTGCCGCGTCCCGCAGCTTCAGCGCTGCAGCATCGAGATCGCGCAGAGACCTCAAGCGAGCCAGTTTGGTGGCTGAAGCTGCCTCCGACACCATCGATGTCGTGACTGCATCCAACAGGTCGATGACATCATCTCCGGCCGAAGCCTCAAGAGTCGAAGGCCAGTAGAGTCGCAGCGCGGCGATCGTCCGGCAATCGGGAAACAGCTTGCGGTGACTCTGCCGGGTGGCAAGCGGTCGATAGATGGCAATCCGTTGGCGAGCCCGCGGATCTCCTCAAGCCGGCCGACAGCACGGCTGATCTCACGGCCACTTTGAATGTAGGGGCAATCACGCAGCCGGTCGAGCGGGCTTTGTCGTTCGCCGTCCGGAACCGCTACCAGACTGTCGAGGCGTATGCGCTGTTCCGGTGTTATCGTCCCAATCAGCAATTTATGGAGGCGGTTGGTTCCCGTACGCGCACTCTCGCCACCGCCCTTTCCAACACTGACTTGCCAGGCAGAAGGACCTTGGCTTCCAGCAGCCATGCTACAGCCCGTTCGAAGAGAGCGGAGGGTCAATCGGATCCCGTCCAGCACAGGGCATACAGAAAACGATTGAGCCGAAACGCAACACCGTAGTCGGTGTAGGTCCGGTAGCCATAGTGTTGCCGAATGCGCGGAGTATGTCGCCACCGTCCTTCGCTGCGGGCATAATCGATAATCAACTTCTCGGGTTCGGCAATGGCAAGCTGGCGAGCGGTGTAGCGGTGGGCCGAACGGGAACGTCTTCCGGCTTTTCCAGAAAGACACCGAGCATGCGCAGCGAGCCAAGCTGGACAGCAACGCCCAGGCGATTGTGATCACCACGATGCAAGGCGACGAATGCGCGGTCTACGTCGTCGAGGTGGAAATAGCGGGCTAACTGGTCTGGCGTCAGTTCGCTTGGAAAGCGGCCATATTCTCGCGCCTGGTTGTCGCTCAGGAAATCAACCGGCAAGGTCGTCAGGCCTTCGCTGCGGTATCGCGCTTCATCGAGCGACGGGCGAGCAATTCGTTGGCCCGTTCACGTGGCTTTCCCCTCGCATCGACATAGGCATAGAGTGTCGACAAGGAGATGCCGAGTTCGGCGGCGACATCGCGGGCGGCCGCCGGCCCTGCGACGGGCGCGTGCGGCCGCTAGACCTGCAATCGCGCTCGAATTCGGCCAATGTCGCGAAGATGCCGAAGACAAGACGGCCGGTCGTCGTGGTCGTATCCATGTCTCCGGTCAGTACCTTGAGGCCGACCCCACGCTGTTGCAGGTCGTTCATTAGGCCGACGACATGGGGAAGCGATCTTCCGATGCGATCGAGTTTCCATACGACGAGCGCATCACCCGCCCGCGCAATCTCTAGTGCCTTTGCAAGGCCGGGACGGTCGGTAGCCCGACCTGAGCACACGTCATCGTAGATCTTCTCGCACCCAGCTTTCTCCAGGCCGTCGCGCTGAAGATCGAGATTCTGCTCGCCGGTCGAAACCCGCATCTAGCCTATCAGCATCGGTAGCCCCCTATTTCATATAAACTTAGACGGCAGGGAGTTTATCGCCTATAGGTTTCTGCACGGCTATTTATGAAATTTGGCTGCTTTTCCGAATTGTTGGTGATCCGTTCCGTAGCGTTCCATCAAACCGGGGTTTGATGGGAGGTTTTGGATCACTTTCCCGAGGCGCCGTGCGCTCCGCCTCGGACCGGATTCGTGAGTCTCGGAATTGTCTGCACTTGAGCGGTTGGATGAGGCTCGACCCAAATCACCCTGGGCTCGCGCTGATGAGTCCGCGCATATTTTGCCGCGCCTTGGAGCGCCGTTGACTGGTCGAGAACGACATGGACCGGCATCGACTTGACATATTTGCTTAGGCGTCCCTTTTCCGTGAAGGTTCGCATTAACGTTCCGTCGTTCAGCTTTTTGAGAATGGCCGGCGCTATACCTCCTGCTAGGTAGACGCCGCCTGTCGCACAGGTTGTCAGAGCCAGGTTTCCCGCAGCCGCGCCAAGGGCCGCGACGAACATATCGAGGGCGCGCTCACAGAGCGCACTTTGCCCTTCCATAGCCACACGCGAGATTACAGGGTTCGGGTCGTCAGCCCGCATGATCTCGTCCGCCAGCCAGACGGGCTCGCCCATCCCCCGAACATCGCGCAGGAAACGAAAGATAAGGGTCAGGCCCTGTCCGCTGACCACGGTTTCGACGCTAACGCGGCCTCCGTGCCTCCTCCTGAGATAACGGGTAAGGTCTTCCTCGTCATCATCGCGAGGCGTAAAGTCCACGTGTCCCCCTTCCGATGGTTGTGGAGCATATTGGTCACACTGCAGGGTCAGGAACCCGGTACCAAGGCCGGTTCCTACCGCGATCACGCACGTCGTACCGACTTCGGCGGGTTCTCCTGCGTTTAATGTACTGAGCTGTGCAGACGAAAGCGCCGAAAGCCCGTGGCCCGTCGCTTCGATGTCGTTGGTCAAAAGAACCGTCTCGATACCAAGGCTTTTGGACAAGTCGCGCCTGTCTAGCACCCAGTCGAGATTCGCCATAGTCATGCGGTCGGGGTTGCTGGGGCCGGGTGCGCCGAAACAGGCGATGTCCGCGCGATCAACGCCGAGAAAGCGCTGTGCCACGTCGTTTAGGCTGCCGAAATCCCTGACTGCATATCGATCAGTTCGTACGAGGCGTGCCGCAGCGCCGTCGAACTCATAGAGTCCGAGCAACGCCTTCGTGCCACCAATGTCGCCCGCAAGAATCCGCATCACTGATCCGCAGAATTGCGGTTGGAGCATTAGAGAAGCGCGCATCCATAGGAGATAGGTTGTCGGGGCGAAGCTCGGTCAGGACGCCGTAAAGTTCCGGCCTGCGGCCCCTGAGCCAGCGTTGACCAGTACATTTGTCGAGCAGCTCAAGATCTAGTTCGGCCGTGACGATCGCATCCTCTGCCACCCAGGTCTCGGCAATGATGCGACCATAGGGATCAAGAATCATCGCGTTTCCGGTCCGAATCTCGTCTTCGTCCTGGCCGACGCCGTTAGTGAAGATCAGGAACATGCCGTTGTCGTGAGCGCGCGAGGGCAGCCAGCGCATGAACCACTCGCGGCCGCTCGGGCCACGAAACTCAGCCTCTATCGCGGCAGGGTCTTCGTGGCGCCGGGTCCATTTCTCGACCGGGATACGCTTCATTCCGTGCGGGCTAACCGACTGGCCGCCGCCCGCTTGGTGCGGGGCGATCAGCAATTCGGCCCCATCAGGGCGGTCGCGCGGGCATTCTCGATCAGGTTGTTGTCCCAGCAGATTAGGATGCCAACACGAATGCCCCACGGCGTGTCGAAGACAGTATAGCGGTTCCCGCTAGAGAACAGGCGATGCTCCCAAGCGTGAAGCTTTCTGTGGCAATGGACTTGCCCGTCGGGCATGCAGACGGCGTAGGAGTTGTAGAACTTCCCGCCTTCACTCTCGACAAAGCCCACCCCAATGGCGATGCCTCTGTCGCTTGCCAGCGCTGCAACGTGCGACATCGACGGGCCGGAGAGCGGTTCGGCCAGCGCGTCGAGCCCAGTCTTGTCGAGCTTCGGCACGTGCCAATAGCCGGTAAGCACATCTCCGGAAAGGCGACGAACTGGCTGCCCGCCTTAACGGCCATATCCGTGAAATCGGTGATGCGCGATAGGTTGTAAGCCTTGTCACCTGCGCGGTGCTGGAACTGGATCGAAGAAACCTTGAGCGACATGCACAACCTCCTGACTGCTGCGAATTACAGACTTGATCCGTCACACCCATTCAGTAAAGTGAAATTGTCGACACCATTAATGCGAGTTAGGAATGGAACTGAAACTGCTCCGTGCCTTCGTGCAAGTCGCTAAAGCCGGTCATTACGGAATTGCCGCGTCGCGGCTCAACATGACCCAGTCGACAATATCAAAGCAAATTCTAGCGCTTGAGCATCAAGTCGGCGGCAGTCTCGTCGAGCGCGGCCGTCACGGTGCCAAGCTGACGCCGCTGGGCAGCTTGCTCTTGAAGGAGGCCGGCCGGTTGCTGAAGCTGAGCGATGAGATCTGTGGCAAGCTTGCCCGCGCGAAGTCCGGCCTTGCCGGGCATCTCGATATAGGCTTCGGCATCTCCATGTTGGAACTCGTGCCGCGACTTGTTGCTGCGTTTCGCGCAGAGGTGCCCGATTGTGAGATCACGTTGAACGACATGCCGACGAGCGAGCAACATCGGCGTCTCAGGGATGGCACGCTGGATCTCGGCTTCTGTCGAGCGCCTTTGGGCGATGATCTGTCCTTCCAACCGGTTCTGGAAGAGAGGTTGGCACTTGTCGTGCCGCACGGCACGACGATGCCTCCATTAGATCAACTCTCCAATCTGAACGGGCTGGGCTTCGTTGCACTAATACCTGAACGCGGATCCGGGCTTGCCGCGCAGATGGCCGATGGTGCCGCGCGGCACGTTTCGAGCCACGCACGGTCCGGTATGCCGACGACATCCTGACGGTCCACGCCGTTGCTGCCGGACTAGGCGTGGCTTTCCTCCCCTTGACCGGAGTGTCCGCGTTGGGCGGCAGCACCGACAACCACCCGCTTCAAGACGAGGCGGCCTCCTGGCCCGTTGGAATCTGCTGGCGACGGGAGGGCGTAAACCCGCTCCTCATGAGGTTTACCGATTTTGCGGCAGGTCGACGCAGTTCTGACAGGTAGCCTGACGCTTATGTAGGTTTTCTGTTCCGTTACTACTCACACCCGAATTCGTTGAGTCTGCTGCTAGGTGACGCTATAAGTTGCGGATGAGATGCATGGATGCTCTTGGGGGCCAAAGGCTCACCGCCGACCAGCCGTAGCTTGCGCACGCCTTTCCACGGAAAACCGAGAACAGAGCCAGTCCAGTTCCTCGCGTCAGCAAATGCCTTTTTGGCAGGAAGTCACATTTTTTGCCATGCAGTAAGTGAAGCGGAAATCACAACAATCGGTAACAAAGACGTGCAGATAAGTAACGTTCGGCCGTGTGCATGGACCATCATCTTCATTGCGCCAAGTATTGGTATGGAATGAACATGCATATACATATACATATACATATACATATACATATACATATACATATACATATACATATGCATGTTCTTTTCTTAAAGAGAGCTCAGACAAGCAAGCCGGACGGACGCAATGTCGGCGAGAACGGATAGCGCTAGCGTGGACGCATCTTTTGCCGGTCCAAATAGTCCGATGGGGGCCTTTATACGCTCGATATCAGCCTTACTGATGCCGAGATGCATAAGCTCGTGCATGCGTCTTCGATGAGTTCGGGAACTTCCCAGTGCCCCAATATAGAACGCCTCAGAATCCAGGGCCGTACGCAGGAGCGACATCTCGGCATCAACGTCGTGATGCAGCAGTACAACAGCTGTGAACGGATCTATGAGCGGTACGACATCAACGCCGTCACGCCCGGTGCCGGCCGTTATGATATCGAAACCTGAAACTTCAGCCAGGCGCACGACGGCTCGGACCTCGATGGCTCGACCAGATATGACCACGCGTGTTCGAGGATGATAGGAGCGAATAAACGATCCGTCAGACCAAGACGCACGTTCGGGTGCCTCAATCACGGAGAGCGTCTGATCCGAAGGGGAATAAGCGAGCCCGGCTGATTTTCTGATTCCGAGGCACTCGATTACGTGCTCCAACGCCGTGGCGCTGCGCAGCAGATGGATCGCCACGCTGATCCCTCCGCCGCAGGGTAACACAACATCGAAGAATGGCGATCCATCACCAAACTTGACCATGCGATCGCAGCCCTCCGCCATGGTCAGCAGCGCCTCCGTCGCTACAGCTGCCTCGACACAACCGCCCGAAACATATCCACAGAAGCGCCCGTCTTCGGCCACGGCCATATGCGCGCCGAGCGCGCGCGCGGCCCCTCCCCGGATTTCGACGAGCGTCGCTAAAGCAACCTTGCCTATCACAAACGCTTCCGCTGCAAATCTGAGGATTTCGTTGGGGGTGTCGGTATCAAGAGCCTGAACAGGTGTCGGAATAATAAGCTCAACAACATTGTTCATACACTTTTCCTGATCTGCGTCGCCAGTTGCACGCTTCGGGATGACCGCCAGCCAAGTGGATCTTCCATCGATCTTCCAGGGTGCGAGATCAAAGCTGGTCGACAAAGCCACAGGCGCTATTCGACACGGCTGCGGCCAGCCACATATAGTCGCGACCTTCCAAGACCTGTCACACTCCTATGGGCGCCCTTGATCGTACACTGCTCGGCAGACCTCGGCCACGTCCTAAAGACACCTCGAAATTGAACATCCTGCCAGCCTTGATCTTCTGCTCACTCAAGACGCGGCCCCGCCGTGCGGGAGCCAGTGTATCGAAAAGAGGGTTCCGCCACGTTGCAGCGAATAACGTTGTGGGCCTCAGGCGGCATATGTGATTCACCCTATGAGGCAACATTCGATCAATGAACGGTCGCCAGATAGGAAATCAGAGCGGCGCGTATATTCGCATCCTTGACACTGATAGCCATCAACGTGCCTGGTACCAGCGCTTTTGGGTTGGTAAGAAACTGGTCGAGAGTCGCGGCATCCCAGGTAATGGTGGCGTTCGCAAGTGCCTGCGAGTATCGTGCACCACTCGCAGACCCGGCACGCCTGCCGAGGACCCCCGCTAGGTTAGGACCTATCCCTGTCTTGCCTGCTTCGACCGCATGGCATCCGCCGCATCGCGCGCGAAATTGGCGCTGCCCCTCGGCCGAAAGATCCTGGGCTGAAGCTCTTGACGTCGCAGGCCCGAGTATGACGACGGCCGCAAGCATTGTTATTCCAAGTGAGTACATAGCGTTGTCTTTTCGTGTCTTCTAGAGATCGATGTCAGCTCGCGAGTTGATCGCGGATCGGTAGCTGTCGAATTCGTTTGCTCGTTGCTAGGAATACGGCGTTGAGAAGCGCCGGGGCAATCGGCGGGACTCCAGGTTCTCCTACACCACCGAGTGGGGTTGAGTAGTCCGGATCTGGGAGAAGGTGAACGTGGATCTCGCGCGGGGCGGCGTCGATCCGCGTCACCTCATAGGTGTCGAAGTTCGATTGCTCGACGCGACCATCTTTGAAGCTGATCTCACCAGTGGTCGCGAGGCTTACACCTTGAACAACTGCACCCTCGAGCTGAGAACGAATTCGTTCGGGATTGATCTGCGGGCCGCAATCGATCGCGATATCCACGCGAGGGATTGTAAGAATTCCGTTGGCATCGACGGAAACCTCTATTGCCGCGGCCGTATAGGTCAGGAAGCTGTAGTGGCCTGCAATGCCAAGGCCACGTCCCTGCGGGAGTTGGCGGCCCCATCCGATCTGTTCAGCCGCCGTCTCGATGACGCGTCTCAGACGACCTGTATCCAGCTGGTACACTGCGGGGTCTTCACCGTAGTTCCACTTATCTGAAACTGATCGCGGATCGATGCGACGCGACGGGCCGATAAGTTCCAGCAGATAATCCTTATGATCGCGGTCGGCTGCTGCCGCGAGCTCGGCGACGAACGACTGGATCGCGAACGCATGGGGGATGTTAGAAACCGACCGGAACCAGCCCACACGTGTATGCGCTTCGGCCTCCGGATTCTCGATCCGCAAATTGGGTATGGCAAAGGGTGTATTTACGAGGCCAAGGCCAAGCTCAATAGCCGACTCGTGTTTCGGATCTGGCGCGAAAATTGCCAGAAGCGACGGTGCGGCACTGCGATGCAGCCAGGCGATTGGCTTGCCTGCAGCATCCAGTCCGGCTTCGAGCCGTTCAACAGAGACAGTTCCAACGAACCCATTCTGGAGATCATCCTCGCGGGTCCAAGTCACCTTGACAGGCGTGCCGCCCATGGCCTGAGAGAGAAGTGCTGCCTCCACCGCGAAGTCTACCTTTGATTTGCGGCCAAAGCCACCGCCAAGCAGCGTCACATTTGCCGTAACGTCCTCCAGCTTCAATCCAAGACGCTTCGATACCCTGCTGCGGACCGCCTCCGGAGACTGAGCGCAGGCCCAAATCTCCACCTTACCGTTCACAATCCGCGCAGCCGCCGCCGGGGGCTCCATTGGGGCCTGCGCAAGGTGTGGGATGTAGTATTCGGCCTCGACTCGGCGCGCGGCCCGGCTCATTCCCGCATCAACGTCTCCCTCGTTGCGAACGGCCAGTGCCGGCTGGCGCACGCGTTCCTCTAGAAGAGCCTTGTAAGTGTCGGAGGAATAGATTGCATTTGGCCCGTCGTTCCAAGTGATCTTGAGCGCCTCGCGCCCTTTTATCGCAGCCCACGTGCTTTTTGCCACGACGGCGATGCCGCCTAGGGGCTGATATTCAGTTGGGATCGGCATCGTGTCGACCGTCACGACCTTGACAACGCCCGGCACCTTCAGCGTGTCAGTATCGTCGTAGCTGGTGACAGAACCGCCATAAACAGGCGGCCTAGCAATGACGGCGTATAGCATCTCGTCGAGGCGAGTATCAATCCCATACCGAGCCTGACCGGTTGTCATGTCATACCGATCGATCACACCGATCTCGCCACGGCCGATGTAGCGGAACTCCGATGGCTGCTTCAGCCGTAAGCGCTCGGCAGATGGCACCGAGAGAGCCCCCGCTGCTTGAGCTAGCGCGCCATAGCCCAGTCGCCTTCCGGAGGCTTGGTGTACGACTTCATGGTTGATGGCTTTGACCGCAGATGCTGGTACCTTCCACTGGGCAGCGGCCGCCTGTTCGAGCATGGCGCGCGCGGCGGCTCCACATCTGCGGAATGCCGCAAAGTGATGGCGCATGCTTCGCGAGCCATCGGTGTCCTGATTTCCGAAATGCGCCTCGTCGCCGTGCGCCTGCTCGACGCGTACCCGCGCCCAATCGGCGTCAAGTTCATCGGCGATGACCATTGTAAGGCTGGTGCGAATACCTTGCCCCATTTCCGAGCGATGACAGAGGACTGTCACGATCCCATCCTGATCGATCGCGACGAAGATCCGAGGGTCGTCCCGAAGCCCGTGAGGCATACCCTCTCCGGCATACTTGGTCTCTTCTGCCTGCGCGGTCGGCAAGCCCATCGCGAGAACGAGGCTACCGGCGCCAATGCCCGATAGAAAGTTGCGGCGGCTGACGTTGGTGATTGCGTTGGCACCAGTGCGAGTCTCGGTCATGGTGCCACCCCGTTCTGCGCTGCCTGTTTGATCGCTGCTCGAATGCGAGGGTACGTTCCGCACCGACAGATATTCCCGCTCATCTGAGCGTCGATATCGTCGTCGGTCGGCTTAGGATTGGCCTGCAAAAGAGCAGCCGCCTGCATGATCTGCCCACTCTGACAGTAGCCGCATTGCATGACGTTCAGTTCGCGCCAGGCCACCTGTACGGGGTGCGATCCATCAGGCGACAGGCCCTCGATCGTCGTGATCGTGCGACCCTCAGCAGCGGAAATCGGGGTTTGGCAGGCACGGACCGCATCGCCGTCAACGTGAATCGTGCAAGCTCCACACAATGCTTGGCCACAACCGAACTTCGTGCCAGTCAGTCCCAACTCATCTCGGAGATACCAGAGCAAGGGTGTGTCGGGATCACCATCGAAGGTGTAGTCTCTGTCATTGATTTTGAAAGTGGTCATGCATGAGCTCCGGTTCATCAAGCTAAAGCTGAGCCTCCCTCCTAGAAGGTCCCGCGGCTTGTTGCGTGACACTTGCTGTTCGTGCCGAGACGTTGCTGGCACTGCAGTCGGTGTACATTTTTATCGTGCCTCAAAACGTATTTTACGATTAGGTACGTATTTCCGAAGACGGTGATGAATGAAATGCAGCAATCAGCTCGCGGGTATGGCCCCCTACCCGCGCAAGACTCCGCCCGCAGCCTCTATGGCATCCGGCGTGTCGACATCGATGATGGCCCCGTCGCCAATCTCAATATCGGCGACGGGAAAGCCCGAACTCCGTATGAGTTCACGCGCGCCCTTGTCCCCCGTCAGTTTTTTCAAGTCCGCGTAGAGCGCGCGGGGAAAAATGACCGGATTGCCCGGCCTATCTCCTGCGGCGGCGCGAACGATGGATCGGGCCTCGCAACAGCTAAAAGCGGCAATGAGCGCGTCGAGATCGGACACGGTCACTGCAGGCATGTCGGCAAGCATGATCATGATGCCGTCAGGCTGATCGGCCTCGGCGGCCGCAACGCCGAGGACAAGTGAGCTCGCCATGCCAGAGGAAAATTCAGCGTTGTACACGAGCTTGACGGGTAAGTCCGTGATTGCCGCCCCGATCTCGGCGTACCGGTAGCCGGTGACGGCGATGACGGAATGGCTCTGGCAACTGCTAGCGACGACCACCGAGCGGTGGATCAGCGGCATTCCATCAAATTCGGCAAGCAACTTATGGGCACTGCCCATCCGGCTCGATTGTCCCGCCGCCAGAATTACGATGGCGACCGACAAAACCTGTTTCGGCAGATCATCTATAGGCCAAGCAAAATTTGTAGTTTCAGAATTTTGCCCAACCATCGCCGCTTTAAGCCTGTTTCGCCGTTGAATGCCTACGCCACCTTGACCGCCATTTGGCGAGCCGGGGATGCGATTGGCCGGGAAAAGGTTTTGGGCGCTGCAACCGTTGTGCTCGTGTCGGATCCGATGTTGAACTGTCCTAGAAGGTCGAACAACTGCTCTGCTTCCCGGGCAAGGCTATGGGCGGCCGCAGTGGTTTCTTCGACCATTGCCGCATTCTGCTGCGTGCCCTGATCCATCGTATTGACGGCAACGTTGATCTCCTTGAGGCCCGTGGCCTGCTCCCGCGATGCTTCGACAATGGCACCGACATTGCCGTCTACCTGGACTACCTGGGTTACAATCGTTTGGAGAGCCTTGCCGGTCTTGTCGACCGACTCGACGCCGCTTCGCACATGTTCACCCGAAGCGTTGATCAGTTCTTTGATCTCTTTTGCAGCTTTCGCTGATCTCTGTGCAAGCTCTCGGACTTCTTGTGCGACGACGGCGAAACCTTTTCCGGCCTCGCCGGCGCGGGCCGCCTCGACGCCAGCATTAAGCGCCAAGAGATTCGTCTGGAACGCAATTTCGTCGATGACGCCGATGATGTTGGCAATCTCTCCCGCCGATTTTTCGATCTTCCCCATAGCATCCACAGCCTGCCCCACGACATTGCCGGAATGCTCGGCATTCTCTTTCGTCCGCCGGACCAACTCTCCGGCCTCTTGAGCGCGATGGCTGGAATCATTGACCGTGGTGGTAATTTCCTCCAAAGCTGCCGCAGTCTCCTCCACCGAAGCCGCCTGCTGCTCGGTCCGCTTGGAAAGATCGTTTGAGGCGGACTGGATCTGCTGGGATGCGGCGGCAATGGCGCTGGCGTTTTGGGAGACCGTCTGCAAGGTCGAACGGAGTTTCGAAGATGCCCCGTTGAAGTCCACCCGTAGCTGTTCGAGGGTAGGCAGGAACGGATCGGCAATCGTCTGCGTCAGATCCCCAGCCGACAGCGCCTGGAGGGCAATTGCGAGTTGTTCAACGTTCTCCACACGCTGCGTGACGTCGGTGGCATACTTGACAACCTTGAAGACTTTGCCGTTGATATCGAAGATCGGGTTGTAGGAAGCTTGGATGAATACTCTTTTGCCCGCCTTGCTATTCCTAGAGAATTCGCCGGCGACAAACTCACCCTGAGCAAGCTGAGCCCAGAACCGACGGTAGTCCTCGCTGTTCGCGTAGCTCAGGTCGCAGAACATGGAATGATGCTTGCCCTGGATCTCGGAAAGCTGATAACCGAGAGCCTGAAGGAAATTCTCGTTGGCGGTGAGGATATTGCCTTCGAGCGTGAATTCGATAACAGCCTGCGCCCGAGAAATCGCGTCTATTTTGCCGCTGTTCTCCGCGGCCTGTTCCTCAAGCTGGCGCCGTTTGCGGGCATTTTCCTGGAACGTCACCACGGTCGCGGCCATGGTCCCGATCTCGTCACGGCGATGTTGTCCGTAGACAGCCACATCCAGATTGCCGCCAGCGAGGGCGCCCATTGCGCCCGTGATCGAGTTTAGCGGTCGGACCACTCCCACAATTATGGTCCAGATCGAAAATGCGGCCGCCGCCGCGCCCAAAACGAACAACGCCGTCATGACTATCGCCAACTGACCCTGAAGTGCCTTACCTTTATCGAGGCTGTGTTGAGCGAAGGTAATATGCAGGTCTATCAGCCTCGAGATCTGAGCACCAAGCGGATCGATGGCCGGATAGAGCTTTCCATCCGCAAAAGTGGCGAGTCCTTGCAGGTCATTGCTTGCCAGCAAAGCCTGCAATTCCGCGATGCCCTTATCGGCAACCTGGCGAGCCCTTTGGAATTCGTCGGCAATCGCCCTTTCCTCGCGGGTTAGCGATCCTGCAGTATATTCCTTCCACTCGGTGTCAATCAGGTCCAGGGCTTGAACGACAGCTTTTCTACCTTCGGCGGCCGTGAGCACCCCCGACCGCACTTTATGCGTCGTGTCGACAATGTCCACGGCGTAGCTGTCAGCGACATGCTTCAAGGCCTCCATTGGACGAACATCGTCAGAAACGATGGAATCTGCAATCTCCTCTTCTTTACCGGAAACGTAGACAGAAAAAACCGATATAAAAAACATCAACCCGATGAGCGCCGACGTGGCAGCGAGGAGTTTTATTTTGATTGTCATATCTTTTGTCTCTCATTGTCGATCTAGTGGGGCGTCGATGCTCGTTGGTTTCTTGGCGCTGCCGTGATGGGACATTGCCGCCAAATCCGGAAAAGTGCCGCCCTCGACGTTGCCGCCCAGAAGGCAAATCGTGATCAAGCCTGCATCTTGATCGTTCGTCGAACCGGCAGCCTGCTGGGCTTGGCTCGCTGCTCGATGCGCCAGAACCGGCGTCGCTTTGCTCATTTAACTAAACCGGCTTTGTTAGGCGCGCGCATTTCTCGAGGCTGCTGTTCAGGCCTCTGACTCCGTTTCATAGACAGTCAGGACTGACAATCGGCCATGCGCCGCTATGCGCAATCGCGCATGGAGCGCTTCCATATAGTTTGTAATGTGCAGCATATTGTTTCGGTGTTGTTCCAATCCCAAGTCTGTCCCGAAATTGCTGGCGGCCTGCGAAGCGCCGTTTGTATTCGCTGGTTCAAGGTGAGAGAGTGCGGTGGGGCCACGCATTGGAAACGCCTTTCGGGAGTAGTCGTTGTTGAAGATTCCGGCCGTTTCCGGCCGGAATCACGAGTCATGCGGCGTGCACCTCGTCTTCGAACCTCTCGAACATGTGGTCGAGGTTCAGAAAACAGACCATGCCGCGTTCGAGCGGGATGATGCCGTAGGAGAAAGCCGGATCGAAAGACGTTCCAAGATCCGGCACGGGTTGAATCTGGTCCGTCCGGATCGAGAGAATGTCGGAGACCTGATCGACCACAAGGCCGACGATATTTCTGTCGATTTCCGCAACGACGATCGCGGCGCGGCTGGTATCTATCGTACTCCGCACACCCAGGCGCGCGGCGAGATCGATGATCGGAATTACGGAACCGCGCAGGTTCATCACCCCGATGACATCAGCTGGCGAGTGGGGTAGCGGCGTCGCCGCTGCCCATCCCCGGATTTCCCGGATGGAGGTGGTCTTGATGCAGAACTGTTGGTCGCCAAGATGGAAGGCGATGATTTCCAGCGTCGTCGCCAGGGCCGAAGCAGTCGCAGTCATCAGAAGCTCTCCCACTCTTTCACCGCGACCGCCGCAGCGCCTTTGCCGCCGAAAGCGCGGGCGAGCTTGTTACCGAGAACGCGGGCCGGAGAGAGGACGGGCTTCGCCGTCTCGCTCGCGACATGCGGCCCGGAAGTTCCTTCCAGCTTGAAGCGAGCGACGAGGTCGCGGAGCTTGGCCGCTTCCTGGGCGAGGCTTGAAGCGGCGGCGGTCGATTCTTCCACCATTGCCGCATTCTGCTGTGTGCTCTGGTCCATCGAATTGACTGCCGTGTTGATTTCGGCAAGTCCTGTGGACTGCTCCCTAGCTGAGAGAGCGATCGAGTTCATGTGGCTGTTGATCTGCCCGATGAAGCCTCCGATGACATTCAGGGCCTCGCCGGTGTCGCGTACCAGCTTCACACCGCTTTCGACCTCGGTCGTGGAGTTCTGGATCAGGCCCTTGATCTCCTTGGCAGCCTGGGCCGAGCGCTGGGCGAGTTCGCGGACTTCCTGTGCAACGACCGCAAAGCCCTTACCAGCTTCGCCTGCTCGCGCTGCCTCGACGCCAGCATTCAGCGCCAGAAGGTTGGTCTGGAAGGCGATCTCGTCGATAACGCCGATGATGTTGGAGATCTGCTGCGAGCTTTCCTCGATGCGGCGCATCGCCTCTTCGGCGTGGGAAACCACCTCGGCGGATTTCGCCGCACTCTGGTTTGCCTGGGTTGCCACGGTGCGGGCCTCTTCCGTCAGCTTTGTCGAAGAGCCGACATTTGCGACGATCTGGTCGAGGGCGGCAGCGGTTTCCTCGAGCGCGGCGGCCTGCTGTTCGGTCCGCTTGGCGAGGTCCTGCGCGCCGGACGCGATCTCGCGGGTGCCGCTGTCCATCGTGCCGATGCTTTCGGCGATGGAGGAGAGCGCCGTTCCGAGTTGGCGGATCGACTGGTTGAAGTCCTGGCGCAGCGGCTCGAAGTCCGGCGCGAAAGCCTCATCGATTTGGAAGGCGAGGTCGCCGCCTGCAAGTCGCTTCAGGCCGGCCGCGAGGTTGTCGGAGGCAAAGCGCAGCTGTTCGGCCTCGCGCTCGTTGCGGCGCTGGACCTCGACGCGCTCCGCTTCCTGTGCGCTGCGGGACTGCGAGGCTTCCTGCTCCAGGCGTGCATTGGCGATGGCGTTCTGACGGAAGACCTCAACGGCTTCGGCCATGGCGCCGATTTCGTCCTGCCGGCCCGCGAAGGGGATGGCGCTTGCCGTATCGCCGGAAGCAAGATTGCGCATGGCAGCTGTGATTCGACTGATGGGATTAGCGATCCCGGCAACGGCGAAGGCGACGACGCTGAGGCCGACTGCAAGGGCGATACCACAGAGCACGTAGACGAGATTGAGGGCGTTCTCCAGAAGGCTCTGGATGTTGGCCCCGGACTCGGCAGCTCCCTCCTTGTTGATGCCGACGATGGTGTCGATCGATTCGGCGATTGCCGCGAAGCGCGGCGCCATCTCCTTGGCGATGATCTGTTTGGCCTCGTCGTCCTTCGCTGCTACCGAAGCGGCAACCATCTTGCCGCCCGCCTCGATGAGCTGGCCGGCCGTGTCCCTGATCTTCGGCAGCTCGGCCTTTTGCCTGACGTTCTTGTCCCCCAAAATTGCCTCATACTCTTCGATAGCCTTGAAGAAGCGGACCTTCTCGTCCGCAATCGCCTTGTCGGCCACATTCTGTTCCTCATCTGTGGTCGCGAGGACGTGGCGGTTGAAAGCCACACGCAGGTCGGAAAGAGCCGTATCTATTTCCTTCGAGCGCTCGATGCCCGGCATCCGGTTGTCGATAATCTCGTCGCTCTCAACGTCGATCCGGGACAGCGAGCTGATGGACACCCAGGAGATGATACCGGTTAAAAGGACCATCCCAGCGGCAGAGCCGATGAGGGACAGTTTTACACTTGGTCGTTTCATGACGAACACCTTTTTCGATTGTGGTGGAGAACCATACGGTTCCACCGAGGCTTCACGCCGCTCACTTGAAAGTCGTCATGGCTTCAAAGGTTGGAGGGGACAAATGTGATCCAGCGCGACTCATTCGGCGGGAGGGAGGTTTGGTGGCTTCTGATGTTGCGACGGTCGTCGCTCATGGACTTCGTGGCGAAAAGGATTGGCTCGCAAAAGGTTTCAGCAGCAGTGTGCCTGGGGTGGGCATGGACGACGCATCGAGCGAGAGTAATAGAGTAATGACGGTTTCATCGGGTTTTCCGGTGCTGGGCAGAAGGGTCTCACGCCTCCTGGACAAGACTTGGAGCAATCGAAGCGACCGGCGGAAACGCCGTCCGCGGCTGAGTAACGTTACTCAATGGTAAAGCTTAACAACACCTAAGCTTTGCTGCTTGGCGTGATCAAATATGCATAATACGGATACTGCTTCTAAAAATTGGATAAAGGTTGATTTGAAGGCTCTTGCCGCTCGCGTTTTCGTATCCGACGGTTTCTCCCATAGGTCGCCCGATAGGCAGAGGAAAAAACGACCGAAGTGAAACCGACGACGCACCGCGCGAAGGCGACCCGGTCAGGAGAGCTTTTGCTTCCTCGTTCCAATGGATGTCCGAAACCTGCCCGTACGGATCGACCACGCGATCGACTGTATGATCCACAATGCGGCGCGACGGTGTGCCATTCACAAACCGACATGCAGAAAGAGCTGGGTCGCTTGATCACTTTCTCAGAGAGCTGAACTAGTTTCGCGAAAATCGGGGCGAGGCAATGTCGAGGCCTCACCCGGATACTTTTCAGACAATGATCGGCTCCCGCCGTTGGATATCCCGCGTACTAATGCACGGAAACCGGGATTCGCAGCTGGCTGATGGCGTGCCAGCCGCTCGAGAATTTCCTCCAGAATGTATAAAAGAGATCAAGCCATTTGAGGACCGGCCACGAAACGCAGATTTACGCCGGGCCACGGAATCGGATCCGCATGCCCGTACATTATCACAAATACGTGTGCGTTCTTGCGCAAGACAACTTTAGTTTTAGATTCATCTGAGGCAAAAAAAGAAGAGGTCGCTCATGCGAGGCGTCGGCCGCCACAACCACAACTCGTCCGTTCCGGCTGTCGTGTCCCAAGCTGACGACACGAATTTCGGTTAGGTGCCGACGGGTCATAGGAACCGTCGGCACCTCTCGTGATTTAATTCTTAGTTCCGCCCAACGCTTTCATCTCACCTTCTTCTGTCGGCGTTCCACGACGGTGACGGAAAATAATGCAAAAAAGGAGCTAATTGATGAGATTTGCTAAAGTCCTGGCGCTCACACTTCCGATGTTGTTTGCGCTACCTGTTGCTCAAATCTTTGCACAGGACACACCGCGTCTTGAGGTCGTTGCAGCCCTTGACAAGCGCCCCGGGAATGTCGCCGTTTCCAGCACAGGAAGGATCTTCACCACTCTGCATCCGCTCGGAAAGCCGCAAGTGCAGTTGGTCGAAATCAAGGACGGGAAAGCCGTTGCGTATCCAAGCGCTGAACTACAGCGCGGCGACAAACAGCCATCCGACGCGACGTTCGACACGTTGCTCGGTCTCGTCTTCGATAAGAACGATCGGCTCTGGGTTATGGATATGGGGCTTGATCTTGGAAAGACCCGCGTCTGGGCGATCGACATTACTTCGGGGCAAGTCGTCGACAAGATAGAGGTGCCCCGCGACATTGCACCGCGTGGCTCGTTCATCCAAGATCTGACCATCGACGAGAAGAACGGCTGGATCTACCTCGCCGACATAGCCAATCCCGGTATTGTCGCGATCGATCTGAACACAAAGGAGGCGCGCCGCTTTGGTGGCCATCCCGCGTTGCAGTCCGAGAATGTTGACGTCGTCATCGATGGGAAAGTCACTTACTTTGGCGGCAAGCCGGCGCGCGTTGCGATCGATCCAATTACGCTGTCGAATGATCGCGAGACCCTGTTTTTCGGGGCCATGAACGGATCGACATGGTACAGGGTGCCTGCAGCGCTCTTTCGCGAACGAAAGGCAGACGCGGTTATTGGCGCCGCCATTCGTAAGGCCGGTCCCAAGCCGCTGAGCGACGGCGCGGTGACCGACGGACAAGGCAACCACTATTTCGGCGACCTGCAAAACCACGCGGTTGTCAAAGTTTCTGCAAACAGTCAAACCGCCGAAACGCTCATCGAGGATCCTCGCATTCTCTGGCCAGACAATATCGCGCTCGGTCCGGAAGACTGGATTTATGTCGTCGCCAACCATTTGGACACAACTCCAGCCTTCACCGGGGCCGCCGACGAAGGACATCCTCCGTTTTACATCTACCGCTTCAAGCACGACCACAACGAAGCAAGCTGACCCACGACGCTCGGTCCCCGACTAGTCCGCGCCCGCCCACCAGCCTAATCGTCCGCTAGGTCGAAGGTCCGCCGGTCGGCGGGTGTCATTTGCGGGGATGTGAGTTCAATCAGCGACTGCCGGAACTAAGGCTGTTGCTCCGGACTGAACATTTGACCTCGAGGCCGGTCTTACTGGCGGCGAATGGCATTGAAATGTCTATGATCACGCGATCGCTTTCCACGCTCTTGCAGAAATTTGCGAGCGTCGGATAGCGCCCTTAATTACCGGTCCCTTCGCGCTGTGTAACGATATCCGAAACCACCACGTTCGGTAGCGTGCGTGATCAATGTTTTCAGAATGACTGTTTACAGAGCGTTGGCGGGCGGCAATGAGCAATTAGACGATTAACGCAGGCCGTCTCTTCACTTGACCAAAATCGGATCAGATCGACTGGGGCAGGTACATCGCACTATCCAAAAATTCCACTGGATATCCAGCCGGCGCAACATTCAGTAGTTTCGCGCTTAACAGCGTCGATTCAGTTAACCCTAAATCAACAAAGCGACCCCAATTTCGGCGCATCAAGCAGAGTGTCAAACACTGACGGGTGCCGGTTCCTCGGTACGACAATTCAAACGAATGAAACGTTGAGCCCACGAAAGAGGCAATTTACCATGCCACTCCGAAATGGCACGCCTGCAAGAATGTCTATGGAGACTTCGCTCGCGTTTTCGTATGCACCGACAACCTGTTTATCTCACGTCCGCTAGAATGAATCGGGCGGTCTTCCATCGTTGTAGCCGGCCTGTCTTCTGCGCTTTGCAGGCAAGATGAGCCAAGTCGTTCGACAAATAAATGTAGGGGCCAATGCTGTCCCCCAGTCTTGGCATGATGCCTCTTCTTAGTTCAGAACAGGATACCGCTTATGCCCCGACTCCGACTGACCCAACATCAATGCGAGATATTCGTCTGGCTCTCCGTCTTCTTGATCCTCTTCTATCTTTCCTGGCACTTCCAGACGCATCAGGCGCTGGACGCATTTGCTGAAGCGCATGATGGCAATTTAGTCGAGAACCTCTTCGTCGCTGTGAACATCTCTGGATTCCTTTGCCTGATTTATTCTTTGCTGAGGATCAGAGAGCTTTCGAGCGAGATCAAGCGCAGGCAACAGGCCGAAAAGAATGTGGATTGGATTGCCTGCCACGACCCCTTGACCGAGCTGCCCAACCGCAGGTTTCTCGATTCCTTGTGCGCGCAGAAAACAAATAATCAAAGTGCACAAGAGGCGTATGCCGCGTTCAGCATCGATCTGGACGGCTTCAAAAAGATCAACGACCTCCTTGGTCACGATCATGGCGATGAAGTGCTGAGAGCTGTCGCTCAACGGCTTTCGTCCCTCTTTCCCCGCGAACATGTTTTCCGGCTTGGAGGAGATGAGTTTTTTGTCCTGGCGAAACGCAGTGGAAGTCCGGATCTCGCCACTTTAGGGGACCGTATAGTAACTGCCATCACCAAGCCGTTGACGGTCAACGGTATCGGCGTCGATATTGGTGCCAGCGTCGGCCTCGCACTTTATCCGGAAGACGGTGATAATCTCAAACAGGTCATCAGGCATTCGGACTGCGCGATGTATGTCGCGAAAAAGCAAGGGCGCAACCTGGTGAAGTCCTTTGTCTCTTCGATGCAGAACGAATTAGAGAAGCGGATCCGAGTGGAAGGGGACCTGAGGGCTGCGATAAACAAAGAGGAGATTGTTCCCTACTATCAACCCTTGGTGGACTTGAAGACGAACAGGATAATCGGCTTTGAAGCACTGGCGCGCTGGAAAACGGCGTCCGGCGACTTCATCCCCCCGAGCGAATTTATTCCGGTGGCGGAGGAAGCCGGCTTGATCGTCGATCTGACGGACCAACTGCTTCGCCGCGCCTGTACGGATGCACTCTCTTGGCCTTCTGACGTTATCCTGTCATTCAACCTTTCTCCCATCCAGCTGAGCGACCGGCTGCTGGGACTACGCATCCTCAAGATATTGGGCGATGTCGGGCTGCCAGCACACAGGATCGAGCTGGAAGTAACAGAGAGTGCCATCATACAAGATGTCATCACCGCCCGAAGCATCCTCGACGATTTGGTGAATGCAGGGGTCAAGATCGCTCTCGACGACTTTGGCACCGGATACTCCAGCCTCTCGCAACTTTCCAACTATCAATTCGACAAGATCAAGATCGACCGGAGTTTCGTTGCTTCGTTTGAGGACAACGAAAAGCAGGACAAGGTGGTCAAGGCTATCATTGCCCTCGGCGCTGGTCTCGGCGTGACGATAACAGCTGAAGGCATTGAGGAGGAGAGCCAGCTTCAGCGCCTCCAGGACCTGGGATGCGACATTGGTCAAGGTTATCTCCTTGGCAGACCAGCGCCTGCCGCGGAGCTCGCAGCAGATCGGACAAACAACACAATTCCGCAATACTACCGCTGATGGGTATCGAAGACAGAACCCAATGCTGGTTGGTCCGGGACTTGGAAGTGTGTGTCGAGCGGCATGGAAGCGGCCCGGCCGTCAAGTCTCTAAACCTGAAGAAGGTCGAGGCTGCGATGAAGCTCATCGAGGCGCAAACCCTTCATGCGGAAGCTGGCAGGCAATCTGGCCTCGGTCGTTCCACGGTCTATAGCGAAATGCGCCGATTGGGCAATATCCGCCCCTGATTAGTGCAACTTCGCTTTTCGAGCCCCTTACGGACCTTGCCTGCATAGCGGCAATCAAGGTGAGATTCAGCGTCAATCAGGATGAGACTCGCGCCGGGGTGTGACGGAGTGAGGGCGTAGCCCGATTGTAGTCATATCCCGGCGCGGCGCAGATTTTAGGCGTCTCAT
>NZ_JADQWB010000021.1 GCF_015704895.1 Agrobacterium leguminum | reverse complement strand
GCCTTGGTGTGTGTGGCTTCACCCCCCTCTGTCCTGCCGGACATCTCCCCCACAAGGGGGGAGATCGACTTGCGGCGATGTCTCGGTCATCTCGATCTTTGAGTATGGAGTGGTGACGGTGCGCCTTGCCGATCTCCCCACCTGTGGGGGAGATGCCCGGCAGGGCAGAGGGGGGTAAACCGCACACACGGAAACTCATCAATGCCGCACGTCGCAAGAGCCGCAGCAAACGCCAAGCGCCTGTTACCCCGCGTGCTCCACCGCCATCGCCCCTTCGGCAATGAAATCCGGATTGGCCAGCGCATCCTCGCCATCGCCCCTCACCGCATATGCAAGCGGCCTGCCCTCGCAATCGAGCGTCCTGCCGCCCGCAGCGCGCAGCACGGCATCGCCGGCCGCCGTGTCCCACATCATGGTGCGGCTGAAGCGGGGGTAAATATCGGCGGCGCCCTCGGCCAGCATGCAGAATTTCAGCGAGGAGCCGACGGAGATGCAGTCCTTCAGGCCGTGTTCGGCCACGAAGGCTTCCGTTTTCGCCGTGCAATGCGAGCGGCTGATCAGCGCCACGGGGGAAGCGCCGCGCTGGCGCGCGCGGATGGGGTGGCGCGACAGGATGGCGCCTTCGCCGGAAATGGCGAGCTTTTCGGCGGCGTTGTCCTCGCCCGTCCATGCCTGCCCGCGGCAGGGGGCGTAAACCACGCCGGCCACCGGAGCGCCGTTGCGGATGAGCGCGATGTTGACGGTGAAATCGTCCTTGCCGGAAATGAATTCCTTGGTGCCATCCAGCGGGTCGACGAGGAAGAATTCCGCACCGGTTTCCGGCAGGATGCCGCTCGATACCGCCTCTTCGGCAACCACGGGGATATCGGGAAAATGGGCGGCCAGCGCCGCAAGAATGATCGCCTCGGCGCGCTGATCGGCCTCGGTCACCGGCGAGCAGTCATCCTTATACGACACATGCGGGCCGGCACGGTGGACCGCCATGATGGCCTGCCCGGCGTCCAGCGCCGCTTTCGTCAATATGTCGATCATCTCTTTGCCAATTGATCCCGTCTGCGGGATATCGCCGTTCCGATCTTCGCTACTCCTTTGCCCGCTGCCCGTCAAATAATGGCGTCGGACAATGCTGAAATAAGCATCCGGCCGTCATTTTTTCAGCACTTCCTGCCAAAATCATGGCTCTTTTGACCGGGAAAGCGGCAGTCCATGTGGAAATTCCAAATTTTGTGCAGGATCGCCCGTTTTTGACTTCACATTTTTAACGAACACGATATGCATTTTGGGGGTGGGGGCCTGCCTGCAAGGGCGCTCCTATAATTAACATAACGAGGCGTGGCCCATTCGAGGTCGTGCCCGGGGGAAAGACATGGAGTATTTTATCCAGCAGCTCATCAACGGGCTGACTCTTGGATCGATCTACGGCCTCATCGCTATCGGCTATACGATGGTTTACGGCATCATCGGCATGATCAACTTCGCCCATGGCGATATTTTCATGCTCGGCGGCTTCGCCGCGCTGATCGTTTTCCTGATCGTGACATCCTTTGTCGCCGGCATTCCGGTGGCGCTTCTTCTGCTTCTGATGATGGTCGTCGCCATGCTGATGACCGGTCTGTGGAACTGGGTGATCGAACGCGTCGCCTATCGCCCGCTCAGAGGCTCCTTCCGCCTTGCACCGCTGATCACGGCCATCGGCATGTCGATCGCGCTGTCCAACTTCATTCAGGTGACGCAGGGTCCGCGCAACAAGCCGATCCCGTCGATGGTGACGGAAAGCTATCATTTCGGCGCCGTCACCGTGTCGCTGAAGCAGCTGATCATCATGGTCGTCACCTCGGTGCTGCTCTTCGCTTTCTGGTATATCGTCAACAAGACCCCGCTCGGCCGGGCGCAGCGCGCCACCGAACAGGACCGCAAGATGGCGGCGCTGCTGGGCGTCGATGTCGACAAGACGATCTCCATCACCTTCATCATGGGTGCGGCGCTGGCCGCCGTCGCCGGTACGATGTATCTGATGTATTATGGCGTGGCCTCGTTCAGCGATGGTTTCGTCCCCGGCGTCAAGGCGTTTACGGCGGCCGTTCTCGGCGGCATCGGCTCGCTTCCGGGCGCTGTTCTCGGCGGTCTGCTGATCGGCCTCATCGAATCGCTGTGGTCGGCCTATTTCTCCATCGCCTACAAGGATGTCGCGGCATTCGGCATCCTGGCTTTCGTGCTGATCTTCAAGCCGACCGGTATTCTCGGTCGTCCGGAAGTCGAGAAGGTGTGATCCCATGACCAATATCGCTTCCGACAACGCTGCTTCCAGCCCGAGCCTGATGGCGACGGCTGTGAAGGAGGGCCTGATTGCGGGCCTCATCTCGTTCGGCATGTTCATTCTTTATGTCGGCATCGTCACCTATCAGGATATCAACAACCAGCTGATCTGGGGCACCCGCTGGGGGCTTCTGGCGGTCTTCGTCGGCATTGCCGCTGTCGGCCGTTTCCTCGTCGTCGGCTTCATCAAGCCGTCGCTGGATCGTCGCAAGCTGGCCAAGGCCAAGAGCGGCGTGCTGGAGATTTCCGAAGAGAAGGGCTTTTTCCACAAGCACTTCCTGAAGCTGGCGCTGCTCCTGCTGCTGCTTTATCCCGTTATCGCCGTGCAATTGTTCGGCTTTCAGGGTTCGCTGAAATTCGTCGACAATTTCGGCATCCAGATCCTGATCTATGTGATGCTGGCCTGGGGCCTCAACATCGTCGTCGGCCTCGCCGGCCTGCTCGATCTCGGTTACGTGGCCTTTTATGCGGTCGGCGCCTATTCCTATGCGCTGCTCTCAAGCCATTTCGGCCTGTCCTTCTGGGTGCTCCTGCCGGTCGCCGGCATTCTCGCGGGCTTCTGGGGCATCATTCTCGGTTTCCCGGTTCTTCGTCTTCGCGGCGACTATCTGGCAATCGTGACACTCGCCTTCGGTGAAATCATCCGCCTCGTGCTTTTGAACTGGACGGATGTGACCAAGGGCACCTTCGGCATTTCCGGCATCGCCAAGGCGTCCGTCTTCGGCATCTGGTCCTTCGATGTCGGCGCGTCGAACAATTTCGCCAAGGCCTTCGGCCTGTCGATGTCGTCGGCCTATTACAAGATTTTCCTGTTCTATGTGATCCTGCTGCTTTGCATGCTGACGGCCTATGTGACCATTCGCCTGCGCCGCATGCCAATCGGCCGCGCCTGGGAGGCGCTGCGTGAGGACGAAATCGCCTGCCGTTCGCTCGGCATCGATACCGTCATCACCAAGCTCACCGCCTTTGCGACGGGCGCGATGTTCGGCGGTTTCGCCGGCTCGTTCTTCGCCGCGCGTCAGGGTTTCGTTTCGCCGGAAAGCTTCGTGTTCCTCGAATCCGCCGTCATTCTTGCCATCGTCGTTCTCGGCGGCATGGGCTCGCTGACGGGTATCGCCATTGCGGCGCTGGTCATGGTCGGCGGCACCGAGCTTCTGCGCGAAATGGAGTTCCTGAAGCATGTCTTCGGGCCCGACTTCACGCCTGAACTTTACCGTATGCTGCTCTTCGGCCTTGCCATGGTCATCGTCATGCTGTTCAAGCCGCGCGGCTTCGTCGGCTCGCGTGAACCCACGGCCTTCCTTAAGGAACGCAAGGCCGTCTCCGGCAGCTTTACCAAGGAAGGTCACGGTTGATGGCTTCCGGAACGGCAACAATGACACCCAATACGACTGGCGATACGATCCTCAAGGTCGAACATCTCTCGATGCGCTTCGGCGGCCTGATGGCCATCAACGACTTCTCCTTCGAGGCGAAGCGCGGCGAGATCACGGCGTTGATCGGCCCCAACGGTGCTGGAAAGACCACGGTTTTCAACTGCATCACCGGCTTCTACAAGCCGACCATGGGCATGATCACCATGCGCCAGCAAAGCGGCGAGGCGCATCTTCTCGAGCGCCTGCCGGATTTCGAAATCACCAAGAAGGCCAAGGTGGCGCGCACCTTCCAGAACATCCGCCTGTTTTCGGGCCTCACGGTTCTGGAAAACCTGCTGGTGGCGCAGCACAATGCGCTGATGAAGGCCTCGGGTTACACGATCCTCGGTCTTCTCGGCCTGCCCGCTTACCGGCGGGCGGTGGATGCCTCTATCGAAAAGGCCAAATACTGGCTGGAAAAGGCCGATCTGATCGACCGCGCCGACGACCCGGCCGGCGACCTTCCCTATGGTGCGCAGCGCCGTCTGGAAATCGCCCGCGCCATGTGCACGGGGCCGGAGCTTTTGTGCCTCGACGAGCCGGCCGCCGGCCTCAACCCGAAGGAATCGCTGGCGCTCAACGCGCTTCTGCGCGGCATTCGCGACGAGGGCACGTCGCTGCTCCTCATCGAGCACGACATGTCCGTGGTGATGCAGATTTCCGACCATGTGGTGGTTCTGGAATATGGCCAGAAGATTTCCGACGGCACGCCGGACCATGTGAAGAACGACCCGAAGGTCATCGCCGCCTATCTGGGTGTCGAGGATGATGAAGTGGAAGACGTGATTGCGGAAGAACTCGACGGAGGAGCGGCCTGATGTCCGGTGAACCGCTTCTGAAAGTCCAGGGTGTCGAAACCTATTATGGCAATATCCGGGCTCTGGCCGGTGTCGATGTCGAGGTCAAGAAGGGTGAGATCGTCAGCCTGATCGGCGCCAACGGCGCCGGCAAGTCGACGCTGATGATGACCATCTGCGGCAGCCCGCAGGCGCGTGCCGGCCAGGTGATCTTCGACGGCGAGGATATTACCCATCTGCCGACCCATCTGATCGCGCGCAAGCGCATTGCCCAGTCGCCCGAAGGCCGCCGGATTTTCCCGCGCATGACGGTGCTGGAAAACCTGCAGATGGGCGCCAATCTCGATAACCTGAAATATTTCAAGGAAGACGTCGAGAAGATCTTCGTGATGTTCCCGCGCCTGAAGGAGCGCCAGAGCCAGCGCGGCGGTACGCTTTCCGGCGGCGAGCAGCAGATGCTTTCCATCGGCCGCGCGCTGATGGCGCGGCCGAAGCTCCTGCTGCTGGACGAGCCGTCGCTCGGTCTCGCACCCTTGATCGTCAAGGGCATTTTCGAGGCGATCAAGAAACTCAACCAGGAAGAGGGGCTGACCGTCTTCCTCGTGGAGCAGAACGCCTTTGCCGCGCTCAAGCTTTCCGACCGCGCCTATGTGATGGTCAACGGCAAGGTGACGATGAGCGGTTCGGGCAGGGAACTGCTCGCCGATCCGCAGGTGCGCGCCGCCTATCTCGAAGGCGGACGGCACTGAAAGATTTTACTTGCGCCGGAAATTTTGCGGCGCAAGACTGCAAACGGCGGCCTGTCGTCCTTTCGGCCAAACCTTAAGGAACCATGGCGGGGTGCAAACAATAAAATGCCCGGCGGGAAAACGACGGGACGACAGACAAGGCAGGGTCAGGGCGTTTCTGCCCGGCACTGATGGGGAAAGAGATGCAGGGCCTTTTTTTCGAAACGGATAACGGCGTGCGGTATGTTCTGCGCGCGCTGGTTGTTCTTCTGGGTTTCTGGACGGCATGGCGCACGGGCAAGTCCGTGGCCGATGGCTGGGGCGGTTATACGCGGGTGGTGATCTATACGCTCGCTCTGGGTGTGGTGATGCGGTTTCTGCATCACGCGCTGTTCAACGGGCCGTTCATCAACGGCTTCTATTACGTGTTTGACGTCGTTCTTCTTCTGGTTTTTTCCAGCGTCGGTTTCCGCACGCGCCGGACAAGCCAGATGGTCAATAACTACTATTGGCTTTACGACCGGACATCGGCATTTTCCTACAAGAAGAAAGATTGACAGGCGGATTTTTCCGGCTGCACAATGCTCGTCAGAGTGGAACAGTTTCCTGTTCAGTGAAGGTGGGTACTGAACAGGTCCTTGCAATCAACCCATCCAAAGGAACTGGGAGTAAAGTAATGAAGAAGTCTCTTCTTTCCGCTGTTGCGCTGACCGCCATGGTCGCGTTTGGCGGTTCGGCCTGGGCCGATGTCGTGATCGCTGTCGGCGCACCGCTGACCGGCCCGAACGCTGCTTTCGGCGCTCAGATCCAGAAGGGTGCCGAACAGGCCGCGAAAGACATCAATGCCGCCGGCGGCATCAATGGCGAGCAGATCAAGATCGTGCTGGGCGACGACGTATCCGACCCCAAGCAGGGTATTTCGGTTGCCAACAAATTCGTCGCTGACGGCGTGAAATTCGTTGTCGGTCACTTCAACTCCGGCGTTTCCATTCCGGCTTCTGAAGTTTATGCCGAAAACGGCATTCTCGAAATCACACCCGCCGCAACCAACCCGGTCTTCACCGAGCGCGGCCTGTGGAACACGTTCCGTACCTGCGGCCGTGACGACCAGCAGGGCGGCATTGCCGGCAAGTACCTGGCCGATCATTTCAAGGACGCCAAGGTCGCCATCATTCACGACAAGACGCCTTACGGTCAGGGCCTTGCCGATGAAACCAAGAAGGCTGCCAATGCCGCCGGCGTGACGGAAGTCATGTATGAAGGCGTCAACGTCGGCGATAAGGACTTCTCCGCGCTGATCTCCAAGATGAAGGAAGCCGGCGTTTCCATCATCTACTGGGGCGGCCTGCACACCGAAGCCGGCCTCATCATCCGTCAGGCGGCTGACCAGGGCCTGAAGGCCAAGCTCGTTTCGGGCGACGGTATCGTCTCGAACGAACTTGCTTCCATCGCCGGCGACGCCGTCGAAGGCACGCTCAACACCTTCGGCCCCGATCCGACGCTGCGCCCGGAAAACAAGGAGCTGGTAGAGAAGTTCAAGGCCGCCGGCTTCAACCCGGAAGCCTACACGCTCTACTCCTATGCCGCGATGCAGGCGATTGCCGGTGCGGCGAAGGCCGCCGGTTCCGTAGAGCCGGAAAAGGTTGCCGAGGCCCTGAAGTCCGGTACCTTCCCGACCGCGCTCGGCGAGATCTCCTTCGACGAGAAAGGCGACCCGAAGCTTCCCGGCTACGTCATGTACGAATGGAAGAAGGGTCCGGACGGCAAGTTCACCTACATCCAGCAGGGCAGCTAAGCCCTTCTGCGACACCCTATCGAAGCCCGGCAGCGATGCCGGGCTTTTTGTTTGCGGTCTCGGCCATACTAGGGACAACAAGGCAGGAAACCAATCCTCTCGGGAAACTGCAATGAGGGATGGCAATGACGACAAAACGAGCCGTGTCGCTCTTCCTTGTTCTCGCCGTGCTGGCGACGGCGCTTGTCGGCCTGCATTTCTTCAGCAAATCCCGGACGACGCAATTATTCGGCGGCATCATCGCAAGGGTTGAAACAGCGAGGCCGATGGTGGCGCTGACTTTCGACGACGGGCCGTCGGTGCGTTTCACGCCTGATGTTTTGGCGATCCTGAGGGAGCGTAGGGTAAAAGCGACTTTCTTTTTGACCGGTCAGGAGACCGAAGAGAATCTGCCGCAGGCGCGCATGATCGTCAGCGAGGGGCATCAGATCGGCAACCATAGTTACACGCATTCCAACATGATGCTGATGGGGCCGGCGCGGATCGGGCAAGAGATCGAGCGCACCGATGCGGCCATTCGGACTGCGGGTTATGAAGGCGAGATCATGTTCCGCCCGCCCTATGGCAAGAAGCTGCTCACCTTGCCCTGGTATCTTTCCCGGCATGACCGGAAAACCATCATGTGGGATGTCGAACCGGAATCCTTTCCCGATGTCGCCGAGGATGCGGCCGCCTTCGCCAGACACGTCATCGAGCAGACCGGAAACGGCTCCATCATCATCATGCATGTCATGTATCGAAGCCGCGAGATATCCCGGCAGGCTTTGCCCTTGATCATCGACGGTCTGCGTCAACGCGGGTTTGAGTTTGTCACCGTCTCGCAATTGCTCGAAAACCGCTGAAGCCCATTCTCTTGCCAGGGCGCTTCAGTCGATCCGCGTCAGAATAAAGTCCGCGCGTTCCTCTATGCCGGATTTCGGAAGCACGGAAATATCGTAGCCAAGCTCGTCATAATCGCGGAGCAAACGCTCATATTCCTCAATCGCCACGTCGAAGCCATGCTTGCGCTCGCTGTCGCCCCTGTAGATTTCCGGCCATGGCGGGGTGAGGAAGACCAGACGATTATAGCGGTGTGCAGCCACCAGCGTCTCGATGAAGGCATCGCCATTTATATGGCGAAGCGCGGAGGCGGCGTCGATCAGACCGCGATCGAAGAAGACCGGGCCTTCCGGCGGGGCCTTTTGCCGGTCTTCGAGCGCCATGGCGATGGCGCGGCGGGCGAAGGCTTCGATGTCGATCCACGGCAGGGCCGTGCCGCCATTGCGGGTTTCTTCGACGACGATGCGGCGGCCGGGCTCTTCCACGGTGGCGAAACCGCGTCGGGCAAGCTCGGCGAGAAGCGTGGACTTTCCGCCGCCGGAGCAGCCGGAAAGGATGATGAAACGGTCCATGGGAACGTCCTCCTTGTTGGGGGATGCGGGGTATTTTGAGGGTGGGTTGCGGCGTTGCCCCTTGTTTCTTCTCCCCGAGGGGGAGAAGGTGGCCCGAAGGGTCGGATGAGGGGGCAACGTTGCCGGATTTCGGAGAGCTTGCCCCCTCATCCCGCTACCGCGGACTTCTCCCCGGCGGGGAGAAGAAACAAGCGGCGGACGCTCGCCCAATAAGCGGACATAGTAAACTCAAGCGGAATATGTCGGACAATCTACCATAATAATGGCTGTCGTCACCCCTGATGCAGAATATGCGCCGCCTTCACAGCCGCCGATGCCCGGTTTTCCACCCCGAGCTTCACATAGATCTGCTCCAGATGCTTGTTCACGGTTCTCGCGGAAAGGCCGAGAATATCGCCAATATCGCGGTTGGACTTGCCCCTCGCGATCCACAGCAACACTTCCGATTCCCGGGCGGTGAGGGAAAAATGCTCGCGCAGCAGGTGGTCGCCGGATTTCTCATTGGCGGCGGTGAGGCGGAAGAGGAATTCATCCGGCCCCATGGCGCCAAGGAAGGACAGCTGCAGGGCAGGCCGCCCGGCCTCGGTGATCGTCAGCGGCACGTCGCGGCCGGTTTCCGCCGCCGCCCGTTCTGCGAGCCAGCGGCCGATATGGCTGGTGACGATTTCCATGCCGTCGTCGCGGCCGGTGGCGGCGTTGACGAGCCGCGTCGCCTGTGGCGTCGACCAGTGGATGGCGCCATTGGCGCGCACGGCAAGCAGGTGGCGGCCGGCGGCATCGAGCGCGACGCGGGCGCTTTGGGCCGAGCGGGCATTGGAAAGGTGCACGCGGATGCGGGCGCGCAACTCATCGATGTTGATCGGCTTGGTCAGATAATCGACACCGCCGGATTCGAGTGCCCGCACCACATGTTCGGTCTCCGTCAGCCCGGTCATGAAGATGACGGGTACCTGCGTCACCGCCGCATTGGCCTTCAGGCGGCGGCATGTCTCGAAACCGTCCATGGCCGGCATGACGGCGTCGAGCAGGATGATATCGGGCGTGATGCGTTCGGCAATGTTGAGCGCGGCCTGGCCAGAGGTGGCGATGAGGGCGGAAAAGCCTGACTGTTCCAGCGCATCGGTGAGGAACCCGAGTGCTTCCGGGCTGTCATCCACCAGCAATACGATGTCTCTCGGGGCTGCCGCCGCCTGACCGCTCATGCCTTGCCGTCTCCCGTGTCACTATCCGCAAACCGTTTGAGAAAATGCGCATAACCGGCCAGATCGAAGGCCTGCACATAGGTGCCGAGCTCCTGCGTGAAGGGCAGGTTTTCCGTGTTGCGGGCAAGATCGGCGAGTTTCGCCTCGATGCCGCGTATGTAGCCTATTTCGCCGAGCCGCTGCAAATCCTGAATGTGAATTGCGCCGGGATGGACGATCTGCGCCACGGGCGATGGCGGGGGCGGCATATCCGCCTCGTAGATCCATTTCAGGCCGAGATGCACGGCAAGCCTGTCGCAAAGCTGGCGGATATCGACAGGCTTGGCGATGGCGTCATTGTGGTTGTCTTCTCCAGCACCCGCCACTGTCCCGTCGCCGATATTGGCCGAGAGCATGATGAGCGGTGCAGTCTGGCCGGCTTCACGCAGTTTCGTCACAAGCTGCCAGCCGGTCATGCCGGGCATGGAAATATCGATGAGGAAGAGGTCCGGCTTCACGCCTTCGATGAGCGTCAGGCATTCCGGTCCGCTTTGCGCCGTCAGCACCACGAAATCCAGCGGCGAGAGCACCTGCCGCATCAGCTCGCGGTGATCCTCATTGTCATCGACCACGACAATGGTGCGGCGCGGCCCGGAATAGGAGCGGATGGTCTTTTCCGCCGCCGGCGCCGTGCTTGGCCGGTGCACGGCAGAGAGCATGAGGCGCACGCGGAAGGTGGAGCCTTCATCCTTTGTGCTGGAAACGGAAATTTCACCGCCGAGCGTGTTGGTGAGGAGCCTTGTGATGGTCAGGCCGAGGCCGAGGCCGGGCATGGGGCGCACGCTGTCTGCCTCGCCGCGCTGGAAGGGTTCGTAGATGCGGGCGAGGTCTTTTTCGGCAATGCCGCGGCCGGTATCTGAGACGGTGAAGCTCGCCACCTGGCTGCGATAACCGACATCGAAGGTGACGGCGCCCTCATCGGTGAATTTGATGGCGTTGGAGATGAGGTTGACGAGAATCTGGCGCAGCCGCTTTTCATCGGTGCGGACATATTGCGGCAGGGCCCGCGACCGGTCGTGGCGGAACTCCAGCCCCTTGGCCTGCGCCTGCGGGCGGAACATGTCGACGATCTGGTCGAGAAAATCCTGAATATTGATCTCGTTGGAGTAGACCTGCAGACGCCCGGCCTCGATTTTGGAAATATCGAGAAGCCCGTCGATCAGGCCGGACAGGTGATCGGCCGAGCGGCGGATGACCTTGATCGCCGATTGCCGGGGCGGGGGAATGGTGTCGTCGCGCTCGAGAATCTGGGCATAACCCAGAACGGCATTGAGCGGCGTGCGCAATTCATGGCTGAGGCCCACCACATAACGGCTCTTGGCGCGGTTGGCGGCCTCGGCCGTCTCCTTGGCGTCCTGAAGGGCGGCATCGGTCTTCTTGTGGGCGGCGATTTCCTTGAGCAGCAATGTGTTCTGGCGGGAGGATTCCTCTTCCGCCACCACCCGGCTGTCATGGGCAAGCACGAGGAACCAGCAGACGATGCCGGCAATGACGGCGAAGACGAAAAACACGATGAGGATGGTGCGGTTCACCACATCGGCCGTTTCCGGCGAGGCGGTGCCGACCTGATGGGCGATCATCGCCAATATGCCGCCGATGGCGGTGACGGCAATCGCCGCCGCCATGCCGTAGCGTCCGAGCCGGGTGGCGAGTTTCGCCACCAGCTGATCCGGCAGGAAGGATTTCGCGACGGTTGCGACCTGATAGTTCAGCTTCGCCTTCGGCTTGCACATGTCATGGCAGCGGCTGTCCAGCGAGCAGCAGAGCGAACAGATCGGCGCGGCATAGGCCGGACACCAGGCCATGTCTTCCGGCTCGAAAGGGTGCTCGCAGATGGAGCAGGTGATGCTGCTCTCTTCGCGCCATTTCTGGCGCGGCTTGCGGGCGAGATAAAATCTGCCCTTCGTGCCCCAGGCAATCAGCGGCGAGGCCATGAAAGCGACGATCAGCGTCAGATAGGGCGCGAGCGATGCGGCGAGCGGGCCGAAGGCGCCGAAATGCGCCATCAGCGCGATGGTGGCGGAAAGCGCCATGGAGCCGACGCCGACCGGGTTGATGTCGTAAAGATGGGCGCGCTTGAATTCGATGCCCGGCGGGGCGAGGCCGAGCGGCTTGTTGATGAAGAGATCGGCGGAAATGGTGCAGAGCCACGCCATGGCGATGATGGAGAAGATGCCGAGCGTTTCTTCCAGCAGCCGGTAGATGCCGAGCTCCATCAGAAGCAGCGCGATCGCCACGTTGAAGACCAGCCAGACGACGCGGCCGGGGTGGCTGTGGGTGAGGCGCGAGAAGAAGTTCGACCAGGCGAGCGAACCCGCATAGGCATTCATGACGTTGATCTTCAGCTGCGAGACAACCACGAAGGCGACCATCAGCAGCATGGCCGCCGTCTCGTTGGGGATCATGTAACCGAAGGCAGTGAGATACATCTGCGCCGGATCGGCGGCGCGATCCACCGAGACGCCGGAGCTGAAGGTGAGCACCACGAGGAAGGAGCCGGCGAGCAGCTTCGGCACGCCGACGACGACCCAGCCCGAGCCCGCCAGGAAAACCGCGATGCGGTGGCGCAGGCGGCTTTGCCCCTCGGCCGGCAGGAAGCGCAGGAAGTCCACCTGTTCGCCGATCTGCGACATCAGCGCCAGAATGACGGCGGAGGCCGCGCCGAATTCCACGAGGTTGAAATCCGCGACCGTTCCCGGCGGGCCGGAGGCGTGGTGTATGCCGGCAAAGGCGCGCCAGAGATCGTATTTTTCCCAGTCCATCAAAGCGATGAACACGAAAGGCAGGACGTTGAGGATGATCCAGAAGGGCTGGGTGACGATCTGGAAGCGGCTGATGAGGCGCACGCCGTGGGTGACGAGCGGAATGACCATGACGGCCGAGATGATGTAGCCGATCCACAAGGGAATGCCGAGCGCCAGTTCCAGCGCGCCGGACATGATCGACGCTTCGATGGCGAACAGCATGAAGGTGAAGGCGGCATAGATCAGCGAGGTGATGGTGGAGCCGATGTAACCGAAGCTCGCGCCGCGCGTCAGAAGATCGATATCGACCCCGTGGCGGATGGCATAACGGCTGATCGGCAGGCCGACGGCGAGCATGGCGATGGCGGCGACGAGGATGGCGTAAAAGGCGTTGGTGGTGCCGTAGGAGAGCGTGATCGCGCCGCCGATGGCTTCCAGCGCCAGAAAGGAAATCGCGCCGATGGCGGTGTGGGAAATGCGGTTGGAGGAAAATTGCCGGGCGCTCTTGGCGGTGAAGCGCAGCGCATAATCTTCCAGCGTCTGGTTGGCAACCCAGCGGTTATATTCGCGCCTGACGGGGATGATGCGTTGCCGTGCGGCCATGCCTATCGAGCGCCTTTCCGCAACGGGCCTCTCACAGCCGCACCGACATGCCGCCATCCACCGTCAGCACATGGCCGTTGACGAAGGAGGCCGCGTCGCTGGCCAGAAACAGGGCAGCGCCGGCGATTTCATCCGGCCGGCCCCAGCGCTCCAGCGGCACCCGCAGCTTGGCGAAGGCCACCATCTCAGGATTTTCGGCAAGGGCGGCATTGGTTTCGGTGGCGAACATGCCGGGTGCGATGGCGTTGCTGGTGATGCCGCGTGCGCCATATTCCACGGCGATCGCCCGCATCAGCCCGGTGAGCCCCTGCTTGGCGACAGGATAGATCGCATCCCCCGGCCGGACGATATGGCCGAGAATGGAGGTGATGGTGATGATGCGGCCGTAACCATTGGCGTTCATGGCCTCCGCGGCATCCCGCGATAGCGAGATGGAGGAGGTGAGGTCGGTGCGGATCAGTTCCAGCACGTCCTCGTCGCTGAATTCGGCAAGCGGGCGGCGGTCGCGCGCGCCGACATTGTTGACGAGGATATCGAGATGGCCGAACTCGTCCATGATACGGCGAACAAGGGCGCTGCCGGCTGCGGTATCGGCAATATCGAAGGCAGCGTAATCGGCCTTGCCGCCAGCCTTGCGCAGCACATCTGTCGCCTGTTCCAGCGTTTCGGCATTGCGGCCGGTCAGCCACACATGCGCGCCCGCTTCGGCAAAGGCGCTGGCAATTTCAAAACCGAGGCCGCGGCCGCTGCCGGTGATGATGGCCGTGCGGTTTTCGAGAGAGAATTTCTGGAGAATGCCCATCGCTCACCTTCTTGCTTTAGAGCGTCGGACCGAAAACAATGTTGCGGTTTTCGGAAAGTCCGAGGCTGTTGGTCAAAGCCACGCCGCTTGTTTGAGCTTGCGTATGGGAAGACTATGCCGTGTGCGGCGCTCGGCGAAAGGTCGCCTGCCCGGCCCGGCCGTTCGGTGGACAGAAAAATGGCGTCGCCCGGTTGCGGGCGACGCCATGTCTTGGCTTATCAGGCAGCAGCCGACTTTGCGAGCGGCACTTCTGCGATTGTCTTCAGAACGACGGAAGCGATCTGGTAAGGGCAGCCTTGAGAGTTCGGACGACGGTCTTCGAGGTAACCCTTGTAACCGTTGTTGACGAAGGAATGCGGAACGCGGATCGAGGCGCCACGGTCGGCAACGCCGTAGGAGAACTTGTTCCACGGAGCGGTTTCGTGCTTGCCGGTCAGGCGCAGGTGGTTGTCCGGACCGTAAACGTCGATGTGCTCTTTCCAGTTCTTGGCGAAAGCGGCCATGAGGGCTTCGAAATATTCCTTGCCGCCAACTTCGCGCATGAACTTGGTGGAGAAGTTGCAATGCATGCCCGAACCGTTCCAGTCGGTGTCGCCGAGCGGCTTGCAATGGAATTCGACGTCGATGCCGTACTGTTCGCAAAGACGCAGCAGCAGGTAACGGGCGATCCAGATCTGGTCGGCGGCGCGCTTGGAGCCCTTGCCGAATACCTGGAATTCCCACTGGCCCTTGGCCACTTCGGCGTTGATGCCTTCGTGGTTGATGCCGGCTTCGAGGCAGAGGTCGAGGTGCTCTTCAACGATTTCGCGGGCAACCGAACCGACATTCTTGAAGCCGACGCCGGTGTAATAAGGACCCTGCGGAGCCGGGTAACCCTGTTCCGGGAAGCCGAGCGGGCGGCCGTCCTGGTAGAAGAAATATTCCTGTTCGAAGCCGAACCATGCGTCCTCGTCGTCGAGGATGGTTGCGCGGCTGTTCGAAGCATGCGGGGTGACGCCATCGGGCATCATGACTTCGCACATGACGAGTGCACCGTTGGAGCGGGCCGGGTCGGGATAGATCGCGACGGGCTTCAGCACGCAATCCGACGAGTGGCCTTCGGCCTGCTGCGTGGACGAGCCATCAAAGCCCCAAAGCGGCAGCTGCTCGAGTGTGGGGAATTCGTCGAATTCCTTGATCTGGGTCTTGCCGCGCAGGTTGGGGACCGGCTTGTATCCGTCCAGCCAGATGTACTCGAGTTTGAACTTAGTCATTACGAACCTCTCATAGGTAACAATGCGAAGCCTTGAGGCCTCCCGTGGCTTTGGCCACCGAAGCGCATTCGCGTTCAAGGGCTGACCCCTTAGATGCATGTCGCGTGCCAGATTGGCGATATCAGGCGATTTTTTCGAAAAATCTTTCAGGGGCCCTGTCGCGCAGGAGCCTGGATATCGCGCGCGGATGGTTCTGCTGCACTGCGGCAGGCAAATTCACCCCTCATGTTTCATCATTGAATCCTGATAGATAGCTGGCGTCTCCCGGCGGAATGCCCTGCTGCGGTGCAATGATTTCGGTTGCGCGCGAGGGATTGGCATTTGCCCCAAAAACCGGCGCTTTCGGAATGGTTTTTCTTGTAGATGAGACGATTAATGCCTATATTTTTCGCAAGTTGATTTTTTTTTAATCAAACGGAGCGAATCTGGCCTTTGCGGGTTAGCTCCAGACATAAAGTGCTTCGATGCAAACAAAGTGAGATGATCGAAATGGCAACTGGCATTCATCGCGAGACGGCAACGATCTATCAATTCCCGGTCGGCGGGCGCGCGGGTCTTTCCAAGTTCCGTAACAGCGCGCTGAGCGAGCTTGAGCGTCAGGCGCAGGAGCCGCATATCGATTTCGGTTCGTGGTATCACGACGATGCGATCCGCGACGAAGAGCGGAACGACAAGCCGCATTCCTGATGGCCGCATTCCTGATGTGAGACCGTGCTGCGCATTTCTTCTCCCCGTGGGGGAGAAGGTGGCCCGAAGGGTCGGATGAGGGGGCAACCCCTCCGTATATCGCGGCGCTCGCCCCCCTCATCCCGCTGCCGCGGACTTCTCCCCGGCGGGGAGAAGAAACAAGCTGAGGCCTCCTGCTTCACAGGCAGGCACCTTCAGGTTCAGCTTATTCCCCCTCATGCATCTTTCGCCACCCCGCCTACGTCAATTGACGTATACGGTTTCGCTCTCACGAGATCGATAGTCCCTCCCAGCAGCGGCCGCAGATGCCGCTGAGCCTCCACGAGAGGCCAAACAAGGAGAGGGGTTCTTCCGATGATATTCCGCAAGACGCTTAGTGCCGCGCTGCTTGGCGCGATCCTGTCCACCACCGCCTTCCATGGCGCTTTTGCCGCTGACGACACCATCAAGGTCGGCGTGCTGCATTCGCTGTCCGGCACCATGGCCATTTCAGAGACGACGCTGAAGGACGCCATGCTGATGCTCATCGACGAGCAGAACAAGAAGGGCGGCGTGCTTGGCAAGAAACTCGAAGCCGTGGTGGTCGATCCGGCTTCCGACTGGCCGCTCTTTGCCGAAAAGGCCCGCCAGCTGATTTCGCAGGACAAGGTCGCCGCCGTTTTCGGCTGCTGGACGTCCTCCTCGCGCAAATCCGTGCTGCCGGTCTTCGAGGAACTGAACTCGATCCTGTTCTACCCGGTTCAGTATGAGGGTGAAGAATCCTCGCGCAACATCTTCTACACGGGTGCCGCACCCAACCAGCAGGCCATTCCGGCTGTAGACTACCTCGCCAATACCGAAGGCGTTGAGCGCTGGGTTCTGGCCGGCACGGACTATGTCTATCCGCAGACCACCAACAAGATCCTGAAGGCCTACCTGATGTCGAAAGGCGTCAAGGAAGAGGACATCATGATCAACTACACGCCGTTCGGTCATTCCGACTGGCAGACGATCGTGTCCGACATCAAGAAGTTCGGTTCGGCCGGCAAGAAGACCGCCGTGGTTTCCACCATCAACGGCGACGCCAACGTGCCTTTCTACAAGGAACTGGCGAACCAGGGCATCAAGGCTGAAGACATTCCCGTCGTCGCCTTCTCGGTCGGTGAAGAAGAACTTGCCGGTCTCGATACCGCACCGCTGGTCGGCCACCTTGCCGCCTGGAACTACTTTCAGTCCGTCGATGCGCCGGTCAATGCCGAGTTCATCAAGACTTGGCATGCCTTTACCAAGAACGACAAACGCGTGACCAACGACCCGATGGAAGCCGCCTATATCGGCTTCAACGCCTGGGTAAAGGCCGTCGAATCCGCCGGCACGACGGATACGGACAAGGTTCTCGACTCGATTATCGGCGTTTCCGTACCGAACCTTTCGGGCGGCTACTCCACCGTCATGCCGAACCACCACATCACCAAGCCGGTGCTGATCGGCGAAATCCAGGCCGATGGCCAGTTCGAAATCGTGCAGCAGACGCCGCAGGTCGTGGGTGACGAGTGGTCGGATTATCTGCCGGATTCGAAGGATCTGATCTCGGACTGGAGGAAGCCGATGTCCTGCGGCAACTTCAATGTGGCCAGTGGGAAGTGCGGCGGCAAGGGTAGCTGATAGCGGGTGGTTGCCGCCCCCGTTGTTGGGGGCGGTTTTCTCATTGGAAACTGAACAAGCATGCCCCCCTCTGCCCTGCCGGGCATCTCCCCCACAGGTGGGGAGATCGACTCGAGGCAAGGTTTCGCCCTTCTCATTGGTTGAGATAGAGCGACGCAGGCGCGCCTTGCCGATCTCCCTCCTTGTGGGGGAGATGCCCGGCAGGGCAGAGGGGGGTGAGCGGCATACTCAAGTGGCATTACCCACAAACGCCCCGTCGCAAACCGCCCAAGGAACCCGACATGACGATCCGATCTTTTCTCGGAGCCATCTTCATCTGGCTCACCCTGGGGATCGCAGCCCAATCCTTCGCGCAAAGCGAGCCGAAGGCGCTGATCGACCAGCTCGGCACGGCGGATTTCAAGCAGGCCGAAGTGCTGATCGGGCAGATTGCCGCCACGGGCGATGCGCGTGTCGTGCCGGCGCTCGAGGCTTTTGCGGCGGGCGATCTTTACGTGCGCAAGGCCGACAATCTGGTGTTCATGACGAAGCCGGCAGGCTCCAATTTTACGCTGATCGATCCGCTTTCAGGCGAAAGCGCCGGTGAAGCCCCGAAGGCCGCCGTCGCCAAGATCAAGGTCAACAATAATCTGCGCCGCGTCATCCGCGCCGCACTTGGCGGGCTGACCCTGCTCAGCCCGGAGAAATCCGTTCGGCTTTCCGCGGCAGACGCCGTTCTGAAAGCGCCGAGCGCCGAAAATCTCGAACTGCTGGAAGCGGCCATCGCCAAGGAGGCCGATACTGAGGTGCGGACCCGGATGGAGGAGGCGCGGGCTGTCTCGCTGCTCTCCTCCGAACGGTCAATCGAACAGAAGAAAGAGGCAATCGCCACCATCAAGAGCCTTGGTGGGCGCGATGCCATCGGCATTCTGATGGCGGCTTCCTCGTCGGTGGATCAGAGCCTGAAACCCGATATCGACAGCGCCATATCGAGCATCGAAAGCTCTCTTGCCTTCTGGGATTATGCGCAGAACGTCTGGTACGGCCTGTCGCTCGGTTCCGTGTTGCTGCTTGCCGCCATCGGCCTTGCCATCACCTTCGGCGTGATGGGCATCATCAACATGGCGCATGGCGAGATGGTGATGATCGGCGCCTATTCCACCTTCATGGTGCAGGAGGTGATCCGCACGCATTTCCCCGGCCTGTTCGACTGGTCGCTTGCCATCGCTCTGCCCGCCGCCTTTCTGGTGACGGCCTTTGTCGGCCTCGTGATGGAGCGTGGCGTCATTCGTTTCCTTTACGGGCGGCCGCTCGAAACGCTTCTCGCCACCTGGGGCATCTCGCTCATCCTGCAACAGGGCGTGCGCTCCATCTTTGGCCCCACCAATCGTGAGGTCGGCAGCCCGAGCTGGATGTCCGGCTCCTTCAGCGTCGGTTATCTCAATTTCACCTGGAACCGGGTGTGGATCGTCTGCTTCTCGCTTTCGGTGTTCTTCGCGCTGCTGGTTCTCCTGAAGCGCTCCGCCTTTGGCCTGCAGATGCGCGCCGTGACCCAGAACCGTCGCATGGCTTCCTCCATGGGCATCCGCACGCCGTGGGTGGATGCCTTCACCTTCGCGCTCGGTTCGGGCGTTGCCGGCCTTGCCGGCGTGGCGCTGTCGCAGATCGACAATGTCTCGCCCAATCTCGGCCAGAGCTACATCATCGACAGTTTCATGGTGGTGGTGTTCGGCGGCGTCGGCAATCTCTGGGGAACTTTGGTCGGCGCCCTGTCTCTCGGCGTGCTCAACAAGTTCCTTGAGCCGACGGTCGGCGCCGTGCTCGGCAAGATCCTCGTCCTCGTCCTCATCATCCTGTTCATCCAGAAGCGGCCGCGCGGTCTCTTCGCACTCAAGGGAAGGGCGATCGAAGCATGATTACCGGCTTCCTCCTGCGCGCGCTCGACCGCCGCATCTCCATCGCCATCGGCATCATTCTGGCCATCGCCGTGCTGGTGCCGGCCTCCAACCTGCTTTTGCCGGCCGACAGCGCATTCCGCATCCCGACCTATATCATGTCGATGCTGGGCAAATATCTGGCTTATGCGCTGCTGGCGCTCGCGCTCGATCTCGTCTGGGGTTATTGCGGCATTCTCTCGCTCGGCCATGCCGCCTTCTTCGCGCTCGGCGGTTATGCCATGGGCATGTATCTGATGCGGCAGATCGGCACGCGCGGGGTTTACGGCCATCCGGTGCTGCCCGATTTCATGGTGTTCCTCAACTGGAAGGAACTGCCGTGGTTCTGGCAAGGCTTCGACATGTTCTGGTTTGCGGCGCTGATGGTGCTTATCGTGCCGGGGCTGCTGGCCTTCGTGTTCGGCTGGTTTGCCTTCCGCTCGCGCGTCAACGGCGTTTATCTCTCCATCATCACCCAGGCCATGACCTATGCGCTGCTGCTTGCCTTCTTCCGCAACGACATGGGTTTCGGCGGCAATAATGGGCTCACCGATTTCAAGGATATTCTCGGCTTTTCCGTGCAGGCGGATGGCACGCGCGCCGTGCTCTTTGCCATGACGGCGGTGATGCTGGCGCTCTCGCTGCTGATTGCCTCCGGCATCGTCAATTCCAAATTCGGCAAGGTGCTGGTGGGCGTGCGCGATGCCGAAAGCCGGGTGCGGTTCCTCGGTTTTCGGGTGGAAAACATCAAGCTCTTCACCTTTGTCGTCTCAGCCATGATGGCGGGCATTGCCGGTGCGCTGTTCGTGCCGCAGGTGGGCATCATCAATCCCGGCGAATTTTCGCCCGCCAACTCCATCGAAGTGGTGGTGTGGACGGCGGTGGGCGGGCGCGGCACGCTGATCGGGCCGATCATCGGTGCGCTGCTCGTCAATGGCGGCAAGAGCTATTTCACCGGCGCTTTCCCCGAATTCTGGCTGTTTGCGCTGGGCGGGCTCTTCATTGCGGTGACGCTGTTCTTCCCCAAGGGCATCGTCGGCACGCTGCAACACTATCTGGCCCGACGGCGCGAAAAGCGGGTCGCGCTCGCGGCAGGCGACGCCCAGCCGGGCAATGACAGCGGCTCGACAGTGGCGCAACAGGCGGCGGAGTGAGGCGGACATGAACACGATTTCCGAAAACAGAACGAAAAGCCTGCTTTATCTCGACGGCGTCTCGGTGTCCTTCGATGGTTTCAGGGCGCTCAATTCCCTCTCCTTCGTGGTGGAACCGGGTGAGCTGCGCGCCATCATCGGCCCGAACGGTGCGGGCAAAACAACGATGATGGACATCATCACCGGCAAGACAAGGCCGGATACGGGCACGGTGCTGTTCGAAGACAGTATCGACCTCACCAAAAAGGACGAGGCGGATATTGCCCAGCTCGGCATAGGGCGGAAGTTCCAGAAACCGACGGTTTTCGAAAGCCATACCGTCTGGGACAATCTGGAACTGGCGCTCAACCGCAAGCGCGGCGTTTTCGCGACGCTGTTTTACCGGCTGACGGAAGAGGACAAGGCCCGCATCGAGGAAATCCTCGCCACCGTGCGCCTCGGCCACCGCCGCGGCGATCTTGCCGCCAACCTCTCGCACGGCCAGAAACAATGGCTGGAAATCGGCATGCTCTTGGCGCAGGAGCCGAAGCTGCTGTTGGTGGACGAGCCGGTGGCCGGCATGACGGATGCGGAAACCGCCGAAACCGCCGTGCTTTTGAAGGAAATCGCCAAGACCCGTTCGGTGGTGGTGGTGGAGCATGACATGGGTTTCATCCGCGAACTGGGGGTGAAGGTGACGTGCCTTGCCGAAGGCTCGGTACTGGCGGAGGGATCGATCGATTTTGTGTCGAACGATCCGAAGGTGATCGAGAATTATCTGGGGCGGTGATGGAAGCGTCTGCGTTCGCCATACCCCCCTCTGCCCTGCCGGGCATCTCCCCCTCAAGGGGGGAGATCAGATGCCGCACCCGCCCGTTCCATGGGCAGAGTTTTTGCCGCTTGCCGATCTCCCCCCTTGAGGGGGAGATGCCCGGCAGGGCAGAGGGGGGTAACGCCTCCCGCCAATGCGCCAATGGAGTTTCACCATGCTGAACGTCGACAACATCAACCTCCATTACGGCGCAGCGCAGGCCCTGCGCGGCGTTTCGCTGACGGCGGAGATGGGCAAGATCACCTGCGTCCTCGGCCGCAACGGGGTGGGCAAAAGCTCGCTGCTGCGGGCCGTTACCGGCCAGCACGCCATCAGTGCCGGGACGATCAGCTTTGAAGGGGCGGCGCTGGATGGGTTGGCGCCTTACCACCGGGCCAAGCGCGGCGTTGGCTACGTCCCGCAGGGGCGAGAAATCTTTCCGCTGCTCAGCGTGCAGGAGAATCTCGAAAGCGGCTACGCGCCGCTGCCGCGTAAGGAACGGTTCATTCCCGACGATATTTTCAGCCTGTTTCCGGTGCTGCAATCCATGCTGGGAAGGCGCGGCGGCGATCTCTCCGGCGGCCAGCAGCAGCAGCTCGCCATCGGCCGGGCGCTGGTGACGCGACCGAAGATCCTCGTTCTCGACGAGCCGACCGAGGGCATTCAGCCGTCGATCATCAAGGATATCGGCCGGGCGATCAAATATCTGCGCGATTCCACCGGCATGGCGATCCTGCTGGTCGAGCAATATCTGGATTTCTGCCGCGAGCTTGCCGATTACGTCTACATCATGGACCGGGGCGAAATCGTGCATCAGGGGCTGGCCGAAACGCTGGATACGCCGGAAGCGCGGCGTCACCTGACAGTATAAATCGAGACATAATTTGGAGCGTGATTTAGGCGAAAACCGCTCACACTTTTCGCCATCACGCTCGCAAACCCTTGCGCGCCGATCACGGCGTGCAAACGGCCGATTAATATTTTGAAAGCCTATGCGCCTCGACATGGCTTTCATGCGTAATTTTAGCATTTCATTGAATAATTGCCTGTGATATTGGCAGCGCAAATGCTGCATGCGAGACACAGGAAAAGTCTATTCGCACGCCGCGACAGTTGATCCCTTACATTCCACGCACGTCCGACGTATCGTCGGGAAAACCGTGCCCAATAAAGGCGTGTCAATGCATCAAGACTTTGCCATTGGCCGGACCGCCCGGCTGTTCCGCTCTGCCCGCACCCTCTTTCTGGGTCTTGCGATGTGCGCGAGCGCCGGTGTCGCAGCGTCGGCATCGACCTGCGGTCAGTTGCCCGGACCCGGCATGGAACCGGGCAGGCATGATTTTTCCATTCTCTCCAACGGTGAAAAACGCGACGGCGTCTATTTTGTTCCCTCGGCCTATGATGGAAAAAAGCCGCTGCCTGTCGTGTTCGATTTCCATGGCTCCAACAGCAATCCGCACGGCCAGCTGAACCGCAGCGGCTGGGACAAGCTGGCCGAGCGTGACGGTCTGGTGGTCGTGGCGCTGGCCGGCAGCCTGAATGGCGAATTGCCGGGCACCCATGCCTGGAATGTTCCCGGCGTCACCAAGCGTCCGGGCGGGCTGGACGAGGTCGGCTTCATTCGCGATGCCATCACCATGGTGAAGGGCAAGTTCTGCGTGGATGAGGAGCGTTTTTACGGCTCCGGTTATTCCGGCGGCGGGCGCATGCTCTCGCAATTCATCTGCAATGGCAGCGCGGATTTCACCGCTGCCGGTTTCGTCGCCTCGCTGCGCGCGGGTTATCCGCTGGAGACCGAGGGCAAATGGGCACCGGATGCGGCAAGCTGCACGCCGGCGCGGCCGATGTCGATCATCGCCTTTGCCGGGCTGAAGGATCCCGCCAACCCCTATCAGGGCGGCGGCAAATCCTACTGGCAATATGGCGGCGAGACGGCGCTGAAGCGCTGGGCCGAGATGGACGGCTGCAAGGGCGCTGCCAAAAGCAAGGTGGGCGAAAGTTTCACCGTCAATTCCTACGATGTCTGCAAGGCCGGCGCACGCATTCAGTCCTATGTCATCAACGACTGGGACCACGCCTGGCCGCGCGCCACCATGAAGGCGGAAGTGCTGGCCGCAAGCGCCGTCGTCACCCGCAAGCCGGGCGGCGAACAGACGCCGAAGGCGGAACCGGCCGTGGAGCGCAAGATGCCCACAGGCGAAGTGACGCGCACGGTTGATGCGGCGGAAAGAATGTGGGATTTCTTCCGCAATACGGAAGGGCAGCTGGTCGTGGATGCCGTCGTCAAGAAGGATTGCGGCGCAAAGGCCTCATCCGCTTCCGCAACCGCTTCGGAGACCGCGTGCAGCCAGAACAGCAAGCCATCGGCCCTTCCGGTCGCCAAGACGCTCAACCTGTCCGGCAGCAGCGCGCCCGTGGCAGAGGACGCATTGTAACCAAAGCGGTTGAAGGGCGCAGCCGGCTGAAGGAATTGTTCCAGGAAGGCTGCGCCAAAATCCGCCTGCCGGAAACCTTTTCAAACGAAGCCGAAGCCATTCTCATCAATTCCTCCGGCGGTCTGACCGGCGGAGACGAACTCGAATGGCAGGCGGTTGCGGGCGCCGGCACCTCGCTGGTGGTGACCACGCAGGCCTGCGAGAAGGTCTACAAGGCATCCTCCGGAACCGCCACCGTTACCGCCCGCGTTTCCGCCGGGCCGGGCGCCAGATTGCACTGGCTGCCGCAGGAAACCATCCTTTTCGACCGGGCGTCGCTGACCCGCCGGCTGGAAGCCGATCTCGACCAATCTTCCGAATTCATCGCCGTCGAAGCCGTGCTGCTCGGCCGCCAGGCCATGGGCGAGGCGATGACGCGTGGCCTTTTTCGCGACCGCTGGCGTATTCGCCACGGGGGTAAGCTGGTGCATGCCGAAGAGCTTCTGCTGGAAGGCGAGGTAGCGGCGCTGACCGCGAAACCGGCGGTTCTGGCCGGTCAGGTCGCCTTTGCGACGCTGCTTTATATCGGGCCGCTGGCTGAGGCGCTTCTGCCTAAAATCCGGGCTATTGCCGGGGAAAGCGGCGGGGCCAGCGAGTGGCAGGGCAAGCTTGTCGTTCGCGTCTCTGCCGAAGATGGTTTCTCCTTGAGAAAATTGCTTTTTCCGATCATTTCGCTCTTGCGAAACGGCGCGCCAGTGCCGAAAGTCTGGAATCTGTAAACCCTTCGGATCGTCGGCAACCGGCGGCCTTCGGGGTCTGTCAACATGTCGGATCTGCTTGCCGCAGCCATGCTTGCGGAACAGGTTCCAAGCTGCGGGACCACGATGAACCTTAGCCCAAGAGAAAAAGACAAGCTGCTGATTTCCATGGCCGCCATGGTGGCGCGCCGCCGGCTGGAACGCGGCGTGAAGCTGAACTATCCCGAGGCGATTGCGCTGATTACCGATTTCGTGGTCGAGGGCGCCCGCGACGGCCGCGCCGTGGCCGAGCTGATGGAAGCCGGCGCGCATGTCATCTCCCGCCATCAGGTGATGGAAGGTGTGGCCGAGATGATCCACGATGTGCAGGTGGAAGCGACGTTTCCCGATGGCACCAAGCTGGTGACCGTTCACGAACCGATACGGTGACCAGCAGAAGCGAGTCTTTGCGATGAATGATGAAGACCACACTTCCAGCGCCAGTAAAACGCCGATTCAAACCCGTGCTAGCGCAGATGTGAGATACCAGTATCTCCTCGAAGAAATGAAGGCCGCGCGTTTTAGGATCGATGAAGAAATCCGAACTATGAATCAGTTCGAGATTCTAACGATCATAGCGATAGGTCTTATATATTGGCTAATATTGAGTGCAGAAAATATTAGCCACCTGTCACTAGGTTTTGCATCATTTTTTCCAGTGTTGATAACGGCGTATGGAATATTTCGTTATCGAGCGCATGCACATGTTGTCAAAGTTCATGAAGCTTATGTCAAAATTCACGTTGAACGAACGCTTTTCGGGAAGATGAGCCTAAAAGGTCTCGTTAAGTATTATGACCGAAAAAAGAACGGTACTCTCAAAACCGCCAGATTTGCTTTCTGGGTCACCACTTTTTGCATATCGCTAAGCTTATTCGTTATCTGTTTGGTTGCGCCGGAGAAAGTTCGCCAGATGGAGGGTAATCTCCAGCAAGACCATAAACTTCTGAGGGTAGAAATACTGCTATGAAACCAGGCGAAATCATTGCCGCAGAGGGCAGCATCGAACTCAATGCCGGCCAGCCGACCGTGACCATCGAAGTCGCCAATTCGGGCGACCGGCCGGTGCAGGTGGGCAGCCACTATCATTTCTTCGAGACCAATGCGGGTCTCCTGTTCGACCGCGACAAGGCGCGCGGCATGCGCCTCGATATTCCGGCCGGCACGGCGGTTCGTTTCGAACCCGGCCAGAAGCGGGAAGTGACGTTGGTGCCGCTTTCCGGCAAGCGCGAGGTTTACGGTTTCCGTCAACAGGTCATGGGGAGGTTATGAAATGGCGACGGCGCATTATCATGGAAGCTGCCAGTGCGGCGATGTGAGCTTCGAGGTCGATGCCGATCTCGACCATACCGTCATCTGCAATTGCTCGCGCTGCAAGCGTCTCGGTTCCACGCTGGCCTTTGCGCCGCGTGAGAAATTCACGCTGCTTTCCGGGGAGGACAAGCTGGCGGAATATCTCTTCAACAAACACAAGATCCATCATCTTTTCTGCTCCACCTGCGGCATCGAGAGCTTTGCTTATGCCGATGGGCCGGATGGAACGCCGATGGTGGCGGTAAACGCCAATTGTCTCGATGGTGTCGATCCCCGGGCGTTGAAGCCGCAGGCTTTCGATGGCGCGGCGGCCTGAGCGATGGAGATGAGCCGAAAAAACGTCCTTCTGGCGGCTGTGCTTCTCTGCGCGACCGCCGGCCTGTCCATGCCGGCCTCTGCGCAAGGCGAGCCGGATTGCAAGGCCCCGCAGACGCAGGCGGACATGACCATCTGCGCCGGCAAGGATTACGAAAAGGCCGACAAGCAATTGAACGCCGAATATCAGAAGCTGCGCAAGCTGCTCACCGAGCGCGACAAGACGGCGGATGCAGACGGCAAGGGTGCGACCGACGCGCTGGTGACTGCCCAGCGCGCCTGGGTGGCGTTTCGTGACGCCAATTGTGCGCTTTCAGGCTTTCAGGCGCGCGGCGGCTCGATGGAGCCGATGTTGATCGCTTCCTGCCGCGCCGAGATGAGCGCCAAGCGGGCGGAAGAACTAAAAACGATGATCGACCAATTTTGAGTGCGGCCTGACACGATGAGCAATGAACATATATTATATATTCCACGCCGCGCAAAAATCGCGATTACCGTCCTTGCGATATTTTTCTTCCTGCTCTCCATCGCAGTTGTTCTGTTCTTGCTGAATGAAAAAGTTGATGCGGGCGTGGTAACCACGGGGCTGACGCTCGCGCAGACATGCGCCGCCGGACTGGGCGTTATTGCCGTGGTTTTTTATACCCGCTTTAACGTGAATGTCTCGTTTCTGAAGAAACGGACCGAGGATTTTCTCATTCGAGAAATACCGGATGCCCTGCGTATCGTCGAATATCAGGAAGGTCATTTCGGAGAATTGACCCCGGCCTACCGGCCAAACCCACTGGTGACGAAAACCCGATTATTGGTGAATTACGACCAGGGCAACCACTATTGCCAGTACCGGGTGCTCGCTTATGGTGTCGATCAGAAAATATATGTTCAGGTGAATGTCAAGCGGCTGGTGGTCTCATATTTTCTCGATGCCGATCCGGCGGAGGGAGCCGATACGAGACATAGGCTGGAATATGTCGTCCGGGCTGCAGAGGCGGCCGGCTATACTTACAAATATGAGGATGTCCATGACAGCGCCCATCGGAACGTCTCTGTTCAGCTGAGATTGTTTAAAGACCTGTCGGACGATTTTTTGGTTAATGCCAGCGAACGTCTTTTCCTCGCGAATGATTTCGCCAGCATGACACGTGCTCTCATCAGGGCATTGCCCGAACGAGTTATAGATTTGCCACTGACCGGCGATTTCGCTGAAACGCCGGAAGTTGCCTAAGAAGATACGCCCGCGCCGTTCGTTGTGTTTCCAAGGAGCCTGAGCCCATGCCCTACAAGATTTCCCGCGCCGCCTATGCCGGCATGTTCGGCCCGACCGTTGGCGACAAGGTGCGTCTTGCCGATACCGAACTCTTCATCGAGATCGAGAAGGACCACACGATCTATGGCGAGGAAGTGAAATTCGGCGGCGGCAAGGTCATTCGCGACGGCATGGGCCAGAGCCAGGCGACGCGGGCCGAAGGCGCGGTCGATACCGTCATCACCAATGTGGTGATCGTTGACCATAGCGGCATCTACAAGGCGGATGTGGGCCTGAAGAACGGCCGCATCCACGCCATCGGCAAGGCTGGCAATCCCGATACGCAACCGGGCGTGACGATTATCGTCGGCCCCTCGACGGAGGCGATTGCCGGCGAGGGCAGGATACTGACAGCCGGCGGCATGGATGCGCATATCCATTACATCTGCCCGCAGCAGATCGAAGAAGCGCTGATGAGCGGTATTACCTGCATGCTGGGCGGCGGCTCCGGGCCGGCGCATGGCACGCTTGCCACCACCTGCACCGGCGCCTGGCACATCGAGCGGATGATCGAGAGCTTCGACGCCTTCCCGATGAATCTCGGGCTGGCGGGCAAGGGCAATGCCTCGCTGCCGGCCCCTCTGGAAGAGATGATCCTTGCCGGCGCGTCGTCACTGAAGCTGCATGAGGACTGGGGCACGACGCCGGCCGCCATCGACAATTGCCTGACGGTGGCCGATCAATACGATGTGCAGGTGATGATCCACACCGACACGCTGAACGAAAGCGGTTTCGTGGAAGATACGGTCGCCGCCATCAAGGGCCGCACCATCCATGCCTTCCACACCGAAGGGGCGGGCGGCGGGCACGCGCCCGATATCATCAAGGTCTGCGGCAATCCCAACGTCATTCCGTCTTCCACCAACCCGACACGGCCCTATACCGTCAACACGCTCGCCGAACATCTGGACATGCTGATGGTGTGCCACCACCTGTCGCCGTCCATCCCTGAAGATATCGCCTTTGCCGAAAGCCGCATCCGCAAGGAAACCATCGCGGCGGAGGATATTCTTCACGATATCGGCGCGTTTTCGATCATATCTTCCGACAGCCAGGCCATGGGCCGCGTCGGCGAAGTGGCGATCCGTACCTGGCAGACGGCCGACAAGATGAAGCGCCAGCGCGGCCGCCTGAAGGAAGAGACCGGCGAAAACGACAATTTCCGTGTCCGCCGTTACATCGCCAAGTATACCATCAACCCGGCCATCGCCCAGGGTGTCAGCCACGAGATCGGCTCCATCGAAGTCGGCAAGCGCGCCGATCTGGTGTTGTGGAACCCGGCCTTTTTCGGCGTGAAGCCGGAGATGGTGCTGCTCGGCGGCTCGATTGCCGCCGCCCCGATGGGCGATCCGAACGCCTCCATTCCCACGCCGCAGCCGATGCACTACCGGCCGATGTTTGCCGCTTATGGCAAGCTGCGGACCAATTCCTCGGTCACTTTCGTGTCGCAGGCGTCGCTCGATGCCGGCCTTGCCCAGCGCCTCGGCGTCGCCAAGAAGCTGCTGCCGGTGAAGAATGTGCGCGGCGGCATTTCCAAGGCGTCGATGATTCACAATTCGCTCACCCCCCATATCGAGGTCGATCCGGAAACCTACGAAGTGCGGGCGGATGGCGAGCTTTTGACCTGCGAACCGGCAACGGTGCTGCCGATGGCGCAGCGTTATTTCCTGTTCTGACGGCATTTCGTGTTGAGAATTCTCACAAGGCGGATCGGCGGCGGCATGCTGCTGATCCTCCTGTTGCTTCTGCTCGGCACTGTCCTGCCGCGCCCGTTTTTCGCCGGGGATGTGAGCGGCGGCGTGGCGGGCCGCGAAATCCTGCTGTTATCCAACCCGATCCATACCGATATCGCCCTGCCGGTTGACGACGATCTACGGCGGGACTTTTCCGAGTTGCAGGAGGGCGGCATTGCCGTCAACCATCCGGCGGCGGCCTATCTGGTGTTCGGCTGGGGCGGCCGGTCGTTTTATACCGAGACACCCACCTGGGCCGATCTGAAACCCATGCCGGTCCTGCGTTCGCTGACGCTCGACCGGTCGGTGATGCATGTGGATGTGACGGGCGATTTTCCCGCCGATCTTGCCGGGGTAAAGCGCCTTCGCATTTCCGAAGCGGGTTATCGACGCCTCGTGGCCGCCATTCGCGCAAGCTTCCTGCGGGACGATGGCGGGGGCGGGGGCAAGGTGCGGCTGATAGCCGGCGTTTCTTATGGTCTGACGGATGCGTTTTTCGAGGTGAATGGCCGGTTCAACGCCCTTGTCGGTTGCAACACATGGTCGGCTGCGATGCTTCGGGAAGCCGGCATTCGCACTGGCTGGTGGACACCCTTGCCGCCATTTCTGCGCTGGTCGGTGGCGCTGCATAATTGATCCTCGCAAGCTGCGGTTTTCCTCCGGCAAAGCCTATTTTTATGCTGCACCGCAGCGCGTCTTGCGCTATGGAAACGGCAAAAGAATTCCGCGCGGATCGATCCCAAGCGATCCTCGCAAAACGCCAGAACAGGAGACAAGACATGCTCGGCAAAAAAGTGCCCGCCGTAACCTTCCGCACGCGCGTTCGCGATGAGGCCGTCGGTGGCCCCAACCCGTTCCGTTGGCAGGACATGACCTCCGACGATTATTTCAAGGGCAGGAAGGTCGTTCTGTTTTCGCTGCCCGGCGCCTTCACGCCGACCTGCTCGACCTACCAGCTTCCCGATTTCGAAAAGCTGGCGGGCGAGTTCCGCGCGCTCGGCGTCGATGACATCTATTGCCTGTCGGTCAACGATGCTTTCGTCATGAATGCCTGGGCAAAGGGCCAGAACCTCGAAAACGTCAAGGTCATTCCGGATGGTTCGGGTGAGTTCACCCGCAAGATGGGCATGCTGGTCGCCAAGGACAATCTCGGTTTCGGCATGCGCTCCTGGCGTTACGCCGCCGTCGTCAACGATGGCGTCGTCGAGCAGTGGTTCGAGGAAGAGGGCTATTCGGACAATTGCGAATCCGACCCCTATGGCGTTTCCGCGCCGCAGAACATTCTGGAAAACCTGAAGGCACGCGCTGCGGCCTGATTTTGGTTTTGCGATTTTACGAAGGCCCGGCCGCAATGCCGGGCTTTTTTCGTTTTTTGGGACGTGATTGTCTTTCGCGGTGCCGCCTCATCCGCACACCGTCATCCCGGACTACTCTCACGGCGCAGACGCGCCGTGGCTGGATGCCGGATCCAGTCCGGCATGACGGAGGAGAAGTTGCCGGACGCCTCAAGTCTTTCTGCCTGCAATGCCGGCCTTTTTCATGCCTTGCATTCATTCACCTTGAAATCACCCCGCCTATCCGGCAAAAATCGGACCCCCAAGACTGTTTCTGAAACGGATCATCCCATGCTGCGCGTCACCTCCTATCATCCGGCCGGAACTCCTGCCGACGAAGCTTCCGGTTATGTCACCCTGGCGCATGACCAGCGGCATCTGCGCCGCAAGCTGCTGCATCTGCAAAATGACGAGATGGTGATGCTGGACCTGAAGGAAGCCGTGCTGTTTGCCCATGGCGATCTTCTGGTGGTGGAGAACGGCGACTTGATCGAGGTCCGTGCGGCGGATGAAAAGCTGTTCGAAATCAAGGCGAAGGACCGCCTTCACCTGATCGAGCTTGCCTGGCATCTGGGCAACCGGCATCTTTCCGCGCAGATCGAGGAAGAGCGTATTCTCATTTTGCGCGACCATGTCATTCGCGCCATGCTGGAAGGTCTGGGCGCCACCGTGCGTGAGGTGGAAGAGCCATTCCAGCCGGCGCGCGGCGCTTACCACGCCCATGGCGGCCATTCCCATGGTCATGACCACGGGCATCACCATCACGATCACGGCTGAGCCGTGAGCGAAGATCGCGGCGTCGCCGCGTTGCTACGGCTGATGGCCTGGATGTCGCCGGCTTTTCCCGTCGGCGGTTTTTCCTATTCCGGCGGGCTTGAAAAGGCGGTGGAGGATCGGCGCGTCGGCGATGCGGCAGCCCTGCGCGACTGGCTCGAAACGCTGCTGCGCCACGGCAGCCTGTGGAACGATGCGGTGTTTCTGGCGCATGCCTGGCGCAGCGCCGGGAACGCGGCCGTCTTGAGCGAAACGGCCGATCTGGCGCGGGCGCTGGCCGGTTCGGCGGAGCGATACCGCGAGACGGTGCTTCTGGGCGATGCTTTCGTTTCTGCCGCCGGGGCATGGCCGCATGCGGTTCTGGACCTGCTGCCGAAAGACGTTCCCTATCCCATCGCCGTCGGCGCGGTCGCTTCCGGCCATGCGGTGCCGCTCAGGGAAACGATTGCCGCCTTTTTGCATGCCGGGGCCTCGCAGATCGTTTCAGCGGGCATCCGCCTCGGGGTCGCGGGACAGAAGGATGGCGTTACCATTCTGGCCGCAAGCGAGGCGATCATCACGGCGATGGCGGCGCGGGCGATGCAATCCACGCTCGACGATCTCGGCAGCGCGACGATCATCGCCGATACGGCAGCCATGCGCCATGAAACGCAGGGCACGCGGCTTTTCCGCTCCTGATCGCGCTGCATGACGATCGTATTGAACGAGCGGATGCCGCTTGTTTCTTCTCCCCGCCGGGGAGAAGAAACTCGCGGCACGATCCTTGCATATATTGAAGCGTCCCGCTGAGGGACTATGTGAGACAATAGCAAAGCATATCGAAGGGAACAGAGTGATGAAATCGGGTAATGGGCCGCTGCGCGTCGGCATTGGCGGGCCGGTCGGTTCTGGCAAGACGGCGCTGACGGAGAAGCTCTGCAAGGCGATGAGCGCCGATTATTCCGTCGCGGTCGTCACCAACGATATCTACACTAAGGAAGATGCCGAGGCGCTGGTGCGCATGCAGGCACTGCCGTCCGAGCGTATCGTCGGGGTCGAGACGGGCGGTTGCCCGCATACGGCCATTCGTGAGGATGCGACGATCAATCTGCAGGCGATTGCCGGGCTCAATGCGCGCTTTCCCGATCTCGACGTGGTCTTCATCGAATCCGGCGGCGACAATCTCGCGGCGACCTTTTCGCCCGATCTGGCCGATATCACCATCTATGTCATCTCCGTTTGCCAGGGTGAGGAAATTCCGCGCAAGGGCGGGCCGGGCATCACCCGCTCGGACCTTCTGGTCATCAACAAGAAGGACCTTGCGCCCTATGTCGGCGCTGACCTCACCGTCATGGACAGCGACGCGACCCGCATGCGCAACGCCATGCCCTTCGTTTTCACCGATATGAAACGCGGCGACGGCGTGGATCGCATCGTCGGTTTCCTGAAAGAGCAGGGCGGTCTCTGACATATGGCTATCTCCCGCCGTTTCGGCGCTTATGAGGTTTCCCGTTTTGTCGACGGTGTCTACAAGGCGCCCGTCGGCCATCTCATCCATCGTCAGGGCGCTGAAGCGCTGGCTGCGGCCCTTGCCGGCCATCAGGGCGAAACGGTGGACATGGATGTCAACTGCTTTGCGCTGTCCGGGCCTGACGGCATCTGGCTGATCGATGCCGGTTGCGGCACAGCCTGGGGTGCAGCCTATGGCCATGCCCGCGCGGCGATGATTGCCGCCGGGATTCAGCCGGCCGATGTGAGGCGTGTCATCCTCACCCATATTCATGGCGACCATGCGCTTGGCCTCATCGATGGTGACCAGCCTTATTTTCCCGATGCCGACATATGGGTGCCCGAGGCCGATCTCGGCTTTTTCAGCAGCGCGGAGGCGCGCAAGAACCTGCCGCCCGCCCGGCAGGGCGGTTTCGACCTTGCCGCGCGGCTGCTCGACATTTGCAGCCCGATGCTGCGGCCGATCCCCATGGGCGTGGTTGCCGAGGGTATCGAGGCAGTCGCCATGCCCGGCCATACGCCGGGGCATACCGGTTATCTGATCGGCAGTGGCGATGAGCGGCTGTTATTATGGGGCGACGTGCTGCATGTCAGCGCGTTGCAGGTGAAAGATCCCGGCGTCGGTTTCGTCTACGATATCGATTCCGCGCTTGCTTATGAAACACGCCTCAAGGCGCTGGCCGAGGCCGCCGATCATGGCTGGCTGGTTTCCGGCGGTCATCTCGGCGGATTTTTCCGTGTCGAGCAGCAGGGTGACAGCTTCCGCTTCGTGCCGCAGCCGGACTGATTTTCCGATTTCGGACATGCAGAAGGGCGGAATGACTGATGGCATCCCGCCCTTTCTCCTCTCCCGGTATTTTCAGATCTGCTTCAGCGCGGCGACGTCATTGACCTGCACGATGCGTCCGCGCACGGTAACGCCAGCCTTTTTCAGCGCCGAAAAGGCGCGCGACAGCGCTTCCGGCGCGAGGCCGAGTTTGCCGGCGAGCAGGCTTTTCTGGAATGGCAGCCGCAGCGAAAAGGATGTCGCATCGCGCGGGCCCTGATTGATGAGGTAATGGGCGACACGTTGCGGCGCCGTCTGCAGCCGGTCGTTGGCAATGCAATCCATGGTGGCCAGCAGGCTGTTGGACAGGCAGCGCATGACGGCCTTGGCGATCGCCGGCTCCTGATCGATCAGGCTGCGGATTCTCGCAAGTTCGAACCGCGCCACGGTGCAGCTTTCCGCCGCCTGCGCGCTGTAGCGATAGGTATCGCTGCCGAAAATCAGGCATTCGTTGAAGGTATCGCCGGGGCCGCTGACGCGCACATCCGCCTCGCGCCCGTGCCGGTCCAGCCGGTAAAGCCTGATATAACCCGACAGCACGCAGTAAAAATGCTGCGCCGCTTCGCCTTCCTTGAAGAGCACATGGCGGGCGTTCACATTGGTGATGGCCGCCGCCTCCATCAGCTTCAACGCTGCCGCATCATCCGCTATCCCGATCAAGGGTGCACGCAGCAGAATATTCCTGTCCCTGTTGCTCAGCTTCACGGTCTTGTTCACGTCCATCCGGCTCCCGCTCATACCTTTTGCCGGGCTGTCCGAAGCGATACGAAACCGGGGATGTTCGTGTTCCCGCACGCCTATCTGAAAAGAGCTCATCGCATTATCCTTCGACCGGCAATTCCCGATGCGAGGGAGATTAGCAGTTCACCTGGAAAGCGAATTGATTTCGATCAAACAGGATTGCAGTCGTTACGGGGAGGAAATGACTGGGCCATTCGTGCTTCAAAGCACGGTGGAGCAGATGGAGCGGGCGAGTGCCACATATTTCTTCTCCCCGAGGGGGAGAAGGTCGCGGCAGCGGGATGAGGGGGCGAGGGTTGAGATGTTCGGAGAAGGTACCCCCTCATCCGACCCTTCGGGCCACCTTCTCCCCCTCGGGGAGAAGAAACAGGCGGCGACGTTTTGCCCTTTAAGCATCCCCCAAAAGAAAACGCCGGGCACAGGGCCCGGCGTTTCAATCGTTATTCTGCAAGCTTCACTCCGCAGCGAGCGGCGGTAGCCGTAATATGTTGCTGCCCTTGTCCGCGGCCTTGTCGCCGGTGCCCTTTTCCATGCTGGCGACGCGTACCTCCAGCGAGGAGAGCGCCAGGCTGTTTTCGCGGGCGATCTCCGAGAGTTTCTCGTTGGAGAGGGCCTCTTCCTCCTCTTCCTTCTTGCCGACGAAGCGGCCGAAGAGGTGGGCGAGCAGGCGCGACAGGTCGTCCATGATGAGGAAGAAGGCCGGCACCACGATGAGCGACAGCACCGTCGAGACGATGATGCCGCCGATCACCGCAATCGCCATCGGCGCGCGGAACGAACCGCCTTCGCCGACGCCGAGCGCGGAGGGCAACATGCCCGCCGACATGGCGATGGAGGTCATGATGATCGGGCGGGCGCGCTTGCGGCCGGCCTCGACCATGGCATGTACCCGTTCCATGCCGTGACGGCGCATTTCGATGGCGAAATCCACCAGCAGGATGGCGTTCTTCGTCACGATGCCCATCAGCATCAGGATGCCGATGAGAACGGGCATGGACAGCGCGTTCTGCGTGATGATGAGCGCGACCGCCACGCCGCCGATGGCAAGCGGCAGCGAGAACAGGATGGTGAAGGGCTGGATGACATCCTTGAACAGCAGGATGAGCACGACCAGCACCAGCATCAGACCGAGCAGCATGGCGTTGACGAAGCCCTGCTGCATTTCGCCCTGCACCTTGGCGTCGCCGCTTTCGGCAAGGCGAACGCTTGCCGGCAGGTCGGTTTCCGACACGATGCGCTTGAACTCGGCCGTCGAGGTATCGAGCGCCGTGCCGAAGGGAACGTCGGAGCCGATGGAGACCACGCGGTTGCGGTCGTTGCGCTTGATCGAGCTTGGACCTTCCGAATAGTCGATATCGGCAACGCTGTAGAGCGGTACCAGCGACCCGGAGGCGGTCTTGATCTTCAGCGCGCGGATGGTGGCGAGATCGCGGCGGGTATCGAGCGAGGCCTGCACGCGGATCGGAATCTGCCGGTCATCCAGCGAAATCTTCGTCAGCTGCGCATCGATATCGCCGATGGTGGCGACACGCACGGTCTGCGAAATCTGCTGCGGCGTGATGCCGAGACGGGCGATTTCATCCTTGCGCGGGCGGATTTGCAGTTCGGGGCGGGGCAGGGCACCTTCCGAGCTGACATTGGCAAGGATGGGCGAGGCGCGCAGGCGGCTCTCGAGAATACCGACGGCGTCGTTCAGATCCTTCTCGTTCGTCGAGAGGAAGTTGAAGGAGAGCTCGCGTTCCGCACGGTCGTTCAGCTTGATGATGCGGACATCCGGAATGCCGCGCACCTGCGCGAAAATATCCCGTTCCACATCCCATTGCGGACGTATGCGGCCCTTTTCCTCCACCTTCGGCAGATATTGGCCGATGAGCGGAATGGAGCCCAGCCCCTTGTTGACCACCAGCTTGAGCAGCGAATGATCGATGTGCTGGAGGATGACGTTGACGGTGGCGCGGCGAAGCTCCAGATCGCCCTTGGGCGAAGCGCCGCCGAGGATGAAGACGCTTTCGACGCCGTTGATGTCACGCAGGGCATGATAAATCTGGGTCGTCGTGCGGTCGGTTTCGTCGAGCGTCGCATTGGGCGGCAGTTCCACCGAAAGCGTCACGCGCGAGGCGTCGTCCGGCGGCAGGAAGCTGCCCGGAACGCCGGCAAGCAGAATGACGGAAGCGACGAGGAAGCCGATGGCGCCGAGCAGTGTCAGATAGCGCGCCCACCATTTGCGGGTGGTGGCGGTCACCATGCGCGTATAGGCCTTCATCAGCCGGCTGTCATTGTCGTGGTGATCGTCCATCGCATCTTCGGCGCGCATCAGATAGGCCGCCATCAAGGGTGTGATGAGACGGGCCACGGCGAGCGAGAAGAACACCGAGAAGGCGACGGTGAGGCCGAACTGGATGAAGTACTGGCCGGGAATGCCGGGCATGAACGACACCGGCACGAAGACGGCGATGATGGTGAAGCTGGTGGCGATGACGGCAAGGCCGATTTCATCTGCCGCTTCGAGTGCCGCCCGATAGGGCGTCTTGCCCATCTTGATATGGCGGGCGATGTTCTCGATTTCCACGATGGCGTCGTCCACGAGAATACCCGTGGCGAGCGTGAGCGCCAGGAAGCTGACGAGGTTGAGCGAGAAGCCCATAATATCCATGATCCAGAAGGTCGGGATCGCGGAAAGCGGCAGCGCCACGGCGGCAATCAGGGTTGCGCGCCAGTTGCGCAGGAAGAGCAGGACGACGATGACGGCGAGGATCGCGCCTTCGATCAGCGTGTCGAGCGCGGCCTTGTAGTTGCCATAGGTGAAATAGACGGCGTCATCGACCATTTCAATCGACACATCCGGATGATTCTTGCGCACCTCATCGAGGCTTGCCGCCACGGTTTCGGCGACCGATACCTCGCTCGCACCCTTGGAACGGAACACCGCGAAGGTGACGGCGGGGTTGCCGTTGAAGCGCGAGAAGGATTTCTGTTCCTGATAGGTGTCGGTGACCGTGCCGAGCTCGGAGAGCTTGACGAAGCGGCCGTTGGAAAGCGCAATCGTGGTGTTGGCGAGCTGGCTCACATCGCGCGTGTCGCCGAGCGTGCGGATGGTCTGCTCGTTGCCGCCGACCTGGCCGCGGCCGGAACCGAGATCGATATTGGTGCCGCGCAGCTGGCTGTTCACCTCGGTTGCGGTGATGCCATAGGCGTCGAGCTTTTCGGGGCTCAGCGATACGCGCACCTCGCGGTCCGCGCCGCCGTAGCGGTCGACCTTGCCGATGCCGGACTGGCCCTGGAGCGAACGCTTGATCGTGTCATCCACGAACCAGGACAGTTCTTCCAGCGTCATGTTGGGCGAAGAGACGGCGAAGGTCTGGATCGCCTGTCCCTCGACGTCGATCTTGCTGACGACGGGCACTTCGATATCGGCGGGCAGATCGCTGCGGATCTTGTCGATGGCGTCCTTGGTGTCCTGAACCGCTTCTTCCGTCGGCTTTTCGATGCGGAAGACAACCGTTGTCGTCGACTGTCCGTCGACCACGGTGGACTGGATTTCGTCGACGCCGCTGATGGCGGCGACGGCGTCCTCGATCTCCTTCGTCACCTGCATTTCCAGCTCGGACGGCGAAGCGCCGCTCTGGGTGACCGTGACGGCCACGACGGGAACGTCGATGTTCGGAAAACGGGTGATGGGCAGGGTGTTGAACGCCTGCATGCCGAGGATCATCAAAAGCGCGAAGCCGAGCAGCGGCGCAATCGGGTTACGGATTGACCATGCGGAAAAGTTCATCTCATTCCCTCAGTCAGTTGGACGCAGCCGTCTGGGCTTCCACCGGTCTTATCCGGTCACCATCACGCACGAATGCTCCAGCTTTCTCGACAACCTTGTCTCCAGCGGCAAGACCGCTGACAATCTCGATAAAACCGCCGTCTTCGATGCCGGTCTCGATCTTCACCTGCTTGACGACGTCGCCTTCCACCTTGCGGGTGGTCGAGCCTTCACGCCCGGAGGTGACGGCCGACAGCGGCAAAGCGAGCGCATTCGTCTCCTCGACGATGATCGCCGCGCTGGCATACATGCCGGAACGCGCCGGGCTGTCGGTCGGCAGAACCACATGCACGGAGCCGAGGCGCGTCGTCGGGTCGACGGTGGGTGAAACGAGGCGCACCTTGCCCTCTATTTTCTCAGCTCCGCCGGCAACCGTCAAATAGGCTTTCTGGCCTGCCTTGACCTTCTGGATATCGGTCTCGGAGAGATCGGCGACGAGTTCTATCGCGCCGTCCTTGATGACGGTGAACAGCGGATTTCCCGCACCGCTGGCGATTGCGCCAACCTTGGCGTTCTTGGCGGATACGATGCCGGCGACCGGGGTTTTCACGCCGGTGCGCGTCAGCTTCAGATCGATGTCATCGATCTGCGCGTCGACGACCTTGATGTCGGCTTCGCCGGCGGAAACGGCCTGTTTGGCCGCATCGAGGCGGGCCTGCGCCACCTGAGCGGCCGCTTCGGTCTTTTCCGTCTCGGAGACGGAGCCGGAGCCGCTCTGGCCGAGCTTGGCGGCGCGGTCGCGCTGGCGAAGGGCGTCATTGAGATTGGCCTGCGCTTCCAGCACCTGCGCCTTCGACTGGGTGACGGAGGCTTCGGCCTTGGCCTTGTTGGCCTCAAGCTGGCTCTTTTGCAGCACGAGGCTGTCGGAGGACAGCACGGCCAGAACCGCATTCGCTTCCACCCGGTCGCCGATATCGGCGTTCAGCGTGTCGATCGACAGGCCGTCGACCAGCGGCTGGACGTAGATCTCGTCCACGGGGCGGATCGTGCCGGTGGCGATGATGCGGTCCACGAGATCGCGTTTTGCCGCATGGGCGACGATGATGGAAGGCAGGTTCTGCTGTTTGACCGGCGCCTGCGCCTCTCCCTCGGCGGCTGCGGAGAGGGGAAGCGCCGTTGCGGAAAGAAGAAGGAATACAAAGCGGTTAAACGTGACTTTATGCTGCATGTGTCTTGGCTCGCGCAATATCCGATCGCATGTCCTGCAGCCCCAGGGCTCATTTTTAAAAGGTCATGCGATAGCGAATGTGAAACAAGGGATCACAATACTTCCTTTTCGATCCTCCCGATTCAAACGCCCCTCAACGCGAATCTTAAGCACCTTTGCCCTGTGCTTATTTTACAAGATCAAATTTGGCAGTCTTGTGGGCGGGACTGTAATTCTTGTTGTCGTACAAATCAATCCGCATAGCCGCGATGGTTGATATACATTTTTGTATAGGTCGGGATATTGTAATTCGTCAAATGGGTTACCAGTGGAGTGCATGTTCGCATTGTTCGTAAAGTTTCGCAAAATCTGTGCGTTTTGGCAAAACGTATCATCCGCATACCGTCACCCCGGACTAGATCCGGGGTCCAGCGCGATCAAGTCCTTGATCGCGAGAGACTCTTTTCACGGCGCAGACGCGCCGTGGCTGGATGCCGGATCTAGTCCGGCATGACGGAGGAGAGGTCTTAAATTTTCTTCGTGAATCCGAACGCGCGGAAATACCGCGCGTTCGGTGATTTGGCGGTCGGTCCGACTATTTCAGCGCCGCATCGGTGATTTCGGTGGTGAAGGCGCCAGTCGGTTCCTTGGTGATGACCGGATCGGAACCGCCGCCCAGCAGCGTCTTGACGGTACGGTCATAGTCCGCCTTGTCGAGTGCGCCCTTCGAGCCGGCGGTGAGTTTTGCCACTTCGCCCATCATGCGCTTCTGGTGTTTTTCGGTCTGGGCGCCGGAGGCGTCGTTTTCCAGCACGATGCCGGCGGCATCGTCCGGGTTTTCTTCCGCCCATTTCCAGCCCTTCATCGAAGCGCGGACGAATTTGACCATGTCTTCCTTGAACTTGGCGTCCTTCAGCTTGTCTTCCAGAACGTAAAGCCCGTCTTCCAGCGTCGCCACGCCTTCCGCCTCGTATTTGAAGGTGACGAGTTCCTCCGGCTTGATGCCGGCATCGATGACCTGCCAATATTCATTATAGGTCATGGTGGAAATGCAGGCGGCCTGTTTCTGCAGCAGTGGATCGACATTGAAGCCCTGTTTCAGAACGGTCACGCCGTCCGCCCCACCGGTGGTCGGGATTTTCAGGTGCGCCATCCACGACAGGAACGGATATTCATTGCCGAAGAACCAGACGCCCAGCGTCTTGCCCTTGAAATCCTCCGGCTTGGTGATGCCGGTTTCTTTCAGGCAGGTCAGCATCATGCCTGACGATTTGAACGGTTGGGCGATATTGACCAGCGGCACGCCCTTTTCGCGGGTGGCGAGTGCGGATGGCATCCAGTCGACGATGACGTCAGCACCGCCGCCGGCCAGAACCTGCGCCGGTGCAATGTCCGGGCCGCCGGGCTTGATGTCGACATCGAGGCCTTCGGCTTCGTAAAAACCCTTGTCCTTGGCCACGTAATATCCGGCGAACTGCGCCTGGGTGACCCATTTCAGCTGCAGGGTGATCTTGTCGGCGGCCTGCGCTCCGAAAGCGGTCAGGAGTGATGCGCCGGCAAGAAGCATGGATGCAAGTTTCATTTTCATCGCTGTTCCCTTTTTCATTATTACGTTCGTCCCCCACGGACGGACGGATGCCAGAAGGTGACGGCCCGCTCCGCGAGCGCCACGAGACCATAAAAGCCGGAGCCGGCGAGCGCGGCGACCGCGATTTCGGCCCAGACCATATCGACATTGCTACGGCCCATTTCCGCCGAGATGCGGAAACCCATGCCGACGATGGGCGTGCCGAAAAACTCCGCGACGATGGCGCCGATCAGCGCCAGCGTGGAATTGATCTTCAGCGCGTTGAAGATGAAGGGCCAGGCGGCGGGCAGGCGCAGCTTCACCAATGTCTGCCACCAGCCGGCGGCATAGGTGCGCATCAGGTCGCGCTCCATGTGGCTGGAAGCGGCAAGCCCCTGCACCGTGTTCACCAGCATGGGGAAGAAGGTCATGATGACGACGACGGCGACTTTCGACTGCCAGTCGAAGCCGAACCACATGACCATGATCGGTGCTACGCCGACGACCGGCAGAGCCGAGACGAAATTGCCGATGGGCAGCAGCCCGCGCTGCAGGAAAGGCGAGCGGTCGATGAGAATGGCGACGAGGAAACCGAGGCCGCAGCCCAGCACATAACCCGTCAGCACCGATTTGATGAAGGTCTGGCGGAAATCGGCCCAGAGGATCGGCAGGGAGCCGGCGAGCCGTGCGAGGATGGCGCTTGGGGCCGGCAGCAGGATGGGCGGCACGGAGAAACCGCGCACCACGCCTTCCCAGAGTGCGAGGATCGCCAGTCCGAAGAGGAGCGGCACGGCGATGCGGCCGATACGTTTTGCCGCTGGTGTGGAGAAACGGCGGCGCACCAGCCATTCGTTGAAGGCCCAGGCGGCAAGCCAGAACAGGATCGCGCCGAAAAACCAGCCGGGATGGGTCATGGCCGGGCTCCCATTCTCTTGAGGACGGCGGCATGGGCGATGCCGATGATGGACACCAGAAGGGCAGCCACACCGGCGGCCATGAACAGCGCCGCCCATATCTGCACCGTCTGGCCGTAATAGGAGCCGGAAAGCAGGCGCGCGCCGAGCCCGGCAACGGCGCCTGTCGGCAATTCACCGACGATGGCGCCGACCAGCGCGATGGCGACGGCGATCTTCAGCGAGGTGAAGAGATAGGGCAGGGCTGCGGGCCAGCGCAGCTTCCAGAATATCTGGCCGGGCGAGGCATTATAGGTGTGCATCAGGTCGAGCTGGATCGTCTCCGGGCTTCTGAGGCCCTTCACCATGCCGACGACGATGGGGAAGAAGGAAAGATAGGTGGAGATCAGCGCCTTCGGCAGCAGCCCGGAAATGCCGATGGAATTCAGGACGACGATGATCATCGGCGCGACGGCGAGGATCGGAATGGTCTGGCTGGCGATGATCCACGGCATGACGGAGCGGTCCATGGCGCGGTTATGCACGATGGCGACGGCAAGCAGGATGCCGAGCGCCGCACCGATGGCGAAACCGAGTAGCGTGGCCGAAAGCGTGACGCCGGCGTGATAGATGAGGCTGCGTTTGGAGGTGATGGCCTTGTTGACCGTGGTGTCCCACAGTTCGGCGGCAATCTGGTGCGGGGCGGGGAGAACCGGGCGTTCCTGGGCGAAGGTTTGCGGCAGGAGTTCGAAGAAGCCCGGCGTTTGACCGGCGCGGGTGGCCTGGTCGCGGGCGAATGGCATGTTGAGGTAGACGACCGCGAGGTGCCAGAGGATGAGGATGGCGAGGAGGACGGTGAGGATGGGGAGGATGCGGTGGCGGAGGAGGGTCATTGCGGTGCCCTCGGTGGGTGGGGGTTACGTTTGCTCCGAGGGTGCGGTTTACCCCCCTCTGTCCTGCCGGACATCTCCCCCACAAGGGGGGAGATCAGCAGGAGGCTCGCTCGCCGTTTTGCCCTCAAGCCTCGAGATGGGCGATACCTCGCCGCAGGTCGATCTCCCCCCTTGTGGGGGAGATGCCCGGCAGGGCAGAGGGGGGTAACGCTTGCCGCAACGGCGTCTTTTCCAGCCTCACCCCTCATAGCTATGCCCCGCCTTCAACCCCTCACGCACCCGATGCGCAATCGCCAGAAATTCCGGTGTCTCGCGAATCTCGAGCGGCCTTTCCCGTGGCAGCGTCGATGTGATCACATCCGTCACCCGGCCCGGCCGGGGCGACATGACGACGATCTTGGTCGAGAGATAGACCGCTTCGGGAATGGAATGGGTGACGAAGCAGATGGTCTTGCCGGTCGTATCCCAGAGTTTCAGAAGCTGTTCGTTGAGGTGATCGCGAACGATCTCGTCCAGCGCGCCGAAGGGCTCGTCCATCAACAGCAGGTCGGCATCGAAGGCGAGTGCGCGGGCGATGGAGGCGCGCTGCTGCATGCCGCCGGACAGTTGCCATGGATATTTCTTGCCGAAACCGTTGAGGTTGACGAGATCGAGCGTGCGCTCGATGCGCTCGCGCTGCTCGGCCTTGGTATAGCCCATGATTTCGAGCGGTAGCGCAATGTTCTTTTCGATGCTGCGCCAGGGATAAAGGGCGGCGGCCTGAAAAACGTAACCGTAAGAGCGGTCCCGGCGGGCGTTTTCCGGCGTCGTGCCGTTGACGGTGATGTCGCCGGATGTGTGCTTTTCCAGATCGGCGATGACCCGCAGAAAGGTGGTCTTGCCGCAGCCGGAAGGGCCGATGAAGGAGACGAAATCGCCCTTGCCGACCTCCAGGTCGACATTGGAGAGTGCGTGCACCGGGCCATCGCCCGTTTCAAAGGTGAGGCCGAGATTTCTGGCTGAAACGACGGAATAGGGGGAGGCCTGGTTCATCTGGGCTTGGTTTCGCTTTCCGTCAGGGCCGCGCGCGCCAGCGGCAGCATTTGGGTTTCCGTAAGCCTTGCGATCGTTATGCCGGTGTGGCGGTCGAGATCGAGCCAGCGCACTTCCTCTATTTCCGCCTGCGGGGCGACCTCTGTCTGAAGTTTGGCGATGAATGTATGGGCGACAACGTCGGCCCCCGTCTCATTGGCGGCCTCCTCGCGAAAGACGCCTTCATAACGGGCGGCATTTTCGGGAAGTGTCAGGCCGATTTCCTCGGCAAGTTCGCGGTGAAGTGCCTGTTCCGGCGTTTCGCCCGGATCGATCTTGCCGCCCGGCTGCATGAATTGCGTGGTGCCGCGCTTGCGCACGACAAGCATCTGCCGTCGCTCATTGAGGAGAACGGCTGCGGCGATGACGATTTCGCGTTTCGGCCCGGCGCTCACGGTCATACACCCGATGCCGGGATGCCGCTGCGCTCCACCTTGCGCGGCGCGACGAGTTCCTTCCAGGTGGAAAGCGCCCGGCTGACGGCCGGATAAGGATCGCGGGCGATGAACTGGCCGTGGCCCGGCTGCGTTTCGATGGTGGCCTCCTCGATGCTGACGAGACCGCGCGACAGGGTGTAGCGCGGCAGGCCTTTGACCTTCTGCCCTTCGAACACGTTGTAATCGATGGCCGATTGCTGGCTCGCCGCGCTGATGGTCTTTTCCAGCGCCGGATCCCAGACGACGATATCGGCATCGCTGCCGACGAGGATCGCGCCCTTTCTGGGATAGATGTTGAGAATCTTGGCGATGTTGGTGGAGGTGACGGCGACGAATTCGTTCATCGTCAGCCGGCCGGTCGCCACGCCATGGGTCCAGAGCAGCGGCATGCGATCTTCCAGCCCGCCGGTGCCGTTCGGAATCCTGCGGAAATCGCCAAGGCCGAAACGTTTCTGCTCGGTGGTGAAGGCGCAATGGTCGGTCGCCACGCATTGCAGCGAACCGGAGGCGAGGCCCGCCCAGAGGCTGTCCTGATGCTGCCGGTTGCGAAAGGGCGGCGACATCACCCGGCGGGCGGCGTGATCCCAGTCGGCATTGGCATATTCGCTTTCATCGAGGATCAGGTGCTGGATCAGCGGTTCGCCATAGACCCGCATGCCGTTTTGCCGGGCGCGGCGGATCGCCTCATGCGCCTGTTCGCAGGAGGTGTGGACGACATAAAGTGGTGCGCCGGCCATATCGGCGATGATGATGGCGCGGTTGGTGGCCTCGCCTTCCACCGAGGGCGGGCGGGAATAGGCATGCGCCTCCGGCCCGACATTGCCTTCCGCCATCAGTTTTTCCTGCATCTGTGCGACGATATCGCCGTTTTCCGCATGCACGAAGGGGATGGCGCCAAGCTCGGCGCAGCGCGAGAAGGAGGCGAACATCTCGTCGTCATTCACCATCAGCGCGCCCTTATAGGCCATGAAGTGCTTGAAGGAGTTGATGCCCTTTTCCCGAACCACCGTCTTCATCTCGTTGAAGACCTGCTCGCCCCACCAGGTGACGGCCATGTGGAAGGAATAATCGCAATTGGCGCGCGTCGCTTTGTTGTCCCATCGCTGCAGGGCATCAAGAAGCGACTGGCCGGGCTCCGGCAGGCAGAAATCCACCACCATGGTGGTGCCGCCGGCAAGCGCCGCGCGCGTGCCGCTCTCGAAGTCATCGGCGGAATAGGTGCCCATGAAGGGCATTTCCAGATGCACATGCGGATCGATGCCGCCGGGCATGACATAACATCCGGTGGCATCGAGTACCGTGCCGCCCGTCAGATCGGGCCCGATCTCGGTGATCCTGCCGCCTTCGATCTTCACATCGGCCTTATAGGTGAGGTCGGCGGTGACGATGGTGCCGTTCTTGATGATGGTGGCGGTCATTCCACGATCTCCGCAGTCTCCAGCACCGCATGCAGCAGCACGTCGCAGCCGGCAGCAGCCCATTCCGGCGAAATCTCCTCGGCCTCATTGTGGGAAAGCCCGTCCACGCAGGGGCAGAAGATCATGGTGGAGGGGGCGACCCGTGCCGTCCAGCAGGCATCGTGGCCGGCGCCGGAGATGATGTCCATGTGGCTGTAGCCGAGTTTTTCGGCGGCAGAGCGCACGCGGCCCACTAGAACCGGATCGAAGGTGACGGGATCGAAATGGCCGATGGCCTCGATCGAGCAGCCGACGCCGAGTTCTTCGGCGATCTGCGGCACCTCGCGTTCGAAGATGGCGCGCATGCTGTCGAGTTTCGCCTGTGAGGGGGTTCTGAGGTCGATGGTGAAGACCACCTTGCCAGGCAGCACGTTGCGGGAATTAGGCGTTAAGATCATCTGGCCGACGCCGGCGACGGCGCCCGGCTGGTGGGCCATGGCCACTTCCTGCACCTTTTCGAGAATGCGGGCGGCAGCTAAGCCGGCATTGACGCGCATGGCCATCGGGGTGGAGCCGGTATGGGCTTCCTTGCCGGTTAGCGTCACTTCCAGCCACCACAGGCCCTGGCAATGGGTGACGACGCCGATCTGTTTGCTTTCCGCTTCCAGGATCGGCCCCTGTTCGATGTGATATTCGAAATAGGCGTGCATTTTGCGCGCGCCCACCTCTTCCTCGCCCAGCCAGCCGATGCGTTTCAGCTCTTCGCCATAGGTCTTGCCGTCGGTATCGGTACGGCTGTAGGCATAATCGAGATCGTGAATGCCGGCGAAGACGCCGGAGGCCAGCATGGCCGGCGCGAAGCGCGCGCCTTCCTCGTTTGACCAGTTGGTGACCGTGATCGGGTGTTTGGTTTTGATGTTGAGGTCGTTCAGGCTGCGCACCACCTCCAGCCCGGCCAGCACGCCGAGCACGCCATCGAACTTGCCGCCGGTCGGCTGTGTGTCGAGATGGCTGCCGATATAAACGGGAAGCGCGTCCGGGTCCTCGCCGGGGCGGGTGGCGAACATGGTGCCCATGCGGTCGACGCCCATCGTCAGCCCGGCCGCTTCACACCAGCGCTGGAACAGGCGGCGGCCTTCCGCATCCTCATCCGTCAGCGTGCGGCGATTATTGCCGCCGGCAATGCCGGGGCCAATCTTCGCCATATCCATCAGACTGTCCCACAGACGGTCGCCATTGACCGTCAAGTTCTTACCCGCCGCCATGAAGTGTCGTCCTCACCTGTTTTGTTTTTATCGAAGCAAAGCTTGTGCCGTTCCCTTTTTTGCCGGTTAAGATAACAGCCATTGCCTTGTGATGGCGATGGGGGATAAATTGACCGGCTGGTAAACATTGCAAATTCGCGGTGGCGTCAGCAAGGGATTTTCGTGACGAATCGCAGTAATTTTGCCTAAACTGTACGCGTAGATTATTTTTTAAGCATACTGTAACGGCAATTGCATGGAAAAGAAACAGAGAGCTGAGAATGGCCATACCGCGCGCAGCGAAAACACAGAAGCGGACCCGTATTCAGGAAGAAAAGCAGGAAGCGATTCTTGAAGCCGCGCTCAGTGTTTTTTCCACAAACGGGTTTCGCGGCTCCACCATCGATCAGATTGCCGAGGCGGCCGGCATGTCGAAACCGAACGTGCTTTATTATTTCCGCACCAAGGAGGCGATGCATCGCGCGCTGATCGAGCGGGTGCTGGACACATGGCTCGACCCGCTGCGCGCTTTCGATGCCGAGGGAAATCCTGAAAGCGAGATTCGCTCCTATATTCGTCGCAAGCTGGAAATGTCGCGCGATTTCCCGCGTGAAAGCCGCCTATTCGCTAATGAGATCCTACAGGGCGCGCCGCATATCGAAGATGAGCTGAAAGGGCCGCTGAAACAACTGGTGGATGAAAAGGCCGAGGTCATCCGCGCTTGGGTGAAGGCGGGGCGAATGGCCAAATGCGATCCCTATCACCTGATTTTCTCAATCTGGTCGACTACCCAGCATTATGCGGATTTCGATGTGCAGGTGCGGGCGGTGCTGGGTGAGAAGAATGGTGGCGAGGGTCGTTTTGAGGATGCGGCCCGGCATCTGGAGCAGCTTTTCATGGGCGGATTGCGGATAAACGGCTGAACGGAACCGTTCTCGCGAATATGTGATCGATTCTTTATGTCAAAACATGAGGAAAATTATCACCTTTATACTTTACTCCAAAACTCATCTTTATTATGGTGCCGGCATCCCGAACGTCCGGGGCATTGAAAAATCAACCGGCAGGTGAGGGAATGGCACGCAAGGAAAAGAAGAAGGCCGAACGCGGCGGCAAGCAGGGCAAGGGCGCGCCACAGACCGAAAAGGACGTGGCCGAACAGCAGCTTTCCGGTCCGAAAAGCTTTCTTTATGTCGGCGGCCGTGACTGTCAGGTTGCGCATCTTCGCCAGATCGCCAGCAATTTCGGCGCCGAGCTCATTCATCACGATGGCGGCCTGCGTGAGGCCGTCTCGCGCATCGATACCGTGCTTCCCTCCGTCGACTGCGTTTTCTGCCCGATCGACTGTATCAGCCACGATGCGTGTCTGCGGGTGAAGTCCGGTTGCAAGAAATTCGGCAAGACGTTCATTCCGCTGCGCAACGGCAGCAAATCCAGTCTGGAGCGGGCGCTGCAGACGATGAATGAACGGACCTCCAGCGATGAGCGACGAGCGCAATAATTTTAAGGGTGAAGAGCCGGCGGCGGAAGCCTGCCGTGTGGAACTGCACAAGATGGCCGAGCAGGCTGCCGATCCGGCCCTGACGGATATCTATGAAATCATCGGTGAACGCGAAAGGCGCAACCGCCTTGCCAGAAGCGGCGGCAATGTCGTGACCTTTCCCTATCTGCGCACCCGCCAGCCCGGTGAAACGCCGTCCTTCGAAATCGGCGCGGCGGCCGAAGAGGGCCGCAATATCCTCTCGTTTCGCTGGACGCGGCGTAAGGGCTAAAGCTGAAGCATTTCCAGTCAAAGTGCGACGCGGTTTTACGTCCGGAAAATGCGTAAAACAGAGAGGTAGGGCACGTCCGACGGTTCGGTTTAAACCGGACGCGCTCTAGCCCTTCGGCTTCAGAAATGCCCCGGCGCACAGTACCAGCCATCCGGCGATCATGCCGAGGCCGCCCGTGGGTGCGGCGTAGGGAAACAGGCTGTGGCCGGAAAAATGCCGGGTGACGAGATCGCCGACAAAGACCGCGGTGCCGAGGCCGAGGATCAGGCCCGCGGGAATGGCGGTTCTGATACGATCCGCGCCGATATGAAGCGCCACCAGCACCGGCGCATGCGCCAGCGCCATGGCCGAGGCATTGCCGAGCATATAGGTTTCGCCGGTATGGGTGGCGGCGGCAGCAAGCATGACGCCCGCAGCACCCAGCAGGCCGCCCAGCAACAGAATGAAGGCCCGCAATCTTTCGCGCGGCAGGCTTGCGATGGTCGCGCTCTGCGTGGTCATTGGCTGTCCGCCTCCTGGTTCTGCATGTGAAAGGCCAGCCGCTCCACCGGCGTCCAGATGATCTCGCGCAGCTTCGGATTTTCGATGGTCTCGTCCATGGCGCGGCGGAAGCAGAGCAGCCATTCATCCCGCTCGGCGGGGCCGATGGGGGCGACGAAGTGGCGCCGCCGCAACATCGGATGGCCGTGTTTCTCGACATAAACGGGCGGTCCGCCAAGATATCCCGTCAGATAATCGTAAAACTTCGCCTCGCTGCCGGAAAGATCGGCGGGATGGATGGCGCGGCAATGCGCCGCTTCGGGCAGGGTGTCCATCAATTCATAGAAACGCCGGGTCAGCGCCCTGACGGTCGCATCGCCACCTATCGCTTCATAAAGGGTAATGGTCTCGCCGCTCATAATCCGCCTCTCGTGGCCCTCCGGTCCTTATCGCTCCGTGGAGCCGGAAGAGCAACAGGGCACGGGCGGGGTGCGACATTTGGGACAAGTCAAGGAGGACAGATGCCGGGCAAGCCCGGCATCGCGCAAAGCGTCACCCAAAATTACGGATGAGATCGAGTCCCTTGTTCAGAAGCGTTTCGGCCTCATCCTGATTGGCGGCTTCGACGTAGCAGCGCATTTCGGGAGCATTGCCGGAAGGGCGGAAATGGATGGTGCTCCCATCGGTAAGCGCCACGCGCAGGCCGTCGATGTCGCTCAGCGCCTTCACGGTGCCGACCGGTGCGAGAAATGCCTCGAGATTGCTGCGCGAAGCGCGCAGATGCGTCATCAGGGCGGCGCTCTTTTCCTGTGCGAAATTTTCCAGGCGGTCGGCGGCGGCGACCGGCAGGTTATAGGCGGCGGCGATCTGCGACAGCGGCTTTTTCTGTTCTGCCGAGAGAAGCAGCACGGCGAGAACCGGCAGGAAGCTGTCACGCGTCGGCAGCGGCGAAAGCGCCCGGCCGTTAAGTGTGAAGGCGGAGGCCGTCAGCAGGCCGCCATTGGCCTCGAAGCCCATGACGCCGTTCTTGCCGGCGGCGAGCGCTTCAGCCATGCCCGCGATCACAAAAGGGGAGCCGACTTTGGTGCGGACGACGTCGAACGAACCGCTCGCCTCGATGCCGGAATTGGAGGTGACGGGGGTCACGACCACGCCGGCGCCGAGGAAATTGGCGGTGATCAGGCCGATGAGGTCTCCGCGCAGCGGCACGCCGTTTTCATCGGTCAGCAGGGGACGGTCGCCGTCGCCATCGGCAGAAACGATGGCGTCGAGACCGTGCTCCGGCGACCATTTTTTAAGAAGGGCCAGCGTTTCCGGCGAGACCGCTTCGGTATCGACAGGGATGAAGGTTTCGGAGCGGCCGAGCGGAACGACATCCGCACCGTAATGGGCAAGCACGTCGACAAAGAGATCGCGCGCCACGGTGCTGTGCTGGTAAACGCCGATCTTGAGGCCGGAGAGCGCCTTTTCCGGCAGCAGCGCGATGTTGCGTTCGTAGAAAAGTTCGGCTGCGGTGGCGGAATGGTCCTCGGCGGTCGCCGCCTCGTCACTGATGCCTTCCGCTTCGATTTCGGCGGCAAGAGCGGCAATCGCCGTCTCGTCCTGCTTGTCGATTTCGCCGTCCGGGCGGTAGAACTTGATGCCGTTGCGGTCGGCCGGGATATGCGAGCCGGTGATCATCAGCGCGCCGGCCTTGAGCGACAGGCCGTAAAGCGCCAGCGCCGGTGTCGGCACCGTGCCGCAATCGAACGGGGTCAGGCCGGCTTTTTTGAGCGCGGCGATGCAGGTGGCGGAAACATCCGGGCTCGAATCGCGGAAATCGCGGCCGACGAGAATGGGATCGCCCGCCTTTGCCTGGCCCGATGTGAGAAGGTGCCTCGCAAATGCCGTGGCATAAACGGCCGAGGCTTTTCCTTTCAGATCGACGGAGAGGCCGCGAAGGCCGCTCGTTCCAAATTTCAGGCTCATTCCAAACTCCGTTTCGATAAAATCTTTGAGGGTCAAATGGATAATGCAAAAATATAACGGTTGAAAGAACCGTATCGATCCATTCGAGTCAATCATCCCTTTCAACGCGGACGCGAATAGGCGATGATGGCGGGACTGATGCGGGTAACCTAAAATTCACCCGTCATATTTAAACTTGTCCGTCGATAGCGGCTCTGGCGACGATGGGAACCCTCTGTTGCCGGCCTTTTTGTGGTTCGTTCGAGTTGGATTGGCTGATGTACAGGCTTCAAAAGGCGGGACATAAGCAGGTACGTCCGCTCGATGAAAAAACGGCGCCTGCCGCGAGAACCCATGGTTCCCTGCTGGACGATCTGGTGGATGAGGACGAAGTTTTCGAGCGCACGGTGCTGAAGGAGCATCTGGAGCCGAAACCGGCGAAGACCGTCGCCGAGCCGGCTGCGGCCGAGACGCCGGTGAAGGCGGCTTCGCCGAGCGGCAGTCTCGCGGCTGCGCTGCCGGGCCTGAAACATCTCGACAGGATCGGTGTGGATGACGTCATCCTCTGGCTTCGCAAAGGCATCGTCTGGATCGTGCTGGCAATCGTTCTCTGCGTCGCCGGCGCGCTGACTTATGCCTCCATGACGCCGCCGCGTTACAAGGCCTATACGGATATCGTCGTTAATCCCTCCAACCTGAATGTCGTCAATGACGGGGTGTTTTCGCCCAACCAGCAGCGCGACACGCAAATCCTCGAGGTGGAAAGCAAGCTGCGCACCATCACCTCGCGCAACGTGCTGGCGCGGGTGGTGGACGAGTTGAAGCTCGATAAGGACCCTGAATTCATCAGTCCGCCGCCGCTCGCCCGGCTGAAGGCGATGTTCTCATCGAAACCGGAAGATGACGACAACCGGGTCGGCGCGCTTCGTTCGCTCGGCGACCGGGTGGCGGCGGAACGCGACCCGCGCTCCTTTGTCGTGACGCTTTCGGTCTGGACCAATGACGCGGAAAAATCGGTGACTGTCTCGAAGGCCATCGTGAAGGCTTTCGAAAGCGAGCTATTCCAGACAAACTCCGACAGCAGTCAACGCGTCGTTGACGATCTCAAGAAGCGGCTCGAGGAAATGCGCGAGAATGTGACCGCCGCCGAAAAGCGCGTGGCTGATTTCCGCCGCGAGAACGGCCTGCAGGAAAATAACGGCCAGCTCGTCAGCAATCTGGCTTCCGGTGAGCTGAACGCTCAGGTGCTCGCGACCCAGCAGCGCCTCATTCAGGAAGAATCGCGCCTCAAGCAGATGGAGGCGGCGATTGCGCAGAACCGCACCCAGAGCGACGCCATATTTGACAGCCAAACGATGAATACGATCCGCGCGCAATACAGCACGCTGCAACAGCAGATCGGTGCGATGACGCTGACCTATGGCGCGCGCCATCCGCGTCTTGCGACCGCGGGTGCGGAGCGGGCGATGCTGGAACAGGGAATGGCGGATGAGGCGCGGCGTATCCTTCAAGCGGCAAAGATCAATGTCGCGGAGGCGCGCTCCTCACTCGATGCCCTGCGGCTGAAAGCGGTGGCGGAACGCGCCAATGTCTTTACCGACAATGAGGCGCAGGTGCGGCTGCGTGATCTCGATCGTGACGCCCGCTCGGCGGCGGCGATCTATGAAACCTATCTGACGCGCTCGCGCCAGCTTGCCGAACAGCAGTCGATCGATTCTACCAATGTGCGGGTGATTTCGCAGCCGGTTGCGCCCAATTCCAGAAGCTGGCCGCCGGGCAAGCTGACGTTCCTGATTGCCGGCGGTATGGGCGGCCTGTTCCTTGGTCTGGCAATTGCCGTGGCGCTCGGCCTCTGGGGTTATCTTCGCCGGGACGATCACGCGGATGTCGCGGCGCGGTAAGACAAAGCGGCTGCGCGTCGCCTTATTCTTCCGAAATCAGACCGTCATAAACTTCGAGCAGGGCGGCGGCGATGGCCGCGCCCAGCGCATTGCCGGCATCGCGAATGCCCGCTTCGTCACCGTCGCGAACCGAAATGGCAAGATCGGACGCCTCGTTGGCGACGATTTCTTTCGCCCGTTCTATCGCCCAGAGGCCGAAATCGCCGCGATTGTCGATCGAGATTGTTTCCATGGCCGGAGCCCTTCCGTGGTTTGATTTCCGCGTCCCTTAACCCATCGGCTGGAAAACCGGAATAGGCGGAAAATGTGGCGCACAACCTTCAGGCGTGTAAAATGCCTGCCGCATACGGGGATTTATAAAAATATTAATGATAGTTCTTCGTAGTGTTTGAAGCCTTATACCCTAAGCATAAGCGTGAATATAACAATGAAACGATGCCTATCTTGGACACCGGACAGATTATGACAGGGAGAGAGATGCCGGATGCGGAGGGGACTGGTCAGGTCTGGCCGGTTATTCCGCTTGCGGCGTTGCCCATTACTGACGCGACTATCGACGAAACGGCGCGGGATTTCATCCTGCGCGCGACGACGGCGCGTGCGGCCGGTGCAAGACCGTTTTATTCGACATCGGCAAACGGTCAGGTCATCGCGCTCTGCCATCACGACCGGGAATTCGACGCCATGCTGCGGCAGGCGGACCAGATTCATGCGGACGGCATGTCGCTGGTGATCTTTTCCCGCAAATTCTGCCCGAAGGCATTGAGAGAACGGGTTGCGACCACGGATCTCGTTCATGCGGTTGCGAAGCGCGCCGAAGAGACGGGCAGCCGGTTCTATTTCCTCGGCGGCTCCGAAGAGGTGAACCGCGCGGCGGTCGAGGAAATGCAGAGGCTTTATCCGCGCCTCATATTTGCGGGGCGGCGCAACGGTTATTTCAGCCGGGCCGAGGAAGAGGCGATCCTCGCCGATATCGCGGCATCCGGGACGGATATTCTCTGGGTTGGCTTCGGCATACCGCTGGAGCAGCGTTTCGTCTCGCGCAATCTGGACAGGCTTTCCGGCATCGCCGTAATCAAGACCTGCGGCGGCCTTTTCGATTTCCTCGCCGGCAAGAACAGCCGGGCGCCGCAATGGATGCAGGATATGGGGCTGGAATGGCTCTACCGGGCCATGCTCGAGCCGAAGCGGCTCGGAAAACGTTACCTGCTGACCAATCCTATCGCCATATATTCGCTGCTGAAGTATCGCTTCGGGGCTTCGGGACAAGGTCGCTAGATCATCGCGACAAGCTGCTGCTACGCGAAGAATAAAGCGCGCGTGCGCCTCCCGCCCGACAATATAAGATTTTCCTAACTTATTGAATGGATGCGCTGCGTCGCTGAAATCCGTTGCAACTGCGAACATCTGCGCTACACTGCATCAATATTACAAATTTATTCGAATCATAGATTTATTGAGGCCACCAATGGTGATTACGTCCATTTCTCTTTTCATATATGGAATTGGCACCGTTACCTCTCTCGCCATGACCTATATCGAAGGCGCCCGCCGCGACAAGGACTGGGATTTTTATCGCGTCACCGGGATTGTCCTTTGTTTCTTCTGGCCGGTGCTCGTGCCGCTCCTCGTCCTTGCGACGGCCTTGGCGTCGTTCGGTTTCCAGAAACGGTTCACGAATACGATCGCGCTCGGCAGGCAAAAAACCCTTAGCTGAGCCGAAGCTATCCCGCTTCAGCTCTTCTTCGCCGGCGCCTTGTAGGGCGTGAGCGTAATGCCGAGGCTTGCCATCACGCGGCCGATGGACATCAGCGGCGGATGCGTGGCTGGCAGCAGGGTTCCGGTTTTCACGAAGGCGGAAACGGCGCGCACCACAGACAGGCACAGGCTGACGGCGTTTTTGGCGGCAAGCAGCAGCCCGCCTTTCAGGCCGGGGCGTCGGGCGCGGTCGATGCTGTAATTGATGATGCCGGTTCGGAGCGAGCGCTCCATGATCCAGCGTGGCGCCATGCGGTTTTCCGGCACATATTCGATGATGAGCGCTTGCGCATTCCAGGCGAATTTGAAACCTGCCTTGCGGCAGCGGGTGAAGAAATCCATGTCGCCGCCGCCGAGGAAGTTGAAGCGCACGTCGAATTCCGGTTTCGCCAGCGTCTCGAAAACCCGCCGTGAGATCAGGCAGTTGCCCGATCCGTGGATTTGCTCGACGGGGCCGGTCGGCGCTTCGATGGAGCCGAACAGCGGATGCGAGAGAACCGCCTTCGAAGCCGGTGCGTCGAATTCCCGGTTGACCGGGCCGCCGACGATATCGACGCCGAAGGATTTCGCCGCCGAAACCATTTCGGCAAGCCAGACGGGGGAGGCGGCCTCGTCGTCATCGATCATCAGGAACCACTCAGCCGAAGCATAGCTTTGCCGGGCGGTACGGAAGGCCGTGTTAATGGCGTAACAATTGCCCTGCGTCGGTTCGACCAATGCCTCTCCGGTCATGCCGCTTTCGGCGAAAAAAGCGCGCGCGACCGCAAGACCCGCCTGGCCTGCGCCGTCATTATCGACCACGACGATGGCGAAGGGAAAATCGACCTTCTGGGCTGCGAGTGACCCAAGCGTCTTTTTCAGGCCTTCCGGCCGGCGGAAACTCGGAATGCACACCACCGCTTCCGGCATGATTTCGGACATGGAAACTCCTAAATTCCGGCAAGCGCTGCGGCGGAAAAAACGACGGCCCTGAGGCTCTGGCGCGGGCGATTGAGGAAGGTATCGGCCAGCGCCGAAAAGGCCTCGCGGTAGCGGCGGGCGCGGAAGGCCTGCGCCACGGTATAGGCATTCATGTGGTTTTCGGATCGGCGGCGAAGCCGCCGCAGCTCCGGCGGCGAAACGGCAGCGACGATGGCCGGGTCGGAAAACACGGCCTCGATTGCCGGTTCGCAATCCCGGAAGGTCAAAAGCCGGTTCATCATCACGCTCGTTCTGTGCACGCGGTAATCCAGCACATGGCAGCCGGGCAGGTAAACGAAACGGCCGGCGGCGGCCAGCCTGCACCAGCCATACCAGTCTTCTGCATAACGCAAAGTCTCGTCGAAACCGCCGAATTCCTGAAAGATGCGGGTCCTGACCAGCATGATGCCGCCATTGACGATGAAGTTGCCGCCGAGCAGCGGCTGGAGAATGAAACCATCGGGTTTTTCCCGGCGGCGAATGAGATTGCGCCGGCCGATCTTGACGCCATTTTCATCGATGCGCTCGTAATCGCCATAAACGGCGACGACATCCGGCCCGGAAATGCCGGCGCAAAGGGTCGCGATGGCGCCCGGTTTCAGGCGATCGTCGGCATCGAGAAACATCGTCCATTCGCCGCGCGCCTGCGACAGGCCGAAATTGCGCACGGCGGAAACGCCCTGCCTTCCCTGCGGCCGGGCCAGCAATTTGACGCGAGGGTCGGAAAAACCTTCCACCTTTTGTGCGGTGGTGTCGGTGGAGCCGTCATCGACCACCAGCACTTCGCCGATGGTCTCGCCCTGCAGCAACACGCTTTCGATCGCTTCCACGATGTAACGCTCGCCATTGCGAACGGGAATGACAATCGAAACGGAAACCAAGACTTCAAACTCCATGCGGCGTAGGCCAAGAATTCGCACAGCGAAGTTACTACCGCATTAAGCGGGTCTGGCCAATTATGACGTGGTATAACGTCGGTTAACCTTGCAAATCTTTAATATCCTTTTCCTATGATCGGAATGTTATGTTTTGGGAATAAAGGTTGCGGAGGCGGGTACATGCGGATCGGGCGGCGGAATTTTATGGGCGGTGCGGCAAGCGCTGGCCTGCTGCATGCCGTGGCCGGCCCGGCCTTTGCCGCGCAGAAGAAAGCGGCGAGCAAAACCGCCCCGTATGGCGCGGCCGTTTACCTGCCGGATCTCACTGCCGATAGCCGCATCGGCGAGGCGGTGGTGAAATATTGCTCGCGCATCACCCCCGTTACCGAAATGAAATGGGAGGTCCTGCGGCCTTCGGCGGAGGCGTTCGATTTCGCCGCCGCCGATGCAATCGCCAATTTCGCCCGCCAGCACAAGCTTTCCATGCACGGTCATCCGCTGATCTGGTATGCCTCCAACGCGCCCTGGCTTGCGAGCATCGGCGGTGGCGTGAAGGTCGAGAAGCTGATGGAGACCCATATCGTCACGGTGATGGAGCGTTATAAGGACGTGATCCATAGCTGGGACGTGGTCAATGAGCCGATCCCCGACGTGCCGGGCAATGTGCGCGCGCGGCGCGATGCCTGGTATTACGGCGCCGGGCCGGACGCCATCAAGAAAGCTTTCGAGATCGCCCATGCGGTCGATCCGAAGGCGCAGCTCGTGCTCAACGAATATGACGTGGAATTTGCCGCCGAGAAATCGCCGGCCAAGCGCGCGGCCTTCCGCAATCTCATTCTCGAACTGCTGGAGAAGGGCGCGCCGATCAACGCCGTCGGCCTGCAGGGGCATTTGCGCGGCGGCTGGCCGATTGCCAAGGACGAGCTTGCCGCCTTCACGGCGGAAATGCGCAGTTACGGTCTTGCTGTTCTGGTGACGGAGCTGGATGTGATGGACCAGACGCTGCCCGCACCGGAATCCGAGCGCGATATGCTGATCAACGGCCAGGTCCGCGAGTTTCTGGAGGCTGCCTCGGCGGGCGGCGCGCTTTCCTCCATCACCACATGGGGCATCTCGGATCAATATAGCTGGATTCGCTGGGCCTATCCGCGCCGGGATGGCACCGCCAACCGGCCGCTGCCGCTGGACTGGAGTTTCAACCAAAAACCCATGATGGCCATCATCAATGAATTCCGGAACCGTGGTGCATGACTATGAATGCTGAAATGCCGCTTCCTCCCGTGCAAAAGGCGCTGCAAATCAACCTGCACCCCTTCGATGCCCCGCACGCGGCCCTGACCCTGCCGCATCAGCTCAGGGTCTGGGGCGGACAGGTGGACCGCATTCTCCTCACCGTCGATACGGGCCAGGTGGGGGCCGGTCGCTACAAGGGCAACGGTTTCGATGCGGCGCGCCAGCGTCTCTTCGACATGCTGGAGGAAATGCAGACCAATTATCCGCATCTGCATGTGGATATCGTCGATTACAGCGATGCGGCGCGCAACGCCGTGACGGAAACCTTCTTTCCCCGCTCGCCGATCCCCTATCCCGCCAAAGCTTTCGATGGTGGGCCTTTCCATGTCTATTTCTATGGGCTGAAACGCGCCAATGCCCGTTATGTGTTGCATATGGACAGCGACATGATGTTCGGCGGCGGCAGCCAGAGCTGGTTCGGCGAGGCCATCGCGCTTCAGAAGGCCAATCCGGATGCGCTGTGCATCACGCCCTTTTCCGGGCCGCCGACGGTGCGCGGCGATCTGGATATTTCCCGCCATGTCGGCATGCCCGGCGTGAAGAATATTCCTGCGCCGCGCAAGCTGCCGTCGCGCATTCCCACCTGGCGTTTCGCCACCGTGTCCACCCGGCTCTTCATGATCGACATGGAACGCTTTGCGAAACGCATCGGCTCGCTCGAACTGCTCAAGCCCGATGTCAAACGGCGCATCCGCTCCTATGCCTATAACCAGCAGCCTGTCTCGATGCCCGCCGAGGAGGTGCTGAGCACGAACATGATGCGCACGGGTGTTTATCGCCTCGATTTTCTGGGCACGGGCAAGGGCATGTATTCACTGCATCCGCCCTATCGCTCGCCGGAATTTTATGCGGCGCTCGCCTCCATCGTCGAGCGCATCGAAAAGGGCGATATTCCCGAAGGCCAGCTCGGCGATTTCGATATTAACGGGTCGATGGTGGACTGGACCAGCGCGCTGGCGGCCAAGACGCGCTCCAAACGTTATGCGAAAGCGCTGCGCCATCTCATCTCGGCCAATGTCGGACGGTTCGGCAAAGCTTGAGGGTTTCGATCCGTTTTCCGTGGTGAGGCGGGGCAGGGGCTCAATAGTCGGTGATGAGCTTACTCCAGCTCTCCGAGCACAGTCCGCCAATATAGATATCGCCGGCCAGCGCCCTTTCCCGCAGGGCGTCATCGCGCGTCGCCATGCAGAAATAGCCGTCGTGGCGGAAGCTCATGTGGTTCTGGCGGTAAAGCGCGTTGATGAGAAAGGGCTGCGCCATGCCGGTGACATGGGCATAATTCTCGTCATCGAAATGGCGGAACAGGGTGTTGAGCACGTCGTTTTCGCAACCGGCATCGCAGACGAGATTGAGCACATAGGCCGTTCTCCCCCGCTGGCCGAAAAACAGCGCAGCACCCATGGCATGGCCTTCGGCATTCTCGATCAACACGCCTTTCAGTTCGCCGAGGCTTTCATTGGCCCTGCTCATCTCGATCAGCCAGTGGAATTCCTCGTGAGACCATTCCGGGCGAATGGAAAAACGCTCGATCATCGCGAGCGCCCTGCGGCGGAAGGTTTCGTAATCCACGGTTTTCACCGTGGCGCCGGCGGCCTCCTGCGGCCTCAGACCCTTTTTCCACCGTCGCAGGATTCCATCCACAAATCCGAGCGCGGCGAGCGCCAGCGTGGTCTTGGCCAGTTTCGAACGGCGCGGCATGCGCAGCGCGATGGTGCAGAAGGGCTTGAGCGCCTTGTGCCATTGCAGGCTTTCAATCGGCAGCATGTTGCCGCCGGTCGCCACCCAATGATCGGCGCTGACGGGTGAAGCCGTATCCGAGAACAACATGTCGTGTTTGGAGGCCCGCATGCCGCGGGACAGGCGCGCCGCGCCGAGTGCGCCGCGTTTCCCGTCCGATGCGAAGGCGCAGAGCAGCCGTGCGGTAATGGTTTTTCCATTCGCAACGAAGCGCATGGGCACGGCGAGGATGACGCTGGTGACCCCGTTCTCCCCGGCATCGTAGACAACGCTGCCGTTTTCCGGATTGAAGGCAGGACTGCCGAAAAACAGTTTTTCGATATAGGAGCCGAAATCGAAGTTCCGCTCCTGCCCGGTCTTCCTGAAAGCGCTGTTGAGCACGGCCTCGACAGCCGGAACGTCTTCCTTGCGCATGGGGCGGATGCCGGACACACCGATTTGAACCGGGCGTTGTGTCAAGTGACCGCTATCGCCATCGTCCATATGGGTGTGTATCGGAACGTCCACCGTCGGCCCCCACCTTTTGTGCATTGACGAAATCAACCATAGGCAGCGTATATTTGAATGTATTAATATAGATATAAAACCTGCAATCCGGTGGGATCGAAAGTATCGGATTTGGAATAAATCATATTAATATCAAGATATTAATCTGTATCAACCGCCTCGGTTGAGGTTAACAAAATACGCTCAAGCAAGCAACCTTTGGATGAAATATGGATAAATTTTTGTAGGCGATTTTTTGGGGTCTGGCGTCAATTTTGGCAAGCTTCCGTCTTGTCCTTTGTCTCCGGGCTCCGCTTTCCCGAGGAAAAGCGCACAATCGCGGTGCTATTTTCCCGTGCATCATGGATGACTAAAAATGGGATTTGCGCAGACCACCCCGGTGGAGGACGAGGTGGAGGCGGAACAGGAGAGACCCGGCGGCGGAGCGGGCATCGCCCCGACGTCCTTGCAAGGGCGTTCGCTCCAGGTGATATTTTGAAATGATTTTTCGTTGCAAATATGTAAAAGAGCCGATTGTTGCGCGCGTCTGCGGCTATTTTCGCTAAACATGCGCGGCTCAAGTCTTTGTTATTGTGCACGTCGCACCGCGAAACCCCGGCTATTGGCGCGGCGGCACTCAAAAAACGGATCGGCTAGGTCAATCGATGGCAGATACAGGCGCCTGCGCGCTCGAGGCGGATGACATCCACAAGAGCTTCGGCACGCATGAGGTTTTGAAGGGCGTTTCGCTGCAGGCCCATAAGGGCGATGTCATCTCGATCATCGGGTCCTCCGGTTCCGGCAAAAGCACCTTTCTGCGCTGCATGAATTTCCTCGAAACGCCGGATCGCGGCCGCGTCATCGTCAATGGCGAGGAAATCGCCACGAAAACCGGCCGGGACGGCAAGGCCGTGCCGAAAAGCTGGCGGCAGGTGGAAAAACTGCGCACTGGCCTTGGCATGGTGTTCCAGAATTTCAATCTCTGGGCCCATCGCACCGTTCTCGAAAACGTCATCGAGGCGCCCGTTCATGTTCTCGGCGTCAGGCGGCAGGAGGCGGTCGAAAAGGCTGAAGCCCTGCTGAACAAGGTCGGGCTTTATGACAAGAAAAACGCCTATCCGGCATTCCTGTCCGGCGGGCAGCAGCAGCGCGCCGCCATTGCGCGTGCGCTCTGCATGGAGCCGGCGGTGATGCTGTTCGACGAACCCACTTCGGCGCTCGATCCCGAACTGGTGGGCGAGGTTCTGAAGGTCATCCGCGATCTGGCCGAGGAAGGCCGCACCATGCTGCTCGTTACCCATGAAATGCGCTTTGCGCGTGATGTGTCCTCGCAGGTCGTGTTTCTGCATCAGGGCCGGGTGGAGGAGGCGGGGCCGCCGGCGCAGGTGTTCGGAAACCCCTTGAGCGCCCGCTGCCGGGAATTTACCGGCGCGCTCGCCAATTGACCCTTTTGCCTGACAGTCCGTTTTAACAGGAGAGACTTGAATGAAATTTTTCGCCACGCTGCTTGCCGGAACGGCATTTGCGTTTTCCGCCTTCACCGCCAGCGCCGACGTGCGCTTCGGCATCATGAACGAGGCCTACCCGCCCTTCTTCGCCAAGGATGCCAGCGGCAAGTGGCAGGGCTGGGAAATCGACCTCATGGATGCCGTCTGCGCGGAAATGAAGGAAAAATGCTCGATCGTGGAACTGTCATGGGATGGCCTCATCCCGGCGCTGCAGACGAAGAAATTCGACGTTATCTGGTCCTCCATGTCGAACACGGAGGAGCGTCAGAAGATCATCGATTTCACCGACAAATATTACAACACGCCGAGCAAGCTGATCGGCGCCAAGGGCGAAAAGGCGGGTGCGACGGCCGAGGACGTCAAGGGCAAGACCATCGGCATTCAGGTGGCGACGATCCAGTCCGAATATTACAAGAAATATTTTGCCGGTGTCGCCGATGAGAAGACCTACCAGACGCTGGACGAGGCGTTTCAGGATCTCGCGGCCGGCCGCATCGACTACGTCTTCGGCGATTCCATTGTTCTCGACGCTTTCGTGAAGAGCGATGCGGGCAAGGATTGCTGCGCCGACATGGGCGATGTCGCCGACGACAAGGAAATCCTCGGTCTCGGCGTTTCGGGCGGCCTGCGCAAGGAAGACACCGAACTCAAGGCCAAGCTGAATGCGGCAATCGCCGCCGTGCGCGCCAGCGGCAAATATGACGAGATCACCAGGAAGTACTTCAGCTTCAATATTTACGGACAGTAATTCGGTCTGATCGGTCACGCATATGGCAAGCCTTGAAACCACGTTGCAACTTCTGTCTCCCTATCCTCCGGGATGGGGCGGCACCCTGTTGAAGGGTGCGGCGTCGACGCTTGCCATTTCCGCCGGCGCCTATCTGATCGGCCTTGCCATCGGCATGGCCGGGGCGCTCGGCAAGCTTTCGGGCAACAGGCCGCTTGGCCTGCTGCTCAACCTCTATACCACTGCGATCCGTGCGGTTCCCGAGCTGATCCTCATCGTCGGGCTTTATTATGCCGGGACTGACGGCCTCAACCGGCTGCTGCTGCTGGCCGGCATGCCGCCGCTGGAGGTGAACGGTTTCGTCGCCGCCGTTGCGGTTCTGGGTTTCGTGCAGGGCGCCTATATGACCGAGGTGCTGCGCGGGGCGATCCTTGCCATTCCGAGCGGCCAGATCGAGGCGGCGCGCGCCTTCGGCATGTCGCCGGCCTTACGGTTCCGCCGGGTGGTCTTGCCGGCGCTTTTGCCGAACGCCTTGCCGGGGCTCGGCAATCTCTGGCTTGCGGTGACCAAGGACAGCGCCCTGGTGGCGGTCGTCGGTTATCAGGAACTGGCGCTGGCGACGCGTCTCGCCGGGGCCAGCACCAAGCAATATTTCCTGTTCTTCCTCGCCGCCGCCCTGCTTTATCTCGCCATCACGCTTGTTTCGAACCTCGTTTTTTCGCTGATCGAGCGCCGCGTGCGGCGCGGCCAGCCGGCCCTGGCCTGAGGAGGGGACGGCATGGATTTCTCATGGGTCGCAAAATATTGGCCGCTGCTTCTTTCGGGTGCATGGCAGACAGTGGCGCTGCTCACCATCTCCGTCAGCATCGGCTTTCTTCTGGCCATCGGGCTTGCGTTTGCGCAGGTGAGCGGCGGGCGGGTGACGAAAATCCTGGCGCGGGCCTATTGCACCTTCTTCCGGGGCACGCCGCTGCTCATCCAGCTCTGGCTGCTTTATTACGGCGTCGGCTCGCTTCTGCCGATGATCCCCGGCCTGCGCCAGAGTTTCATGTGGCCGGTGCTGCGCGAAGGGTTCTTCTTTGCAGCCGTCAGCTTCACGCTGAATTATGCGGCCTATGAGGCGGAAGTTCTGCGCGGCGCGCTGCTGGCGGTGCCGAAAGGCGAGCTGGAGGCGGGCAGGGCTTTCGGCATGGGCCGTTTCACCCTCATTCGCCGCATCTGGCTGCCGCGCGCGATCCGCATCGCGCTGCCGACCATTGCCGGCGAGGTGGTGATGCAGCTTAAAGCCACGCCGCTTGCTTTCACCGTGACGGTGATGGACCTCTACGCCGTCGCCTACAAGGTGCGGCAGGATACGCTTCTGGTCTATGAGCCGCTGATCGTCGTCACCGTTTTTTATCTCATTCTCACCGCCATCATCGCCCGCTGTTTCGGCCTTGTCGAACAGCAGGTGCCGGTCAGGCGATAAACATTCAGGGAGTATGACCATGAGCACAATCCGTATCCTCGACGGCGGCATGAGCCGCGAATTGCAGCGGCTCGGGGCCGAGCTGAAACAGCCGGAATGGTCGGCGCTGGCGCTTATCGATGCGCCCGATATCGTGCGGCAGGTGCATGCGGAATTCATCGAAGCCGGCGCCGATGTCGTCACCACCAATTCTTATGCGCTGGTGCCCTTCCACATCGGCGAAGAGCGTTTCCAGAAGGATGGCGCATCGCTGATCGCCCTTTCGGGCAGGCTGGCGCGCGAGGCGGCGGATGCTTCCGGCCGCAAGGTGCTGGTGGCGGGTTCGCTGCCGCCGATTTTCGGTTCCTATGAGCCGCAGAATTTCGATGCCACGCGGGTGCAGGCCTATCTGAAGGTGCTGGTCGACAATCTCGCGCCCCATGTCGATGTCTGGCTCGGCGAGACGCTCAGCTTGATCGCCGAGGGCGAGGCGGTGCGCGAGGCCGTTGCCGCGACCGGCAAACCGTTCTGGATTTCCTTCACGCTCAACGACGATGCGGCTGCGGCCGGCGGCGAGCCCGCGCTTCGCTCCGGTGAAACGGTCAGGGCGGCCGCCGAATGGGCGGCGCAATCGGGTGCCGCCGCGCTTCTGTTCAATTGCAGCAAGCCGGAAGTCATGAAGGCCGCCGTCGAGACGGCCGCCGCCGTCTTCGCGGAAAAGGCTGTGTCGCTGGAAATCGGCGTCTACGCCAATGCCTTCGAAGGAGAGCAGGGCGATTCCGCCGCCAATGAAGGGCTGCATGGCACGCGCGCGGATCTGACCGGCGATGTCTATTCCCGTTTTGCCTGCTCCTGGGCGGATGCGGGCGCGACCATGATCGGCGGCTGCTGCGGCATTGGTGCGGCGCATATCCACAAGGTTGCGACAGCGCTGCGGCGCGCCGCGGCCTGAAGCACCCCACGCCACTGCGAGAGACGATGCGGCAGGTTTTGAACCTGCCGCTTTTTTTCTGCACGGCTATTGACCTCAACTATAGTTGAGGAATTATCAGGACATGGAACACACTGTTGAAGGACGTTCCATGAGCGACAATACACTTTCCATCCGCATCATCTTCGGCAGCGCCCGCAATCCGCGCTTCTGCGATGTTATTGGCAAATGGCTGCTGGAGCGGCTGGAGACCCGGCCGGGACTGGAGCTTGCGGTCATCGACCCGCGCGAACTCGATCTGCCGCAGGATCACGCGCCCGAGCGGGCCGCGGTGCGGGAGCTTCGGCAAAGCCTCGATGGCGCCGATGCCTTCATCGTCGTCACACCGGAATATAACCGCAGTTACCCCGGCGCGCTGAAGGTGCTGATCGATTCCGCCTATGACGAATGGGGCGCCAAACCGGTGGCCTTCGTATCCTATGGCGGGATTTCCGGCGGCCTGCGCGCCGCCGAACAGCTTCGTCCCGTCTTTGCGGAACTGCATGCGGTGACGATCCGCGATGTCGTCAGCTTCGCCAATCCCTGGGATCGTGTCGATGCTGCGGGCCAGTTCGACGCCGGTGTGCCGGCGGCGGGCGCGCTGGAGACGATGATGAACAAGCTCGGCTGGTGGGCGCGTGCGCTGAAACAGGCGCGGTCCGCAACGCCTTACAAGGGGGCGTGAGATGGCCGAAAAATCCTTCGCCTTGAAAGTGACGCTGCTGTTCGTCGCCACGCTTACCATCATGGCCGGAACCACGGTCGCACCTTCGCTGCCGGCCATTGAGCAGACTTTCCTGTCGACGCCGCATGTGGATATCATGAGCCGCATGGTGCTGACATTGCCCTCGGTTTTCGTGGCTTTCTGCGCGCCCATTGCCGGGGTGCTGGCGGATCGCTTCGGCCGCAAGCGGCTGCTGCTCGGCGCGATCCTGCTCTACAGCCTTTCCGGCATGTCCGGCCTTTTTGCCGATAGCCTTGTCGGCCTGCTCGTCGGGCGCGCTTTTCTGGGGCTGGCGATCGGCGCCATCATGACGATCGGCACGGCGCTGGTGGGCGATTATTTCGAAGGCCCGGCGCGGGAGCGTTATCTCGGCCTGCAACAGGCCTTTACCCAGATCGGCGGCGTGGTTTTTGTGGTGGCGGGCGGTTTGCTGGCGGATCTGCACTGGCGCGCGCCCTTCGCGGTCTATGCCGTCGCCTTGTTCATTCTGCCGGCGGCCCTGTTCTTCCTGACGGAACCGGTGAGGAGCGACAGCCGTATAAAAGCCGGCGGCGACCAGGACTTTGCGGTCAACTGGCTGCTGGTGGGTGTGCTGGCGCTGGCGGTATTTCTCGTCAACGCCCTGTTTTACACCATCCCCTCGCAATTGCCGTTCTTCCTGCGGGAGCTCGGAGTGTTTTCCGGCAGCATTGCGGGATACGCCATCGGCATTTTCAATCTGGCCGGGGCGCTGGCGGCGCTCAATTTCGGGCGATTGCGGGCAAGGGCCAGCGTGACCGCCATCATTGCCGCCGGGCTGGTGTCGATGGCGACGGGTTTTGCGCTGCTCGCCATGGCCGAGGGGCTGGTCGCCATGCTGTCATCGCTTGCGGTGGTGGGGTTTGGCCTTGGCGTGGTTATGCCGGGCATCATGTCCACCACCATCATGCTGGCGCCGCTCAGACTGCGCGGGCGTATCGCCGGCATCGTCACCGCTTCGATGTTTCTCGGGCATTTCATCTCGCCGCTGGCAAGCCAGCCATGGATTGCCCGCTTCGGTTTTGCCGCCGCCTATCGCGACATCGCCATGATATTTGCCGCCATGGCCGGACTTGCCGTCATGGCCGCCATTTTGCAGCGATGGGCGGCCACGCGAAGGGCGCGGCCCTTTGCGCCGGGTGGTTGACGACCGGTCTGCGGGGGCAAAAAACACCCGTGCTTTGCCCACCGTGGCGTGAAGGAATTGTAAAGTTTTTGACTATAATCATTTTACTGGAAAATGACCGGGAGCGACGGCTGAAAATTCGCTCGCTTCCGCTTTTTTCAGGGAATTCGGCCTGGCGTTTCCGCCTGCTGGCGGGCCGCCGCGCCAACCGTGGTGAGCGGCCTCCCGTATTGGAAGGGACAGGCGGTTTTCTGCGGCGCATGCATGATGCAGATGCGGCCAGAGCCTATGATGCGGCTAGCGAAGTCTCGATGATCGGGGCGTTCGACGTGCAATGTCAGTCTTGCCGAACACCTCCGGCACGGGGAAGGAGCGGTTTTTTTATGACGTGAGGCTTTCCGTGTCTTTTCTTCAAAACGCCAGTATCCGCACCAAAATCCTGTCGCTCATTCTTCCGCTCTGCATCGTCGGCCTTGGCGCCACGGCCTATATGGCCACCCATTACAAGCAAGCGGACACGGCCTACTCGTTTTTTATCGCCAATGACAACGCCGCTCTGGTGGAGCTTTCCCGGGCAAACCGTAACCTGCAGGCCATGGCCTATGGCGCCTATCAGGTCATGGCTTATGACGCCGACATTCCTGACTTCAAGGTCGTCAAACATGAATATGAGACGGACAGGACAGCGTTGATATCGCGCCTGAAAGGGGTCAAAACCATTTTCCCGGAGGAAGCGCCGGCGCTGGACAAGCTGTTGAGCCAGGCTCAGGGCATTATCGCCTTGACCGACAAGGCCGTGGAATTCGGTTCGGCCAACCGGAATGCGGAATCCGCCGCCGAACTCCTGAAGGCCGACATCGTGATCCGCTCGACCGGAAACGAAATCGCCGCCCTCCTGGAAAAACTCGCCAAGGGCGTCGTCGAGGGAAGCGACGAACTGACGGACCAGACCAATTCGACCATCTTCACCTCGCTGGTGGTTGTCGGCATCGCTTTTGCGGTCGGCATCATTCTGGCGCTGTTCGTGGCGTCCCGCGGCATTACAACCCCTATCGCCCGCCTGCGCGAGCGGATGGTGTCGCTTGCCGGCGGCGAGACGGCAACGGAAATCGACGGCATGGCGCGCCGGGATGAAGTGGGCCAGATGGCGAAGGCCGTGCAGGTCTTCCGCGAAAACGCCATCGAGCGCATTCGTCTCGAACAGGAAACCGAAGCCAATCGCAGCCTCTCGGAGAAAGACCGGATCGAGCGCGAACAGCAGAAGGCAAGGGAAGCGGCCGACGTCAAGTTCGCCGTCGACAATCTCGCAGCCGGTCTCTCCAAGCTTTCGGAAGGCGATGTTTCCTATCGCATCGGCCAGCCGTTCACCGCCACGCTCGACGCCGTTCGTAACGATTTCAACATGTCTGCCGAAAAGCTGCAGGCGGCCCTGACCAAGGTGGCCCAGAACGCCAGCGGCATCGGCGCGGGTGCGGATGAGATCAAATCTGCCGCCGACGATCTGGCCAAGCGCACCGAGCAGCAGGCTGCGGCTGTCGAAGAAACCGCCGCCGCTCTGGAAGAAATCACCACGACGGTCAGGGATTCCACCAAGCGTGCGCAGGAGGCGGGCCTGATCGTCAGCCGCGCCAAGGCGGGCGCCGAACAATCCGGCGATGTGGTGCGCCGCGCCGTGGTCGCCATGGAGCAGATTGCGAAATCCGCCAATGAGATCAGCAATATCATCGGCGTCATCGACGAGATCGCCTTCCAGACCAACCTTCTGGCGCTGAATGCCGGCGTGGAAGCCGCGCGTGCGGGTGAGGCCGGCAAGGGTTTTGCCGTCGTCGCACAGGAAGTGCGTGAGCTTGCCCAGCGCTCCGCCCATGCCGCCAAGGAGATCAAGGCGCTGATCAACACCTCGAACGATCAGGTGCAGCAGGGCGTTCAGCTGGTGGGCGACACCGGCAAGGCGCTGGCGACCATCGTTTCGGAAGTGCAGGAAATCAACCGGCACGTCGTCTCCATCGTGGAGGCCGCGCAGGAACAGTCTTCCGGCCTGCAGCAGATCAATACGGCGGTCAACCAGATGGATCAGGACACGCAGAAAAATGCGGCCATGGTGGAAGAAACCAATGCCGCAAGCCACAGCCTCGCTAAGGAAGTGGCGTCGCTCAACCAGCTGCTTTCCCAGTTCCGGCTTGCTGACGGTGCCTATCAGCCAAAGAGCCAGCCTGCACCGGTCCGCAGCGCCGGTGGCAGCGACAAATATGTCGCCTCTCCGGTCCGCGCGCTGGGACGCAAGATCGCCTCGGCGTTTTCGGGCAACGCTGCTGTGGATACGGCAAAGGGCGACTGGCAGGAGTTCTGAGCGGCGATCCGCTTCCAGCATGCGTTTCGGCGGGGAGGCATCCCCGCCGGCGTTCAACGACGATGTGGCGCAATCGAAAGCCGTTCTGGCAAAATCGATGTCCACCGTGCGAAACGCAACATCTTCGCGACGGCTGGATCATCCGCATCGGCAACTATCGCCATGGGGTTCCCCGACACCGGTTCACGCGCGAAAACATCCATCCGATGAGATCTGAAATTTCCGCTGCCCGACCGGCGGGCGCTTACGGGCCGCTGGGGCCCTTTTCCTTCTTCGCCTGATCGTGATGCCACTTGATGGCGAAGAACATGCCCGTGCCCAACACGATAATCTTGAACGGAAAGAAGACCAAGGGGAACAAATCTACCCAATCCCAATCCATCATTTGAGTATTTCCAGTCTGTTACTTGATACAATCTATCGAGGATAGGGCTACCTCAAACCGGCTGCTTCAACAACGCCAATTCATGCACTCGGGCAGGGGCCTTTTGACGCAGCCCCAGCCGGATCGTTTCATCCGGCACTCTCAATCTTACCCGCGAAACCGCAGGGTCTCGACGAACAGGCTGAAGGCGGCGGATGGGTGCCGCCGGTGGGGATAATAGAGGTGATAGCCCGGCAGGTCGGGCGTGAACTTGCCGAGCACCCGCATCAGTCGGCCTGCATCCAGATGCGGCTGAACCTGATCGAGCGGCAGATAGGCGAGGCCGTGCCCGTCGAGTGTCGCGTCGAGAATAAGGTCGATGGTGTTGAGGACCAGAGGCCCGTCGATGCGAACGCGCGTCTCCCGGCCGCCGGGTGTGAGACGCCAGCCGTTCAGCGTGCCGGATGTCGGCAGCCGCAGATTGATCGCACGATGATCGACGAGTTGCGACGGCGACGTTGGCGCCGGATGCTTCTGAAAGTAATCGGGTGAACCGGCAATCGCCATCGGCGTGTCCGGTCCGATGCGCACAGCGATCATGTCCTTCGCAATGTCGCCGCCGAGCCTGACACCCGCGTCGAAGCGGTCGGCAACGACATCGGCCAGACCGTAGTCGATGGTGATTTCCACCTTGATGTCGGGATTGTCCGGCAACAGCCGCTTCATTGCCGGAACGATGATTGTCTTGGCTGCGTGCTCCACGGTCGTGATGCGGATCGTGCCCGACGGTCGATCCCGCAGATCGCCGAGCGATGCGACGGCCACATCGAGATCGTGCAGCATGGGACCGAGCGTCGCGATCAGCCGCTCGCCCGCTTCGGTCGGCGCGACGCTCCGTGTCGTGCGCGACAAAAGCCGCACACCCAGCCGTTCCTCGATCCGCCGCACGATCTGGCTGAGGGCGGACTGCGCCATGCCGAGACGCGCCGCCGCCTTGGTGAAGCTGCGCTCCTCGGCGACGACGACGAACGCCGCCAGATCGGCAATCTCATCCCGCCTCATTCATCACTCCAGTGATAGGCCCAATATGAATTCCCTGTCTAATCGACACAATCTTTCTGACGTAGATTACCTCCATCGGCAAGTGGATACCCGGAAAGAATTTCAAACCGCCGCTGGCTCAACAGAAGGAGACTGGAAATGGGCAAGATCAGCTTCAACAATTCCAACAACCCGACCATCGTGATGTCGGCCGTGATCAATTTCCCCGAAGGTTTCGATGAAACGAAAACCTGGCCGGCTGTCGTCGTTTCGCATCCCGGCGGCGGCGTGAAGGAGCAGACCGCTGGCACCTACGCCAGCAAGCTCGCCGAACAGGGCTTCGTCACCATCGCCTTCGACCGTTCCTATCAGGGCGAGAGCGGCGGCGAACCGCGCCAGCTCGAAAATCCCTATGTCAGCACCGAGGATATCAGCGCCGTCATCGATTATCTGACCACGCTGCCTTACGTCGCGAAGGATCGGATCGGCGCGATGGGTATCTGCGCCGGTGCGGGCTACACCGCCAATGCCGCCATTCAGGATCGCCGCATCAAGGCGGTCGGCATGGTGAGCGCGGTCAATATCGGTTCGATGTTCCGCAATGGCTGGGAAAACACCGTCAGGTCTATCGACGCGCTGCCCTATGTCGAGGCGGGATCGAACGCCCGCACGACAGACGCCGCAGGCAAGGGTTACGCCACCATGCCGCTCGCGCCGCTGACCGAAAAGGACGCGCCGAACGAAGAGCTACGGCAGGCCTGGGAATATTACCACACGCCGCGTGCCGAGTGCGCGACCGCGCCGGGCTTCGCAACGCTGCGCAGCCTCAATCAGATCATCACCTACGATGCCTATCACATGGCCGACGTCTATCTGACCCAACCGATCCAGATCGTCGCCGGCAGCGTGGCGGGCAGCAAGTGGATGAGCGACGATCTCTTCAACCGTGCTGCGAGCACGGACAAGGCGTTTCACATCGTCGAAGGGGCCAATCACATGGATCTCTATGACGGGCAGAAATTCGTCGATGAGGCGGTTTCGGTTCTGGCGCCGTTCTTCAAGGCGAAGCTCTCCGCCACCGCCACGGCTGCGCAGGCTGCCGAGTGACGAAACTGACGTGCATCAGGACGCCGCTTAGGCCCGATGCCGCCCTCACCGAGAGGAAACGATCATGGAATCCGTGAAAATCCAGAACCGCGATATGGCCTGGCACATCGCCGCCAACATCCAGTTCCCGCCGAATTTCGATGCAGCCAGGAGCTGGCCGACGATCGTCGCCGTTCATCCATTCGGAAGCTGCAAGGAGCAGACTTCAGGCAATGTCTACGGCAAGGCGCTCGCCGAACAGGGCTTTGTCGTCATTGCCTATGACGCGAGCTTCCAGGGCGAATCCGGCGGGGAGCCGCGCTGGATCGAGGATCCGACGCAGCGGGTCGAGGACATCAGCCACATTATCGACTATGCGGTTACACTGCCCTATGTCGACGCCGACCGGATCGGCGTGATCGGCATCTGCGGCGGCGGTGGCTATGTGCTGAACGCCACGCTGACCGAAAAGCGCATCAAGGCCGTCGTCGCGATCACCCCGGTCAATATCGGCCGGCTGTTCCGCGAGGGCTTCAGCAACTACGATCCGCTCGGAGCGCTTGAAGCGATGGCAGCGCAGCGAACCAAGGAAGCGCGCGGCGGCGAATTGCAGGTCAACGAACTTCTCCCCGCCAGCCCCGATGCGGCGCGGGCCGCTGGCCTTACTGAACGCGACGTGTTCGAGGCGACCGACTATTACAAGACGCCGCGCGGCCAGCAGCCCGGCGGCTGGACGCGCATGCTGTTCAGCCATGCCCAGAACACGCTCGGTTGGGACGCCTTCGCCTTTGCCGAGATGCTGATGACCCAACCGATGATGGTGGTGATCGGCCAGAAGGTCGGCGCCTTCGGCGCCTATCGTGACGGGATGGAAATCTACGGCCGCGCCACAGCCTCAAAGGACCGGCAGATCGTATCGCTGGAGAACTGGTCTCACTACGATCTTTACGACAAGCCCGAGCCCGTCGACCTCGCACTGCAAAAGCTGGTGCCGTTCTTCAAGACGCATCTGAACGGGGCGGCAGGGCAATGACCAAAACTCTCATTCTGGGGGCGAGCGGCCAGATCGCTCGCCACGTCATTCAGGATATTGCGGGCGATGATGGTATCGGCATGACACTGTTCATACGCGATGCCGGCCAATCCTCGCGTCAGCGCACCGGTACGGCTTGGTCTTGCCGGCGCGGCCCGCTGCCATACCTGCGTCTGAAAAGCTTGATCAGCGGCCGTTCGAACAGGAAATGCGCAAAGACCGACACCGTCAGCGCAACGATGATAATGACGACTCCTGCGAGAAGTCCGGGCGCCAGTATCTTATGGACGATTGAAATCACCAGGCCATGCAGAAGATAAAGGGCGTAGGATGAATCCCCGACAATCTCGATGGGTTTAAACAGGCGTTTTGGCCACAATCCGGCGTTCTCAAGCCACACGCATCCGGCCACAAGGAAAAAGGCAGGCACGCCCCACGTCATCAGGCGCAGCATTCCGGATTGCTCGCTTATCAGGGCTGCGGCAACGAAACCCGTCAATGATACGACAAGCGCAGCGATACCCGCTTGCATTCCCTGGAACATGAAGCGCGACAGCAGGAGGCCGCCAAGAAATTCCAGCAAAAGCGGTGATGTCCAGGTCTGCATGAAGGGGGATTGCCAGTTGAAAACCTGTCCTGCCAAAGCCATGGCGGACAGGATGCCGACCGTCACAGCCAGCGGCGCGCGCAAAGCAAGTCCAAGCGCAAAGACAATATAGAAAAACATTTCCAGATTGAGGGTCCACCCCACGACCAACAGGGGAACCACCTCGCCGTTGTCGCCTGCATATGGAATAAAAAACAGCGATTTCCATAAATGTTCGAGCGTGAAGGTGAAGGTTGAGAAAACACCCGCCATCGCACCGACACACATTACCAGGGTCACGGCCCAGTATAGGGGCACAATACGGACCAGCCTATGATATAAAAACGCTCCCGGCCCCGCCGTCGCCGCGAACGATCCCATGATGAGGCCGGAGATGACAAAAAAGACATCCACACCGGCCGCTCCAATCGTAAACGGTTCGCCGATTATATGAAACAGCAAGACCGAAAACGCCGCGAGCGCCCTCAGAGACTGGATGGAATAAACCTTTTGCATTGCCACTCCTGAAGTACTCAACCGTTCACGTCCTTCGCCTCAAATGCAGACAGAGGCAACGCGGTGCATCATGTCGAAAAAGTCACCGGATTATCGTAGTTTCGATGCTCACAAGAATTTATGATGTATACGTTCAAAAAATACCTAAAATCTGAAGAACACGTGATTAGAGTTGTTCTTCCTGGATACAGCCATCGCACGTGTCATTGAATAGACGTACCGGTCATGGACGTTTATATGCCGCGACATAGTCGATTTTGACAGTGTTGGGATAATCTGCGGGATCTGGTGTCCCCGGCCAAGCGCCTCCCACCGACTGGTTCAATATAAAGTAGAACGGAACATTGAATGGCTCTGCCCCGGTGTAAAGTCCTGAACTGTTGGGCAGGGGAAACGTGACCTTTTTGACAAAGGTGTCATCGACGAAGAACGAGATGCCTGTCGTATCCCATTCAGCCGCGTATACCGTCCAACGGTCGACGCTGGGAACAACATTTGCCGAACCGGAGTCCTGTGTATGCCCACCAGTCGATGTACCCCAGTGCAAAGTACTGTGCACTGTTTTGTCTTCAGTGGCATTGGTCGTGGAGTTGAGTTGCCCCACATATTCAAGAATGTCGATTTCGCCTCCGCAGGGCCAGTACATGCCACAGGTTCCCCAGTTCTTTTGCAATTGCGGCATCATCCAGAACGCTGGCCAAGATCCCCTTGCGACTGGCATTCTGATCCGTGCCTCCAGACGGCCAAAAGCCTGCGAAAAGCGATCCTTCGAAATGACAAGTCCGCTGAGCCACGATTTGGTGATCCCCAGGCAGCTCACGGACTGCTGCTTTGCGGTCAACTGTAGCGATCCGTTTTGGATCGCTACTTGCGAAGCGCTATAGCACTCCGTTCCCCAGGTCTCGCCAAAACCCTCCGTGCTAGATCCGTATGTTGGGCCCGTGGTGATTGCCACCCACTTTGCGGGATCAAGTGTACCATTCGAGAATTCATCAGAAAAAGTCAGAGCCCAACCATCGCGAACGGGAACAGGTACGTTGTCTGGCTGCGTTGGGGGGGAGGCGGCGATGCCTGGATTCAGCATGACATCGTCGACCAGCACCGAGACCGCACCGCCGTCCTGTCTTTCGGCTGTAATACCGATCAATGTTGTATTCGGCATGGGAACGTCAATAACGACGCGCGTCCAGGCCGTTGAAGAAACGGCAATCGGGCCGGTGTTGGTATCCCATAGTGTTTCGTCAGTTACCTGATCGACGAGTTTTGTGTGAACAAGAGCGCTTCCCGTCTCCGCTCGGACATAATAAGCAACTCGGGTTAATGGCTGAGGGCATTCGCCGGGGCTTATATCTCGCTTGGCGGTGCCATATGGAGAACCGCTCAGTTTGAGTGACCAGTTATCTGTTCGTCCGGGGGAGGTTCTGGCCACCGCATTGCCGCTCCACCAAACCACAAACCCGCCCGTGTCTTGCGTGAAAGACTGGTTTGCGCAGGCATCATTCGCAACGACGACATCATCAACATAAACTGTTGTGTTGGTTGCCGGCGAAACCGGCTCGGCGGTAATGCCAATGAGTGTCTCATTGGTGATCATGGCGGGAATCGAAATCCTTGTCCAAGTCGTCCCCACAATGGTCGGTCCGGCGTTGACCGAATCGTACAGGACGGCGTCGGTCACCTGATCAACGAGCTTTGTGTAAATACGAGCGCTACCCGTTTGGGTGCGCACCCAATAATTCACATAAGCGATGCCGAGCGGGCATTCGGTGGGCAATATGTATCTGCTTGCCGTGCCAGGACCGCCCTGTAAGCGCAAAGATTGTGAATCCGTGTGGCCGATGGACGTGTCCACGACCGGAGCTGACCCGCTCCACCATGGTCCCCAGCCTCCGAGCCCGGCCGAAAATGACTGGTTCTCTCCGCAGTCTATACTTACAGCCTGAGCTGGAGAGCCCACAGCGTACAAAACCATGGCAAGCAGCCAGGCTAATAATGAGCCCTTCACGATACCCCCGAATAAAAACATCCCCTAGTTGAAATCCAATAAGCCCGAACTGATATCTTCCAGTCAAGTGATGAGTTGGGAGTTCGTCGCAAAGGCGCCACTTTTTATTTAGAGGCCTAAAAGGGCTAACTCGACTCCTGATCTGCACACTGTTTGATTGCAAGAAAGCGCCTGCTTCTCCGCTTACGCTCCTTTCTTTCATGAAGGCATTGCTATTCATCCGTGCATTCGGAATAACTAAAAAATAGGATTTTGGCGGGATATTCATGTTACCGGAATGAAGCATCGGGTACGATGTGGCACGCATGAAAAAAGACAGAGAAGCCCCCCTTATGGCTGCAGCGCACGAAGAACAGGCGCGTGGATATTGGCGGAATACACTGTTCTATGTGACGTTCCTTTATTTCACGGTCGGCTTCTCGCCCTATGTTTCGCTTTCCTCGACCTATCAGGGCTCCGCCATGGCGGCTGGGTCCAACCTGCTGAACCAGCTCACCGCGATCATTCTGCTTTTCAGTTTCATGGTATTCATGGCGAGGGAACGTTCGCTTTCCCTCGCCTTCACGCCGCGCCTGCTGATGGCGGCGATTTTCGGCTGGTTTGTCTTCACCTCGCTGGTGGGCGAGGCGCCGGCGTTTTCGCTGCGGCGGCTTGCCATGTGCGCCATCATCTGTGTGCTTGCCGGCGGCTTTCTGCAATTGCCACGCACGGAGCGGCATTTCACCACGCTGCTTGCCGGGTGCGTGATGATTATCCTGTTTCTGTGTTACTTCGGCGTCATCGTCCTGCCATCACGATCTATCCATCAGGCAAGCGACGCGCTGGAGCCGCTTCTGGCGGGTAACTGGCGCGGAGTCTTCCAGCACAAGAACGAGGCCGCCTCGGTCATGGCGGTGCTGATTATCGTGGCGATTTATCTCTGCCGGCGCTGGTCCTTCGTCGGCGGCCTGCTGGTGCTGTTGTTATCGCTGTTCTTTCTGATCAAGTCAGGCGGCAAGACGGTGCTCGGCCTGATGCCGATCGTCGTCGCGGCGGGCTGGTTCATCGTGCACTGGCCCCAGTGGCGTTATGTTGTCTTGGCCCTGCTTCTGTTGGTCTTCACCGTCGTGACCGTCGGCACCACGGTCGACCCGGTGTTTTCGCAGATGCTGACGAGGATGGGTGTCGATGCCAGCTTTACGGGCAGAACCGATATCTGGGTCGTCGCCATCGAGTACATCCGCAAAAGTCCGATCCTCGGATACGGCTATCAGGCCTTTTGGCGCAGCGACGCCCTGATGTCGAGCTTCACCGAAAACAATACCTGGGCGACGACCGCGCCGGCTTCCCATAGTGGCTATTTCGACCTGCTGCTTGCAGGCGGAATTCCGGGGCTTGGGCTAGTGCTGATGTGGATTTGCCTGCTGCCGCTTCACTATCTCGGCAAAATGGATGACACCACGCGCAACAGCCCGCTGACGCGGCTTTATGTCGGCGTCTGGCTTTATGTCCTGCTCTACGGCTTTCTAGAAACGCTATTCTTGCTCAGCTCGGGCTTCGTCTGGTTTTTTCTCCTCGTGGCGGTGATGGGCCTGCATCTGCAGGCAAACGCCAGCCTTGCCGAAGACGAGGTGGAGGCGAACCCTGTCCTGACCGGCGGCGATGTGGTCACGTAATTAAAAGCTCGATCCACAAAAAAGCGAAGAATGTTCTCAATGTCGCCTGGATCCCGGTGCGGTTTCGAGCAGATGCGACCCATCGGCTGTGTCGAGCGCGTGCAGTAAATGTACGATCAACGATGTTGCCTGAAGCCATATGGCGATGTCTGAAATTGCTTATACCATGGCCTCAGAAGCGTTGGCTTCCGGGCGTATCGAAGAGCAAGCTGCTCAAGGCTTCATGCTTGGTTACTCGAAAATCAATAGATAGTTGATTTTAATGGCGCACCCGACAGGATTCGAACCTGTGACCTTTGGAATCGGAATCCAACACTCTATCCAGCTGAGCTACGGGTGCAGCGGTCACGCTTGAATCGCGTGCAGCGGTTGGTTCATACCCCAGCTTTGTTTTCGCATCAATGTCTAAAAATCAGAGATTTGCGAAACGTTGCCTGTTTTTGGGCGGAGCCCGGCGTGGGGCCTGTTTTGGGGTGGTCGCGGGCCTTTCAACGGCGGCAGGGCGATGCGTCGTTTGACGTATTGTCTTTTTGCCGCAATAGGGTTTCCCTTATAAGTAGTATGTTATTGCCGGGTCGGGCCGCTGTTTTGTCGCTTTCACGAAGGGGCGGTCGGATGAGGGCAACGCCTTTCAAATACGGCGCGGGACGCGATTTTATCCCCTCAAAATTGGCGGGTAAATAGTCATACTTTTTTCGTTCGCCGGGTGGCGATCCGGAGTCCGGGTTTGCTTTGCCGGCGATTAACTGTCAAATTATTATACAATATTAGTATCATCTACATTTATTTGGGATACAGTTTCGTGACGTTGTCGGTTATGATTTCGACAAGGTAAAGGAACGAATCAGGCGGGGGATCGGATGGCTTTGCGATTGGCACACAGCAACGGGCCGCGGACGGAAAAGGCCGAAAGCGGCAGCGCGGAAGCGGCGCATATCACGGCTATCGACTATGGGTTGCTGACGACTGCGATCAGCTATCATTTGCGGCACTCGCAACTTGCCGTGGCAAACGGTTTTGCCGATGTGCTGGCGGAGCAGGGATTGCGGCCGGCCGATTTTTCCGTTCTCGTCATCGTCGGCGGCAATCAGGGCCTCAAGCAGAGCGATGTGGCGGAAGCGCTCGGCATACAGCGCGCCAATTTCGTCGCCATCGTCGACAGCATGGAAGAGAAGGGACTGCTCGTCCGCCGCAAATCGGAAGAGGACAGGCGCGTCCATTTCCTCGACATGACGGAGGAGGGCAGCAGCCTTCTCGACCGGCTTTCCAACACCTGGCGGGATCGTGAGGAAAAGCTGATCGACAGGATCGGCGGCAAGAAGGCCCGCGATCAGCTTCTGGCGCTGCTCGGACGCCTGCGCGACTGACCTTCGACGAGAGCGGCAATCCAGATGCGGGTCGCCGCAGGGTGCGGCCTATCCGCAGATGTTCCGTCTTCCCATTGCCTGCGGCATCGGCGACGGTCTTCCTGCGCTGGTCTTTCACGCCAGCCTGATCGGCAGCGGGGCTGAATTGCGTTGCAATTTTCCTGTGAAACCGCCAAGACGCATAAGCATCTTCACGCCTTTGGGTGTGGAACCGCAATCATGCGATCGACTGGAAAGGCCCGGGACGGGAACGCCATGCTGAATATCGATACGAGTCATCCGCTTTATCGTCCCCTGTGGGTCCGGTTGCTCATCGTCGGCTTTTGCGCCGCATGGGCCGTCATCGAATTCGTCAATCGCGAGTTTTTCTGGGGAACCATCGTTGCCGGCATCGGCGCTTATGCGGCCTATGAATTGCTGCTGAAGTTCAAACCCGCAAGCGATGCTCCCAAAAGCGGAAACGGCGCGGATGAGCCTGCCGCCGAAAGCGCGCCCACCGACAAGAACGATGCGGGCTGAAGCGCCTCCTGTCTTTCGTTTCATGTATTTTGCGAGATAAGGCTGTCCGGCACTTTTACCGGAAATGCTCCCGCGCCCGCAGCATCCGGATCGCCTGGTCGATCAGGAGATTGGCCGCTGTCATGCGCAGCGTCGCATTGTGCCGGAACTGCGGTTTCACCCGGTCGGGATGATTGAGGCGGGCAAAGGCGCGGCGCTTTTCCGCAAGCGTTGCGGCCGTGTCGGCGTCGTGGATCGCCAGTTCCGCCGAAACATCGGCAAGCGACGTCTTTTCGAGATGGGCCGGCATCGGTTCCGGTTCGGGCTCCGGCTCCGGTTCCGGCGGTGGCGCGGGGTCGGCCAGGAAGGCGAGATAGGCATCGAGATTGCCGTTCGCGGGCGGCGGCGTTTCAATATGTGTATCGATAACAAAGCCCGAGCTGAAACCGGCAATGCGGTGGCCGGCGGGCGGTGGCGGCGCCGTACCTTCCTCTTCCGTTTCTTTTTCGTGTTTCAGCCTGTCGACGACCGACTGGAAGACGGATTGTCCGAAGAGCATGCGGCTTTTCCCTCGCCGGTCTGACTATCCGGCCTTTATGGATCATGAAGGTGGTGTCTGGCTTACCGCCGTCACGGGCCGGTCAGCTTGCGGCTTTCATCCAGAACCAGATCGTAAAGCAGGCGGGCGCTGGGCGGCAAAACACGGCCCTTGGTGGTGATGATGCTGTATGGCTTTACGACGAGTTCGAAATCCGTCGGCAATATCCGGGTTCGGCCGATATCGGCCTGCTGGCCGGCAACGAATTCGGCCATGTCCTGCGCGATTGGGGCGATGGCGTCCGTATTGCAGACAAGCGCAAGGGTGAGCACCACGGATGGCGTATTGATGACGTTGCGCGGCATGGCGACGCCATGGGTGAGGAACACATCCTCCATGGTTCTGCGCAAAAGCGCGCCGGGCGGCTGGAAGACCCAGTCGTAACCGGAGAGATCTTGCAGGGTCACGGGCTCGCCGCGAAGCAGGGGGTGGCCTTCGCGCACCACCAGACAGGCGCGCTCTATGCCGATTTCATGGATGGAAAAGAGGCCGGGATCGAAATCGTCCGGTATCCGGCCGATGATGAAATCGTGCCGGGCCGCCAGCAGTTCGCGGGCCAGCACGTTGCTGCTTTCCACCTGCACGTTGATTTCGATGCCGGGATAGGTGTCCATGGCGCGCCTTATGGCGGGAACCACGAGGCTGATGGCAGGCGCGGTGACGGCGCCGATATAGACCGAGCCGCCGCTGCCGGATTTCATCTGGTTCAGCTCGCGGCTCGCCTCGCGCAGTTCCAGCAATATGGTGCGCGCGCGCCGCGCCAGCGCCTCGCCGAATTTCGTCAGCACCACGCCGCGCGAGGCTCGCTGACAAAGGGGTGATTTGACGATCGCCTCCATTTCCGAGAGCATGCGCGAGGCTGCTGGCTGCGTCATGTTCATGGCGGCGGCGGCCGCGCTGACCTGCCCGTGCTCCTCGATCATGACCAGCATGCGCAGGTGGCTCATCTTCAATCCGGCCCGCAGCAAAGGGTTGTCCTCAAAGACGAAAAGGGCATCCGTTGTTTGCGCCTGCTCATACACTTTTTGGTTGTTCATCCGTGGTTTTATACCCCTCATCGGTTTTTGTATCGATTTAATATATCATAATTGATATATGGAAACTGATTTATTCTATTTGACAGTTATATGGATTCAGAACAATTTGCGGAATGCCGGGGAGGAGCGGCAGCTGTTCCATTTCGCAATTGCGAAATCGGAATGAGCGCAATGCGGCTTCTTCCTCTGACGGCATGAATTTCATGGTGCACCGCAGCATGCGGGCTCCAGAGAAGGGCTCAAGGGAGAGAGTTAATGAAGTCCATTATTTCGCTGATGGCAGCTTGTGCCATCGGTGCTGCTTCTTTCGCAGTGCCGGCTTTCGCACAGGACAAGGGTTCCGTTGGTATCGCCATGCCGACCAAGTCGTCCGCACGCTGGATCGACGACGGCAACAACATCGTGAAGCAGCTGCAGGAAGCCGGTTACACGACCGACCTGCAATATGCCGATGACGATATTCCGAACCAGCTTTCCCAGATCGAAAACATGGTCACCAAGGGCGTCAAGGTCCTCGTGATCGCATCGATCGACGGCACGACGCTGTCGGACGTCCTGAAGCAGGCCGGCGAGCAGGGCATCAAGGTCATCGCTTATGACCGCCTGATCCGCAACAGCGGCGACGTCAGCTACTACGCCACCTTCGACAACTTCCAGGTTGGCGTTCTGCAGGCGACTTCGATCGTCGACAAGCTCGGCCTGAAGGACGGCAAGGGCCCGTTCAACATCGAGCTCTTCGGCGGCTCCCCGGACGACAACAACGCCTTCTTCTTCTATGACGGCGCGATGTCGGTTCTCCAGCCTTACATCGACAGCGGCAAGCTCGTGGTGAAGTCCGGCCAGACCGGCATGGACAAGGTCGGTACGCTGCGTTGGGACCCGGCAACGGCCCAAGCCCGCATGGACAACCTGCTGTCGGCTTATTACACCGACGCCAAGGTTGACGCCGTTCTGTCGCCTTACGACGGTCTCTCCATCGGCATCATCTCCTCGCTGAAGGGCGTTGGTTATGGCACGAAGGACCAGCCGCTGCCGGTCGTTTCCGGTCAGGACGCTGAAGTTCCTTCCGTCAAGTCGATCATTGCCGGCGAACAGTACTCCACCATCTTCAAGGACACCCGCGAACTCGCCAAGGTGACCGTGAACATGGTCAACGCCGTTCTGCAGGGCAAGGAGCCGGAAGTGAACGACACCAAGACCTATGAAAATGGCGTCAAGGTCGTTCCCTCCTACCTGCTGAAGCCGGTTGCAGTGACCAAGGAGAACTACAAGCAGGTTCTCGTCGATGGCGGTTACTACAAGGAAGACCAGCTGAAATAAGCTCGACACACATGCGGGGATGGCTTGGCGTCATCCCCGTTTTTCCATAAAAATAAAAACGCCGGAATTAATCGGGCGCTGGATTGCGATATGGCCAATACCATTCTCGAAATGCGGAACATCACCAAGACGTTTCCGGGCGTGAAAGCGCTTGAGAACGTCAACCTCAAGGTTAAAGAGGGTGAGATCCACGCACTCGTCGGTGAGAACGGCGCGGGGAAGTCGACCTTGATGAAGGTCCTTTCCGGTGTTTACCCCGCCGGCACCTATGAGGGCGAAATCCACTATGAAGGCGCAGTGCGGAATTTTCGCGCCATCAACGACAGTGAAGATATTGGTATCATCATCATTCACCAGGAGTTGGCGCTCGTGCCGCTCCTGTCGATTGCGGAAAACATCTTCCTCGGCAACGAGGTCGCTTCGAGCGGCGTCATCAGCTGGCAGCAGACCTTCAACCGTACCCGCGAACTTTTAAAGAAGGTGGGCCTGAAGGAATCGCCGGAGACGCTGATCACCGATATCGGTGTGGGCAAGCAGCAGCTGGTCGAAATCGCCAAGGCGCTGTCGAAGAGCGTGAAGCTGCTCATCCTCGATGAGCCGACGGCTTCGCTTAACGAAAGCGATTCCGAGGCGCTGCTGAACCTGCTGATGGAATTCCGCAAGCAGGGCATGACCTCGATCATCATCACCCACAAGCTGAACGAAGTGCGCAAGGTGGCCGACCAGATCACCGTTTTGCGCGACGGCATGACGGTGAAGACGCTCGACTGTCATCAGGAAGAAATCAGCGAGGATGTCATCATCCGCAACATGGTGGGGCGCGATCTCGAGGATCGTTATCCGCCGCGCGACGTGCCGATCGGCGAGACCATTCTCGAAGTGAAGAACTGGAACGCCTATCACCAGCAGCACCGCGACCGCCAGGTTCTGCACGATATCAACGTTACCGTGCGCAAGGGCGAAGTCGTCGGCATTGCCGGTCTGATGGGTGCCGGGCGCACCGAATTCGCCATGAGCGTGTTCGGCAAGTCCTATGGCCACAAGATCAGCGGCGAAGTGCTGATCGACGGCAAGCCGGTCGATGTCAGCACCGTGCGCAAGGCCATCGATGCCGGTCTGGCCTATGTCACGGAAGACCGCAAGCATCTCGGTCTCGTGCTTAACGACAACATTCTGCACAATACCACGCTTGCCAATCTGGCCGGCGTGTCGAGTGCCAGCATCATCGACGACATCAAGGAAATGAAGGTGGCGAGCGATTTTCGCACGCGCCTGCGCATCCGCTCGTCGGGGATTTTTCAGGAAACGGTCAATCTTTCGGGCGGCAACCAGCAGAAGGTCGTGCTCTCCAAGTGGCTGTTCTCCAATCCCGACGTGCTGATCCTCGATGAACCGACCCGCGGTATCGATGTCGGCGCGAAATACGAAATCTACACCATCATCAACCAGCTCGCTGCCGACGGCAAAGGCGTTCTGATGATCTCATCGGAAATGCCAGAACTGCTCGGCAATTGCGACCGCATCTACGTCATGAACGAAGGCCGCATCGTCGCTGAATTGCCGAAGGGAGAGGCGAGCCAGGAAAGCATCATGCGCGCTATCATGCGCTCAGGGGAGAAGAACTCATGAGTTCGGCAAACACAACAAACGAAGAAAGTAACGTCATCTCGGTCGGGTCGTATATTCGCTCCAATATCCGCGAATACGGCATGCTGATCGCGCTCGTCGCCATCATGGTTTTCTTCCAGTTCTACACCGGCGGCATCCTGTTCCGCCCTGTGAACCTGACCAACCTCATCCTGCAGAACTCGTTCATCGTCATCATGGCGCTGGGCATGCTGCTCGTCATCGTGGCCGGGCATATCGACCTTTCGGTCGGCTCCATCGTCGCCTTTGTCGGCGCGATAGCGGCCATATTGACCGTGCAATGGGGCATGAACCCGTTCCTTGCGGCGCTGATTTGTCTCGTCATCGGCGGCATCATCGGTGCTGCACAGGGTTACTGGATCGCCTATCACCGCATTCCGTCGTTCATCGTGACGCTGGCGGGCATGCTGGTGTTCCGCGGCCTGACGCTGTTCGTGCTCGGCGGCAAGAACATCGGTCCGTTCCCGACCGATTTCCAGATCATCAGCACCGGCTTCCTGCCCGATATCGGCGGCATTGAAGGTCTCAACACCACCTCGATGATCCTGACGGTACTGATTACGGTCGTGCTGTTCTATCTCGCATGGCGCCGTCGCGTCGTGAACGTGAAGCACGGTATCGATGTCGAGCCTTTCGGTTTCTTCATCGCCCAGAACCTTTTGATTTCGGCCGCGATCCTGTTCCTCGGCTACCAGCTTTCCACCTATCGCGGCCTGCCCAACGTGCTGATCGTGATGCTTGTTCTCGTTGCGCTCTATAGCTTCGTGACCCGCCGCACCACCATCGGCCGTCGCATCTATGCGATGGGCGGCAATGAAAAGGCGACCAAGCTTTCCGGCATCAATACCGAGCGCCTGAGCTTCCTCACCTTCGTCAACATGGGCGTGCTGGCCGGTCTTGCCGGCATGATCATCGCGACACGCCTCAACTCGGCGACGCCGAAGGCGGGTGTGGGCTTCGAGCTTGACGTTATCGCGGCCTGCTTCATCGGCGGCGCTTCGGCATCCGGCGGCGTGGGCAAGATCACCGGCGCGGTCATCGGCGCCTTCATCATGGGTGTCATGAACAACGGCATGTCGATCGTCGGCCTCGGCATCGACTTCCAGCAGATGGTCAAGGGCCTCGTGCTGCTCGCCGCCGTGTTCTTCGACGTCTACAACAAGAACAAGGGCTGATTGCCCAACCCACATAGCAAGTCAAAAAAGTGGCCGGTTTCCGGCCACTTTCATAAGGTGCAGGCGTTATGCGCCGCTTAGAAGAGACAAGGCGCGTTGCGCCGGAGGAAGGAAATCCCGTGCTTATTTCACAGATCAAGGATGCCAGTGGCAAGATCATCGTAGCCGTTCGCGAAGAAGGCGGGCAGGCGCAGGCCGTCAAGGGTGCGGCGTCGGTTTATGCGCTCGCCATGGAAGCCGCCAATGGCGGCAAGAGCCTTGCCGATGTCATTTCCGCCCATGGTCTCGGCGATGCCGTCGATCTCGAAAAGGCCTATGCCGAAGGCCGTTTCCTGCCGCCGATCACCCATCCCGATCCGGCGCATCTGCATCTGACCGGCACGGGCCTTACCCATCTGGGTTCGGCCGCGACCCGCGACAGCATGCACAAGAAGACCACGGAAGCCGCCGAGGAAAGCCTGACGGACTCCATGAAGATGTTCCGCATGGGTCTCGAAAACGGCAAGCCCAAGGCCGGCGAAAAGGGCGTTCAGCCCGAATGGTTCTACAAGGGCAACGGCCATGTGGCGGCAGCACCGGGTGCGGCTCTCACCTCTCCCTCCTTCGCGCTCGATGGCGGCGAAGAGCCGGAAATGGCCGGCATCTATGTGATCTCCGACAAGGGCGAAGCGGTGCGCATCGGCTTTGCCGTCTCGAACGAGTTTTCCGATCACGTCACCGAGCGGATCAACTATCTCTATCTCGCCCATTCCAAGCTGCGCCCGGCAAGCTTCGGTCCGGAAATCCGCGTCGGCGCTCCGCCGTCCGATATTCGCGGCACCTCGCGCATCCGTCGCGGCGACAAGGTCATCTTCGAAAAGCCCTTCGTTTCGGGTGAGGACAACATGTCCCACACCTTCGCGAACCTCGAATATCACCACTTCAAATACGGCCTGTTCCGCGCGCCCGGCGACGTGCATGTGCACATGTTCGGCACCGCGACGCTTTCCTTCGCAGAAGGCATCAAGCCGGAAGCGGGCGACGTCTTCGAGATCGAAGCCGCCGGTTTCGGCCTGCCGCTGAAGAACCCGCTGGCCGTGGATGCGGAAGAAGAGATCACCGTTCGGCAGATCTGATCTGCGGACCGGACATGCTAATGGTCGAGGGGGCAATTTTGCTCCCTCTATCCGTCATACCGGCCTTGTGTGGACTTATTGTGGTTTACTTGATGCATAGGCCGGGATGCGCATCCCGGCCTATGCAGGCAGGTGGCCGTATTTCCGGACTGGTTTACGCAGCCGAGATCAAGCAAGGCCCTGCCTGCTCC
>NZ_JADQWB010000020.1 GCF_015704895.1 Agrobacterium leguminum | reverse complement strand
TCACAAACTCTGTGCGTTGATCCATGACAGAAATCTCCCGCCAAGCCATCCCGACACTCCTCCGCCAAGCAGAAAAAGTGTCAGGGATGTCTCCGAACATCTGTCAACTATGTCTCCGGGCTGTACAACAAGCACAGGGATGAGGGTGGAAAAAGGCGAGCGCAACGCGTCACCACGAGATTATTTCACAACGCCGCAGCGCATTCCTGGCAAAACGGCGTATAGGGCACCGCCTTCAATCGATCCTCCGAAATCCGCTTGCCGCATTTGACGCAGGTGCCGAAGGTGCCGTTGGCGATACGGTCGAGGGCTGCGTCGATGGCGCGTAGCTCGTCCTGACCCACCTGCCCCAGCTCGTCCAGCACCTCGTCATTGCTGCGTTCGGTGGCGCGATCCTCGTCATCGGGATTGCGAGGCTCTTCGAAATCGGCTTCGATTTTGTGCAGGCGGCGATAAAGCTCGCGCTGGCGGTCACGCAGGATTTTCTCGTAACTTTCGACATTCATGTTTTTTCCTCCAGCCCATCTTCTTGTATCGCCGCATTCCCAGACGGAAAACCGGATTCCACTTTTCCTGGGAATGCTTGGGGGCGGAAAACCCGCCCGCAACCCTGAAACGTCAGGCTTTTATCGGTCCACCAGCACCGAGCATTTGGCGTGGCGCACCACGCGGTCGGCAGTGGCGCCGATGAAATAATTGCTGAAATCCGGCGTATGCGACGCGATGATGATGAGGTCGGCCTTGTGTTCCTCGGCGGCGGCGATGATTTCACGCGCGGGCGCGCCGCTTCTGATTTCCTGGCTGCCCTTGAAACCGGCCCGGGTCTTGATGTCCGAAAGCTTGGTCTTGGCGTCCTTGATGGCGTTTTCGATCAGGTCGACAGGCAGGTCGATCGCCATATAGCCCGGCAGTTCCTCGACAACATTGATGAGAACGATCTCGCCATCAGGATCCAGAAGCGCCTTGGCCTTTTCGAGAATCTTTTCCCCCTTGTCGGTGGCGCTGAGGTCTACCGGTACGATGATCTTCTTGTACATGGCTGTCTCCTTTGGCTTGATCCGCCGTTTAGCGTGTCGGGCTAGGCTTATATTTCCCCTTCGGCACGGCCTTCACCTTGATCGAAGTCAAAGCCGGAGCCGGGCCGGAACGGGGCATTGTCAACGAATAGTGGACGGTCAATCGCCAGACGACGATCTTTGCTGAACGACGAAACCAGCCCATATTCGCCTTCGACAAACGCCGCAAAGCGGCGTCGGCCGATGGTTTCGGCGACCGATCCGCCCCAGGGCGCTTCGGATTCAATATGGAGATCATGATGAGTGAAATCAAACAATTCGCCCTGACGCGGCCGGCCTATGTCGGCCAGGCGCATCTCGTCGTTCACGATCTGCCGCGCGTTTCGGATTTCTACCAGAAGATCATCGGTCTTTCCGTTCTCGAAAAGAACCCGAGCGGTGAAGTGCTGGGTGTGGGCGGCCAACCGCTGCTCACACTTTCCACCTCCGGCACGGCGGAACGCGCGCCGCGCAACGCCGCAGGCCTGTTCCACACCGCCTTCCTGATGCCGAGCCGGAACGATCTGGCCCATTGGCTGGCGCATGCCGCCCATAACAATGTCCAGCTTCAGGGCGCGTCCGACCATCTGGTCAGTGAGGCGATCTATCTTGCCGACCCGGAAGGCAACGGCATCGAAGTCTATCGCGACCGTTCGCCGGATGAATGGACCTACCAGCAGGACGGCACGGTGGAGATGGCCACCCTCGGCCTCAACCTTCAGGCGCTTTACGACAGCGCGCCGAAGACGGCCTTTACCGGGGCGGCGGAAGGAACAGCCATCGGCCATATCCATCTGCAGGTGGGCAATATTCCGCAGGCGGATGAATTTTATCAGGATGTGCTGGGGCTGAAGATCATGGCGCGTTATCCCGGCGCGAGCTTCTTCGGTTCCGGGGCCTATCACCACCACGTCGCCGCCAATATCTGGAACAGCCGGGGTGCTGCGGCCCGCAAGGACAATATGACCGGCCTTTCCGGCTATTCGCTGACCTTCAACGAGCCGGCCGCGCTTGAGACGGCGATTGCCGCACTCGACCGGCTGGAAATCGCCACCGAAAGGCGAAGTGACGGCATTGTCCTCAAAGATCCGTGGGGCATCGGGCTAAAGCTTTCCGCCTAAAGCATCGTCGCATTTGCGGCCGGGAAACCGGGCTCCATTTTTGCTCGACATGCTCCAACTGTAAAAAGGGGCGGCGGAAATTTGCGCCGCCCCGGAACCGCCACATTTTTCGAACGTTTGTCACCTGATTGGGGGACCGTTCGATGAATGAAAATGCCAGACCGGACAAGACCGGCAATTCGGTCGCAGCCGGCGCCACAGCCGGAACCGTTCCGATCACGAGGGCGGACCCGCTGGAGGCCCCGCCATCCACGTCGCGCCGCGACGATGCGCGCAGCCAGCAGCCGCTTGGCCGCGAAGCGCTGGATGTGGTCGTCGCCTGGTCGGTGATCGGCATCTTCCTCATCATGCTCATGGCGGTCATTCACGAATTGTCGCTCATCCTCATTCCGGTGGTGATGGCCATCGTGGTGGGCATGATCCTCGGCATCGCCGCCGAAAAGCTCGGTTCCTACGGCATTCCCGGCTTCGGCGTCGCGCTCATTCTATCGAGCCTCGTGGCGGCGGTGATGTTCTTCGTGGTCAATTCGCTGACCGAGCCGCTCTCGCTTCTCGCTTCGGAAGGGCCGGCGCTGGTGGAGCGCAGCATCGACCGTTTCCTGCCCTATCTGCAAAGCCTCAGATGGCTGAATATTTCGGCTGCGAGCTTCAGTCTGGGCTCGATGTCGATGGAATCTTTGATTTCGCGCAGCGGCGAAATCATTTCCGTGCTCGGCTCCAACGTCACCCCGGCCGTCATTCAGGGCCTGATCTTCCTCGCCGCGCTGCTGATGTTTCTCTATAGCCGGCTGCGGCTGCGCAAGGCGATCATCATGGCCTTTCCGGCCCGCCACCAGCGGCTTCGTACCATCCGCATCATCGGTTCGGTGGAAGAGGTGCTCGGCACCTATTTCGCCACGGCGGCGCTGATCTATGCCGGGCTTGGCGTGACGATGGTGGTCATCGCCTATTTCGGCGGACTGGCCATGCCGCTTCTGTGGGGGCTGTTCGCCTTCCTCTCCAGCTTCGTGCCGTTTCTCGGCATCACCGCCATGACGATTTCGCTGACGGTGGCGGGCATCATCACCCATGACAACATCATTCTGGCGCTTCTGCCGGCGGCAATCTTCTTCACCATTCACCTGTTGATGGAAAACCTCGCCTTTCCGGCGGTGGTAGGCCGCAACATGGAGATAAACCCCTTCCTCGTCTTCGTGATGATCATCTTCTGGACGTGGATGTGGGGGGCGGCCGGGGCCATGCTGGCGCTGCCGCTGTCGCTGATCGCCATGACGGTGACGCGGGAACTCTTCCCCTCACGCCGGGTGGTGCCCAAACTGCCGGATTAAGCACGGCTTCAACGGCAGGCGCGGGCGCGTGGGGCTTACCCCCCTCTGCCCTGCCGGGCATCTCCCCCTCAAGGGGGGAGATCGATCTGCGGCGAGGTTTCGCCCATCTCAACGTTGAGAATGAAATGGCGGTAGCGCCTCCTGCCGATCTCCCCCCTTGAGGGGGAGATGCCCGGCAGGGCAGAGGGGGGTAAACCCCACGCGCCGACCGTCAATCGACAACCTCCTGAAAACCAGCAGCCAGGCCGCTCAGGAAGCGAGCGGCATTCCCTGCGCCTCCCCCTGCGCGCTCGCCATGCGGCGCTCGTGCTCGATCAGCCATTTCTTGCGCCACAGCCCGCCGCCATAGCCGGTCAGGCTGCCATCCGCGCCCAGCACACGGTGGCACGGCACGACGATGGCGATCTGGTTCGCGCCATTGGCACGCGCGACCGCACGCACGGCGGATGACCTGTCCATGGCGGTTGCGAGCGAGGAATAGCTGACGATCTCCCCCGCCGGTATTTCCCGCAGGCTGCGCCAGACGTCGCGCTCGAAGGGTGTGCCATGGCCGGCAAGCCGGGTTTCAAAGGCGGCCGGATGCCCGGCGAAATAGGCCTTGAGTTCCGCTTCGATCTGGCCGGTCACAGCCGTCCGGCCGAGCACCATATCCGCGCCGGTGCGCGTCTTCAGCCGCTTCAACTCGGCCGGAAGCGCCGGCCGGTCGGCGAATTCGAGAAGATGCAAAGCGTGATCGTCTGCGACCGCCAGCATCGGGCCGATCGGCGTATCGATCCAGTCACCCTTCAAAAACCCCTTGCCCTTCATGGCGGCGGGCGAAGAGCCGAAGAACTGATTGATGGCAGAGCGGAAACCGCTGCCGGATTCGTAACCGGCATCGATCTGCGCGCCGATCACCGCTTCGCCGGAAGCGATGCTTTCCGCCGCACCGCCTACCCGCCGCAATCTGGCGATTTCCAGAAAGCTCATGCCGAAACGGCGCTTGAAGGTTCGGCGCACGGTGGACGGATCATGGCCCATCGCCACCACATCCTCCTCGCGCCAGCGCCGCGCCGGTTCATTTTCCAGCGCCGTCAGCAGCGACGTCACGGTCTCATCGGCGGAGCCATAGGCGAGCATCGGCTTGCAGCGCTTGCAGGGACGGAAACCGGCTTCCAGACATTCGGCGATGGTCTCGCGGAACCGGCAGTTTTCGATCTTCGGCTTTCGCGCCGTGCAGGTGAAGCGGCAGAAAATCTTCGTCGACGTCACACACACATAGGCCACGCCCTCATAGGCGGGGTCCTTGTTCACAAGGGCGGAGTAGAGCGTTTCGGTGTCGGGGCGTTTGAACAGCATCATGGGGAGGATGCTAGCGCAATTTTTTTGCCCGCGCCGCCGAAAAACGGGCGTTGATGTGGCTCATTCCTGTGCTTGTCACAGGAATCCAGTCGGCGTGCGTCTGCGCGGCGGGAAGAGTCTTTTCAGCCCAAGGACTTGGGCTGGCTGGATTCCTGTGACAAGCACAGGAATGAGGAAAGAGCTTCCCCTTCAATTCCCCGGCGGTGCGAAGGACGGGTCATCCAGCCGCGTGAAAATCACGCCGCGCGCCTTCAGCGCCAGAAGGCCCTTCACCACGCCCTCGCCCGCTTCATGGGTGGGCTGGTTGATGTGGGAGATGATGACATCGCCATCTCGGGCGGAAGCGATGTGTTTCGCCGTCGCGGCCGCACCCAGCAGCGAGCCTCCATCGCCATTGACGGAATAACCGGCCACCCGCATGCCGAGCCGGTTGATGGTGGTCATGGAAGACCTGGTATATTTGGCCGTCGCACCGCGGAACCATTGCGGCTGGAGGCCAGTGGCGGCGACAATGGCCTGACGGCCGCCCTCCACCTCCTGCTCGACCGCCGCTTCAGAGCCGGCCGCGGCGATGCCGTAGATGGAAACCGGCTTATCCACCGCCGGCACATGGTTTTCGCCATGGTTTTCGATTTCGAACAGGTCCGGATGCGCCATGAGCGTGGCCAGCGCCTCGCTATTGTGTTTCAGCCAGCGGGCGGTGACGAAGATCGTCGCCGGAATGCGCTCTTTCACCAACGTATCGAGAATGCGGTGGTCGGTCTTGCCCATGCAGGCGTCAAGCGTCATCGCCACCCGCACCTTGCCGTCATGCTGCGGCGACATTTTCAGCGTCGGTTCGACAAGGCCGGTCCCCGCTAAGGCGGCGGACGCGGCTGAAGCGAACAGGGCAGCAAGGAGGAAGCGACGTATCATTTTCATTTTCCGCAGTGAATGCAGTCTCATTCGGTGGCAATCCGCCCGCAAAGCGCCCGAATTAAGGCGCGGTTTCCAGCCCGGACAGGCCCTCCAGCGCCTCTTCCACCCGCTGGCGTTCGGCGCTGGTGAGTGGCAGGATCGGCCGGGGCGGTTCGCTGACCGTCAGCGACAGAAGGTTGGCGGCGGCATAAACCACGCGGATGCTGCCGAATTCCTTGAACAGCGCCCAGAGCGGCTGGAAGGCCGCATCGATCCTCTTCGCCTCTTCCGCATTGCCGGCCTGAGCCGCCCGCATCAGCCGCAGGGCCGGAATCGGCAGCAGACCGGCGACAACGCTGTACCAGGTGTCGCCGCCGGCAAGCGTGGCGTCGGCGCAGCCCCAGTCGCCGCTGTAACCGATGGCGAAATCTTGCCCCAGCTTCGGCCTCAGCCGCGCGAGCTCGCCGGCATAATCGGAATCGGCCGGCAGCGGCATCTTGATGGCGCGGATATTGGGGATATAGGCAAGCCGCACCAGAAGCTCGTCGCTGAAGGAAAATCGCGTCGTCGTCGGGTTGTTGTAGATGGCGAGCGGCAGGCCCGTTGCGCCGGCCACGGCGGCGAAATGGTGATAGGCCTCTTCCTGCGTCAGCGGCGTGTAGGAGACGGGAGCCAACAGCAATGCATCCGCACCGGCAGCTTCGGCGTCCTTTGCCAAGGCCACGGCGTCATCGGTGCGCAGGGCGCCGACGCCGGCCATGAGTGTGCGCCTGCCCTTGAGGACCGCCGCGGCAGCTTCGATGGCCCGACGTCTCTCCGCGCGCGACAAATACATATAGATGCCGGTGCTGCCGAGAATGCCGACGGAATCCACCTCGGCCGCATCAAGCCGCTCAATGAGGGCGGAAAAGGCCTGTGTGTCGACCTGCCCGGCCTCGTCGGCCGGCGTGATCGGAAAAGCCGAAAGTCCCTTGAATCGTGTCGCCATGCCCGTCTCCCTCGCTTCGATCGGCAAGCAGGGTTACAGAGCCGGTGGCGGAGCGGCAAGAAAAGCGGAGGCTAAACGCCTGCCCGCAACCGAAAAAATCCTTGGTTAGTCATAAAGATACAACTTCTTCCACTGCTCCTCGGGAATTTTATCGCCCACACGATAATCGAAGGACTGGATGCTGAGGCTGTCGCTCTTCAGCTGGCACTTGTATTTGAGCTTGTACCATTCGCCCGCGCTCCTGAAGACTGCGCCCGGCGCCTTGATAGAGTTCTTCCCCACTTCCGGATCACCGAAAGTATAGGCGATGACCTTGTCCGGCCGCATGCCCTTCTGCTCGGTCGCTATCCTTTCCATCGCCTCGATATCGCAGCGCTGTTCCAGCCGCTCTTCGGGGGCAAGCGCGTTCAACTGCCGCATGACGCTGGCATCGATCGCGAAAGCAGGCGTGAAGGTCTGCAAGCCAAGGAAAAAGGCAGAAAGGGCAGCGGGAAAAAGCTTTCGCATGGGATCCTGTCAGTTTTTTCGTTTGTTCTTGTGGTGGGCGGCAGGCCGGGCGGCCTGCATCCATCATCGCTGATTTGCCGGATATTGCCAAAATGTGATCGAAAGCTGACGAAATTGTGCCCAAGCCGCATTCCGCCTGTGGAGATTTGAAACTTGATCGGCCGCAAGGCCCGCTCTACATCTTGGTGCCGCCCAAGAATTCTTCATACGAAAGCGAGTTTCCCTTGCCGATTTTCAAGAACCTGCCCGCCGCCCCGACCGCCGAAAAACGGCCCGTTCAGGATACGCATCACGGCATTACCCGCACCGACGATTACGCATGGTTCCGGGCCGATAACTGGCAGGCCATGTTCAAGGACCCAACCCTGCTCGACCCGTCGATCCGCGCCCATCTGGAGGCGGAGAACGCCTATATGGAAGCGGCCATGGGTGACACCAAGGCGCTTCAGGAAAAGCTGTTCGAGGAAATGAAGGGCCGCATCAAGCAGGATGATTCCTCCGTACCGGTCAATGACGGGCCTTATGCCTATGGCACGCTGTTCGTGACCGGCGGCGAGCAGCCGCATTATTTCCGCACCCCGCGCGGCGGCGGCGAAAAACACGTGCTGCTGAACGGCGACAAAGAGGCCGAGGGCAAGGATTATTTCCGTCTTGCCGGCCTCGACCAGTCCTCCGATCACAGTCACGGCATCTGGGGTTATGACGACAAGGGTTCGGAATATTTCACCCTGCGCATCCGTAACCTCGAGACCGGCGAAGACCTTGCCGATGTCGTGGAAAACACCGGCGGTGGCGGCGCATGGGCGCCCGATGGCAAGAGCTTCTTTTATACGCTGCAGGACGAGAACCACCGCCCCTCCAAGGTCTTCCATCATATCATCGGCGAGCCGCAATCGGCCGACCGGCTGGTCTATGAGGAAAAGGACCCCGGCTTCTTCATGGGCGTCGGCGCGTCGGTGCTCGACGATTTCATCTTCATCGACATTCACGACCATGAGACCAGCGAATATCGCATTCTCTCCACCAAAAACCTGACCGCCGAGCCTGCTATCGTGGCGGAGCGCGAAGAGGGCATCGAATATTCGATGTGCGAAGGCGGCGATGTCTTCTTCATCCTCACCAATGACGGCGACGCCAAGGATTTCCGCATCGTGGAAGCACCGGTCACCGCACCCGGCAAGGAGAACTGGAAGGAGGTGGTTCCGCATGAGCCGGGCCGCCTTATTCTCTCCGTCGATGCCTATGCCCGCCACCTGATCTGGCTGGAACGCCGCGACGGCCTGCCGCGCATCGTCATACGCGACCGCCGCACCGGCGAGGAACATTCCATCGCCTTTGCCGAAGAGGCCTATTCTCTCGGCCTGCATGGCGCGGCGGAATATGACACCGACGTCATCCGCTTTTCCTATTCCTCGATGACGACGCCGAGCCAGCTGTTCGATTACGACATGGTGACGCGCGAGCGCACGCTGCTGAAGACGCAGGAAGTGCCCTCCGGCCATAATCCGGACGATTACATCACCCGCCGCATCATGGCCCCTGCCCATGATGGTGAGCTGGTGCCGGTCTCGCTGCTCTATCGCAAGGATGTGGCGCTTGACGGTTCCGCCCCCTGCCTGCTTTATGGTTATGGCGCTTACGGTATCACCATTCCCGCCTCCTTCTCCACCACCACGCTGTCGCTCGCCGACCGTGGTTTCATCTATGCCATCGCCCATATTCGCGGCGGCAAGGACAAGGGTTTCGAATGGTACGAAACCGGCAAGATGGAAGCCAAGCAGAACACCTTCAAGGACTTCATCGCCGCTGCCGATCATCTGGTTCAGGAAGGTTTCACCTCCTATGGGGGCATCATCGCCGAAGGCGGCTCGGCCGGCGGCATGCTGATGGGAGCCGTTGCCAATATGGCGCCGGAGAAATTCGCCGGCATCATCGCCGCCGTTCCCTTCGTGGATGTGCTGACCACCATGCTCGATGACACCCTGCCGCTCACCCCGCCGGAATGGCCGGAATGGGGCAATCCGCTGGAATCGGCAGAGGAATATGGCTGGATCGCCGCCTACAGCCCCTATGACAATGTGGGTGCGAAGCCTTACCCGCCGATTCTCGCGCTTTCCGGCCTCACCGATCCGCGCGTGACCTATTGGGAGCCGACCAAATGGGTGGCGAAGCTGCGTGAGAAGACCACGGGAGAAGCGCCCATCCTGCTGAAAACCAACATGGCGGCCGGCCATGGCGGGAAGTCGGGCCGTTTCCAGCGGCTGGAAGAAATCGCCTTCGAATATGCGTTTGCGCTGAAGGTGGCCGGCAAGGACGCGGCGTGACCCGCTGATGGCGGAACGGGCGGCGGATAACGTCGCCCGCTTCGAAAACAGTATAAAAATACCCTTCTAAAACCCGTTTCTGAATATTTTTTCCACAAAATCGCGCCGGTATTTTTTCTTTAAATACCACTTAACGACATAACGGATTTTTATTTCAAAGTACTGAAATTCAAAATATACCTCAGTAAATTACAAATATATTTTCAGTATTACGCCAGACCGGAAAATGTTCCGGGAATCGAACGCATGGCTGCGATGCGCCATTTCGCGTTGCAATATCACTTTTTGGCCGTATTATGCCGGTCGTTGACATATTCATGCGCCTTTTCTCCGCGTCTCCCGCGGCAATGCCGCAGCGTGTTCTGCGGATATTCTTCTTGCCGTCATTTTTCGGCTTTTCCACGCGCCATGTCAGTTCGCCCTTGGCAATCCGGGCTTTGCAGTGCTCCCGCTTTGCCAATTGAAAACACTGCATCAGACTTGGGGGTCTTACACATGAAGAAACTCCTCGCCTCGACCATTCTCGTAACGGGCTTTATCATCGCTGCCGGTGCAGCAAATTCCGCCAATGCCGCCGAAGAGTGCGGCAGCATCTCCATCGCCGAAATGAACTGGGCATCCGCCGGTGTCGCGGCTTACGTCGACAAGTTCATCATGGAAAACGGCTATGACTGCACGGTCAATGTCGTCAGCGGCGATACCATGCCGACCTTCGCCTCCATGAACGAAAAGGGCCAGCCGGACATGGCGCCCGAATTGTGGGTGAACGCCGTGCGCGAGCCGCTCGACGCCGCCGTCAAGGAAGGCCGCATGATCGAGGCTTCCAAGATTTTGAGCGAAGGCGGTATCGAAGGCTGGTGGATCCCGAAATTCATCGCCGACGCCCACCCCGACATCAAGACCGTCGAGGATGCGCTGAAACATCCCGAACTTTTCCCCGCCCCGGAAGACGCCAGCAAGGGCGCCGTGCATAATTGCCCGTCCGGCTGGAACTGCCAGGTGACCACCGCCAATCTCTACAAGGCGCGCGAGGGCGACAAAAAGGGTTTTACCCTGGTCGACACCGGCTCGGCCGCCGGCCTAGACGGCTCCATCGCCAATGCGTTTGAAAAGAAGCAGGGCTGGCTCGGCTATTACTGGTCGCCCACCGCCATTCTCGGCAAATACGAGATGGTGAAGCTGGACGACGGCGTCGAACTCGACCGCGCCCATTTCGACGAGTGCACGGCGAAGGTCGATTGCGCAGCGCCGAAGGTCAATGCCTATCCGGTGGCCGATGTCTATACCGTCATCACCAAGGACTTCGAAAGCAAGGCCGGCGTGACGCTGGACTACATCAAGGCCCGCAACTGGGACAACAAGACGGTCGCCGAAATCCTCGCCTGGATGGATGAGAACCAGGGCACCAACGAGGATGGCGCGGAATATTTCCTCGAGAACCATGAGGACATCTGGACGAAGTGGGTTCCGGCCGAGGTGGCGGAGAAGATCAAGGCTTCGATGTGATGAGCTGATGAGAGTGGGAAGCTTCGGTTGGCATCCGTGGCTTACCCCCCTCTGCCCTGCCGGGCATCTCCCCCACAAGGAGGGAGATCGGCTGGGCGCACCCTTCTCACAAATCCGCAACCTGTTTGATGGGCGAGACCTTGCCGCAGGTCGATCTCCCCCCTTGTGGGGGAGATGTCCGGCAGGACAGAGGGGGGTGCCACGCGCGCTCCAGCCTCAACCGCTCACCACCCAAAACCCAAAGGGAAAACAACAATAATGGCCCTCTGCACTTACCTACCGGACATGCTCTGCAAGTTCCCGGCCATCGACAATTCTACGATGCGTGTGGCACGCAAGACCATCGATGACGGTTTTCGCGATATCGTGCGCAACTACGGCGATGCGATCGACGTGATCGTGCATCCGTTGCAGCTCTTCCTCAATTCCTCGGAGCGGCTGTTCATCCAGACACCGTGGATCGTCACGCTCCTCATCATTCTCGCCATCGTGCATCTGGCCGGTCGCAGCTTCAGGATTACCGGCGGCACGGCGCTCGCCCTGCTGATGATCGGCGCCGTCGGCCTCTGGCGCGACGCCATGACGACACTGTCCATCGTCGCCATCGCCACCCTGATCGCCATCGTCATCGGCCTGCCGCTCGGCATCCTGATGGGTCGTTCGGAACGCCTGCAACGCCTCATCAATCCCGTGCTCGACGTGATGCAGACACTGCCCAGCTTCGTTTATCTCATCCCCGTGGTGGTGATTTTCGGCATCGGCAAGGTTCCGGGCCTGATCGCAGTGGTGATCTATGCCATCCCGCCCGTCATCCGGCTGACCAGCCTCGGCATCCGCCTGGTGGACCGCGAAGTGCTGGAAGCGGCAGACGCCTTCGGTTCGTCTAATGGCCAGAAGCTGTTCAACGTGCAGCTGCCGCTGGCGCTGCCCACCATCATGACCGGCATCAACCAGACCATCATGATGGCGCTCGCCATGGTCGTCGTCGCCTCCATGGTCGGTGTCGGCGGGCTCGGCAAGAACGTGCTGCAGGCCATCAACAACCAGTTCTTCACGGTGGGCTTCCTGAACGGTTTCGCTCTGGTCGTCATCGCCATCATGTTCGACCGGGCGAGCCAGGCTTTCGGCAAGCGCCTGCAGAAATACCGCGAGGTCTCCCATGGCTAAAAGCATCGAAATCCGCCACCTTTACAAGATCTTCGGCAAGCATCCCGAGAAGTACCTCGAAGCGGTGCGATCCGGCATGGACAAGGCCGAACTGAACGACAAACACAACCACGTTCTCGGTCTCAACAACATCAACATCACCATGCCGGGCGGCAAGATCACCGTCGTCATGGGGCTTTCCGGCTCCGGCAAGTCGACGCTGATCCGCCATATCAACCGGCTGATCGACCCGACCGCCGGCGAGGTTCTTTACGACGGCGAGGACATTTGCGGCATGAGCGCTTCGGCGCTCAGGCAATTCCGCCGCCACAAGACGGCGATGGTGTTCCAGAAATTCGGCCTTCTGCCGCACCGCACCGTGCTGGAAAACAGCGTCTACGGCCTCGACATTCAGGGCGTGCCGCGCAGCAAAAGCGAGGAAAAGGGCCGCTACTGGCTGGAGCGTGTCGGCCTTGCCGGTTACGAGGATTATTATCCGAACCAGCTTTCCGGCGGCATGCAGCAGCGTGTCGGCCTTGCCCGGGCGCTTGCCAATGACGCCGATATTCTGCTGATGGACGAAGCCTATTCGGCGCTCGATCCGCTGATCCGCGTCGATATGCAGACCATGCTGCTCGATCTGCAGCAGGAGCTGAAGAAAACCGTGGTGTTCATCACCCACGATCTGGACGAGGCGCTCAGGCTCGGCGACCACATCGCCATTCTCAAAGACGGCGAAGTGGTGCAGCAGGGCGACGGCCAGAGCATCATCCTCTCCCCGGCGGATGGTTACGTCACCGAGTTCGTGCGCGACGTCAATCGCGGCCGCGTGCTGCAGGCGACCACGGTGATGGAGCCGCTGGAAAGCCGCCCCGAGGGCATGCCCGTGCCGGAAAACGCGACGCTGGAAACAATCGCCCGCGACATGTCGGAAGCCAACGAGACGACCGCTCATGTGGTGGACGAGGACGGCAAGCCGGTCGGCAGCATCGGGCTGGACACGCTGGTGGCTGCGATGGTGACGCCCGCGCCGCAGGAGGTTGAGGCGGAGGCGGAAGCGGCGGAGGAGCCGGAGAAGCTCCAGGAAACGGTTATGCCTGTGGAGAAAGAAACGGCGTAATCCGGCACCGGACGGATTGGCCGCGTCCGCGAGATTTCCTCTTTCCGTCATACCGGCCTTGAGCCGGTATCCAGCCAGCCCAAGTCCTTGGGCTGAAAGGACTCTCTCGCCGCGCAGACGCGCGTCGGCTGGATTCCGGCTCAAGGCCGGAATGACGGGAGTGAGGTGTTCACGGCGCCAGAAATTTAAACCGGACTGCAATGCCGCGAGGGACAAAGCTGGCAATCGCCTCCTGCCCCGCCCCATCCATGCAAAAACGAAGCACTACTTCGCCGGCTGTCAACCCTCGGCAGTCGCTGCAGCGCAGCAAGCGCAAGTTTCGGACAAGTCGCCGCCGTTAACCATTCGTTAACTTTTGAACGCGGAATCACCGACATGCAGATCGAAAGCAATATTGGCGGATATAACTATCAGGGTCGCATCCGCGACATTGAAAAAGCTGGCAGCGCTCAAAGCGCGCCGGAGGAGCAGGCGGTAAAACGCGGCCCCGGCAATCCCACCGTTTCCAGCACCATTCTTTCCCAGTCGCTGGCCAATGTTCTGTGGGCCGTCGGCAATGGCAGCGCGCCCGCTTATCAGGATACGGCTGCGGCTTCCCCCGAGGACAAGGCGGAAGCCGAGGTGGAATGGGTGCGCAGCGCCTATTCGGAATATACCGAATAGGCGATTCCAATCAGGCCCTTGCCGGGCTCACTTCCACCGTCACATGCGAGAGTTCATGTATGGCGGCAAGTTTCTGCTTGTAGAAAGCCGGCGCTTTCGGCGCCTGCGAATGGATCGCCACGATGGCGGCGTGATGCCCCGGCCCTACCTGCCAGACATGCAGGTCGGTGATGCGATCCTCTTCCGTCTCCACGCTTTCACGGATTTCCTGCGGCAAATCCTCCGCCGGCGGCAGCGCATCGAGCAGTGTCGTCGCCGTGGAGCGGATCAGGCCCCATGACCAGCGGGCGATGACCAGACCGCCAACGATACCCATCAACGGATCGAGGAACGACCAGCCGTTCCACTTGCCGAGCAGCAGCGCGACGATGGCGAGAACCGAAGTCAGCGCATCCGCCAGCACATGCAGATAGGCCGCACGCAGATTATTGTCCCGGCCGCCCTTTGCGCCGTGGTCCGCATGGTGACCGGCATGGGAGCCGTGGTCGTGATGGGCGTGGCTGCCATGCCCATGATGGGCATGCGAGCCGTGGCCGTGACCATGATCGTGGTGGTGGTCATCCTTCAAAAGCACGGCGCTGAGAAGATTGACGGCAAGGCCGATGATGGCGACGAGGATCGCCTGGTTGAAATCGATTTCGACGGGATTGATGAGGCGCATCGCGCTTTCGACGGCAATCAGCAGCGCCACCACCGCCAGTACGATGGCGCTGGCAAAACCCGCCAGATCGCCGAACTTGCCGGTGCCGAAAGTGAAGCGCGGATTACGCGCCTCGCGGCGGGCATAAAGATAGGCGAGCGCTGAAATCAGCATCGCACCCGCATGGGTGGACATGTGCCAGCCATCCGCCGTCAGCGCCATGGAGCCATACCAGTGGCCGGCAACGATTTCCGCCATCATCATGGCCGCGGTCAGCGCAATGACCATCCAGACGCGCCTTTCATTGCGCTCATGGTTCTGGCCAAGGAAAACATGGTCGTGACCGGCTGCTGCACGGTGTTCGGATGTCGTCGTCATGTCGCTAATCCTGTTCGATTTTACCGGATATAGGTCTTCAGCACCTGGGCCAGCTCTTCGGCCGCCCGCGCCCGCTCGTCTTCGTTTTCGGCATGCACCACATGCTCGTGCAGATGCTCCTGCATCACCTCCCCGGTCAGGCCGGAAAGCGCGCCGCGCACCGAAGCGAGCAATTGCAGCACCTCGCCGCAGGGCTTGGCATCATCCAGTGCGCGCTCCACCGCCTCCATCTGCCCTTTCAGGCGGCGGATGCGGGCCAGAAGCTTCTCCTTGTTGCGGATCGTATGGGACATGGGCACCTCATATACTATAGGGGGGTATACTATATGAGCGGGTTTTTCCGTTCAAGCCCCGTGCGACGCAATCCTCGCGAATGTTTCGGCCGTTAAAAATACCCCATGAAACTTAGGGGACTCAGTCATGACGACTATTGCAGCAACCATCAGCAGCTATCATCCCACTCCGATCCGGAGCCTTGAGCCGGCAAAGGGCAAGGAAACCCACTCCACCACCGAAGCCCTGCTGGAGCTGACGCGCGCCGCGCATCGCACCATTTCGAGCGTCGAAAGCATCGCCACGGCCGTCGCGCCTGCCGCCGCCAGCGTTTCCACCGGCCTTGCCGCAGCGCTCTGGAACCTCGACAGCGGCGCTTCCACGACGACCGCGCCCGCTCTGGACATGGGCGACATGGCCGCGTCGGCACAGCCGGAAACCGCATCCAGCATCGAGAACGATGTCCTCAAGGCGCTCGCCCAGGCGCTCGGTGTGGATGAAGCCGCCTGAGACCCATTGAACGGCAGGCTGAAAAGCCATATCTCTAGAGACTAGAGCATCGCACCCGGAACGGTGGAACGACCCGTTCCGCCGTCGCTGCGCCCTAGATATGGAGAACAAGATGCTGTCCATCGGTGAACTGTCCAAACGCACCGGCGTCAAGGTGCCGACTATCCGTTATTACGAGCAGATGGGCCTCATCCGCGAGGCCGACCGTTCGGACGGCAACCAGCGCCGTTACGAAAAGACCGACCTTGAAAGGCTGGCCTTCATCCGCCATGCGCGCGATCTCGGGCTGAACATCGACGCCATCCGCGAACTGATCGCGCTTAGCCAGCACCGGCAGATGCCCTGCGAGGGTGCGGACCGCATCGCCGCCGAACACCTCGCCCATGTGCGCGAGAAGATCGCCAGCCTGAAGAAGCTGGAACACGAGCTGGAGCGCATCGTCTCCCATTGCCACGGCCATTCCATAGAGGATTGCTACGTCATCCGCGCGCTTTCCAATCACGGCATGTGTGAGGGTGAACATTGATCGGAAAACCGGGCTTGACAGATTGCGGATTCGGGCGCATTGCATGTCCCATGATCAACGAACGCGCACCCATCTCCTGCTCGTACTTTTGGGCCTACCTCTAAGGGCGGCTCGACAGATCATATTGTCAACAAGCCGCCGTCAGGCGGCTTTGTTGTTTCTCAAGCGTCCTGACGGCACCGATAAGACCAAAGGACCGAAAAAATGACCGAAGATAGCTCCCTTACACTGGAAAGACCGCCCGTCGTCATCATTCGTGGCGCACGCAAGACGGATTTGCCCGAGCTCAACGAGATGATCACGCTGCTTGCCTCCTACCACGGCGATGCGGCGGCGATCACGCCGGCGAAACTGGAACGCGACCTGTTCGGCCCGCTGCCCTGGGTGCATGGCCTCGTGGCCGAAGCCGATGGCGCGCTGATCGGTTACGCCCTGCTTCTGCCGCTTTACAGGGCGCAGGAAGGCCGGCGCGGGCTTGAGCTGCATCATCTCTTCGTGCGTGACGGGCATCGCGGCCATGGCACCGGCCAGCATCTGGTTTCCCGCGCCCGCGATATCGCCAAGCGCCTCGGCTGCGACTATCTTTCCGTCAGCGCCACGACCGGCAATGTCGCGGCGCATCGTTTCTACGAAAACATGGATTTCGCGCCCCGTCCGGTCACCGGCATGCGCTACATGCAGTCCATCGCCTGATAAAAAACCACGGAGACGGCCATGACACGGATCGCCATTGCGCTGGCGCAGGATTTTGCGGACTGGGAACCGGCGCTGCTTGCTGCCGCAGCGCATAGTTATCTGGGCGTCGATATCGTCTACGCCACCCCCGATGGCAGGCCGGTGACGTCCATGGGCGGGCTGAATGTGACGCCTGACACATCCTATGACGCGCTTGATCCTGTTGGCATCGATGCGCTTGTCATTCCCGGCGGCTTAAGCTGGGAAAAGGGAACGGCTGTCGATCTTGGCGGGCTGGTGCACCGGTTTCGCGACAGGGACCGGCTGGTGGCCGGCATCTGCGCGGCGGCGAGCGCGCTCGGCGGCACGGGCGTTCTGAACGATGTCGCCCATACCGGCAATTCGCTGGCGTTCCACAAGGCTTATGCCGTCTATAGCGGCGAGGCGCTTTATCGCGACCAGCCGAAAGCGGTTAGCGATCGCGGCATCATCACGGCCGCCGGCAGCGCGCCGGTCAGTTTCGCTGTGGAAATCCTGAAACACCTCGGCCTCTTTGGTCCGGAAGCCGAGGCGGAACTTCAGGTTTTTGCGGCGGAGCATCGGTGAGGCGGACGCTGATATTATGGGTCACGTAAGCCCGCCCGCCCTCATTCCTGTGCTTGTCACAGGAATCTAGCCAGCCCAAGTCCTTGGGCTGAAACGACTCTATTCGTCGCGCAGACGCGCGGCGGCTGGATTCCTGTGACAAGCACAGGAATGAGGTGGTGCAAAATACAAGCGTCTAGGCACCCTCACTCATCACCCCCGATCCAGCACCCGGCACACGCGCGCCGCTGGCTCCTCACCCTCCCCGGCAATCGCCCGGCGAATATCGCGGCTGTTCAGATGCAGGCTGCGGTCGGCGGGTAAATTTGCACGTTTGATCTTGGCAAGTGCCGCCGCCACAAAGGCGGCCTCGTGGTCGTGGAAAAAGGCAAGAGCCGCCTCGCGTTCGGGATTCGGCCCCAGCACTGCCTTGAAGGCAAGGCGGTGCACGGCGCAGAAAGCGCCGTGACCGGGAACGGCAAAACGCAGCGCATCGAGTTCCTCACTCCATTCCGCTGCGTCCTGCATAGTCTCAAGCCGACTGGAAGCGCTTCAGGAAAAACGCGCTCAATGTTCCAAGCAAAGCCCAGAAAACGAAGCTGGTCACGGTGGCGGCGACGATGAACTGACGCTCCAGCGGCAGCGGCGCCAGCGCATGTTCGCCTTCCGGCGGCAAGGGTGCGCCGACCACATGCGGTGCGACGATCAGCACCAGCGCCAATACGATGGCCCAGGGTTCGCGGCGGAACGCGATCAGCGCAATCCCGCCCGCGGTTGCGGCAACCGTCGCAAGCCACCAGATCTGCCGCGCCTCAAGTGCGGCAGCCGGGCTGCCCGGCAGTTCCGGCGGAAGGCCGATCATCGGGGCCAGCATGACGGCGGCAAAACCGGCAACGCCCCAGAGAAGGCCTTCGCGCCAGCCGCCATTCGTGCCACGCAGCGAAATCAGGCCGGTCAGCACCAGCGCATAACCGATAGCGGTCAGCACATTAGCGGCGACGGTATAGGCGGTGCGCTCGAAGCCATCGGCCGGAGCCCAGGCCTCGTCATTGTGCTCATGGGCGGGAACGGCAGCACCGGGGGCCGGCGCATCATGGCTGTGGGGCGCTTCGCCGGCGCTTTCATAGGTTTCCGCCTGAAGGATGAGCGGCGTCGTGCCGAAAGCCTGCATGGCCGAAACGGCGAAACCGCCGAGAATGCCGACGAGAACGGCGGTAAAGACGATATTGCGAAAAGACGACATGCGGTTTCCCCTCAATGGCAGGGGAAGGCATTGGCATGACGCGTGTCATGCGCAGCGTTGTGAACGGCTTCCACATGGGAAAAGCCGACAAAACCGACAACGAACAGGCCAAGCACGATCGCCGTCAGCGATTGCGCGAAGCTGGTTGTTTTTGCGGAAACGGCGGCGTTAGCCGTATTCTGGTTGATGGACATGGTGACCCCTCTCCGGCGCGACCCCGCGCCTTTGGACGCGGCCGCACGGCAAAGGGCCGTCGAGCCGCTATAATACACTTCACCACGGGGATACGAGACTGACACAGGGAGGCGTTGATCCCACCACCCTGAAATTCCGCTCTTCCGGACACCCCGCCGGCATGGATATTTCCGCGATGGCAGGTCTCCTGGCTTACGGGTCAAAACCTGAAACACCTTCCCGGCGTCACCCTCTCTGGAAACCTTCGGTTCCCGGCGAGATGGCTTGCCAGTGGCATTTCGTTTCAGGCTCTCCGCTCACAGTTGCGGGGGCAGCCACGAATGAGGATTTCTCCCTATCGTGTTCCCTTTTCACCTTCCGGAACGCCCGGAAGGAACCATCACAGGATTGTTATCCGATGGGAGGGGTCGGGAGTCAATGGTGGGCCTGCTTTCCAACCGCACGCCGTCGCCTGCACCTCCGTCACCCCGGACTAGATCCGGGGTCCAGCGCGATCAAATCCTTGATCGCAAGAGACTCTTCTCACGGCGCAGACGCGCCGTGGCTGGATGCCGGATCTAGTCCGGCATGACGGCTGAGGGTTACCGCGACGGTATGGCCTTCAGATAGGCGGCAATCGCATCGCGGTCTTCGGGCGTCAGATGCGCCATGTTCTGCTGCACCTTGACCATGGAGCCGCCGACGCTGTCGAATTCCGGGGTGAAGCCGTTTTCCAGATAGCTGGCAATATCCGCCTCGGCCCAGCTGCCGATGCTTTGCGAGCCGGGGGTAATGTCGGGAATGCGGCCCTCGCCTTCCGGGTTGGGCCCGCCGGCCAGCCACTTGTCTTTTACGAAACCGCCAAGCGCGTTGCGCGGCGTGTGGCATTCGCCGCAATGGCCCGGCCCTTCCACCAGATATTGGCCGCGCAGCAATTCAGCATTGGCATTGGCAAGCTCGACGCGGGGCCGCGCCGAGGGGTCGAAATAAAGGAATTTCCAGCCGCCCAGCGCCATGCGCAGATTGAAGGGGAACGGCAATTCGTGATCCGGCGCATCGTTCTGGCTGGCCGGCAGGGCTTTCAGATAACCGAAGAGATCGTTGATGTCCTTCTGCGTCATACGGGCATAGGAGGCATAGGGAAAGGACGGGTAGAGATGTTCGCCGTTCCTGCCCACACCGCGCGTCATCGCATCGCCGAATTCCGCCAGCGTCCAGCCGCCGATGCCATGCTGCGGATCGGAGGAAATATTGGGGACATGGAAGGTGCCGAAGGGGCTTTTCAGCGCCTGCCCGCCCGAAAGCGTCAACAGCGCCTCGCCTTTCGCATCGGGTGCGGCATGGCAGCTTGCGCAGCCGCCCGCCCACAACAGCGTTTCGCCATTGGCCAGATCCGGTTCGCCCAGGCTGACCCAGTGGCTGGGCGCCTGCCGCTGAGGCGCCGTAACCCAGGCGAATATGCCGTAGCCCGCAATGGCCGCGACGACGGCCCCGCCCGCGAGTTTCGTCCAGATGGAGGACATGCCCCTCTCCCCATTCTCACCTGACCCGGTCAGATGTCTTTCGTGCCTGAGAAAACGCCGCCGGGAAGCGGCGTTTCCAAAGTGCTGCGATTATTTCTTCAGACGATAGGTCTGGTGGCAGGTGCCGCAATCGGCGCCGAGCGTCTTCATGGCGGTGGCGACGCCCGCCTGATCGGTGGGGAGATTGGCGAGAACCATGTCCGCATCCGTGCCGAGCTTGGCGGCCTTGGCCTTGAAGTCGTCGAAATTTTCCCAGATGGCGGGGGCCGCCGCACTGCCGGTCTCGGTGCCGGCGGGGAACTGGTCCGGAAAAGCCTTCGCATTGGTGCCGATGGTGGTTACGGCAGTCTTGACGGTATCGGCGTCAAAGGGCTTTTCGCCCTTGGAGATGGCGGCGAGCGAACCCATCGCCCCACCGATCTGCTTCATCATGCCTTCACGTTTTTCGACTTCGCCGGCAGCGTAGACCGCTCCGGCGCAAAGACAGCCGAACAGCATGGCCGCGGTGATGGTTTTCAGTTTCATGCAACTCTCCTTGATTCCGGCCGGGACACCGGGCGCTAGATGGAACGGCGCGAGGATGCCCTTTCCGGATGGCGAAAAGAAGTCACATTGCGGTGAATTCCATCGTGAAAACAGAAGCCTAAGACAGGGCCTCCCACAGTGTCAGCAGCGCTGCGGCAATCAGCATGAAACCGGCGGCGCGGCCGATGAAGATCGTGGCGGCGGGCGAAGAAACCAGCCATGCCCGGCTTTTATCCGCCGTCAGCGCCAGCGCGCCATAGACCGTGAACTGCGTGACCGCCACCATCGCGCCCATCACCAGCCCCTGCATCCAGATCGGACCATAGGCCGGTTTGAGGAATTGCGGATAGATTGCCATCATGAACAGATAGGCCTTCGGATTGGAAAGGCAGGTCAGCACCGCCCGCCAGAAGGCTTTTCTGACCGAAGCGCTCGCCTGCGCCTCATCGCCGTTCACGACAATCGCGCTGCGCATCAGGCCGATGCCGATCCAGATCATATAGGCGGCCCCGAAAACCAGAAGCGGCAGGAACAGCGAGGGCATCCAGGCGGCCAACATGCCGACGCCCAGGGCGCCGTAAAGCGAATGCACGATGCCGCCGGCGCTCATGCCGCTTGCGGCGGAAAGGCCGGTTCTCTTTCCCCCCGTCAGCGCGCTTGCCAGCACGAACAGCATATCCATGCCCGGCAGGATGATGATGCCGAACAGGACCAGAAAGAAAAGCCAGAGATTTTCGGCATAACTCATGTCAGTATCTCCCAAAACATTTCACGACACATTCGGGAAATCCCATGTTTCTCAATGTGTTTCTCCGTTTATAAGAAAAGCCAACTGACAGCGTTGTGTCAGTTGCGTGGGGAAATCCACCGGGAAAACGGCAATGCGCAAGGCGTCGAGACTGTTCGAGATCATCCAGATCCTGCGGGTGGCGCGCAGGCCTGTCACCGCGCAGACGATTGCCGAGGCGCTGGAAGTGACGGTGCGCTCGGTCTATCGCGACATAGCAGCGCTTCAGACCATGCGCGTGCCCATCGAAGGGGAACGCGGCGTCGGTTATATCCTGCGCCCCGGCTTCAACCTGCCGCCGCTGATGTTTTCCATCGAAGAGACGGAGGCGATCGTGCTGGCGCTCGCCATGGTCGCCCGCACCGGCGATAGCGAGTTGCGGCAGGCGGCAAGGCAGGTCAGCGACAAGATCGCCGCCTCCCTGCCCGAACCCCTGTCGAAAACCCTCTCCGCCAATGCCCTGCACGCCTGGGGCAGTATCGCGCCCTCCCCCGCCGGCGTCGATCTTGCGACAGTCCGGCGGGCGGTGCGCGACGAGGAGAAGCTGGAGATCACCTATCGCGATGAAGCCGGCGCGCAAACGCAGCGGCGGGTTCGGCCGATTGCGGTGATCTATTATTCGGAGACGGTGAATATCGTCGCCTGGTGCGAATTGCGGCAGGCGATTCGCAATTTCCGCTCGGACCGGGTGCTGAGCTGCGAGACGACCGGCAGCTTCTTCAAGCTGGAAGGCGAGAAGCTGCGGCAATTATGGATGAGCGGCTGGCAGAGCAACCAGTTGGGAAACAGAATTTAGTGCGGCTCGCAGCCTCTGTTATGTGTCGGAGCACCCCTCTCCGCCCTCATTCCTGTGCTTGTCACAGGAATCCAGTCGACGCGCGTCTGCGCGGCGAGAGGACTCTTTTCAGCCCAAGGACTTGGGCTGGCTGGATTCCTGTGACGAGCACAGGAATGAGAGCTTCGAGAGAGGTCCGGCATCACAGCAAGGCATTATTTCCTACAGGAAATACTCCAGCAGCCGATCCTCCTCGCGCCCGAAACCGCGAATGACGATCCGGTCGGCAAAGACATCGGCGATGGCGAAGGTGTTCTGGTCGGGCGTATCGACCATGCCCTTGAAATTCACGAAGTGGGTATTGCCCAATAGGCCGTAATTGCCCTCGTGATTATGGCCATTGAACCACGCGACGACCGAGGAGTGGGAGCCGAGAAGCTCAAGGATACGCGGCGCGTCCCACATGTTGTGGGCGTTTTCCGGGTAGACAGGATAGTGGCAGAGAACGATCACTTTTTCGCCCGCCGCATCCGCCTTTTGCAGAACGGCCCGCAGCCATTCGAACTGCTCGTCGCTGAGCGAGGCGTTCCAGCCCTGCGCATTGATTGCGCCGGCATCCGCCAGGCGCTTCAGCCGGTCTGCGGCAAGCGCCCGACGCGGATCGCCGGGCGGCGGGGCGAAAAGGCTGACCTCGTTGCCGTCAAGCACGACGAAGCGGATGTCGCCGATGGAAAAATCATGCCAGGGGGCGGACATGCCGAGGCGGGCGTGGATAGCCGGCAAATGCTCGGCGGCGACGGCGAAATCGTGATTGCCCGGCAACAGGACCGAGCGGTGGCGAAGCCCGTCGTAAACGGCAAGGATCGCATCGAAATTGTCGAAACCGCGGTCGATGATATCGCCGAGCGTCACCACGAAGGCCAGCTCCTCGCGGTTGAAGGCGTCGATCGCGTCTGCGAGCTTTTTCGGGCTCTCGGCGTAATAACGGCCCATTTCCGGACGGGGAGCGGCATCGGCATATTGGGGATCGGCGACGATGCCGAAGGAGAAGAGAGGCGTGGTTTTTTCAGTCATGATGCGCCGCGATAAACCCGGCGGATGACAGGCTTGTGACAATAAAATCCGACAGGCCGTATCTCCATATCACAAATGCAAAACACCCGGCTTGAAGCCGGGCGTCTCAAGTGTGTGGATATTTCCACTGTCGTCATGCTCGGGCCTGTCCCGAGCATCTGCCACGTCGCGTTTTGAGAGAGAGCAGATCCTCGGCACAAGGCCGAGGATGACGTCGCGCGGGAGGAGGCTGCTTCGATCAGCAACCACGCATTCCGCAAGCCTTACTTGGCGGCGGCTTCGTAACGCTCCAGGACGTAGTCCCAGTTGATGAGGTTGTCGACGAAGGCTTCGAGGTACTTCGGACGCAGGTTGCGGTAGTCGATGTAGTAGGAGTGTTCCCAAACATCGACGCCGAGGATGGGATCGGCGCCATGAACCAGCGGGTTTTCGCCGTTCGGGGTCTTGGAGATTTCAAGCTTGCCGTTCTTGACGGAGAGCCATGCCCAGCCGGAGCCGAACTGCGTGGTGCCGGCAGCGATGAAATCGGCCTTGAACTTGTCGTAACCGCCGAGATCGGAGGCGAATGCCTGCTCGAGCTTGCCCGGCAGCTTGCCGCCGCCGCCGCCCTTCTTCATCCACTTCCAGAAATGGACGTGGTTGTAATGCTGGGCCGCATTGTTGAAGAGACCGGCATTGGTGCCAAAGGACTTCTTCACGACTTCTTCGAGCGACAGGTCGGAAAGACCTGCTTCGGCCGCCAGCTTGTTGCCGTTGTCGACATATGCCTTGTGGTGCTTGTCGTGATGGAACTCGAGCGTCTCGCGCGACATGTAGGGTGCAAGCGCGTCGTAGTCGTAGGGGAGTTCGGGAAGTTCGAAGGCCATGGTTTTTACTCCTTTTTGCAGCGGGTTACCGCTCCTAGAAACCGTGTGAGCGGACCATAGGAGCGAACCTCAATTTGGGCAACCTGCGAAATATCAAAATGTTCCGACAAAAGAGAAAATTCCTCTCCGCGCGGCCACCACCACATTTGTTTCACACCTTTGGCGTACCGTTTTCCACCCTATCGGTTCGCTTTTGCCGAGATTGCAGGAAGGAAATTCCATGACCCGTCCGATCCCCCCGCACCATCCTCCTCCTTGCGGCCTTCTCGTCGCTTACTCTCCCCGCCGCCGCATCGTCGGATGACGCCTGGAAGGAGTTCGTGGCGGATGTGCAGACGGCCTGCCTTGCCGGCGCCAAAGACATGATCGAGGACGCGAAGGCCTTGGTCGATCCGGTCGGCAGCGAGAATTACGGCCTCGCCATTCTCACCGGCAAAGCCAAACTCACCGGGAAGAGTGGGGGCGCGGATGCGACCGTCAGCCATATCTGCGTCTACGACAAGAAAACCAAGGCCGTGGAGCTGGGCAGTGAGCTTTCCGGCGATACGCTGAAGGTGGAAATCCCCGGCTCCACCAAGCCCTGATCGTTCAAAAGCGCGGCGTGGTGTCGCCTTCGCCCAGCGCGCGCTGCATCAGCACCGTATCCAGCCATTGGCCATGTTTCCAGCCGATGGATTTGAAGGTGCCGACATGTTCGAAACCGGCGGCGCGGTGCACGCCGATCGAGGCGGCGTTGGACGAATCGCCGATGACGGCGATCATCTGCCGGAAGCCGCGTGCCGTCGCCGCCTCGATCAACGCATCGAGCAGCTTGCGGCCGATGCCCATGCCCTTCATGGCCGGATCGATATAAACGGAATTTTCCACCGCCGCGCCATAGGCCGGGCGCGGGCGATAGGCGCCGGCATAGGCATATCCGGCTATCTTTCCATCGCATTCGGCGACGAGATAGGGGTAATTGCCCTCCACCAGAAGGCGGCGGCGCTCCAGCATCGTCTCCGCGCTTGGCGGATCGATCTCGAAGCTCGCGCGGCCGTGCAGCACGGCGTCCCGGTAGATTTCGGCAATGGCTGGAATATCCGCCTCTTCGCAGGGGCGGATCGTAAGGCTGGAAACGGTGGAAAGGGTCATTCTCTTGTCCTGCGGATCATTCACGCCGTCATTGTGCATTGCGGCGCAGCCAAAATAAAGATTATCTGTCTTATACAAACGATAAGGTTTTCTTTGATGCTGGACCTCGATCTGCGGCAGCTTCGCAGCTTCATGGATGTGGCCGATCTTGGCAGTTTTTCCGCCGCCGCCGACAAGGCGGGGCTGACGCAGCCGGCCATCAGCCTGCATATAAGGCTGCTCGAAAAACAGCTCGGTGTGCGGCTGATCGAAAGGGTGGGCAGGCGTGCGCAGCCGACGGCGGCGGGGCGCGACTTTCTCATCCATGCAAGACGGATTGCGGAAGAAGTGGCGCATGCCATCGATACCGTTGCGCCGCATCGCAGCGGGGTGACGGGACGCCTTCGCATCGGCACCGGCGCCACCGCCTGCATCTATCTGCTGCCGCCGGTGCTGGGTAAGATCCGGCAGGCCATGCCCGGCATCGAAATCGTCGTGCAGACCGGCAATACCCACGATATCCTCCGGCTTCTGGAGGCCAATACCATCGATGCGGCGGTGGTGGCCCTGCCCGCCAGCGGCCGCAGCCTCGATATCAGCGATATCCATCTCGACGAGCTGGTCGCGGTTTTCCCGCAAGGCTCCGTCTCTGACGCAACGGCGCTCAACGCCGAGACGCTTTCGGCGCGGCCGCTGCTGCTTTACGAGGGCGGCAATACGCGCCGGCTGGTGGATCAATGGTTTTCGGCAAGCGGCCGCACCGTGCAGCCCGCCATGGAACTGGGCAGCGTCGAGGCGATCAAGAAGCTCGCAGGTGCGGGCCTTGGCATTGCCATCGTGCCGCGCATGGCGATGGAGCATGAAGGGGCGGCATCCGGACTCGAATGGCGCTCGCTCGAACCGCCGCTCGAACGGCGGATCGCGCTGGCGATGCGACGCGACAAACATATGACCGCGCCGCTGCGGGCGCTTGCCGCTGCGCTGCCGGATGTGCGGAAACGGTGAAGCCCGCGCCGGTTTCAGGTGCGGGCCTAGACTTGTTGAAGAGAAGGAACTGTACTCTCTCCTCCGTCATGCCGGTCCCCGGAACAAGCCCGAGGATGATCCGGCATCCAGCCACGGCACGTCTGCGCCGTGAGAAGAGTCTTTCGCGATCAAGGACTTGATCGCGCTGGACCCCGGATCTAGTCCGGGGTGACGAAGTGCGGATGCTAGTTCCTCGCCACATCCAACGCTGGATTTGTCTTCAAAACTCCGTCCACTCATCCCCCTTCACGGCCAGCGCCGCATTGCCGCGTGCGGCGACGGGGCGGGCCTTCGGTGCCGGTGCGACCGGTGCGGCGGGCGCGTGGACCGGGCTTGCGGCGCGCTGCATATGCCGTGCCGTCTCCCGCAATGCGGAGCTTTGCTGGCCGAGCTGGAATTGCGCAAGCAGGGCGTGGAGGTTGGTGCATTCCTGTGCAAGACCCGCACCCGCCGCATTCATTTCCTCGACCATGGCGGCATTCTGCTGCGTGGCCTGATCCATGTGGTTGACGGCGGTGTTGACCTCGGAAAGACCGGCCGACTGTTCCTGCGCCGCCGTGGCGATGGCATCCATATGGGTGTTGACGGAAAGCACCAGCTGCTCGATCTCGGAAAGCCCGACGCCGGTATCGGCCACCAGCTTCACGCCTTCACCCACCGCAACGGCTGATGCGGTGATGAGTTGCTTGATTTCCTTGGCGGCGTTGGCGGAGCGCTGCGCCAGTTCGCGCACTTCCTGTGCGACGACGGCGAAGCCCTTGCCCGCATCGCCCGCCCTTGCCGCCTCGACGCCGGCATTCAGCGCCAGAAGGTTGGTCTGGAAGGCGATTTCGTCGATGACGCCGATGATCTGGCCGATCTGGCGCGAGGAATGCTCGATGCGTTCCATGGCGGCGACGGCATCGCGCACCACCTTGCCGGAAAGATCGGCCTTTGTCCTTGCCTCACGCACCGTGTCGCGCGCATCGCTCGCCCGTTTGGAGGTGGCGGAAACATTGGCGGTGATCTCTTCCAGCGCTGCGGCGGTTTCTTCGAGAGAAGCGGCCTGCTGTTCGGTGCGGCGGGAAAGATCGTCGGATGCGGAGGATACCTCGTGGGCGCCGCCATTCACGGTCTGCACGGACTGGCCGACGCTGGTGAGCGCTTCGCGCAGCTGATGCACAGAGCTGTTGAAATCGTGCCGCAGCGTCTCGAATTGCGGCGAAAACGGCGTGGCGATCTCGCAGACCATATCACCGGAGGCAAGCCGGCGAAGACCGCCAGCCAGCGACCCCGTGGCCTGATTGAGACGCTCTGCGGCCTCGGCCTCGGCGCGCTGCTGCAGCTCGATACGGTCACGCTCGGCCTGCTCGCGGTTGCCGACGGCTTCGTCCTCAAGCTGCCGGTTGCGGATGGCCGCTTCGCGGAAGATTTCCACGGCGCGGGCCATCTCGCCGATCTCGTCGCCGCGTTTTGCGCCGGGCACATCGATGGTCAGGTTGCCGGTGGACAATTCCATCATCGCCTTTGTCAGGCGGCTGATGGGGCGGGTGACGCGGCCGACGATGACGGCAAGGCAGAGAATGCAGACGCCAAGTGTGAGGATGAACGCAGCGAGATAGATCATCGCGCCGATAAAGGCGTCCTGTCTGGCCTTTTCGGCATTGGCGTTGAGAACATCCATCGCTTCGGAGGCGATTTTCGCGACCGTATCGAGGCTTTCGGTGACCGTATTGCGCCATGTATCGATGGTGAAGGCAGGCGTGCGGCCGTTGTTCAGATCGTCGATCAGCTTTGCGCGCTGCGCGACGAAATCACCCTTGAAATAGGTCCTGTCGGCAACGGCATAGATATCTTTGAGCGCCTGCGGCGTCGATTCGTGCGCGACGAGGTCGCCGGTGGCTTTCCAGGCAAATGCCGCGCCGGCATCGAAATTGCCAAGCTGCTGGGTTTCCTGCGGGGTCAGCGGCCGCTGCTGGGCCACGACCGCATTGATGACAACGGTGGCGCTGCCGCCCAGCGCACGCGCCGACCAGCCATAGGACCGCAACTGGATGAGGCCGGTCAGGCTCTGGTCCAGCGAGCGAACCTCACCTTCCACCGCCGTCGAGCCCGCTTCAAGCGCCGTCAGGAAATCCTGACCGAGCGCCAGCACGGTCTTGTCCAGCCCGTTTTCACGACGGTCGAGCGGCAGGGTGACGTTGGCGTCAACCTTTTTGCGCAGCTCCAGGAATTGCGTGTAGATATCCTTCACGCGGGCAAGCGGGGCCTTGAGGCCAGCCTGATCGAGCGCGGCGGACTGTTCGAGAAAGGCGCCCATGGCGGCATCCACCTTCTGGCGCGACGCCTGCACGCTGGCGATGGTGTTGGCCGTCTTCGCCGGATCGACCGTCAGCGCCGAGGCGCTGTTGCCGCGTTCACTGCGAAAGTTCAGCAAGGCGTTGAAAAGCAGCCTGTCCAGCGAAACGAGCTGCGCCACCTCCGAAAAGCTGCGGGCACGCTGCACGGACTGCAACATGCCGTTGCCCACGAAGCCTGCCAGCGCGATGCCGACGAGCAGAAAAAATCCCACAAGTATATTGCGTATGCTGAAAGACATTTGGCGGCCCCCACTAGCCCGGATCGGTAATGTCGCAAGCTAGCCTGTGGTCCTCTAAAATTGGATTAAATTCCCCCTGAATTTTTATGGGAAATAATGCGGCTCAAAACAAAAGGCCGCGGCAGGGATGAGCCTGCCGCGGCCTTTTGAAACTATGGGGTTTACCCGGCCTTAAACATCCGCGCCGAGACGCGCCCAGTCCATGTAGAGATCGAGCGCCTTGCGGGCGACGGGGCCTGCCTGCAATTCGCGATCGTCGAGCTTCACGACGGGCGAAACCTTGGAATAATTGCCGGAGCAGAAGATTTCATCGGCCTCGCGGAAATCCTCGACCGAAAGCGTCGCTTCCCGCACGTCGAAACCGGCCTGGCGCAGAAGGCCGATCACGCGCGAACGGGTGATGCCGGCAAGGAAAGTGCGGTTCGGAACCGGGGTAAGGACAACGCCGTCCTTGACCATGAAGATGTTGGCGGAGGCGGATTCGGCGACATTGCCGTTCATGTCGCGCATCAGGGCATTGTCGAAACCGCGCGAGCGCGCTTCCAGAATGGCGCGACCGCTATTGGGATAGAGGCTGCCGGCCTTGGCGTCGGTCATGGCGGTTTCCGGCGAAGGGCGGCGCAGCGGCGAAACGGTGAGCGTCAGCGGCTTGCCGGCATCCATCGGCGCTTCGAAAAGGCAAAGCGCAAACCGGGTGGAGCCGGCATCGGGCGCCACGACGCTGCCGGGCATGCCGTGTTCGGCCCAATACATCGGCTTGATGTAGATCGCCATCTTGCCGTCGAATTTCTTGACGCCTTCGAGCGCCAGGGACTCGATCTCCTCGGCCGTCATGGTCGGCTTCATGCCCATATTGACGGCGGAGCGATTGATACGCTGGCAGTGCAGATCGAGATCGGGCGCCACGCCATCGAACCAGCGCGCACCGTCGAACACCGTGGAGGCCAGCCACATGGCATGCGAGGTCGGGCCGATGAGCGGCGGATTGCCGGGCAGCCATTGACCGTCAACATAGGTCCAGGTGGTTGATCGGGGTGCGGTATCGACGCTCATGATGGTCTCCTGTCTCAAGCGTTTTCGTTGGGTAAAAACGCTCCGTCTTTTTTGTTCTGATGCATTGCCGGATGAAGAGCGCTACGCGCTCTCAACGGGGCATGTGCTGGAAATCGGCCGGAGTGAATGCCTCTCCCCGGACGAGGTCAAGTTTTAATTGCAGCGATTTCTGATTTTGATGGAAAATAACAAAGCGACGGCCCCGCAAGCACGTTTTATGAGGCGAAACAAAAGGTTGATGAATAGATTCATCACAATAATTCATGCATCGGACGATAGCGGCGCGATTTTCCGCATGCGATGCTGGCGATCTGACGGCATTTTGCAGGAGGAAAATCATGGCATGGTCCGCCCACCAATATCTGAAATTCGAAGACGAGCGGACGCGTCCCGCACGGGATCTTCTGGCGCAGGTGCCGCTGGAGCGGGTGCTGAACGGCTATGACCTCGGCTGCGGCCCCGGCAATTCCACCGAGCTTCTGACCGACCGTTACGGCGTCAATGTCATTACCGGCATCGACAGCGATGACGACATGCTGGAAAAGGCGGCGGACCGGCTGCCGACCACGCGCTTCGGCAAAGCCGATCTTTCCCAGTGGAAGCCGGCGCAGAAGGCGGACCTGCTTTACGCCAATGCCGTGTTCCAATGGGTGCCGGATCATCTCACCGTTCTTTCGCAACTGATGGACCAGCTGGAAAGCGGCGGCGTTCTGGCCGTGCAGATGCCCGACAATCTGCAGGAGCCGACGCATCGCGCCATGGAGGAAACCGGAGCGAACGGTTCCTGGAAGGACACGTTTGCAGATGGCAGGATGCGCCGCAAACCCCTGCCCGCACCTTCGGATTATTTCGATGCGCTGACGCCGAAATCCGCGCGGGTGGATGTGTGGCACACCATCTATAATCATCCGATGAAGGATGCGGAAAGCATCGTCGAATGGGTCAAGGGCACGGGGCTACGCCCCTATCTCACCGCCGCCGGCGAGGAAAACCGCGAAGCCTTCCTCGCCGACTATACGCGGCGCATCGAGGCGGCCTATCCGCCGATGGCGGACGGCCGCCTGCTTCTGCGCTTTCCACGGCTGTTTGTGGTGGCGGTGAAGAAGTAGCTTCAGCCCGCGAAAGCATAGACCCGGAGACGGTGATTATCGGGGTCGGCGGCGGTAAAGGTGTAGCCGAATTCCATGCCCGCGGGCTGCTGCAGCATGTCGATGCCCTTCGCCTTCCAATCCGCAAAAATCTCGTCCACCCGCGCATCGTTTTCAACGCGGAAGGCAAGCTCGCCGCCGCCGCCCGTGACCGATGCTTTCGGCTCCACGGTGTGCCGCGACCAGAGGCCGAGCTTCATGCCGTTCTGAAGCACGAAGAGCGAGAATGTCGGCGAGGCTTCGACCGGTTCCGCGCCCAGCAGGGCCTTGTAAAATTCGGTGCTGGCCGGCGGGTTGTCGACGTAAAGGATGGTGAAATCGGGGTGGGTCATGGTCGTTCTCCTGTGTTGCGGATGAACGATGTCTAGACCCTGCTGCTGTCAGTTTTTGTCAGCATGATGCCGCCGCCGCTGTTTTTCCCTTTCGCGCCATTCTTTCAGCAGCGCCTGGCGGCGGCGCGGATAACGGCTGTCGAGAGGGCGGAAATCTTCGATGCGGTCGGCCCGGAAACTGCGGTAGTCCTGCCGTGTCTCGCACCAGCCCAGCACCACCCGCACCAGATCGAAAAAAGCGAGCGCGAAGGGCCAGATCACCCGTTCCGTCACCTCTCCCTTTTCATCGCGATAGGTGATGACGACCCGGCTTTCCTTACGGATCGTATCGCGAATGGCAGCCAGATCGACATGGATGGCGGCAAGGCCCTGCCCCGGCCCGACGAGCAGGGTGGAATGATCGAGTTCCTCGCGCAGGGCATCGGGAAGCACGGCGCCGATCTTGACGAGAGCGGCGCGGGCGGCCTCCGCCAATCCCGCATCGGCACGGCCCGCCACCCAGCGCGAGCCGAGCACCAGCGCCTCGATTTCCTGCTGCGAAAACATCAGCGGCGGCAACAGGAAACCGGGGCGCAGCACATAACCCACGCCCGCCTCGCCCTCGATATCCGCGCCCTGTGCCTGAAGCGTCGCTATATCGCGGTAGAGCGTGCGCAGGCTGACGCCGGTTTGCGCGGCAAGGGCCGCGCCGCTGACCGGCGTGCGGTGGGAGCGCAGGATCTGCAACAGATCGAGAAGCCGTTGTGAGCGTGACACGCGATATTTCCTTCCACCGCATAGCCAGACCGTAGCGTTGACGATCCCGGCGATAGACGCGTAGCGCCGCCAGCCGCCGAGTGCAACCATGCAAAAAAGGGTGGACAAGGCCGCGTCGCCAGCATGTAGATAGGGTCAGGCTCTTTCACGCCCCTCCCATCCGCCACAGGCATTTCGAGTTTCCGCCATGATCGTTCGTCCAAAACCGAACCTGCTGCAGCTTTTCCTCATCGTGCGCGGCTCCATCATCGTCCGCATCTTTCCGCAGGTGCTTGCGGTTTTCCTGCTGTCGACGCTGGTTGTCTGGGCGCACAAGGACAGGCCGGATCTGGTGCAGGCGCTGAACGGCGCGCCCTTTTCGCTGCTCGGCATCGCGCTTTCGGTGTTTCTCGGTTTTCGCGCCAATGCCTGTTACGACCGCTGGTGGGAAGCCCGCAAGCAATGGGGTGCGCTGATTACCGTTGCCCGCGCGCTTTCACGCCAGAGCCTCATGCTCGATAGCCGGCAGGATGTCGCCGATCCCGTCACCCGTCGGCGGATCACCGATCTTACCATCGCCTTCTGCCACGCGCTGGTTTCGCATCTGCGCCCCGGCGATGCGACCGCCACTGCGGCCAGCCTCGTTCCCGATGATCTCAGGGATATTTTCGACCGCAGCCGCAACCGGCCGGACATGCTGCTGCGCGAAATATCCGGCGCCATCGTCTCCGCCCATGGCAAGGGGCAGATCAGCGATATTCAGCTGCAGATGCTGGATGCCACCGTGCAGCAGATGGGGGCCGCGCAGGCTTCGTGCGAGCGCATCCGCCAGACGCCGGTTCCCTTCGGTTATTCGCTGCTGCTTCACCGCACCGCGCATCTGTTCTGCCTGCTGCTGCCGTTCGGTTTCACCGATCTGCTCGGCTGGGCCACGCCGTTTACCGCCACGCTCATCGCCTATACGTTCTTCGGTCTCGATGCGCTGTCCGACGAGCTGGAGGACCCCTTCGGCACCGGCCTCAATGCGCTGCCGATCAATTCGCTCGCCACCACCATCGAGATCAATCTGCGCGAGGCGATGGGCGAGACCGATCTGCCGGCCGATCCGCGCCCGGTGGATTACGTGCTGATGTGATATCGTCCCGCCGGGTTGAAACCGATCGCGCGGACACCAGTTAATGAAAGACGGCTTCCCCCGCCCGGCACCCCGCGCCGGCCATGTTTTCAGCAAACAGGAGAGACATCCCATGTATGACGTCAGCGCGAATGGCGCGAATATTCCCGCCCTCGGTTTCGGCACCTTCCGCATTCCGGAAGACGATGTCAGGCGCATTCTGCCGGAAGCGCTGAAACTCGGCTTCCGCCATGTCGATACCGCGCAGATCTACAAAAACGAAGGCGCCGTCGGCGAGGTCATCGCGCAATCGGGCATTTCCCGGCACGATATATTTCTCACCACCAAGGTCTGGGTGGACCGCTTCCGCCACGACGATTTTCTCGCTTCCGTCGATGAAAGCCTTGCGAAGCTGAAGACCGACTATGTCGATCTGTTGCTGCTGCACTGGCCGAAGAGCGATGTGCCGCTTGCCGAGCGCATCGGCGCGCTGAACGCGGTGCGCAAGGCCGGCAAGACGCGCAATATCGGCATTTCCAACTTCAATGTGGCGCTGACCGAGGAGGCGGTGAAACTGTCCGACACGCCGCTTGCCACCAACCAGATCGAATATCACCCCTATCTCGACCAGACCAAGGTGATTTCGGCGGCGCGCAAGCACGGGATGTCGGTGACGGCCTATTATCTGATGGCCGACGGCAAGGTGCCGAACGATCCCGTGCTGAAGGATATCGGCGCAAAACACGGCAAGACCGCCGCGCAGGTAACCCTTCGCTGGGCGGTGCAGCAGCCGGATATCGTGGCGCTCTCCAAGACGGCGACGGAAAGCCGCCTGAAAGAGAATTTCGATGTTTTCGATTTTGCGCTGACGGAAGAGGAAATGCGGGCGATCCACGCGCTTGCAAAGCCGAATGGCCGCATCGTCAATCCCGGCCACCTCGCGCCGGATTGGGACGACTGAGGCGGCCTTCCCTCCGCTCTGGTCTCACCGCTCGGTCAGGGCCAGCTTCGCACCCAGCGCCACGAAAGCGGCCGCGAAGCTGCGCCTCAGCCAGGCGAGGACCGCCGGGCGCGACACCACCTGCCGCCGGACCGAGGCGGCGAAACAGCCATAAAGCGCAAATACCAGAAGCGTCATGGCCATGAAGATCAGCCCGAGATCGATCATGCGCCATGTCGGCAAAGCCTCATCCTGCGCGATGAACTGCGGCAGGAAGGCGAAAAAGAAGATCGACAATTTCGGGTTCAGCAGATTGATGAGGATCGCCTCTCCGATGATGCGGGCGGCCTTGCGGGGCTCCCTCGTATCGTCGATCTTCAGCCCACCGTCCTCCCGCAGCGTGTTCCACGCCATGTAGAGGAGGTAGGCGACCCCCAGATATTTGACGATGCCGAAGGCGAGCGCGCTGGTGTGCAGGATGGCGGCAAGGCCGGTGATGGCGGCGAGCAGATGCGGCACGATGCCAAGCGTGCAGCCGAAGGCCGCGATGACGCTCGCCCTCGCCCCCTGCGAAAGACCGGCGGCGAGCGTATAGACCACGCCGGTTCCGGGAGAGGCGGCGACGATGAAGGATGTGATGAGGAATTCGGGTGTCATGGTGCGGGTGTGTCCTCTTGGGGTGGAGGACAGGAGCATGAGGGTGCGTGGGGTGGGTGTCTTGGATGAAATTGCAGTGCAGACGCTCGCCGGCGCGCCGAAGTGGCGGGTCAGAGTATCGGCCAGCCCACTCCGTCCTCATTCCTGTGCTTGTCACAGGAATCCAGTCGACGCGCGTCTGCGCGGCGGGAGGACTCTTTTCAGCCCAAGGACTTGGGCTGGCTGGATTCCTGTGACAAGCACAGGAATGAGGGCGGAGAAAGCAGCTACGAAAGCGCCACCCGGTAAACCGCCGGCGTAACCCCGAATTGCCGCACGAAGAACCGGTTCAGATGGCTCTGGTCGACAAAACCGGCGGCAAAGGCCGCTTCGGCGGGCCGCGTGCCTCTGGCCAGTGCATGGCGTGCCACATGGACACGCCGCTGGAGAAGATAGCTGTGCGGCGTCAGCCCGGTGGCCCTGGCGAAAGCGCGCAGGAAGCGGAACTGGCTCATGCCGGCTTCTGCGGCGAGATCGGCAAGGCGGAACGGCCGGGAGGGCTCGTCATCGATACGGCTTTTCGCCCGCCTTATATTCTCGGGTGCGGCGATTTCGCCCGGCTTCGCCGCCGTCTCCATCGCGCCCGCCAGAAGCGTCAGCAGGGTCTCGTCGCCACGAAGGGTTTCGCCCGGCCGTTCCCTTGCCGTCATGGCTGCAAAGACAGCGTTGAATCGCTTCGCCAGCGGCCTGATATCGACGGGATAGGCGAATTCGAACGCGCCGCGATCCGTCTCGCCGATATCGGCAATGGCGTCGCGGACGATATCGATGTCGAGATAGAGCATCCGCCAGGCGCGGCCGCCCTCCCCGAGCGGAATACCGTCATGCACCTCGCCCGGATTGACGGTGATGAGATGGCCGGCGCCCGCTTCCACCATGCCGCGACCGGAGAGCGATTTCTGCGCCCCGCGTTCGATGAGACCGATGCCGAACTGATCGTGCATGTGGCGCGGAAAGGAACGGTCGCTATCCGCCGCCACGGCGACGACGCCGGGCAGAATGGTTTTCGGCATCAGGAACCGGCCTTGGGCCATGAAAGCGCGCGCTCCGCAGATAAGAGCGCGACGCTATCACAGGATGCCCAGTCGCGACAGATGCGGCCGTTTACGGATGCATATGGTTGATCATGGCGAAGACCTGATCGAAATTGCCGTTCTGCGCGGCGAAACGCAGCGGCTTGCAGCGTTCCACCACCACTTCCTTCTCGTCCGGGCGATTTTCAAGAATATCCATCACCTCGGAAATGAAGACGTCGAGCGGCATGGCCCTTTCGTCGCTCGCCTGCCCCTCGCCCATCAACGTCGTCTGCACATAGGGCGGCACGATTTCGATGACCTCCACCGGCGTTTCCTTCAGCTGCTCGCGCAGCGCGACCGAATAGGCATGGATGGCCGATTTGGTGGCGCTGTAGGTGGGGGTCAGCACCATGGGCACGAAGGCGAGGCCGGAAGAGACCGTCAGAACCGTGGCCGCAGGTTGCTTGAGGAAATGCGGCAAAAGCGCCGCCGTCAGGCGAATGGGTGCGAGAAGATTGGTGGCGATGGTTTCTTCCGCCGTGTCGAGATAATCCGGTGCTGCGGCGATGTCTTCCGGCCGCATGATGCCGGCATTGTTGATGACGGCGTTGAGGGTCGGATGGGCCTTCACCAGAGCTTCGGCAAACGCGCGAATGCCTGCGGCGTCCGTCGCGTCCATCACCATCGAGGCCATGCCGGGATTGGCGGCCGTCACCTCATCGAGCACGGCCTTGCGGCGGCCGGAAATGATGACCCGGTTGCCGGCCTTGTGAAACGCTTCCGCCAGCGCCCGGCCGATGCCGGAACCGCCGCCGGTGATGAGAATGGTGTTATCAGCGATTTTCATTGGAACATCCTTTGCTTGTTGGCTGAAAGGAAGTTAGCTATGATACTCTCCAATCGAAAGTAGGCACCCAAAAGATTTATACTTACCCAAAGGAGAGTGTAAGATGAAACGGCACGCCGCCGACCCGGCCATCGAAAGCCGGCGCAAGGTTCCGCCGCCCACGGATACCGATCCGGCAATAGAGGCGCTGGTTCAGGACATCATTGCCAAGGTGGCCGACAAATGGACGATGCTCATTCTGGAAGTGCTGGAAGAGCATGGCACGCTGCGCTTCACGCAGATCGGCAGGCTGGTCGGCAATATCAGCCAGAAGATGCTGACGAAAACGCTGCGGCAGATGGAAAGCGACGGGCTGGTGCGCCGCACCGTGCATCCCGTCATCCCGCCGCATGTGGATTACGGCCTGACGAACCTCGGCCGCACGCTGGGCAGCGCCTTTTGCGGCGTGTGGATATGGGCGGAAACGCACCATGCCGAAATAGAAGAGGCGCGGCGCCTGTTCAATGAACAGCCGCCGCGCCCCGCTATGGAGTAGTTTCGCCTCAGGCGAACTGGCTGAGGCCCGGAACCGAGGCGATCACCTGATCGACAACCTCATCGCCCGCATGCTGGCGGGCAACGGAGATGGTTTCCTTGGCGAGCGTGGAAATCTCGCTCATGCCGAGGCCCTGGCTCATCAGCTGCTGGCCCAGCCCCATGATGCCGCCGCCGCCGATCGCGCTCATCAGGCCGCCGAGCAGACCGCCGCCGCCGGCACCTTCGCCATTATACTGCGCCACCAGTTCGCTGGCGCCGGGAATGGCTTCGATCATGCGGGCGATCGGGCCGTCTTCCGCCTCACGCTGAAGAAAACCGAGAATCATGCCAATGGCCTTTTCGGCCAGTTCGGGGCTGATTCCCGCCTTCTCGGCGATCTGGCTCACGACTTCGTTCATTCTTGCCTCCTGTTGAAAAACGACGCCAACATCGAATAACTGACGTTAACGTCAACGTAAAACAATATCATGCCGCATTCAAGCGGCCAGGGTCAGGTGCGGCAACTTTCATCAAGCGGTTTTTCTTCATCGCCATCAAGCAGTTGTTGCGCCTTGAAACTGTCCTTATAAGATCATCACAACCAAACTATGAAAAGGCCGCTATCGTCAGAAGTGGCCACAACATGGTAGTGACGCTTTAAATTCGGACATGACTTTTGCAAAATCCACCGCGATTTTAAGGGTCATGCACCAGCCGCAGGAGAAAATGGTCGATGTTGCAGGACGGACAGCTCTATATCGGGACCAGCCGCAATCCGGACGACAGCCTGAACAAGGGCGAATATCTGGAACTGAAATTCGGCAACCGCCACGGCCTCATCACCGGCGCGACGGGAACGGGCAAGACCGTGACGTTGCAGGTGCTGGCCGAAGGTTTTTCCAAGGCCGGCGTGCCGGTTTTCTGCGCCGATATCAAGGGCGACCTTTCCGGCATCGCCGCGCAGGGCGAAGCCAAGGACTGGGTGCAGAAACGCGCCGAACAGATCGGCTTCACCGATTTTGCCTATGGCAAATCGCCGGTGATCTTCTGGGATCTCTACGGTGAAAAAGGCCATCGCGTCCGCGCCACCATCGCCGAGATGGGGCCGCTGCTGCTTGCCCGGCTGATGGATGCCTCGGAAGCGCAGGAAGGCGTGCTCAACATCGCCTTCAAGATCGCCGATCAGGGCGGGCTGCCGCTGCTCGATCTCAAGGACCTGCAATCGCTCCTGAACTATATGGGTGAAAATGCGACCGAGCTTTCCAACCAGTTCGGCCTGATTTCCAAGGCCTCGGTCGGTTCGTTGCAGCGCGGGCTGCTGGTTCTGGAACAGCAGGGTGCGGCGAATTTCTTCGGCGAACCGGCGCTGAAAATCGCCGACATCATGCGTGTGGGCACGGATGGGGTGGGCACGATTTCGGTTCTCGCCGCCGACCGTCTGATGATGAACCCGCGCCTTTACGCCACCTTCCTGCTCTGGATGCTTTCGGAACTGTTCGAAGAGCTGCCGGAAGTGGGCGACCCGGAAAAACCGCGTCTGGTGTTCTTCTTCGACGAGGCGCATCTGCTCTTCAACGACGCGCCGCGGGTGCTGGTGGAACGCGTGGAACAGGTTGTGCGGCTCATCCGCTCCAAGGGCGTGGGCGTCTATTTCGTGACGCAGAACCCGCTCGACGTGCCGGAAACCGTTCTCGCCCAGCTCGGCAACCGCGTGCAGCACGCGCTTCGCGCCTATACGCCGCGCGAGCAGAAGGCGGTGCGCACCGCGGCCGACACTTTCCGCCAGAACCCGGCCTTCAACACCGCCGACACCATCACCACGCTCGGCACCGGTGAGGCGCTGATTTCCACCCTGCACGACAAGGGCGCTCCCTCTATCGTCGAGCGCACGCTGGTACGCCCGCCATCGGGCCGTGTCGGGCCGCTGACCGATGCGGAACGCAAGTCCCTGATCGATGTGAGCCCCGTCGCCGGGCAATATGACAAGGATATCGACCGGGAATCGGCCTTCGAAATCCTCGCCGCCCGCGCCCAGAAGGCTGCCGATGCAGAAGCCGCCAGACGTGCGGAAGAAGAAAACGCCGCCAGCCAGTCCGAGAGTGCTTCCGGCCGCTGGCGCCTGCCCGGCTTCGGCGATGAAGAACCCGCACCGGCCTCCACCGGCTCGCGCAATGGCGGCGCACGCAAGACCGGATACCAGCGCGAAACGGTGATCGAGGCGGCAATGAAAAGCGCTGCCCGCTCGGTTGCCACTTCGGTCGGCCGCGCCATCGTGCGCGGGATCCTGGGTAGTTTGAAGCGATAAAACAGATACGCCGCCCGCTCTCGATGGGGCGGGCGGCGCTTGATTGGCGGGACGTTACTTCTGGCGATAGAAGATCATGCCGCCGTGATAAAGCACATCGTCGACGAATTCGCCGTCGGCGGTGAAGCCGGTATCGTCCCAATAGTCGATATGGTTTCCCTTCACCTCATAGCGCCCCCGATAGGCGCTTTTGCGGTTGCCCCGCGCCTCGTCATACCGGCCATTGGGCAGAAGCTCCTGACGAATGTGGCCATCGCCGGTGACCCACATGCCGATATAGGGGTGGTCCCGGGTTTGAGCCGTTTCGGTCATATTCACGTCCATGGCGTTGCTCGCTTTGCGAGAACCCGTATCGGCGGAAGCCGTTGCGAGCAGAAGCGCAACGGATGTCGAAACAATGTTCATTGCCAATCCTCCTCAGGCGGCGGTCGGACGGACGACGATCTCATTGACGTCCACATCGTCGGGCTGCTCGATGGCGTAACGCACCGCGCGGCCGATGGCTTCGGGCTTCAGGGCGATGGCCCGATAGGTCTGCATCAATTCCGCAGCGGCGGGATCGGTGATGGTGTGGGCAAGTTCGCTTTCCACCACGCCGGGGTGAATGCAGGTGACCCGCAGGTCGCGGTTTTCCTGCCGCAGCCCGTCCGAAATCGCCCGCACCGCAAATTTCGTCGCGCAATAAACGGCAGCCGTGGGCGAAACGGCGAGCGCACCGATGGAGGCGATGTTGATGATGTGGCCGGAAGCGCGGGCGGTCATCTCGGGCAGAACGGCGGCGACGCCATAAAGCACGCCCTTGATGTTGACGTCGATCATGCGGTCCCATTCGTCGACCTTCAGGGACGACATCAGCGACAGCGGCATGATGCCGGCATTGTTGACGATGACGTCGACCTGCCCGAACGCCTTGCGCCCCGCCTCCGCAAAGGCCTCGACGCTCTGTCTGTCCGTCACGTTCAGCGGCTGGATGACGACCTCGGCGCCCTTCCCGCGCAATTCTTCGGCAAGCGCCTGCAAGCGGTCCATACGGCGTGCACCCAACACCAGCTTCGCCCCGGCGGCGGCCAGTTCCCTTGCGATACCCTCACCGATCCCACTCGATGCACCTGTGATGAGAACGACTTTGTTCAATGTCATGGCTTTCTCCTTGGTGTTACGGCCGGCTTTTCTGGAAGCGGCCATTGCGGAGAAGATAAAGCTTGGGCATTGTCGTGATAACCGCCTCAATCATAACCTCAATGGGTAGAATTTCTAACCAATGAACATCGATCTCAACGCGCTTTCGACATTCTGCATGGTTGCCGAAGAGCGCAACTTCCGGGCCGTTGCGGACAGGCTCGGCGTAACCCGCTCCGCCGTCAGCCAGACCATCCGCAAGCTTGAAGAAACGATGGGAATAGCGCTGGTGCAACGCACGACGCGCAGCGTCAGCCTGACGGAAGCGGGACAGCAGCTTTATGCGGATGTGTCGCCATCCATCGGCAATCTCGTCGAGGCTGCCAATGCCGCGTCGTCCCTGAGCGACGCCGTGCGCGGGCAGTTGCGGCTTGCGGTTTCCTCGATAGCCGAGCGTTTTTTATCCGGGCCATTGCTTGCGCGTTTTGCGGAAATACATCCCGAAGTGCAGCTCGATATCGTCGTGACGGACGAGGAATTCGATATCGTCGCCGAGCACTACGATGCCGGCGTGCGTCTTGGCGAACTGATCGCGCAGGACATGATTGCGGTTCCGGTTTCCGCTCCGCAGCGGCAGCTCGCCGTCTGCTCGCCGCACTATCGGGACCGCTTCGGCCTGCCGGCGCAGCCCCGCGAATTGATAGGGCACAGGTGTATCGGCTGGCGACCCCGTCCGGGTGTTGCGCCATACAGGTGGGAATTTGCGGAAAACGGCCGCGAATTCGCGGTGGCGGTGGAGCCGGCCTTCACCACCAACGACATGCAGTTGATGATCAAGCTGGCCTGCGCCGGTGCGGGCATCACATTCGGTATGGAAGAGACATTCCGCCCCCATCTGGAAAGCGGGCAGCTCGTTTCCATGCTGGAAGACCACTCCCCGAGCTTTGCGGGATTTTATCTCTATTACCCCAGCCGCCGCAATCTTGCGCCGAAGCTGCGCGCCTTCATCGATCACGTCCGCCTGTCGAGAGAGCGGTAATCTGCCGGAGCAAGCCCCGGCAGATTGTTAGAAAACAGGGCTATTTCCTCTGCGAAACCAGCGAGAAATAAGCGCCCTGCGGATCGACGCAATTGACGATCCAGCTTTCGCCGGGAACCTCCATCGGACCGTTGACGACCTTGCCGCCGCCGGTGCTGACGCGGGTGATGGCGTCATCGATACCGTCCACATTGAAGTAATACCCCCAGTGACAGACGGGGACCTGCGGCATGCGTTTCATCATGCCGCCGACGGCCTTGCCCCTGTAGGCGAAGATGCGGTACGGGCCCATGTCGCCCATGTCGAAATCATGGTCCTTGGTCCAGCCGAACACATCGCCGTAAAAGGCCATGGCCTCATCGACATTATCGGTGAAGAGTTCATGCCAGCCGACATGGCCCTGCTTTTCCTGCATATCCTCGGGGAAGCCGCCGGTTTCCATCGGCAGCGGCGTCATGATGCAGAGCACCGCACCGAAGGGATCGGCGACCACGGCGAAGCGGCCGATTTCGGGAATGTCCTGCGGCGGACGTCTGATCGCGCCGCCCTTTTCGGCGAATTGTTTCGCCGTGGCGTCCACGTCGTCGACATCGACATAGGCGGTCCAGTTCGGGGGAATGCCCTGGCCCTTGTGCTCGTCGGTCAGCTCCATGACGCCGCCCATGCCCTTGCCATCGGCCTCCAGCACCAGATAGGGCATTTCCGGCGAGCCGAAATCCTTGGTCTGCCAGCCGACGACATGACCATAAAAGCGGGCTGCCGCTTCCATGTCGGGCGTCATCAGCTCGACCCAGATGAATTTTCCATGCGTATCGGACATTGTCGTCTCCTATGGAGGGTTTGGCGGGTGTGTTTCGGCAAGCGCCCGCCGCAGGATGCGGCGGCGCCGGTGGTTCGGGTGAAATTTTCGCAGGGCTTCAAGCCTTGCGGCGGAATTCCGATGTCATGAAAGTCTTGAATGTGCCGTCCGGCTGCCTGACGCTGCCGGAGAAGCTGCGGTGATTGTCGTCATGCAGCACCAGCACGTCGTGATAGGTATCGGTGCGGCCGGAACCGTCGAAGGCCGGGCCTTCCGCTTCCAGCGTCAGGGTCTTGCCGTCCTCTTCCAGCCAGCCCTTGTAGACCCAGAGATTGGTCATCATCGACCCCACCCAGGTGCCGACGAAATTGCCCTTGGCCGGGTCGAAACCGACCGTGATCACAGCCGTCATATCCGTGCCGTCAGGCATCTTGCCGGTGCCGTTGCCGATGATCCACAAGCCGCCGACGGAGCGGACGGTCTCGGTGAATTGCTGCGACGGGTCGTCGGCATCGTAGCCCTCATGGCCGGAACTGGAGGTCATGACCCAGTCTCCGACGATCCTCTTCAGGAACTCATGTTCCTTCTGCGGCTTGGCGATTTCCATTTCCATTGTTGTTTCCTCTTCGTCCGTCCGTTTTCAGTGGCAGCAGGCTGCCGCCTTCAGCGCGTCCTCATACTGGTCGTGGCGGCGCACCCAATCCATTACCTCCTCCTCGTTACGGCCTTTTGGCACCAGATCGAGCAGCATCAGCGTGCCGAGCGTCTGCTCCGCGCCGCGGGCGTAAGTGGAATAGGTGTGGTAGATCTTGCCGTCATCGCCCCTGGCGAAAACGCTGATGCCGTGCAGGTCCTTCAGGTCGCCATAGGGCGCCATGTCACGGTAATTATAGGTGATTTCACCTTTGGCCATGTCCTCGTCACGGAACGAGGCCTGATAATCGTAGTTGAAATCGCTGCTTTCGGCCGAAACCCACGGGAATTTCCAGCCCATGCGGTTCCTGTAGCTTTCGATCTTCTCAAGCGGCGCGCGCGACACGGCAACGAAACCCGCATCGCCATGCTTGAGGTGGATCAAAGCGCCATCGACATGATCGGCGAAGAAGGAGCAACCGACGCAGCCCTCCTCCCAGTCGGGCGCCAGCATGAAGTGATAGACAATGAGCTGGCTGCAGGCGCCGAACAGTTCCTTCAGCGATTTGGGGCCGGAAGGGGCATCGAAGATATAATCCTTCGTCACCTCTTCCCAGGGCAGCGCACGCCGGGCCTCGTTCAGCCTGTCGCGGGCGCGGGTCATTTCCTTTTCCTTCACCAGCAGATCGCGGCGGGCCGCAAGCCACTCCTCTTTCGAAACGACGGGATGAGACATGATCTTTCCTCCTTGGATCCGTCTTTCACCACGGCACCGCCCCGCTTTAACGGTGGGCGCCGGCTATTTCTGTGCTGAAAGTCAATAAACAGTCTGCGGGGCATCAAGTTCCGCTTGACTAATTAGGTTGATATCAACATATTTATCCCATGTCAAACGCCAGCGTGATTCCTTTTTCGACAACTCTTTTCGTGCGGGATGCCTGTCTGTGCCTGCATGCGCAGCGCGCCGCACGGGCATTGGCGCGGTTGTTCGACAATGCGCTGAAGCCGGTGGGCATCACCAATGGACAATTTTCGCTGCTGATGTCGCTCAACCGACCCGAGCCGCCACCGATGGGACCGGTCGCCAATCTTCTGGCCATGGACCGCACGACGCTGACGGCGGCGCTGAAGCCGCTGGAGCGGCGCGGGCTGGTCAGCATCGAGCAGGACCCGAAGGACAAGCGCGGCAAGCGGCTGCGGCTGACGGCGGACGGCATGGCCGTGCTCGCCGCCGCCTTCCCCATCTGGGAACAGACCCATGCCGAAATCGAAGCCCGCATCGGCAGCGGCGACCCCGACCGGCTGCGCCGCGACCTTATCGACCTCGGCTGAGAGAATTGACGGCATGACGCCACTTTTGTCGGCGACAATGTCATCCGGCCGTCGTGCCGGGGAGCGACACTACGAAGAAAGCGCAATCAAGGAGGAATGATCATGCGTGCAATCGTTTTTGTAAAAGCCACCAAAAGCAGCGAAGACGGCGTCATGCCCACGACCGAGCTGATCGAGGCGATGGGAAAATTCAACGAGGAACTGGTCAATGCCGGCATCATGCAATCCGGCGACGGCCTGCACCCCTCCTCCAAGGGCAAGAGGGTTGTGTTCGACGGTGACAGCCGTACGGTTATCGACGGCCCCTTCCCGCACACCAACGAGCTGGTCGCCGGCTTCTGGATCTGGACTGTGAAGGACATGGACGAGGCCGTGGCCTGGGTGAAACGCTGCCCGAACCCGATGCTGGAGCGCAGCGAAATCGAAATTCGCCCGATGTTCGAAATGGAAGACTTCGGCGACGCCGTAACGCCGGAAATCGCCGCGCATGTGGAAGAACTGCGCGCGCGTGTCGCCAAGCAATAAAGGCCGCTCAGGCGAGCGCCGGATTAAAACGGGAGAGTGCGGGCTTGCCGCATTCTCCCCCACCGCCTGCCATTGCAAAAGCCGTTGCCTCGAACAACCGCCGCTGCTAATGGTGAAGCGGTTCAACCCGTTTCAAGAAAGGAGGCTTCGCATGGATATTTCCTGCTTCTGGCGCAATCGTCAGCTCTGCCACCTTTTTGCCCTGCAGACACGTTTGCAGGGCTGACCGGAACACCAACACTCTGGTTTGCCCAAAAGGCCGCGCAGAATGCAGCTTGTCTGCCGTTGCGCATGTTTTCACGACGGATCACCCCGAACCGAAACCCCGTACTGCCTGTGGCAGACCACGGTTCGTCACGGGTCCGTCTTGCCAGAGACGACTTCATGACCATCGTCACGCTTCGAAACCTCGGAATCATTCTGGGCAAGCCGCTTTTTTCAAATCTCAGCCTCACGGTGAATGCGGGAGACCGCATCGGCATCGTCGCCGCCAATGGCTGCGGCAAATCCACCCTTCTCCATTGCCTTTCCGGTGACATGGAGCCCACCAGCGGCGATATCACCCGGCTGCGCGGGCTGACGCAGTCCATCGTCCACCAGCATCTGCCCTCGCCGCTTATGGAACGGACGATGCGGGACGCCGTGCTTTCCGTCCTGCCGGCGGACACGATCGACAGCGAGAGCTGGCGCGCCGACATTATTTTCGACGCCATGCTGGTGCCGGAGCCGTTCCGCGAGCGCCGCCTGAAAGAGCTGAGCGGCGGCTGGCAGAGGCTGGCCATGCTGGCGCGGGCATGGATCACCGAGCCGGATGTGCTGTTGCTCGACGAACCGACCAACCATCTCGACCTCGAAAAGATCAATGTGCTGGAAAACTGGCTCGGTGAATTGCCGCGCGATACGGCTGTCATCATCGTCAGCCATGACCGCGCTTTTCTCGATAATGTCACCAGGAGCACGCTGTTCCTGCGGCCGGAAAATTCGGCGCTGTTCCGGCTGCCCTATGGCCACGCACGGGCGGTGCTGGAAGAAGAGGATGCCGCCGATGAGCGGCGTTTCCAGCGCGACATGAAAACCGCCCAGCAATTGCGCCGGCAGGCCGCCAAGCTCAACAATATCGGCATCAATTCCGGCAGCGATCTTCTGACCGTCAAGACCAAGCAATTGCGTGAGCGTGCGGAAAAGATCGAGGAGAAGGCGCGGCCCGCCCATATCGAGCGATCCGCCGGCAAGATCCAGCTCGCCAATCGCGGCACCCATGCCAGGGTTCTGGTCACTCTGGAAGATGTGCCGGTCTCGACGCCGGACGGAACATTGCTGTTTCGCACCGGCCGGCAATTTGTCCGTCAGGGAGACCGCATCGTCATTCTCGGCCGCAACGGCGTCGGCAAGACACGGCTGATGTCGCTTCTGCAGGCGGCTGTATCGGGTGCAGGCCAGATAGACGGCATCAAGGCCACGCCCTCGCTGGTAGCCGGATATGTCGATCAATCGCTCGCCGAGATCGATGACGACAGCACGCCCGTTTCACTGCTGTCCCGCCGCTTCGATATTGGCGACCAGCGCATCCACGGCCTGCTCGCGGGCGCCGGGATCGATATGGAAATGCAGAAACGTCGCATCGCCGCCCTTTCCGGCGGGCAGAAGGCCCGGCTTGCCATGCTGGCGCTGCGGCTGGCGGAGCCGAATTTCTACCTGCTGGACGAGCCCACCAACCATCTGGATATTGAGGGGCAGGAAGCGCTGGAGGCGGAAATCATCGGCCGCGAGGCCAGCTGCGTCTTCGTCTCGCATGACAGGAGTTTCGTGCGGGCTGTCGGAACCCGCTTCTGGCTGATCGACAAGCGCAGGCTGGTGGAAGTCGACGATCCCGAAGGGTTTTTCGCCTCGGCCTGATGGTCTTGAAAAGCAAACGCCCGTCAGCCCAAAAGGCTGGCGAGGCGTGGATCGCCGGCGAAATCCAAAATCGCAAAACCCGTTCTGCGCATCGGAAATTCGCAGAGCGCCTGCACCCCCGTTTTCGACAGGTGGATACGCCAGCTCATCCGTTCCACCGGTGTCTTCGCGGCAAAAGCCTTCGGCGACAGAACAGCGATGTTGAGGCCGCCGGCGGGGTCGCGGACCGAGCGATAGAGGATAGCCTCGATCTTCGCCAGACGCGCCTGATCGGCCAGCGCCTGGCACGGCTCGTAATTCTGCAGATCGGTCCACAGACGAGCATCCCGGCTCAGTTCCGGTTTCGTCAGGTTGAGTGCGGCATCGGTGGCGATACGGGCGGCGAAGGCGGAATAGTCGGCGGGATTGGCGGGCAGCGGCGTGCCCGGCGATTCGGCATAAAACAGCAGCCGGTAAAAGGCCATTTCGGCGAGCGCCGTCTCCACTTTCTGGGCGGCGTAATAAACGCCTTCGGTATAGCCCGCGCGGCGGAAGCGCGAACCATGCGGATAGGCGGCTCCATACCGGAAGGGCGTGGCGAGAAGATAATCGAAACCGGCGCATTCCGGCGGAAACGGCCGCTTGCTCGTCTCCAGAATATCTTCCAGCAGCGATTGCTCCTCCACCGTATCCACCAGTTTCATGGTGGATACCTGATGCTGCGCTTCCACCAGCCGCCAGTATTTTCCCGATACGGCGCGTTTTTCAGACAGGAGCGCGGCGGGCGTCCAGATAGGAGAGGACATCGATCAATCCGGTAATGGTGGTCAGTTTGTCAGCAGGCACGGCGTTCAGCGCAACATTGTGATTGCGCAGCCAGTTTTTCGCCACGGCCTCATCGCCGCCGGCAATCGCATCCAGCGAGCGGAAAACCCGGATTAGCAGCACCGCAAGCTCGAAGGATTTGGCGCCCGGCTCCAGCAGGAAATCGAGCCGTTTCATGCGCGACACGGTGGGGGCGGAAACGCCGAGAATATCGGCCGTGCGCGCGGCATTCAGGCCCAGCCGCTCGGCGGCGGCGATAACGGCCTTGGTGACGACCCTGCCCTGCGAGGCGGGATCCATGGCGCTCTTGGCGTGAATATTCATGGCGCATATCCTTTCCTTGGAAAGAATATAGCATTTTTCTTTCTGAAAACAAGAAGGCCGGGATGAACCCGGCCCCATTGTTCAGATAGCTTACTCACGCGAATTGGATCAGGCCACCGAGACCGGCACTTCCGTGGAGGTGCGCATGGCGTGGCTGTACGGGCAGACGATGTGAGCGGCGGCAACCAGCTTTTCGGCGACTTCGCGCTCGACGCCCGGAATATTGGCCTTCAGCGACACTTCGATGCCGAAGCCCCCGCCGTCTTCGCGCGGGCCGATGCCGACGGTTGCCGTCACAGTCGTGTCTTCAGGAATCTTTACCTTTTCCTTGCCGGCGACAAATTTCAGCGCGCCTAGGAAGCAGGCGGAATAACCGGCTGCGAAAAGCTGCTCCGGATTGGTGCCACGGGCGCCATCGCCGCCCAGCTCCTTCGGAACGGTCAGCGTCACGTCGAGAACGCCGTCTTCCGACTTGGCGTTGCCGGCGCGGCCACCGGTGGCGGATGCTTTGGTCGTGTAGAGAATGGGCATGACATTTACTCCTTCGGGTTGGTGTTGGGCATCTTATAACGCACAATTAAATTGTTCGCAATATAGTTTTGCGCATTGAATGAAATTTTGTTTTTTGCGATAATTTTCACGAAATTTCGCCGCGCATCCATGCGGCAGGAACCGAAAGCGGGGGCTGATTGTTCCCTTCCCGGTTGATTTTGGAGCAGGAAAATGGACGCAGAGGGCGACGAAAAGAAAATGGAAAGCCTATTGAGGCTGGACCAGCAGATATGTTTTGCCCTTTATGGCGCGGCACACGCCTTCACGCGCGCCTATAAGCCGCTGCTCGACCCGATCGGGCTGACCTATCCGCAATATCTGGTGATGATGGCGCTATGGGAAAAGGAAACATCCACCGTCAAGGCGCTCGGGGAAATGCTGGGCCTCGATTCGGGCACGCTGTCGCCGCTGCTGAAGAGGCTCGAACATGCGGGGCTGATTACCCGCAAGCGCGGCACGGTGGATGAGCGGCAGGTGCTGGTGGCCCTGACGCCGAAGGGCGCAAACCTCAAAAAAGAGGGCGTGAAGATCATGGCGGCAATCGGCAGCGCCACCGGCTGCGGGCTGGAAGAGCTGGTGCAGATTCGCGACCGGGTGAATGCGCTTAAGGACAGTCTCAGCCGTCCGTAACCCCAAAAAGAAAAAGGCGGCACAGGGCCGCCTTTTTATTCGAAGCGTTTTCGGCTTACTGCCAGACCACGACACGCGCCTTCTGCGGCACGCGGTCGTAAAGATCGATGACGTCCTGGTTCATCAGGCGCACGCAGCCGGAGGAGACGGCCTTGCCGATGGAGTTCCATTCCGGCGAACCGTGCAGGCGGTAGAGCGTATCCTTGCCGTTCTGGAAGATATAAAGGGCGCGTGCGCCGAGCGGGTTCTTCAGGCCCGGCGGCATGCCGCCGTTCTTGGAGGAATATTTGACCAGTTCCGGCTGGCGGGCGACCATTTCGTCCGGCGGGGTCCATTTCGGCCACTTCTGACGCCACTGGATGACGCCCTCGCCCGACCAGGCGAAACCTTCGCGGCCGATGCCGACGCCGTAACGCATGGCGCTGCCGCCCTGCTCCACGACATAAAGGAAGCGCGAGCGCGTATCGACAACCACGGTGCCGGGGCGTTCGCCGGTCGGGTCGACAACCCGCTGGCGGTAATAACGGCGGTCGATTTTCTGATAGGGGACAGCGGGAATGACGTAACCGCCATCCTCAACCGAGCCGTACATGACGGCCAGTTCCGCATCGCTGACGCCCGGCGAGAACATCTGCCGGAAATCGCTGCCGATGGCGCTTGCCTGCTGGCGAATGGCGCCTCCCGGACCTGATGAGGCACAGCCTGCGAGAAGCGAAGCGGAGGAGATGCCGAGAAGGGAAAGGAAGGTGCGTCTGGAAAGATCTGTGTCGGTGCTTGTCATAAGGCCGGTTTGTCCCACATTTCGAACGGCTATATCGCCGTTGTACGTCATTTGTTCCGTGTCATGCGTATTGCGAAAATAGTTAACCGACCGCTAAAAGCCAGTCACAAGGCGCTGGCGGAATGGGTCCAATATCTCTTTCTTTTAGAACGTGTTCAGATAACCACAATCTGCGCCCCTTGCGGCACACGCTCGTAGAGATCGATCACATCCTGATTGAGCATGCGCACGCAGCCGGAGGACGTCGCCTTGCCGACGGATTGCCAGTCCGGCGTGCCATGCACGCGGTAAAGCGTGTCCTTGCCATCCTTGAAGATATAAAGCGCACGCGCGCCGAGCGGATTGTTGAGACCGGGCGTCATGCCGCCATTGGCGGCGGAGATGGAGGCGAGTTCCGGCTGGCGCTTGACCATTTCATCCGGCGGCGTCCAGCGCGGCCATTTCGCCTTCCACTGGATCTTGCCCCGGCCCGACCAGGCATAACCGTCGCGCCCCAGCCCAACGCCGTAACGGATCGCCTTGCCGCCGGACTGCACGAGATAGAGAAAATGCTGTCTGGTATCGACGATAATGGTGCCGGGGGCTTCCGCCGTCTGGTAGCTCACTTCCTGCCTGAGATAACGCGGATCGATGCGGCCATAGGGAATGGCCGGCAGCGAGCGGTCCTCATCGCGGATCGGGCCATACATGACCCGGTGCAGCGGATTGGAGACCGGCAGGCCATAGGCCATCGTCTGGCCCTGCGGCTGCTGCGCGTTAAAACCCTGCACCTGCGGGGCTTGCAGCCCCTGCCCGCGCACCGGCGGACCGTATTCCTGATGGAAGCGGGTTCTGAACAGATCCGGCGGGCGCGTCGAAAGCTGGCCCGGCTGCGGCGGCAGTTCCGGCTGGCGATTGGAGCTGACGGAGTTGAAATTGAATACCGGCGCCGTTTCCCTGACGAAAACATCCGGGTCCATCCGGGTCGTATCCGTCACGAAAAGGCAGCCGCTCATGAGAGGCAGCAGGGCAAGCCCGACCAGAGAGGCCGCCCGGCGACCGTTTTTCAAAAGGAGTGCTATCATCTGAACCGCTTCATGGAATCCAATCTGCCGGCATGATGAACCGTGCGGCTGGCGCGAAGCTGGCGTCGGTTTTTCAAAAAAAATCGAAAAACTGCATTTTTGCTCTTGAAGCTCTAGTTGCTAGAGGTGCCAGATTGGCTGTCGACTGGAATTCAGGAGCGGAAACCATGAATATTTCGACAGGCATAAACATCAAGGGCAAAGACGGCGAGCAACTGACCTTCTCCGTTGGCGGCATGGATTGCGGCAGCTGCGCGGCGAAAATCGAAACCACGCTTTCCCGCCTGCCGGGCGTTGCCGACGTCAAGGTTTCCGTTGCGCGCGAAAGGCTGAACCTTTCGCTGGCCGAAAGCAAAACCTCGGTCGAAAAAATCGAAGACACGCTGCGCAAGCTCGGTTTCAAACCCGCTTTGCTGCCGCAGGAAAAAGTCTCCCGCGCAAAAGTCGAGGCGGATCATCACGGCCACGACCATGATGACCACGATCACTCGTCCTGCGGCGGCCACCATGCCGATACCGGAGCGAGCGCCGACAACAGCAATGCGCTGACCTTTTCGGTCGGCGGCATGGATTGCGGTAGTTGCGCGGCCAAGATCGAGACCGCGCTCTCCCGCCTGCCGGGCGTTGCCGACGTCAAGGTTTCGGTTGCGCGCGAAAGGCTGAACCTTTCGCTGGCCGAGAGCAAAACCCCGGTCGAAAAAATCGAGGACACGCTGCGTAAGCTCGGATTCAAACCGGCCCTGCTGCCGCAGGAAAAGACCGCAGATCACAATCACGATCATGACCACGGATCATGCGGCGGCCATCACCACGATCACGATCATTCAGATCATGACCATTCGGGGCATGACCATTCCGCGCACGATCACGCGTCCTGCGGTGGGCATGACCATTCTGGTCATGATCATTCCGGCCACGACCATGCGGGCCATTCGCATGGTTCCGCTCCGGCGGCTGCAGTGCAGAGCGGGGAAGTAGGACATGCCCATGGTGCGGATGAAAAAGGCGCGTGGTGGCGCACCGCAAAGGCGCGCAACACCTTCACCGGCACCGTTCTCGTCGCCATCGCCTATGCGGCGGAACTGAGCTTCCCGGCATGGGGCGGTTACGCCTTCATCATCGCCACGCTGGTCACGCTCTTCCCCATCGCGAAGAACGCCTTCAACGCCGCCCGTTTCGGCGCGATCTTCACCATCGAAATGCTGATGACGATTGCCGCCATCGGCGCGATCATCATCGGCGAGGCGGAAGAGGCGGCCATCGTCGTGTTGCTCTTCTCCGTCGGCGAATTGCTGGAAGGTTTCGCGGCTGCCCGCGCCCGCTCGGGCATCAAGGCGCTCGGTTCGCTGCTGCCGAAAACGGCTCTGGTGGAGGAAAACGGCGCGCTGCGACAGGTCGCGGCCGATCAGGTGCGCATCGGCCAGGTGGTCGTGGCGCGTCCCGGCGACCGCATCGCCGCCGATGGCGTTGTCATGGAAGGCCAGTCGAGCGTCGACGAATCGCCGATGACCGGCGAGAGCATTCCCGTCGCCAAGGAAAAGGGCGCACGCGTCTTTGCCGGCTCGATCAACCATGACGGCTCGCTGCGCATCCGCGTCGACCGCGCACCGGAAGACAACACCATTGCCCGCATCATCACGCTTGTCGAGGAAGCGCAGGATGCGCGTGCGCCGACCGAGCGCTTCATCCAGAGCTTCTCGCGTTATTACATGCCGCTGATCGTGGCGATCTCGGTGCTGACCATCATCGTGCCGCCGCTTGTCGGCCTCGGCGACTGGGATACCTGGATTTATCGCGGTCTCGCCCTGCTGCTGATCGGTTGCCCCTGCGCACTGGTCATCTCGGTTCCCGCGGCCATCGCCTCCAGCCTTTCGGCAGCGGCACGCCACGGCATGCTGGTGAAGGGCGGCGCGGTCATCGAAATGCTGGCGCGCACCGAAACCGTCGCTTTCGACAAGACCGGCACGCTGACGCTCGGCGAACCTGTCGTGACCGATGTGGTGGCGCTGGACGGCAACGAGGCCGAGCTGATTGCGCAAGCCGCAACCATCGAGCACGAATCGAGCCATCCGCTCGCCCGCGCCATCGTCAATCATGCCGAAAAGCTGGGCGTGAAGCCCCTGCCCGGCTCCAACATCAAGGCGATTTCCGGTCGCGGCATGCAGGGCAATGTCGGTGGGAAAGACCTGTTCATCGGCGCACCGCGCTTTGCAACGGAAGTCGGCACCCTCTCGAAGGAACTGGCCGATCGCATTTCCGCACTGGAAAGCGAAGGCAAGACGGTGGCTGTCGTGATAGTCGGCGGGGCGGCAAGCGGCCTTTTCGCCATGCGCGATGAGCCGCGCAAGGATGCGGCGGAAGGCGTGAAAGCGCTGAAGGAGATGGGCATTTCCTCGCTGATGCTGTCGGGTGACAATGCCCGCACGGCGCGTGCCATCGGCAACAAGCTGGGCCTTGAGGCGCGCGGCGAATTGCTGCCGCAGAACAAGGTCGAGGAAATCCGCAAGCTTGCCGAAAAGAAGACCGTGGTGATGGTGGGCGACGGCATCAACGATGCGCCGGCCCTTGCAGCGGCCAGCGTCGGCGTCGCCATCGGTTCCGGAACAGACGTGGCGATGGAAGCGGCGGATGCGGCGCTGATGCGCAACAATGTCGGCGACGCCGCCCGCTTGATCGGCCTGTCGCGCGCCACCATGCTGAATATCCGCCAGAACGTGACCATCGCGCTCGGCCTGAAGGCGGTCTTCCTTGTCACCACTGTAACCGGCGTTTCGGGCCTGTGGCTCGCCGTTTTCGCCGATACCGGTGCGACGGTTCTGGTCACCGCCAATGCCATGCGGCTGCTAGGCTATTTCAACCGCAACAAGGGCTGACATTCCATTTGCGTGCAAGACGGCCGGGTCTCGTCAATCGAGGCCCGGCCGTCTCATTTACGGCATATTGACAAACTAATTGCGTCCAATAAATACCGCGTACCGCCGTTTCCACGCGCGTGACAATCGATTCCACGCGCAGGAGCGCTGAACTTGGCAAAGCATGGCTATAACCGCATCGCGTACCGCGCGATCAAGATCGGTGGAAACATCGCCAAGGTCATCTTTTCCATCGATTTGTTCATCCGGCCCGGCAGAAGAAAGACGCTTCCGCAGTTTCAGCCTGCCAGACGCAGCCCGAAATCGGAAAAGGCCATTCCCCGCATCATCTGGCAGACGAATTACTCCAACCGGGTAACGACGCCGATCTATGCGAATTTCCTGTTCAACCGTTGGCTGACGCCGGAATTCGAATATCGTTACCATGATGACGAGGCGTGCCAGACCTATATCGACCGGCATTTTCCCGGACGTTACGCCGACGCCTTCCGTCGCCTGCAGGTGGGCGCCGCCAAGGCGGATTTCTGGCGTATTCTGGTGCTGCTGCAGGAAGGCGGCATTTATCTCGATATCGATTCCAATTTTGCGGCCCGCCCCGAGGATGTGATCGGCCCGCAGGAAGAGGCCGTTTTCATCGCCATGAAAAGCGGCGAGATCACGAACTACTTCATGGCCTCCAGGCCCGGCCACCCGGCGCTCAGGCTGATGGCCGACCGTATTTCCCAGAATATCGAAGACGGAACGCTCGCCAGCGTCTACGACATGACCGGCCCGACGGTGGTGCATGCCGTCGTCAAGGAACTGGGGCTTCCGGTCCGCAATTACCGCGAGATGTGCACCCAGGGGCAGTTCACCAACAAGCGCGCCCAATATGCCGACAAAAAAGACGGCGCATGGTGGGCGGAGCAGGCCAAGACGTCCATCGTCAAGAACTAGGGCATCTCCGGTAAACGTGCGAAGCGGTTTGGCCGGACCTGCTCCTGAACCTCAGACGTTCCTAAACAGCGGCACAGTTTGCATTTCAGACGAAGGCGTTGAAAAGGCGGATGCTTTCCTCGACCGCATGCGGCACCACGCCAATATGGGTGCCGGGCAACAGCTTCTTGTCGACCTTGAAGCCGGATGTCAGGGCGCGATCCACGAAAAGCTGGTGATCGGCATCGAAAGGCCGCTCCTCCGTGCCGCGCAGAAGCAGCGCTGGACATTTGAGGCTGGGTCCGAAGCAGACGGAGGAACGCATGATGAATTCGCGCTCGTCGGTCTCGTCGAAGCATATCTCGTCGCTATAGCGGTTGAAATAACGCCAGGAATTGACGCCGGCGGAGATGGGGGCTGCGGCGCGGAACCTGCGGCTCATGGCGGCCAGAAGCGTCAGCGTGCCGCCATTGGAATGGCCGGCGATGAAGAAGCGGTTTCTGTCGATGCCGGGAAGGTTTTCCAGATAAGTGGCCGCCGCCAGCGCATCCGCCGTTTCGTCGTAGAAACCGGAATAATTGCCGCTTTGGCCGTTTTCACCACGGAAGGACGGCAGAAGCACGACATAGCCCGCTTCCCAATAGGGCTTCATCAGCGCCCAATGGCCGTCTCCGGTGGCGTTGCCGCCGTGGAGGAAAAGTACGGCGGGTTTCAACGTTTTTGACGGCTGGTAGTGGGAGAGCCAGGCGACAAGTTCGATGGAGCCATCCGGCCCGCCGGGATAGGTGACACGTTCCGCCCCGGGCGGCGTGCCGAGCGCCGAGGATTTTTCCGGCGCAGCCATTTTTCGCAAGAGATGGGTATGGAACCGTTTGCGCGCCTCCGCATAATCCTGCCGCTCCAGCGGCAACACCTCGGGCGCGGCAACGCCCGCTTTCGCACGCAGCGGTAAAAATGCGGCCGCTGACAGCCCCATGGCGCCGGCCAGCAGGCTTCGCCGCGTCAGGCTCGGCAAGATGGTGCCGCTCTCTTCCTGTCCGAAGGCTGAGGAAAGAAAGCGTTTGTCTGCCATATGGTCACCTGAAGGGATGGTTGTAACAGCAGTTCAACACTGCGGCGGGAGGCTGTCCAATCACGGATTCGCGAATGACAACAATGTATTCGCAGCCATCATGGCAATTTCTGGACAGCGTCTTCCCCGTTCCCGTGCCTGCCACGGAGGATGAGGGGGCGGCCAAGGCACCTACCCCTCGACGCCATCGATCATCGCCACCAGTGTCGAGAGCCTGTCCGCCTCCGCCGGCAGCTTGTCGGCGCGCAGCCGCGCAATGCGCGGGAAGCGCATGGCGACGCCGGATTTGTGGCGGGTGGAACGGTTGATGCCCTCGAAGGCCACCTCCAGCACGAAACCGAAATCCGGCGTGGCGCGCACCGCCCGCACCGGGCCGAAACGCTCGACCGTATTGTCACGCACGAACTTGTCCAGCACCTCCAGCTCCGCATCGGTGAAGCCGAAATAGGCCTTTCCGACAGGCACCAGCTGTTCGCCATCCTCGCCTTCCGCCCAGACACCGAAGGTGAAATCGGAATAATAGCTCGACCTTTTGCCGTGGCCGCGCTGCGCATACATCATCACGGCGTCGATATTATAGGGATCGCGTTTCCACTTGAACCACGGCCCCTTGGCGCGGCCGGCCTGATAGGCGCTGTCGCGGCGCTTGATCATCACGCCCTCAATCACCGGATCGGGCGGGGCGGCGCGCAGCGTGTCGAGTTCCTGCCAGCTGGAAAAGCCGATCAGCGGCGAGAGGTCGAAACGGTCATGCGGTGCGTACTCGATGATATCCGACAGGCGGTCACGGCGTTGCAGATAGGTCTGCGCGCGAATGTCGCTCTCGCCATCAAACAGCAGGTCATAGGCGCGGATGAAAGCGGGATAATCATCCTGCATCTTCGCTGTCACCGTCTTGCGGTTCAGCCGCTGCTGCAGGTCGGAGAAGGTGCGGGTGAGATTGTTGGAGCGCGCTGTGCCACCAATCAGCAACTCGCCATCCATCACGCCTTCGAAGTCAATCGCGTCAAGAACATCGGGAAAGGCGCCGGAAATATCGTCGCCCGAGCGGGAATAGAGTTTTCGCGTGCTCCCGGCGCGGGACAATTGTACGCGAATGCCGTCCCATTTCCATTCGGCGGCGTAGTCGGCCGGGTCCAGCGCATCGAGGTCGCCATCGGAAACCGGTGTCGCCAGCATGACCGAATGGAAGATGGCGGGCGTCGCCAGTACCGGACGATCGGACTTGCCCTCCAGCCAGGCGAAAAGCGGCGTATAGGGCGGCGTCAGCCCGTGCCAGAGAGTCTCGATTTCGGTGATGTCTTTCCCGGCGAAATCCGCCAGCGCCTGCCGGGCCAGCCGCGCCGAAACGCCGATTCGCAGGCTGCCGGTGGCGAGTTTGAGGAAAGCGAAACGCGAGGATGTATCGAGCCGGTCGAGAAGATCGCGCACCGCGCCACGCACCTCCGTGCGGCCGAGCGAGTTCATCAATGTGACGACGTCGCCGAGGCGCGGGTCCTGTGCCTCGGCGTCATCCGCGCCGCCGATATTGCCCCAGACCAGCGATATGGTCTCGGCCAGATCGCCGACATAATCATAGGAATAGCGAAACAGCACCTCGTCCATCCGCTCCAGCACGAGTTCGCGCAGCAGGGCGGGTTTGACGCTTTTCAAGTCCAGCGTGCCGGCGATCGCCGCAAGCCCGTAACCCCGGTCGGGATCGGGCGTATCGCGGAAATAATCGGTCAGCAGCTTCAGCTTGCCGTTGCGCGAGGGGGTGAGAACGAGACGGTCGAGCAGCGTGGCGAAGGCTTTCATTTCAATCCCCCTCATCCTCGTAACCGACAAGATGCAGCGGCTTGGCGGCAATGCCCTGCAATTCGCACCAGCGCACCAGCGCCTCCTCGCGGCCATGGGTGACCCAGACGGCCTGCGGGGAAATTTCCCTGATCGTCTCCAGAAGTTCCGGCCAGTCGCAATGATCTGATATGACCAGCGGCAGCTCCACGCCGCCCTGTTTGGCGCGTTGCCGCACCATCATCCAGCCGGAAGCAAAAGCGATGAGCGGTTCGTTGAAGCGCCGCGCCCAGCGTTCCTGAAAAGCCGAGGGCGGACCGACGACAATCGCGCCCTTGAAGGCGGAAGGATCGCTTTTTTCGAGCGTTGCCGGGCGCAGATTGCCGAGATCGATGCCCTGCGAGACGTAATAATCGCAAAGCCGCGCCAGCGCGCCGTGAATATAGATGGGGTCGGAATAACCGTTGTCGCGGAGCAAGCGGATGACGCGCTGCGCCTTGCCGAGCGAATAGGCCCCGACAAGATGGGTCCGTTCGGGAAACTGTTTGATGGAGGTGAGCAGCTTGCCGATTTCCACGCGCGGCAGCGGATGGTGAAACACCGGTAGGCCGAAGGTGGCCTCGGTGATGAAGACATCGCAGGGAACGGTCTCGAAGGGCGCGCAGGTGGGGTCGACGCCGCGCTTGTAATCGCCAGACGCGACGATGCGCAGGCCGTTCATTTCCACCGAGATTTGCGCCGAACCCAGCACATGGCCGGCGGGATGGAAACCGACGGTGACGCCATTCACCTCCACCCTCTCGCCGAATGCGACCGCCTGCTCGCTGCCGCAGAAATCCTCACCGTAACGGATACGCATGATATCCAGCGTCTGGCGTGTGGCCAGCACCGCGCCATGGCCCGCGCGGGCGTGATCGGAATGGCCATGGGTGATGAGCGCCCGCGCCACCGGGCACACGGGATCGATATAAAAATCGCCCGCCGGACAATAGAGACCCTTGGGCGTGGAATTCAGGAGCTGTTCCGGCTTCATATTCATTGAGATAGGGCCGCCCGCGTGAATGTAAAGTGCTGCGAGCATAACGCGGAACGGGCGTTAAATTTCCAGTGGGGGTGCTTTTGTTTTGTAAGCATCTCCCGTCATTCCGGCCTTGAGCCGGAATCTAGCAGCCGCGCGTCTGCGCGGCGGGACGAGCTCTCTCAGCCCAAGGACTTGGGCTGACTGGATACCGGCACAAGGCCGGTATGACGGAGGAGAGGTTTCAGCACAAAACCAGCGTTCACAACTGCCTACCTGCCTACTCCCCCGCCCCTTCGGCCGGCTTTGCCTGCACCGCCGCCGGCAGCCGCACTGGTTTCAGCATCAGCGCCGCCGCAAGGCCGATGGCGGCGGTTGCGGCTGCGGCGAAGAAGAGCGGCGTAAACGCATCCGAATAGAGCGAGGCGACGGCGGCTTGCGAGGCGGCCGGGAGTTCGGAGAGCATTTTCGGCGTCAGTTCCTCGATCTTGCCGACACCGGGAATATCGACCGCCACGCCCTTGAGGCTCGATGAGACGATGGCGCCATAGACCGAAATGGCAATGGCTGCACCACCCATGCGGGTCAGCGTTACCGCGCCGCTCGCTGCACCGATATCCGCCTTGGGCGCGGAATTCTGCACGCCGATGATCGGTGCCTGCTGGCCGAGGCCGACAGCAAAGCCTTGTGCCAACATGAGGACCGCAATCACCCAAAGCGGCGTTCCGGCATGCATCTGCGTGAAGAGCAACATGGCGACGAGGTTGATGGAAAGGCCCGCCACCGAGAAGGGCTTGTAGACGCCGGTGATCGAAATCAGCCGTCCCGCCGAAAGCGAGCCCATAACGATGCCGCTGGTGACGGCGATGAAGAACAGGCCGGCATGGGAGGGCGAAAGCCCGGTCGTGGTCTGCAGAAACAGGGCATAATAATTGACCATGCCGATACCGATGCCGCCGCTGGTCAGCGAGACGATCATCAACAGCGGAAAGGTGCTGTCCTTGAAGAGACGCAGCGGCACGACCGGTTCCGGCGCGCGGCGCTCCACCTGCACCCACAGGAAAGCGGCGATGACGGCGAAAGCGATGATGCCGAGGCTGGGGCCTGCGATCAGCGAGCCGAACAATTCGCTGCTGTCTGCCCAGAAGACCACGCTGGCAATGGTGGCTGCCAAGAGGACCGCGCCGAGATAATCGATCTTCGGCTGGCGGGCCGGACGACGGTAGGGCAGCATCAGCGCCAGCCCTGCAATGACGATAATGCCAAGCGGCAGGTTGATGAGGAAGATCGACCGCCAGCCGAACAGGTCGCTCATCGTGCCGCCGAGGATCGGGCCGACGCTGCCGGATGCCATGATGGTGAGGCTGGAATAGCTCTGGTAGCGGGCGCGCTCGCGCGGTTCGAACAGATCCGCATTGACGGAGAAGATCGACACCATGATGCCGCCGCCACCAAGCCCCTGCAGAACGCGGGCGGCAATCAGCGAATCCATCGACCATGCCAGCCCGCAGGCGAGCGAGCCGAGCGTGAAGATGACGACCGCCGCGATCATCACATATTTGCGGCCGAACAGATCGCCGAGCTTGCCATAAACCGGCATGACCGCGCTGGTCGCCAGAAGATAGGCCGAGCCGATCCAGCCGAAACGTTCCAGCGCGCCGAATTCGCCGACGATGGTTGGCAACGCTGTCGATACGATCTGGTTATCGAGGGTCGCCATGAACATGGCCAGCATCAGGAACAGAAAGACGATGAGCCTGCGCCGATGATCCGACACAAGCGGCGCCACGGGGGCGGTGGACATATCCATGAAAAATCTCGTTGGCTTCCGGCAGTTTTGCTGCGACAATTTGTGTGCTATTAGCATATATATGTCAATGGCAAGTTTTTGACATCTGTGTTAATGCCGCTAAATGTGATCGGAAAACAGCATCGAAAGGGACGATGAAGCGTGGCGACTGAGGAAAACTGGAACGAGGATCTGCCCGAGGACATCAAGCGGATCGGAAATACGATGACGCGCATGCGCATCATGATCGGCCGCCGCATCATCGGCCGCATGGCGCTTGCCAAGCTCGCTCCGGGTCTCGAACTCTCCCATATCGACGTTCTCGATATTCTGCGCCGCGCGGAAGGCGATGTTACCGTGGGTGCGATTGCCGAGGGCATGCGCATCGACCCTTCCCGCGGCAGCCGGGTGGTGGCGGACATGGTCGGGCGCGGCCTGCTGAAACGCGGCGTTTCCCAGGAGGACGGCCGCCGCAGCATTGTCGAGATCACGCCGCTCGGCACCAGTCTTTTGCAGGAAATGCGCCGGACCAAGATGAGCGTCATCGAGGACGTGATGGATGGATGGCCGGCGGAGGATGTGGAGACATTCGCACGCCTGTTCGAACGTTTCATCGACCGTTTCGAATATCGCCTGTCGCCGGATACGGACTTCTTCACGGATCAGAAAAAATCATAGCTGCCCCGACGATCTGCAACTTCACTTTAAAACGACGAAACCGTAACGTGCCGCGCATCGAACTGGTCAAGGGGTAATTTCGATGTTGACGATTTACGGTGTCTACCGTTCCCGTGCCACGCGCACGCTGTGGCTTGCGGGTGAACTGGGCATAGAATTCAAGCATGTGCCTGTCATACAGGCCCGCCGCCTTGCCGATCCGCTGGCTGCGGATGCGCCGCTCAACACGCTGTCTCCCGCATTTCTCGCCGTCAACCCGATGGGCACCATTCCCTGCATAGAGGATGACGGCATGGTGCTTTACGAATCCATGGCCATCAATCTCTACCTTGCCCGCAAATATGGCGGACCGCTCGCCCCCATCGACCTGAAGGAAGATGCGGCGATGCTGCAATGGTCTTTCTTTGCCGCCACTGAAATCGAGACCAATTCGCTGAAGATTTCCTCCGCCATCGCCGAAGGCCTGTCGGAAAGCGATAGCGGCAAGGCCGTGATCGATGTTGCCGCCCGCCTGCTGAAACGCCCCTTCCGGGTGCTGGAGCAGCATCTTTCCAGCCATGATTATCTGGTGGGCGACCGTTTCACCGTGGCCGATCTCAACGCGGCGGAAATCGTTCGTTACGCGCAGGGCCACAAGCCGCTGTTCGATGCCCATCCGGCGTTGAAGGCCTGGCTGGATCGTTGCCAGGCCCGCACGGCGTTCAAGACCATGTGGGACAGCCGGGCCGCCGAGGCGGCCTGAGCGGGAGAACATTCCGCGCTCCTTCTTTCTCCACCCTCATTCCTGTGCTTGTCACAGGAATCCAGCCGACGCGCGTCTGCGCGGCGGGGAGAGTTCTTTCAGCCCAAGGACTTGGGCTGGCTGGATCCCTGTGACAAGCACAGGGATGAGGGAGGAGCACAAGACCGAGTTGGAGCCTCTCAGCCCCTCTCGCCCGCCAGCGCCCGCTGCACCGCCGGGCGGTCGTTCATGCGGCGGAAGTGGTCGTGCACCTTCGGGAAGCGGGCAATATCCACCCCATCGCTTTCCAGCCAGCCGGACATGACGAAGAGATAGGGATCGGCAACCGAATAGGCCGTACCAAGAACCCAGGGACCGTGCAGCATGCCGTGCTCGATCAGTTCGAAGCACTCGCCCATGGTCTGCGGCACTTTCGCCTTCATATCGGCCAGCGAACTATCCTCATTCGCCCAGCGGCTGCCGCGCCGGCCATGCGCGTGGGCGACATGCACGGTGGAGGAAATGAAGGCGTTGAAGGACTGCATCAGCGCGAATTCGAAGGGATCGTCGAGCGGCGTGAGCTTCTTTTCAGGCGCCATCTGCGCGATGAAGGCGAGGATGGCGGGCGTCTCCGTCAGCACGCCGCTTGCCGTGGCCAGCGCGGGCACGCGGCCCTTCGGATTGATCTTTAAAAATGCCTCGGAGCGTTGCTCGCCCTCCGCGAAATTGACGCGGTGGGCCTTGTAAGGCAGGCCGGATTCCTCAAGCACGATATGGCTGGCGCGGGAGCAGGAACCGGGGGAGAAGAACAGTGTGAACATGGATATGCGACCTCCAAAGCAATGAAGCGCCCGTTTCTTCCTCATGCGGACGCCGCCCCTCGGCGGCCATGGGATGGCCGTCACACGCAGGGCACGTCATCATCGTGCCCGCAACCGGCCGCGTCAAAGGTTATTTAAAGCCCGACGACGCGGACATCGCCGACATGGATGCCGTTCCAGTTGCGCATCTGCCGGTTCGCCATGCCAAGCAAAGCCTGCTGCTCTTCGCTGCCTTCATCGAAATAGCGCGCAAGCAGTGCCGAAACCATGGCTTCCGCCGCACGCGTCGTGCCGTCTTCGCATTTCACCGCCATGGCAATGCCCTTTTCCGGCAGGGCGGCGACGAAGACGCCCTCCGCGCCGGTCTTTGCGAAGATTTTTCCCGGCGCGATCTGCATCAGTTTCGTGCAGGCGCGGCCGGTGCCCGCCACGTAAAAGGGCTCCGCCATGCAGGCCTCGATGAGACGCTGTGAGGCTTTCGCGCGGCCCGCTTCCAGCCCCCTGCCCGTCGCCATCTTCGCGAAACCATGCGCAAGCCCTTTGAGCGGGACGGCATAGGTGGGGATGGAGCAGCCATCCACACCGCAATTGTCATGGCCGAGCGTCGCACCCGTCAGGCTTGCCATCGTGGCGCGGATTTCCTGCTGCAACGGATGATCGTAACCGACATAGCCCTTGGGGTCGGTGCCGGTGTGGCAGCAGGCGCAGATGAAGCCCGAATGTTTGCCGGAGCAATTATTGTGAAGCGCCGTCGGCTTTTCCAGCGTGCGGGCCTGATGGATGATGGTTTTCTGGTCGGAAGACCAATGCGCGCCGCATTCCAGCGTATCCACATCCCTGCCCGCTTTCGCCAGCATCGAAGCGGCGAGCTCCACATGCGCGTCCTCACCGGAATGCGAGGAACAGGCAAGCGCCAGTTCGCGGTTGCCGAAGCCGTAGGCATCCGCAGCACCGCTTTCCACCAGCGGCAGCGCCTGCATGGCCTTGCAGGCGGAACGCGGGAAGATGCCGCGCTCGATATCGCCAGCCGAAAACAGCACGCCGCCATCGCCATCCACCACCACGGCAAGGCCCTGATGGCGGCTTTCCACGAGGTTGCCGCGGGTGACTTCGACGGTAACGGAATTGTTCATTTTCGCAGCCTCAAAAAATTCTGATTTCATGTGGTTGATACCGCAATTGATTTTTCGATGCACGGGGCTATCAGTGAAATTTGCAAAACGTCTGCTGCTGGCGATTGCCGTTATCTATCTGCTTCCCGCACTGGCATCGGCCGGGCTGTGGGCCATGCGGGACCATCCGCAGGGCTGGCGCGATGCCCGCTGGTCTTCGTCCGGCGTCCTTCCCCAGGCGGACGCCGATGAACAGGCTGCGGTCTACGTGTTTTCCGCCATGACGGGCGGCTTCAAGGGCTCTGTCGCCAGTCATGCCTGGATCGTGCTGAAAAAGCCGGGCGCGAAAGCCTATGACCGCTATGACAAGGTGGGTTGGGGCACGCCGATCCGCCGCAATGGCTATGCGGCGGATGCCTTCTGGTATTCCAACACACCGCGCCAGGTGGTGGCCATTCATGGCGCAGAGGCGGAAAAGCTGATCCCGAAGATCGAAAAGGCGATTGCCGATTACCCCTATGGCCGGCCGGGCGGCTATCGCATCTATCCCGGCCCCAACTCCAACACCTTCGTCGCCCATGTGCTGCGCAGCGTGCCGGAACTCGGCGTCGTGCTGCCGCCGGATGCCGTGGGCCGCGATTATCTGCCGGACGGCGCGTTTTATCACATCGCCGATGACTGGAAGGATGTAAGCTTTTCGCTCGGCGGCCTGTTCGGCATTTCGGCGGGTGCGCGCAGCGGTTTCGAGATCAATTTTCTCGGTCTTGTCGCCGGCATCGATTTCAGCCGGCCCGGCGTGAAGATACCGGGGCTCGGTTATTTCGGCGTGGCGGGCATCCGCGCGTAAGCGGTTACGTTTCGCTGGCCTGAGCGGCGCGCCGGGCGCGGATGCTCTGGGCGATGAAGACCCGCGACAGCCCATGATAAAGCGGCTCGCGGGAGAAAAGCCGCGACGTCAGATATCCCAGCATCGATGCGGCCATGATGGGCATGACGCCTTCATGATTTCCGGTCATTTCAAGGATGATGACAAAGGCTGTCATCGGCGCCTGCACCACGCCGGCAAAATAACCCGCCATGCCGACGATGGCGCCAAGGCCGATGCTGGTGCCAAGCAAGGCGGCCATGGTACTGCCGAAACCCGCGCCCACCGACAAAGACGGTGCGAAAATGCCGCCCGGAATACCCGACATCATGGCAAGGAACGTCGCCGCCAGTTTTTCGATGAAGAAGAATGCCGGCGCGGCCTCGCCCTCGATTGCCGCGCGCGCCTGTTCGTAACCCGTTCCGAAGGTCGCGCCGCCCGTTGCGATGCCGAGGACGGCGGAAGCAAGGCCGCAGGCGGCGGCGATCGCCAGCATCCGCTTCAGCGGCATGGCCTGCGCGAAGCGCCGGATGCGGGCGGAAAGACGCAAGGCGCCTGCGCTGAACAGCGCACCGAACGCGCCGCCACCAATGCCGCAGACCAGAACCAGCAGCCAGTCCATGGTCGTTTTCGCCATCACCGAACTGGCGCCGAAATAGGTATAGCTGCCGACCAGCGCCAGCGAAGCGAGGCCCGACAGGATGACGGCAGTGAGGACGAGGCCATTGGCGCGGGATTCATAGGTCTTGCTCATTTCTTCGATGGCGAAGACGATGCCGGCGAGCGGCGTGTTGAAAGCAGCCGCGATGCCCGCCGCCGAGCCAGCGAGAATGAGGCCCTTCGCCTGCGCCATGCCGCCCCAGCGGGCGGCCTGCAGCATGATCGAGGCGCCAACCTGAACGGTCGGGCCTTCACGGCCGATGGAGGCACCGGATAAAAGCCCGGCGACCGTCAGCACCACCTTGCCGAAGGCGAGTTTCAGCGACAGAAGCCGCGAACGGTCCGCATCTTCCCGCAGGTGCCGCGCGGCAATCGCCTGCGGAATGCCGCTGCCGCCGGCATTGGGGAAAACCGTGATCGCGAGCCAGGCGCAGAGCGTGAAGCCGAGCGGCGTGATGATGAGCGGCAGCAAAAAGGCCCATTCGCCCGATGAGGTTGCCGCAAAGAAAAGGTGCTGGGCCTTATCCGCAAGCCATGCAAAGCCGACGCTGATAAGGCCAACCGCAATCGCGCCAATCCAGAAAACCGCCCTCGGCCTCCACACCCGCCACGAACCCCACACGACACGGGAACGGCGGAGCATCTTCAGCTTTTTGTAGTCGACGGGCATGGCGGTCCAGATCGGTGATTTTGATGGTCGTCATCAGGCGGGAAGCCCGTTTATCCGCCTCTCGGGCGGGGATTGCAAGGTTTTGCATTTGACAGGCTGATCCCATGGGTGCATTCTCTGCATCGCAATTGCAACGCACGGAGACCCAATATGAAAACGGCAACGATCCCTTCACTGCGAGTGACGGCGGATTTTCGCGAGGCTGCTGAAAGCGTGCTGAAGGAAGGCGAGACGCTTTCTTCCTTCGTTGAAGAGTCCGTGCGCAGGCAGGTGCAAATCCGTAAATCGCAGGCGGAATTCATTGCGCGCGGGCTGGCGTCACTCGAACAAGCGGAGCGCACCGGCATTTATTATAGCACCGACGATGTTCTTTCGATGATGCAAAGAAAACTTGATGCTGCGAAAGCCGCGAAGCGGAAATGACGTATGAGCTTCGCTATACCGAAGAAGCCTTGGCCGATTTTGATCGCATCTATGATTTTCTGATCGCCTACGACATCGATGTGGCTGAGAAAGCGATCCGCGCCATAAGAGCAGGACTGGAGATTCTCGGCGATTTTCCCTTCAGTTGCCGCAAGGCATCTGCCGAAAACAGCCTCATACGCGAGCTCCTCGTGCCCTTCGGTTCCTCCGGCTATATCGTGCTGTTCCGCATTGATGGCCCGGAAACCGTCACCATTGCCGCCGTCCGCCACCAGCGCGAGGACGATTACCATTGACCCTCACCGGTCGCTGACGGCCGCGCGCGGGTTTACCCATGGTTCCTGATTGGAACGTGGCAGCGGGGTTTTGCCGAGAATGTGGTCCGCCGCTTTTTCGCCGGTCATGATCGACGGGCCGTTGAGGTTGCCATAGGTCACATGCGGGAAGATCGAGCTGTCCGCCACCCTTAAGCCCTCCACCCCGATCACTCGGCATTCGGGATCGACGACGGCCATCGGGTCGTCCCTGTCGCCCATGCGGCAGGTGCCGCAGGGGTGATAGGCGCTTTCCAGATGCTCGCGCAAAAAGGCGTCGATCTCCTCATCAGTCTCCACGCTTTCGCCGGGCTGGATTTCCGGCCCGCGAAAATCGTCAAAGGCTTTCTGGCTGAAGATGTCGCGCGTCAGGCGCACACAATGGCGGAATTTTTCCCAGTCTTCCGGGTGGCTCATATAGTTGAAGCGGATGACCGGGTCGTCATGCGGATCGGCCGAGCGCAATGTGACATTGCCGCGCGATTTCGACAGGTTGTAACCCACATGCACCTGAAAACCATGGCTTTTCGCCGCCGCCTTGCCATCATAGGAAATGGCGACGGGCAGGAAATGATACTGGATGTCAGGCTGTTTCAGACCGGGCGCGGAGCGCAGGAAGGCGCAGGCCTCGAACTGGTTGGAAGCGCCAAGCCCGCCTTTCGACAGCAGCCATTGCGCGCCAGCCACGCCCTGCCAGAACCATGGCAGCCAGGAATAAAGCGAGACCGGCTTGGTGGAGACCTGCTGGAAATAAAACTCCATATGGTCCTGAAGATTTGCGCCCACGCCCGGACGATCCGCCTTCACCTCGATACCCATGTCTTTCAGGTGCGCGGCGGGGCCGATGCCTGAGAGCATCAACAGTTTCGGCGAATTGAAGGAGGATGCCGAGACGATGACCTCGCGATTGGCCGCGATGGTTTCCACCACGCCCTTGCGCTCGATCTCGACACCGATCGCGCGACCGTTCTCGATGACGACCTTGCGGGCGAAACCGTTGACCAGCGTGACATTGCCGCGCTTCAGCGCCGGTTTCAGATAGGCATTGGCGGCGGACCAGCGGCGGCCATTATGGATGGTCTGCTCCATCAGGCCGAAACCCTCCTGCTTGGAGCCGTTATAATCGTCGGTCAGTTCAAAACCGGCCTGTGCGCCGGCCTGAATGAAGGCGTGGAACAGCGGATTGTTGACCGGGCCGCGCTGCACATGCAGCGGCCCATCCGTGCCGCGCCAGCCCTCCTCGCCGCCATGGCTGTGTTCCATGCGCTTGAAGTAAGGCAGCACATCCGCATAGGCCCAGCCATGCGCGCCAAGCTCTTCCCAGCGGTTGAAATCCTCCGCATGGCCGCGCACGTAAACGAGGCCGTTGATGGAGGACGAACCGCCGATGACTTTTCCGCGCGGGGCCGTAATCCTGCGGTTGTCGAGGTTCGGCTCGGGCTCGGAGAGATAGCCCCAATTATAGCGCTTCATGCTCATCGGCCATGCGAGTGCGGCCGGCATCTGGATGAAGGGGCCGAAATCCGACCCGCCGGCCTCGATGACGATCACCGAATAACGACCGTCTTCCGACAGGCGATAGGCGATGGCGGAGCCTGCGGAACCCGAACCGACGATGACGTAGTCTGCTTGCATTTGCGAAATATCTCCAGAATGAACATCTGCGCCTGTGGCTCCCCCCCCTCTGCCCTGCCGGACATCTCCCCCTCAAGGGGGGAGATCGATCTGCGGCGAGGTCGCGCCCATCTCAACGTCAGCGAATGAAGTGATGGTGGCGCCGCTTGCCGATCTCCCCCCTTGAGGGGGAGATGTCCGGCAGGACAGAGGGGGGTAAGCCCCACCCGCCACGCTTCAATAAGGCGCGTCTACCTTCCCAGTGCTCACATAAACCGTCTTCAGCTCACTATAATGCTCCAGCGCGGCGGCCGAATTCTCGCGACCAAACCCGGATTGTTTCGAGCCGCCGAAGGGGATTTCGACCGGGCAGAGATTATAGGTATTGATCCAAAGCGTGCCCGCCTCCAGCCGGTCGACCACGCGATGGGCGCGGGCGAGATCGGCGGTGAAGACGCCGCCGGCGAGGCCGAATTCGGTGGCGTTGGCGCGGGTAAGAACCTCGTCCTCATCGTCGAAATCCAGAACGCACATGACGGGCCCGAAGATTTCCTCGCGGGCGATGGTCATGTCGTCGGTCACATTGGCGAAGACAGTCGGCTGCACATAGGCGCCCTCGCCTGAAACATTGTTCGGAATGCCGCCGCCGGTAATGAGCGTCGCGCCCTCCGCCCTGCCCTTTTCGATATAGGAAAGGACCTTCTCCTGCTGGGCCTTGGAGACCAGTGGGCCGAGATGGGTGGCATAATCGAGCGGATCGCCGAGGATCATCGCCTCGGTGCGGCGCTTCAGATTGTCGAGGAAACGCTCCTTCGCCTTTTTCTGCACGAAGACGCGGGTGCCGTTGGAGCAGACCTGGCCGGAGGAATAGAAATTGCCGAGCATGGCCCCGCCGACAGCGCTTTCGATATCGGCGTCGTCGAAGACGATCAGCGGCGACTTGCCGCCGAGTTCCATGGTCACGTGCTTCAGATGCCCGGCAGCGGCAGCGGCCACCTTGCGGCCGGTCGGGACTGAGCCGGTAAGCGAGACCTTCGCCACATCCGGGTGATTGACCAGCAGCGGGCCGGTATCGCGATCACCCTGAATGACGTTGAACAGGCCCTTTGGCAGACCGGCTTCGATCAGGATTTCGGCGATCTTCAAGGCGCCGAGCGGGGTATTTTCCGAGGGCTTGAAGACCATGGCATTGCCGGCGACCAGCGCAGGTGACGCCTTCCAGCAGGCGATCTGCTGCGGATAATTCCACGCGCCGATGCCGACGCAGACGCCGAGCGGCACACGCTTGGTATAGGCGAAATCGCCGCCGAGCGGGATGTAATCGCCGTTCAGCGCCGAAGGGGCAATGCCGCCAAAAAATTCGAAGGCATCCGCGCCGGAGGTCGGGTCGGCGACGATGGTTTCCTGAATGGGCTTGCCGGTATCCAGCGTCTCCAGCGTCGACAGCGCATCGTTGCGCTCGCGCATGATATCGGCGGCGCGTTTGAGGATGCGGCCGCGGGCCATCGGGCTCATCGCCGCCCATTCCTTCTGCGCACGTTTGGCCGAGGCGATGGCTCGCTCGACGATGGCGGGCGTTGCCGCATGCAGCTTCGCGATCACCTCGCCGGTGGCCGGGAAGATGCTCTCGAACGGCGTGCCGGCCGTGTCCTCGACATACACCCCGTCGATGAAATGCGAGGCTTTCGGCTGCGCCTTGAGCGTGGTCATGTCGAAGTCTCCTTAAAGAACGCGGATGGACGGCTTTTGGCGCTGTCCATCGGGAAATGATTTGAGCTGCATGTCGAAATAATCCTCGACAAGCGCCGGTGCGGAGGCAAGGCCGAGTGGCGCCGAGCGCAGGCTGTGGCGAATATAAAGCCCGTCGATCAGAGCAGCCGCCCCTTCCGCGATGCGCGCGGCATCGTCCGGCGGGCAGAGCCGGTTGAGGCTCGCCATGAGGTTGGACCTGAGGCGGCGGGAATAAAGCGCCAGCAGGCGGCGGGTTTCTTCCGAGCGCTGCGCCTCGACATAGAAGGCAAGCCACGCCGCAACCGTTTCGGGCGTGAACTGGTCGCTCTGGAAGGAGACATGCACGATGGCGCTCAGCCTTTCGCGCGGGCCGGAAGCGCGGGTCAAAGCCGCCACCGCATCGCGCCGGAGATCGCGCAGCAGGCTGCGAATGGTTTCCAGCAGAAGCTGCTGCTTGCTGCCGAAATAGTGATGCGCGAGCGCCGCCGACACACCCGCTTCCCGGGCGATATCCGACATCGTCACATTCAGCGAACCGTGATGGCCTATGGTGCGAAGCGCCGCGTCCACCAGCGCCTTGCGGCGCAGAGGCTCCATTCCGATCTTGGGCATAAGCGTCTCCTTGATGGCGGCAAAATATTCTTGATTGATCGATCAATCAATAAAAAACGCGCCATTTCATGTCGCGGATTGGCGTCTGCGCGGCAGGGGAGAAAACCGAAGCGGTTTTCCCGTCTTCCGGCTCATGATCTGGATCAAATCTTCGACAGGCGCATTGCGCTACGGTGCAATCGTGATAGCGTTACCCCCGACCATTCAGGGAGACAGCGACATGACGCAGAGTCTCAATGCATCTGGATTTTCACCGCTGAAAGCAAAGTGGGGCTGGTTGCTGGCGCTTGGCCTCGTTCTTCTGGCCTTCGGCATCATCGCGCTCGGCAATCTTCTGGTCGCCACAGTCGCCTCCGTCTTTTATGTCGGGGTCATGATGCTGATGGGCGGCGTGCTGCAGCTTTTTCATGCCTTTCAGGTGAAGGGATGGGAAAGCGTGCTGTTCTGGACGCTGAGCGGCCTGCTCTACGCCATTGCCGGCGTCATCGCTTTCCAGAACCCCGATCTGACGGCGGCGGTGCTGACCTTGCTGATGGCGATTTCGCTCATTGTCGCCGGCATTTTCCGCCTCGTCGTCGGCTTCCGGCTGAAACCGGCGACGGGCTGGGGCTGGGTTGCCACGGCGGGCGCGGTGACGGCGCTGGCGGGCCTGGTGATCGCCGCCGGCTGGCCGGTCAACAGCCTCTGGGTGCTGGGCCTGTTTCTGGCGATAGACCTTATCATGCAGGGTTTTGCAACCATCGCTCTGGCCATGGCCATGCGTTACTAAGGTAGTATGCGGCCCCGTATCGGATCCATGCCGATCAGGGAAAAACTAAACCCCAATATACTGCAAATTGGGTATGGAACGCGTTTCGTGGTAAGATAAGCAATGATACCAATTTCGCTGGATGCGGCGTCCAGACGAAAGCTCTTAAAAACGACCGCCCATAAAAGACCGCCCCCGCCCCGTCCGTGAAACGGGCATTTATAGGGTTCGCGTGGCGGCCATGGAAAGAAGGGAGTGATATCATGCCAATGGTGACAGTATCGATTTCCCCGGAACAGGCAGCAAGAATGCGCGAGGCCGTGAATTGCGGCGCTTACGCATCCGGCAGCGAGGTCGTCAGGGCAGCGCTGAGACTATGGTCGGCCTCCGCCGAACATGGCGTGGGCGCAAAGTCCACGGAGCCTGTCGAAGCGGACCGGGAACGCATGAACGTTGCGGAACTTTATGCCGCACACAGCGGGCATATCCGCCGGGCATAAGGCCCGGCGTAACAACCCTCCATATTGAAAGGGTTGTAACAAAACGTTCATCAAAGCTTCACAGTCGTGAAAGCTTTTGTTGACCTGTAATCTGCGATTGTTCGCCGCAAAAGAGACGGGTTCCCGATGGCGCATTCCACACGGCGCGCCACCAAAGGGACCGGCAATAGCGGAGAATAGAAATGCAGGCCGTCACGCTGGAGAACGATGTCATAAGGCGTTTTGCCTCCGGGCACATGTTTCCCATGGCGAAACTGGTGCTTGAAACGGCGTTTCAGCCGATTGTCGAGGCGACGACAGGCACGATCTTCGGTTATGAATCGCTGATGCGCGGCCATGACCGGCTCGGGTTTTCCAATCCGCTGGCGCTTCTCGACCAGGCTGCCGCGGATGGCGAGCTGAAGGCCTTCGAGCAGATGCTGGCGAGCCGGGCGCTGGCGAAATTTTCCACCCTGCCCGATTTTTCCTCCGCCACCCTGTTCCTCAATCTCGATGTGCGGCTGATCCCGCATGGCGACGCCATTCTCGACAAGCTCGTCGGCCATCTGGCGCGGGCGGGCATTCCCGCCTCCTCCATCTGCTTCGAGCTTTCCGAACGTTTCGACAATACCAGCGTGCCGGAATTCACGGCGCTGATCGCCCGCATGCGCAAGGAAGGCTTCAAGCTGGCCATCGACGATTTCGGCGCCGGCCATGGCGAGATGAAGCTGCTCTGCGACTTCCCGCTGGATTACCTGAAGATCGACCGGCATTTCATCACCGGCGTCGACCAATTGCCGCGCAAGCAGCACCTTGTGCGCAACATCGTCAACATCGCCCATGTTCTTGGCGTCAGGGTTATTGCGGAAGGCATCGAAACGGAAGCGGAATTTCTGACCTGCCGCGAATTCGGCGTCGATCTGGTGCAGGGCTGGCTGATCGCGAGGCCCACGGTCTTCACCAGCGAACTGCCGGAGAGCTTTCCCCACATCAACCGCATCGGCGTGGCGCGGCGCAGCAGCCAGACGCTGGATGAGATTCTCATCCGCCGCGAAATAGAGCGTCTTCCCACCGTCTTCGAGCATGACAGCGTCGACAGCGTCTTCGAACTGTTCCGCAGAAATCCGCAGCAGGCGTTTTTCCCGGTTCTCAACGCCAATGGCGAGCCGCGCGGCGTCATCAACGAGTATCACCTCAAGGAATATATCTACCGGCCCTTCGGCCGCGACCTGCTCAAGAACAAGATTTACGAGCGCACCATTTCCCATTTCGTCGATCCCGCGCCGATTGTCGGCCTCGATGCCGATGCCGACCAATTGATGAACATGTTCGCCAGCATGGGCGGCAGCGCCTGCATCATCCTCACCGAAAACATGCGTTACGCCGGCATCGTTTCCGCCGCTTCGCTCATCAAGGTCATCAACGAAAAACAGCTGAAGATGGCGCAGGACCAGAACCCGCTGACGGCGCTGCCCGGCAACCGGGCGATTGGCGGCTTCATTGCCGACCGTTGCAGCGACGGCGACGAGGCGCGCTTCTTCTGCTATTGCGACTTCGATAATTTCAAACCCTTCAACGACAAATACGGCTTCAACGCCGGCGACCACGCCATCACCCTGTTTTCGGCGCTGATGCGTCGTTACTTTTTTGCCGGCGATTGTTTCCTCGGCCATATTGGCGGCGACGATTTCTTCATCGGCGTGCGCGACTGGACGGTGGAGGAGCTGACGGAAATCCTCGAGCGGCTGCTCAGCGATTTTCACGACGACGTCGCCGAACTCTATTCGGACGAGGACCGCGCCGCCGGCTGCATGAAAGGCCAGGACCGCCACGGCAATGAGCGGGACTTCGCGCTGCTGCGCTGCTCCATTGGCGTGCTGACTTTGCCGAAGGGGCTGATCATCGCCAATCCCGAGCGGATCGGCAGCGAGATCGCTGGCGTGAAGGCGGCTGCGAAGGAAAACGAAGGCGGTCTCGTCGTCCGGGTCTTCGGCGAGACAAATTGACACTCGTGACAAACGGCCTCCTTCCCTAAGCGGTGCATCTGACCTACATCTTCAGGCGACGCCGACACGTGAGGAGTTGCTCCTGGCCATGCCCGACACCAAAACCCTGCCCGAAACAATGCGCTTCATCGACCTTCCCTCCCATGGCGGCCCGGAGGTGATGCGGCTTTCGCAAACGCCTTTGCCGAAGCCCGCAAAAGGCGAGGTTCTGGTGAAGGTCGAGGCGGCGGGCGTCAACCGGCCGGATGTGGCGCAGCGGCAGGGCATCTATCCACCGCCGAAGGATGCAAGCCCGATCCTCGGCCTTGAAATCGCCGGCGAGGTGGTTGCGCTGGGTGAAGGCGTTACCGAATTCAAGCTGGGCGACAAGGTCTGCGCGCTCGCCAATGGCGGCGGTTATGCGCAATATTGCACCGTGCCGGCCGGGCAGGCCCTTCCCTTCCCCAAGGGTTACGACGCCGTCAAAGCGGCCGCATTGCCGGAAACCTTCTTCACCGTCTGGGCCAACCTCTTCCAGATGGCAGGCCTCACCGAGGGGGAAAGCGTCCTCATCCATGGCGGCACCAGCGGCATCGGCACGACGGCGATCCAGCTCGCCAGGGCTTTCGGCGCGGAAGTCTATGCCACGGCAGGCTCAGCGGAAAAATGCGAAGCCTGCGTGAAGCTCGGCGCCAGACGGGCGATCAACTACCGCGAGGAGGATTTCGCCGCCGTCATCAAGGCTGAAACCGACGGCAAGGGCGTCGATGTCGTTCTCGACATGATCGGTGCGGCCTATTTCGAAAAGAACCTTTCGGCACTTGCCAAGGACGGCTGCCTGTCCATCATCGCCTTTCTGGGCGGCGCCGTGGCCGAGAAGGTCAACCTTACCCCCATCATGGTCAAACGCCTCACCGTCACCGGCTCCACCATGCGCCCCCGCACGGCCGACGAAAAACGCGCCATCCGCGACGACCTTGTCGCAGAGGTCTGGCCGCTCATCGAAAGCGGTCAGCTGGCACCGGTCATCAACCGGGTCTTCACGCTGGATGAGGTCGTGGAAGCGCACCGGCTGATGGAAAGCAGCAATCATATCGGCAAGATCGTGATGCGGGTGTCGTGACGCCCGGCGTGCCCCCTGGAAGTAATCCCTCTTGCATTACTGACGAATCGTACTACCTTCTAGTTATGTTCAACGTATCGGAAGGAGGTGATCCAATGTCTAGTGAGATTTCGGTCTCTGATGCAGGCAATGGAAAGGGTGTGTTTTCGACGGGGCAGCCCTCGTTGTAAACCTCCTGCCTTCGGAACGTTGAGAAACAGTCCCGGGTCTGTAAACAGGACCAAACTCATGGAAGGGTCGCTTCGGCGGCCCTTTTCCGTTTTTGCTTATTGCTTCGACGATTGGGGAAATCTGCGCCTCGAATGCCGGGGCGGCTCTCCCACGATGGAAAGAACTCCTTTCAGCCCAAGGACTTGGGCTGGCTGGATACCGGCTCGAGGTCGGTATGACGGAGAACTGAAGCGCGTCGCATGAATCAGATCACAGTTCACCACAGTTGAAAATCATCGAGTGTGCTGGGTGTCGTTACCCCCCTCTGTCCTGCCGGACATCTCCCCCTCAAGGGGGGAGATCGGCAAGAGGCTTTCTCGCCACTTCATCCTCGACCGTCGAGAGGTGCGAGACCTCGCCACGGAACGATCTCCCCCCTTGAGGGGGAGATGTCCGGCAGGACAGAGGGGGGTAACGACACCCAGCACACTCGATGATTTTCAACTGTGGTGAACTGTGGAATCAGATTAAACGTGACGCTCGTTAGAGAGCGACAAATCATCGACCGTCAACTGCGCTCACCTCTCCCTATTTCTTCCCGAAAACCTTCCACCGTGTCGGCCGGAAGCGCAGCTCCGCGCCCACGGCCACGGCGGCGTTGAGCGGCACCTCGATTTCGAGGTGATAGGGTTCATGGCCGTTATTGGCGATGTCGATTTCGGCGATGCGGGTGCCTGCGAGGCGGCGACAGGTGGTGACCTTGCCGTAAAGCGCGTCCTTCTCCCCAGTCAACACCACATCTTCCGGGCGAAAGAAAAGCTCGCCCTCGCCAGAGCCGTTCTCGTCGATGCCGATGCTTTCGCCCTGGAACAGCACGTGGCCGTCGCGGATGGTTACCGGCAGGCTGGAGGATTCGCCGATGAAGGAGAAAACGAAGGGCGAGTTGGGCGTGTCGTAGACATCGTCCGCCGTGCCGACCTGTTCGATCTTGCCCTGGCTCATGACGACGACGCGGTCGGCCAGTTCCAGCGCCTCTTCCTGATCGTGGGTAACGAAGACGGTAGTGTGGCCGGTGCGGTCGTGGAATTCGCGCAGCCAGCGGCGCAGCTCCTTGCGCACCTTGGCGTCCAGCGCGCCGAAGGGCTCATCGAGAAGCAGCACCTTCGGCTCGATGGCGACAGCGCGGGCAAGCGCCACGCGCTGGCGCTGGCCGCCGGAAAGCTGCGAGGGGTAACGCTTCTCAAGACCGGAGAGATGCACCATGTCGAGAAGCTCGGAGACCCGCCTGCGGATTTCGGCCTTCGGCGGACGCTTGGCGGAGGGGCGCACCTTGAGGCCGAAAGCGATATTGTCGGCCACCGTCATATGGCGGAACAGGGCGTAATGCTGAAACACGAAGCCGACATTGCGCTCCTGCACCGTGCGGTGCGAGGCGTCCTCGTTGCCGAAGAAAATCTGGCCGGTTGTCGGCTGCTCGAGACCGGCGATGAGACGCAGCAGCGTCGTCTTGCCGGAACCGGAAGGACCGAGCAGCGCGATCAGCTCGCCGGAACGAATGTCGAGCGACACATCGTTCAGCGCCGGAAAGCGGTCGAACTGCTTGGTGATGCCGGAAACTTTCACTTCCATGAAGATGCCTTTCAATGCTTGCCGGCTGCGTTGCCCGCGCCAAAGCGTATTTCGAGAATGGTTTTGAGAATGAGCGTCACGAGCGCCAGACCGGCGAGCAGCGTCGCCACCGCAAAGGCCGCGCCCATATTGTACTCATTATAGAGTATCTCGACATGCAGCGGCATGGTGTTGGTCTCACCGCGAATATGGCCCGAGACAACCGAGACGGCGCCGAACTCGCCCATGGCGCGGGCGTTGCAGAGCAGCACCCCGTAAAGCAGGCCCCATTTGATATTCGGCAGCGTGACATACCAGAAGGTTTGCCAGCCGGAAGCACCGAGCGAAATCGCCGCCTCCTCGTCGCCATTGCCCTGATCCTGCATCAGCGGAATCAGCTCGCGCGCGACGAAGGGAAAGGTGACGAAGATGGTGGCCAGAACGATGCCCGGAACCGCAAAGAGGATTTCGATGCCGTAGCTCTTCAGCCATGGCCCCAGAACGCTATGGGATGAGAACAGGATGACATAGACGAGGCCCGATATGACCGGCGAGATCGAGAACGGCAGGTCGATGAGCGTGATCAGGAAGGCCTTGCCCTTGAACTCGAATTTCGCAATCGCCCAGGCGGCCATCACCCCGAAGACCAGATTGAGCGGCACCGAAATGGCGGCGACGAGCAGCGTCAGGCGAATGGCGGAGAGCGCGTCGGGTTCGACAATCGCCTCCCAGAAGCTTTCCGTGCCCTTACGGAAGGCTTCGAAGAAGACCGATATCAGCGGCAGAACCAGAAATGCAGCGAGGAACACGAAGGCAATCGCGATCAACGCCAGCCGGGCGGGAAAGCTCTCGCTGGCGGGGTCGCGGAACGGCCGGGGGGACGTGCGGGAAGCGGTCTCAGACATAACCGTACCTCTTGCGGCTCCAGGCCTGAATGAGATTGATGAGGAACAGCATGGCGAACGAGATGATCAGCATGATGGTGGCGATGCCGGTCGCGGCCGCATAATTGAATTCTTCCAGCCGGATGACGATGAGAAGCGGCGCGATTTCCGAGACGTAAGGAATATTGCCGGCGATGAAGATGACCGAACCATATTCGCCGACACCGCGTGCGAAGGCGAGCGCGAAACCCGTAAGGATCGCGGGTGTCAGGCTCGGCAGCAGAACGCGGGTGATGGTCTGGAAACGGTTGGCGCCAAGCGTGGCGGCCACCTCCTCCACCTGCCGGTCGATTTCTTCCATGACCGGCTGCACGGTGCGCACCACGAACGGGAGGCCGATGAAGATCAGCGCGATGACGATGCCGGTCGGCGTAAAGGCGATCTTGATGCCGAAGGGTTCGAACAGCGAACCGACCCAACCGCGATTGGCGTAAAGCGTGGTCAGCGCGATACCGGCGACCGCCGTTGGCAGGGCAAAAGGCAGATCGACGATGGCATCGACGAAGCGGCGACCGGGAAAACGGTAACGCGTCAGCACCCAGGCGACGATGACGCCGAAGACCGCATTGACCAGCGCGGCAAGAAATGCCGTTCCGAAACTGACACGCAGCGCATTCAGCGTGCGGCTATCCGTGGCAATCGCAATGAAATCTGAAAAACCCAGTTTCGCCGTGGACCAGACAAGGCCGCCAAGCGGAATAAGAATGATGAGAAACAGATAGGTCACTGTGTAACCAAGCGTCAGGCCGAAGCCCGGTATGACGCTCGACTGCCGCCATTTCCACCTGTTTCCGGAAGTATTATTGCTCATCAAGGCTCCGGATAATCTTTAGTTTGGCGCATTTCCGGACAGGAAACCGGGGTCCGCTTTTCCTGGAAATGCTCTCTGGGAGCCGGTGTTCCCCGGCGTTTATTATAAAGTATCGACCGGCACGGTGTCCGGTCGATCAGGTTTTGTTTTCTGTTGTCCGTGCGGACGCGGGCGATCTCTTTTCAGCCCATCATCCGCTTACTTTGCGGGCTTGTAAATCTGGTCGAAGATGCCGCCGTCACCAAAATGTTCAGGCTGCGCCTTGGCCCAACCGCCAAACTGCGGGTCGTCGATGGTGACGAGCTTGATGTCCGGCAGCTGCTTGAGCAGATCCTTGGAGACCACGGCGGGGTTCGACGGGCGGTAAAAGTGCTTCGCCGCAATATTCTGGCCCTCGTCGGAATAGAGATATTGCAGATAGGCTTCCGCCGCCTTGCGGGTGCCCTTGGCGTCGACATTGGCGTCAACCACGGCGACCGGCGGTTCGGCAAGGATCGAGATCGGCGGCACGACGATATCGAAGGCGTCAGCGCCGAATTCCTGGCCGGCGAGATAGGCTTCGTTTTCCCAGGCGAGCAGCACATCGCCGATCTGGCGCTGGGCGAAGGTCACCGTGGAACCACGGGCACCGGTGTCGAGAACCGGGGCGCGCTTGTAGAGCTCGCCGACATAGGCCTTGATCTTGTCCTGATCGCCCTTGAATTCTTCATTCGCCCAGGCCCAGGCAGCGAGATAGTTCCAGCGCGCGCCGCCAGACGTCTTCGGGTTCGGCGTCACGATCTGCACGTCGCCCTTCACCAGATCGCCCCAATTATGGATGCCCTTGGGGTTACCCTTGCGGACCAGGAAGACGATGGTGGAGGTGTAAGGCGAGGAATTATGCGGCAGGCGGGTGCGCCAGTCGTTGTTGATCTTGCCGGAGTTCTGGACGATGGCATCGATATCGCTCTGCAGCGCCAGCGTCACGACGTCCGCTTCCAGACCGTCGATGACCGAACGCGCCTGCTTGCCGGAGCCGCCATGCGACTGCTGGATCGTGACGTCCTCGCCGGTGTCGGCCTTCCACTTCTTGGCGAAGGCTTCGTTGAAGTCCTTGTAGAGTTCACGGGTCGGATCGTAGGACACGTTGAGCAGCTTGGTCTGCGCGGCGGCCGAGCCAGCGCCGCCAAGTGCCAGTGAGAGGCTAAGCGCAACAACGCTCAAACCGGACAGAAGCTTGGACATCGGTATTCCCTCCTGATTGCGATGGCTTAACTCTACCGGTTGAGTAGAGTTGGTCAATGAGGCCGAATACGATCGAAAAAGTGTTTCCCGAGAGCGTTTTCCCGGGCAACAAATACAGCGCAGCATAAGCGAAAGGCGCAACAAGCGTCGTGTAAAACTTTGCTGAATGCAAAACCGTTTCACATTTTTGACGATTTTTTGCGCTGGCGGCGAAAAATATTACGGGGTTTTAGACGATTTTTTCGTCAGGCTGTCAAAAGCTCGGGCACTTCGACACCGGCCACGGCGTCGGCGATGGTGGTGTTGAAAAGGATGTTGCGGGTGGCATCGGCCACGCGGGCAAAGACGTGGCGGATCTCGCACTGCTTCTCGCCGTCGCAATCCTCGCAGCGGCGATAGGCGGTCTGCGACAGGCAGGGCAAGGGAGCAAGCGGCCCGTCGATGAGGCGCAGCACCTCGCCGAAGGTGATATCCGCAGCCGGGCGCGCCAAGAGATAACCGCCCTGCTTGCCGCGTCGGCTTTCGACGAGGCGTTCCTTCTTCATTTCGAGAAGGATCTGCTCCAGAAACTTTTTCGGAATGGCCTGTTCGCGGGCGATGTCGGAAATCTGCACAGGACAGGCCCCGTCGGCCTTGGCCAGCGAAAGGAGCGCCCTCAGCGCATATTTTGCCTTCTGCGAAATCATCGTAAAACCAGTAGACCACAAGCCCGGAAACCCGGCAATTCCGGCTTAGCGCAGAAGTTGTCACAATTCAAATCCAAGCTGCGAAGAAGGTGAACGGGTATCTTTTGCTCATACCCTGCGCGCGTGAGGCATTTTTGCTCTTAAGTGCAGCGCACAAAGACTGTCATTTCTGTTCGCGGATAAGGATTTCAACAATAATCGGCCATGGAAATCCCGGACGTGACAATGACGATCAATTCAGCAAATGCCTCTGCCGATGCCGCTTCCCTCGACGCCACGCTTGCCGGGCTCGATCTGGCGGGTCGGCTTTCGTTTATCGCCGGCCTCGGCGGGCGGGCGGTCTTCACCACCAGCCTCGGCATCGAGGATCAGGTCATTACGGCCGCCATCGGTACGCATCGCCTGCCGATCGACGTCGTGACGCTTGAAACCGGCCGCCTGTTCAAGGAAACCGTCGATCTCATCGATGAAACCGAAGAGCGTTTCGGCATCGAAATCCGCCGCTTCCGCCCGGAGCAGGACGATATCGACGCCTATGCCGAAAAATACGGCCTGAACGGTTTTTACGAAAGCGTCGAAGCCCGTCACGCCTGCTGTCATGTCAGAAAGCTGATCCCGCTCGGCAAGGCGCTGGAAGGCGCCGCCTTCTGGATCACCGGCCTCAGACGCGGCCAGTCGGGCAATCGCGCCACGACGCCTTTCGCCGAGTTCGACGCCGAGCGCAATCTCATCAAGATCAATCCCCTGGCTGACTGGGATATCGACCTCATCCGGGCGCATGTCGCCCAGGAGAACATTCCCGTCAATCCGTTGCATCAGCGCGGTTACCCCTCCATCGGCTGCGAGCCGTGTACGCGCGCCATCAAGCCCGGCGAGCCTGAGCGCGCCGGACGATGGTGGTGGGAAAACGACGAGAAGCGCGAATGCGGTCTTCACGTCGCCGGTGCGGAGCAAACATCCGCCGTTTCCGCCATCCCGCAACGATAATCATTCAGTACATTCCCGGAGTTCACAATGTCCAACGCAGTCCACGAGACGGACAGCAAGAATACTGTCGCATCCAAGCCGCCGCTCGATCCCCATCTGAAGGCGCTTGAAAACGAAGCCATTCACATCTTCCGCGAAGTCGCCGCCGAATTCGACAAGCCCGTGATGCTCTATTCCATCGGCAAGGATTCGTCCGTGCTGCTGCATCTCGCACGCAAGGCGTTTTTCCCCGGCCGCATTCCCTTCCCGCTGCTGCACGTCAATACCGGCTGGAAGTTCAAGGAAATGATCGAATTCCGCGACAATATCGTCAAGGAATACGATCTCGACCTGATTTCCTACACCAACCCGCGCGGTGCGAGCGAAAACGTAACGCCCTTCACCCACGGTTCGGCGCTTTACACCGACATCATGAAGACCGAAGCGCTGCGCCAGGCGCTCGATGCCGGCCAGTTCGATGCGGCCTTCGGCGGCGCGCGCCGTGACGAGGAGGCGAGCCGCGCCAAGGAACGCATCTATTCCTTCCGCACGCCCGATCATAAATGGGACCCGCGCAACCAGCGCCCGGAACTGTGGAACATCTATAACGGCATGGTCCGCAAGGGCGAAAGCGTGCGCGCCTTCCCGCTCTCCAACTGGACCGAAGTGGATATCTGGCGTTACATCGAGGCGGAAAACATTCCGCTGGTGCCGCTCTATTACGCCGCCGAGCGCCCCTATGTCGAACGCGACGGCATGATGATTCTGGCCGAAGACGAGCGGCTGGAGCTATTGCCCGGCGAAGAGATCAAGCATGGCTCGATCCGCTTCCGCACGCTCGGCTGCTTCCCGCTGACGGGCGCGATCCGGTCCGAGGCGGCGACGCTTCAGGAAGTCATCGCGGAACTCGAAATCGCCACCGTTTCCGAACGGCAGGGCCGCGCGATTGACCGCGACCAGTCCGGCTCGATGGAGAAGAAGAAGCGCGAGGGGTATTTCTGATGAGCACTGCCGCCGCCAATACCCCCTCCTCTTCCGCAACCATTCTGCCCTTTGCCGAGCATTCGAAGGCGGCGCGCGATACGCGCCCGCTGCGTCTCATCACCTGCGGCAGCGTGGATGACGGCAAATCGACCCTGATCGGCCGTCTTCTCTGGGACACCAAGGCCGTCAAGGAAGACCAGGCCGCAACCCTGCACCGCGACAGCGGCAAGCAGAACGATCTCGGCCTGCCCGATTTCGCGTTGCTGCTCGACGGTCTTCAGGCCGAGCGCGAACAGGGCATCACCATCGATGTCGCCTATCGTTATTTCGCCACCGACCGGCGCGCCTTCATCGTGGCCGACACGCCCGGCCATGAGCAATATACCCGCAACATGGCGACCGGCGCTTCCACCGCCGATCTCGCCGTGCTGCTCGTCGATGCGCGCACCGGCATTCTGGAACAGACACGCCGCCACGCCACCATTGCGGCGCTGATGGGCATCCGGCAATTCGTGCTGGCCGTCAACAAGATCGACCTGACGCACTACGACAAGGCCGGTTTCGAACTGATCGCCCATGAATTCCGCGATTTCGCGTCCAATCTCGGCATCAAGCAGATCACTGCCATTCCGATGTCGGCGCTGAAGGGTGAAAACGTTGTTCTCTCCGGCAAGGCCTCCATGCCCTGGTATGAAGGCCCGACGCTGGTGGAAACGCTGGAGCTTGCCACAGTGCGCTCCGCCCAATCCGGCGGCTTCCGCCTGCCGGTGCAGCGCGTCTCGCGGCCGGGTGAAAGCTTCCGTGGCTATCAGGGCACGGTTGCCGGCGGTTCGGTAAAGCCGGGCGACAGCGTCGTTGTCCTGCCTTCCGGCATGGTCGCGAATGTCAAGCAGATCGTCACCTTCGATCTGGTGCGCAACGCCGCCGTCGCGGGCGATGCGGTCACGCTCGTCCTCGACCGTCAGGTGGATGTGTCGCGCGGCGACATGATCGTCTCCATCGAGGCGCAGCCGCAGACGGGCCTTGCCTTCGACGCCCAGATCGTGGCGCTGCAGCCGGGCGGCATCGAGGCAGGCAAGCGCTACTGGCTGAAAAGCGGCAGCCGCCGCCAGCGCGTCAGCGTGCAGCCCGTCAGCCAGCTGAACCTGAAGGAAGGCGAATGGCAGGCGCATGAAACCTCGCTGCCAATGAACGCCATCGGCAAGGTGCGGCTTTCCTTCGACGAGACGGCGATCTTCGATCCCTATGAACAGAACCGCTCGACCGGTTCCTTCATCCTGATCGATCCCGACACCAACAACACGGTTGCGGGCGGCATGATCGCCGGCAAGCGCAGCGTCGGTGCGACGGAAGAAAAGGGCGACCGGGTCATTCTCTCGCTGCCCGCCGATCTTGCGGAAAAGCTGCTGGCCGGCGAGCTGCTCGCCAAACACCGCGACGAGATCGACATCCGCCGCACGGACGGCGCAACGGCCGCGCGGCTGATCGGCGATCTGGGCTGACACGCCCCCTCAAACAAACAAAAGGCGACCGTCAAACCGGTCGCCTTTTTCGTTTCAGAGCCTTTTCCGTCTCAGAGACTGCGGATGGCCTAAAACACGAACATATAAAGCAGAATGATCACGAAGATCGGAACACCCATAGCCCACAATGCGATACCCTTCAGCATGCTATCCTCCATTGTTGTATGGTTGAATAACGGCTGAGGCGGCTTTCCGATCCATGCCGCTCTCCTGATTTTTACGGGTTGTTTCTCGGCGGCATAAAAAGCTGTTTGTTCATTCGACGTTCATGCACGAAAGGCGAATTTGCATGCGGTCGCTCCGCCAAGCGGCCCAACAGAGGCTCGTTGTTTGAAAAAGCAGCGGGCCTCTTTTTTGATCGCGATAAGTTGATCGCGGCGATGCCCCTGAAATTCAGGGCCCATGACGGTGATGGATAACTTCTTGGATTGTGAAGAAGAATTGAGGCTTCTAAGACGATTCCTGTCGCGCGTCCCCTGAAACAGGCCGCGACATTGAGGCCTGGCGCTTGGCGGAGCGACGGGCCTCTTTTGCTGGGACGCCGGGTGGCGACAACAAAAGCCCGCCGAAGCGTTGATGGTGACGATTCGCATTCGTGAGCGGATGTGGAAAGAAGCACTCCCTCCCAAAGCGCATACCGGTTGAAGAACGGCAATTTGAACGCACTTATTCGCACCTGCGCCCTGATTTTCAGACGCGAGCGGCGAATGCAGTCCAGCCGGAACAGGTTTTCACAGGTCCGGTTTCGGTGCGAGATTTCGATATTGGAATTTTCGGGATGAGTCGCAAGCCGCTGTAACTATTGGGCTTCAAGCTGGTCGGAGTGAGAGGATTCGAACCTCCGACCCCCACGTCCCGAACGTGGTGCGCTACCAGACTGCGCTACACTCCGTGACCAGCGGCGCTTCTATAGACCAGCCTCCGGCATTCGACAAGCGGCTTATTGCATTTTTTGTGACAAGTTTTTCCCATCTGTTGAAACAGCCCTGCCAGGAGCCTGTGGCACCGGCTGGAAGGCCTCAAAACGTTACAAAAAAGCAATTGTGGCAGGAAATTTTCATCGAGCCGCATACCTCCCCTGCCCGCCGTCTCCAAATCTGCTAGGGGAACGGAATGACCGGCGGGAAGCCGGACACGGCACAAAGGACATTTCACCATGCTATCTCGCAGCGTAACGCTTGCAGCGTTTGCCATTGCGCTCTCAGCCTGCACCACTTCCACGGGCGGCTCCACTCCCTCTTTCACCCAGAAGAGCCCCGTTGAGACCCGCTGGGTCGGCCAGTCCGCAGGTATTTTCTTCGCAAAATTCGGCCCGCCGCTCAGCGATACGGAAACCGGCAGCTCCACCGTCTATAACTGGCGCGGCGGCTACAGAAAGGCCACCATTCCGGCCAGGTTCGAAGAAGGCAAGGATGGCAAGAAGGGTCGCCAGATCTCGCCCGCCCGCACCGCCTCGCTCTCCTGCACGGTGCAGCTCGTCGTTTCCAGCGATTACAAGATTACCGCCGTGCGCACGGTTTCCGACCGCCCCGGCATCAACGGCCCGAGCTATTGCGCGGAATTCCTCGCCGCAGACTGATCTTCGGTCACAGACCAGACGCAGCAAGGCCCGCTCGAACCGGCGGGCCTTTTCACTTTTTCGGGATTATTGTCATTTTGCTGAAAAAAATTTTGCCTATAGCCGCACCCTGCGACCCGTGACGCGCCGGAAACAGCGTCATATCCGCCTTTCCGCGATATCCCGCTCACAGAACCCTTTCAACCGTTTGAAAGCGTCGGCTAATCTTCGCCGTCATAAAAATGACGATCGGCAAAACCGCAAAATTGGCCGTTGCGACCATATGTCCCTGCAAAATCCCTGCAAAAACGCTTGAACTGGAGTGAAAGAGTCCGGGTTGTGCCGGTTTGCGCTTTGCTGTAACGGGGCGAACGGGAGGAATGTTTTTAACACAAAACAAGAATCAGGTATGGCCGTGACTCCCATCGATCAAGACAAATCCCAGCTCACTGATCTCTCCCAGGAAACCACCCTTTCCCACGCATTTGCCCCCGGCGCGCTTCCGATGAACCGCCGACAGGTTCTGGGCGGTGCGCTCGCCGGCATTGCCGCAGCGGCGCTGCCCTCCTCCCCGCTTCTCGCCAATACGGCTGCCAAGAAGGTCGACGTGCTTTTGATCGGCGGCGGCATCATGAGCGCGACGCTCGGTGTGTGGCTGCGCGAACTCGAGCCCACCTGGTCGATGCAGATGCTGGAGCGGCTGGATGGCGTGGCGCTTGAAAGCTCGAACGGCTGGAACAACGCCGGCACCGGCCATTCCGCTCTTGCCGAGCTCAACTACACGCCGGAAGACGACAACGGCAACATCAAGATCAGCCAGGCCGTCAACATCAACGAATCCTTCCAGATTTCCCGGCAGTTCTGGGCATGGCAGGTGCGCAACGGCGTTTTGAAGAACCCGCGCTCCTTCATCAACCATACGCCGCATATGAGCTTCGTCTGGGGTGATGAAAACGTCGCCTATCTGGAAAAGCGCTATCGGGCGCTCAAAGCCAGCCCGCTTTTCGCCGGCATGGAATATTCCACCGATCCTGAGCAGATCAAGAAGTGGGTGCCGTTGATGATGGAAGGCCGCGATCCTTCCCAGAAGATCGGCGCGACATGGTCGCCGCTCGGCACCGACATGGAATTCGGCGAAATCACCCGGCAATTCGTATCGCATTTGCAGGGCGACCAGAATTTCGACCTGCAGGTCAATAGCGAAGTCTCCGACATCCAGCGCAATGCCGATGGCAGCTGGCGCGTGACCTATACCAACACCAAGACCGATGCCGAACAGGTGGTGGATGCGAAATTCGTGTTCATCGGCGCTGGCGGCGGCGCGCTGCATCTGTTGCAGATGTCCAGTATTCCGGAAGCGGACGATTATGCCGGCTTCCCGGTGGGCGGCTCGTTCCTCATCAACGAGAACCCCGACGTGACGATGCAGCATCTTGCCAAGGCCTATGGCAAGGCCTCGGTCGGCTCGCCGCCCATGTCGGTTCCCCATCTCGATACACGCGTGCTGGGCGGCAAGCGTGTCATCCTGTTCGGACCTTTCGCCACCTTCTCCACCAAGTTCCTGAAGGAAGGCTCCTATTTCGATCTCGTCTCCTCCGTCACCACCAGCAATGCCTGGCCGATGGTGCGGGTGGGCATCGATGAATATCCGCTGGTGGAATATCTCGCCGGCCAGCTGATGATGTCGGATGACGACCGCTTTGCCGCGCTGAAGGAATATTTCCCGAATGCCAAGCAGGGCGAATGGCGCCTGTGGCAGGCCGGCCAGCGCGTGCAGATCATCAAGCGCGACGAAGAAAAGGGCGGCGTTCTGCGGCTCGGCACCGAAGTCGTCGCCGCCAAGGACGGCAGCATCGCCGGCCTGCTCGGCGCTTCGCCGGGCGCCTCCACCGCAGCACCGATCATGCTCAATGTTCTGGAAAAGGTGTTCAAGGACAAGGTGGCGACGCCTGAATGGCAGGCCAAGATTCGCCAGATCGTGCCGAGCTACGGCACGAAGCTCAATGACGATCCGGAAAAGGTGCAGCAGGAATGGGCCTACACCGCCGAACACCTGCAGCTGCCGACCCCGCCGCAGATCGACCTTGAGGCGCTGAAGGGCGCCGGTGCGGCGCCTGCGGGGGCGCCGGTGAAGAAGGTGCCGGATATCGCGCTTTAAGGCATTTCGCGATTTTTAGGTTTGACGCCGCGTGTCTCTGGATGCGCGGCGTTTTTGTTGATGCGCTCCTTCCTCCGCACTCATCCCTGGGCTTGATGTACAGCCCGGAGACATAGTTGACAGATGTTCGGAGACATCCCTGACACTTTTTCTGCTTGGCGGAGGAGTGTCGGGATGGCTTGGCGGGAGATTTCTGTCATGGATCAACGCACAGA
>NZ_JADQWB010000001.1 GCF_015704895.1 Agrobacterium leguminum | reverse complement strand
GGAGCAGGCAGGGCCTTGCTTGATCTCGGCTGCGTAAACCAGTCCGGAAATACGGCCACCTGCCTGCATAGGCCGGGATGCGCATCCCGGCCTATGCATCAAGTAAACCACAATAAGTCCACACAAGTCCGGCATGACGGATGAGATGTAGGTGACGCCTACTCGAAATCCCCGGTCATATCTTCCGGCGCCTGATCCTTCATCAGCACTTCCACATCCGAATCCCGGCCGGAGGTCACTTTGAAGTTGCGCTGGAAAACCTTGTCCTTGTTGCGGGCGATGGCGGTATATTCGCCTTCCGCCAGCACCATGGTCGAAAAGGCGCTGACGCTTTCGTTCACCACGTCGCCGCCGCCGTTCAACACCGACCATGCCGTATCGGCAATGGCTTCGCCGCCTTCTTCGGAGACGAGCTTGAGGGTGATCTGGGCGGCTTGATGCTGGAGCGTTGCTTCCGTCAGCTTGCCGGCTTCCACTTGGATGTCGGCGCGCACCACCGCATTGACGTTGCCATATTCGGAAACCACGTGATAGGTGCCGGCATTGAGGCGGACGATGGTGTTGGGCTTGATATCGGCCATGACGAGGCCGCGCTCGCCATCGGGGCGGGCGTCTGACGAATAGACGGAAAATTTGAGCTGGTTGCCGGAAATCTGCTTGTCGGAACCCGCAACCGCATTCAGCACGAAGCCGCCGGCATCGAGAATCAGCACCTGTTTCTGCACATTGCCGGAGGTCGGGACATTGAGTTTCTTGGTGACGCCCGCACGGCCGAAAGCGACGTTGACGAAATATTCGCCCGGCACCAGATGGAATTCCGCCGAGCCGCCTTCCGAACTTGCGAGCATCGGCAACTTGCCGTCCGCGCCGGGAATGGGGCTGAAGACGCGCCAGGACAGGCCTTCCTTCACCGCTTCGCCTTCGCTGGTCAGCTTGGCTTCCATGCTGATATCGCGGGCGGTGCTTTCCGGGGCGTTGGGTGCGGAAGGCGCGGTGAAAGCGTTCAGCTTCGGCATTTTCGGCGTGCCGCCGAGCTGCTTGAAGTCTTTGAAGGCGTCCTGCGAAAAAGCGGCTTGCGATAAAAGGCCAAGCACGGCACATGCAATGGTCAGACGTGCCGCGATTTTGATTGCCGACATTTTCGATACCGATTGACTTCTTGATTTTCCCGGATCACTTCAAAACCAATGCCGTGGCTATTTCAAGGCCCATGTTTTTGCGATGACAGCAGAATGGAAGATTTTTGATCATGACAAATGATATCAAGCTCCTCGATTATCTCAAGGTTCGCCGTTCCACGCCGGCCCTGCAACTTGCCGAGCCGGGGCCTTCGAAGGGGCAAATCGAGGACATCCTGCGCCTTGCCGTGCGCGTGCCTGACCATGGCAAGCTCGCCCCCTGGCGCTTCGTCGTCTATCGCGGCGAGGAGCGCGTGCGTCTCGGTGAGACGGCGCTGAGGATCGCGCTTGAAAAGAACCCGGAACTGGACCTGCAGCAGCAGGAAGCGGAACGCACCCGCTTCACCCGCGCGCCCGTCGTTATCGCCGTCATCAGCACCGCAAAGCCGCATTTCAAGATTCCGGAATGGGAACAGGTCATGTCCGCCGGTGCTGTGTGCCTCAACCTCATCTTCGCCGCCAATGCCAGCGGTTTTGCGGCGAACTGGCTGACCGAATGGTTTGCTTTCGATTCCGCATTTCTCGCGGAAATCGAGGTCGGCGCGGAAGAGAAGGTCGCCGGGTTCATTCATATCGGCTCGACGACATTCCCACCGGTGGAGCGGCCGCGGCCGGAGCTTGCCGATGTCGTCACCTGGGTCGGGGACGTTTGATGTTCTACACCACGGACACCAACCAGCATGGCCTGCCGCATGATCCGTTCAAGGCCATCGTCGCACCGCGTCCAATCGGCTGGATCGGCTCGAAGGGCAGGGACGGTTCCCTCAACCTCTCGCCCTATTCCTTCTTCAATGCGATTTCGGACCGGCCAAAGCTTGTGATGTTCTCCTCCAGCGGCAGGAAGGACAGCCTGCGCAATGTCGAGGAAACCGGTGTCTTCACCGCCAATCTCGTCAGCCGCCATCTGGTGGACCGGATGAATGCTTCTTCTGCCCCCGTTGGTTATGATGTCGATGAGTTCGCCCTTGCCGGTCTCACCGCTGTCGACGGGCGGGTGGTGGATGCGCCTTTCGTGGGCGAGGCGCTGGCGGTTCTGGAGTGCCGCGTGACCCAGATACAGCAGCTTAAGGACGTCGACGGCCAGCCGGCGGATTCGTGGATGGTGATCGGACAGGTCATGGCGATCCATATTGATGAAACGATCATTCGCGACGGGCGCATCGATATGGGGCTGTCGCGACCCGTGGCGCGCATGGGCTATATGGATTACTGCGATGGCGGCAGCGATGTATTCCAGCTGCAGCGCCCCTCTACTGCGCCGTCAATATAGTCCTTCTTCGGCTACGGTTAATTTTTATGGTGAACCAAACGTAAACCATTTGCGCCTAGAGTTTTATACATGGTGGCGGCGATGATGCCGCCATCCATTGTTGCGAATGTTTTCGAGGCTCAGGTGATCGTACAGGCATTTCTTCGCTGGTCTGAAAAGGCTGGCTCGACCGAGCGGGCGAAGGCCGCCAATGCTCTAGGCCGTGCCTATCTTCAGTCCAACATGGCGCGCGAGAACCGCGATGCCGCCTATATGGCGATGACCTATCTGCTCGACGATCCTTCGCCGCGTGTGCGATTGGCGCTTGCCGAAGCGCTGGCGGATGCCCATGACGCACCGCGCGCCATTCTCGTTTCACTCGCCGAAGACCAGCCGGAAATTGCCTGCACCGTCATTGCCCGCTCACCGGTTCTCGGCGAGGCCGATCTGGTCGATCTCGCCGGGCGTGGAGAAAGCCTGACGCGCGCGCTCATCGCCGCACGACCGGGCTTGCCGCGCGGTGTCTGCGCAGCGCTTGCCGAAGTCGGCGACTTGCCGGAAACCATTATCCTGCTCGAAAACGACGATGCTTTCATCACGCCGTTTTCGCTCAGGCGCATCGCCGAGCGCCACGGTTCGGACGCCGATATTCGCGACCTCCTGCTTCGCCGCGAGGCGCTGCCCGCCGATGCGCGTCACCTGTTGATGGGCCGCATCAGCGAAGCTCTCGCGGGTTCCGCGCTGGTTCACGCGATGATCGCGCGCAACCGCGCCGACAGTCTTTTCCGCGAGGCGGAAGATTCCGCCACCATCCTTATCGCCGCCAGCGTTTCCTCGCCGGAGCTGCCGGCGCTGGTGGAGCATCTGCGCCAGCGGCTGGAACTGACGCCGGCGCTGCTCATCCATGCCGTCTGTTCGGGTCGGCTGGAATTCTTCACGGCGGCCATGGTCAATCTCTCCGGTCTCGATGACCGCAAGGTGCGCGCCATTCTGGCGACAGGGCGGCCGCATGCCTTGAAGGCGCTGTTCCAGTCGGTCGGTCTTTTCGGCGATGTTGTCGACGTCTTCATCGAGGCGACGCTGATGTGGCGCCGTGCCGCCCGCTCGCAGCTCTCTGATGTGGCGGCCTCCGTCTCGGCGGAACTGCTGGCCCATTTCCGTGACGTCAACGGTTCCGAAACGCTGTACGAACTGCTGCATGCCGTGCGCAAGCTCGCCATCGCCGAAGAGCGGCAGAAGGCGCGGTATTATGCGGAAGCGCTGACGGTCGAGGCGGCGTGAGGCCCCGAGGGGTTTTGCAAGACGCCGCTGCGATGTTTCCGGCAGGATCACTCCCATCCTCATTCCTGTGCTTGTCACAGGAATCCAGCCGACGCGCGTCTGCGCGGCGAGTAGAGTCTTTCCAGCCCAAAGACTTGGGCTGGCTAGATTCCTGTGACAAGCACAGGAATGAGGGCAGTGTGCGCTTTCCTCTCACAGGAAACCTCTGCATTGCAGCGGAAAGAAAGCGGGCGTGACATTTCCCGCAGTCACTTATCGAACCGTTTGGCGATCCACGAATAGCTGTTTTCAACCATCCTCACCGGTGTCCCCAAAAGATGCTTTATGCCTTCGGTGGAAGGCAGGATACGGCTGACGCGGCTGATTGCCTGTTTGGTGAGGCTTTCCTCTTCCTTCGGCGTAACAGCCGCCGTTGCCTGCGGTGCAGTGGCCGGTGCCGAGGCGGGAGGTTGCGTGCCGGCCGTCTGCGGAGGCTGTTCGCCCGGTGTCTGGCATACGGCCACCACCACGGGGTAGGGTGCGTTGGCGTAACGCTCCAGCTCCTTTTCCGACACGGCGTCGCACAGTTCGATGCTCGTCCAGCGCTGCTGCGAGGTTGCCAGGTAATGGCAATCGGTGGCGCTGTCGTCGCAACCAAGGAAAGTCATGAGAACGAGGGCTGTTTTCATGGTGTGTGTTGCCTCTGTCGGGATTTATGCTCTAGAAACTCATCTATCCCGATTGCAGTGACATTACGACGAAATACGCATTTTTATAGAGAAGGCAGGCATCGCATTGGCCACCGAAATCAAGCTTGAAACACCCCGGCAGGATGCGGTTCTGCGCCTCATCGACCTTTCCAACGCCTATATGGCCTCGCTTTACCCCGCCGAGAGCAATCATCTGGTCGATATCGGCGCGCTCGAGCAGGACAATGTCTCGTTTTTCGTGGCCCGGCACGATGGCCGCGTCGTCGGCTGCGGCGCGCTGGTGGAGGCGGGCGACGGCACGGCGGAGGTCAAGCGCATGTTCGTCGATCCAGAGGCGCGGGGATTGCGGGTCGGCAAGCTGATCATGGATACGCTCGTCGCGCGCGGCGCCGAGCTTGGCCTTTCCGCCATCCGTCTCGAAACCGGTATCAGCCAGCCGGAGGCGATCGGTCTTTACCGCAAGGCGGGGTTTGTGGAGATCGAGGCCTTTGCGCCCTACAGGCCGGATCCGCTCAGCCTGTTCATGGAGAAGGTGCTTTAAGCCTACGGCGCGAGTTTGCCGTATCCTGCACGTCATCCTCGGCCCTGCGCCGAGGATCCAATCACGTATCGTAGATCAATCGGTGGCAGATGCTCGGGACAGGCCCGAGCATGACGGATGCGCGGTTTAAGGACTATCTATCGGCACCAGCGTCGAGGCGTCTGCCTGCAGGCTTCACCGATCAAAACGCCGCTTTCCGAAACGCGGTCGTTTCCTCGCTATTGTCTTCGAGCGCGGCAACCTCATCGATGGCATCTTCCTGCGTGGGCGGTGGGGGCGGAGCCTCGGCGCTGGCGGCGGCGGAGATTTCCACTTCACGCACCCATTCGCGCCAGATTGCGACCAGGAGCGCCATCAGCACCGGGCCGATGAAGAGGCCGAGGAAGCCCATGGTCTTGACGCCGCCGACGAGGCCGAAAAAGGTGGGCAGGAAGGGCAGTTTGATCGGGCCGCCGACGAGTTTCGGACGGATGGTCTTGTCGACGATGAAGAGTTCCACCGAACCCCAGACGAACAGCGCCAGCCCGTGGGCGGGCGAGCCGCTGGCGACCAGATAGATCGACACCAGGGTAAACGAGAGCGGCGCACCGCCCGGAATGAGCGCCATGACGCCGGTGAGCACGCCGAGCGTGACGGGCGAGGGCACGCCGGCGATCCAGTAGGCGATGCCGAGGATGATGCCTTCGCCGATGGCGATCAGCGTCATACCCGTCACGGTGGAGCTGATGGTGGCGGGCACGACGCGGGAAATGCGTTCCCACCGCGTCGGCAGGATGCGTTCGCCCACCAGATCGACCTGCCGGGTGAAGCCCGCGCCGTTGCGGTAGACGAAGAACAGCGCGATCAGCATGAACAGCAGGGTCAGCACCAGGTGGAAAGCGCCGTTGCCGGCGGCAAGGATCGCCCGGTAGATATTGCCGATATTGGCGCCGCTGACGAGCTGGATGAGTTCGCCGATGGCGCCCGGCGTGCCGATATATTTCACCCATTGTTCGCCGAGCCAGGGGCCGACGGCGGGCAGCGCCGCGATCCAGTCCGGCACGGGCGCGCCCGTCTTGTTGACATGCACCGCCCAGCCGAACCATTCGCGGATTTCGCTTGCCGTATAGGAGGCGGCGATGAAGATCGGCACCACGAGGAAGGCGAGGATGAGGATGATGGCGATGGTGGCGCCGAGCGTGGTGTTGCCGCCCACCTGCCGCAGAAGCCGGGTATAAACCGGCCAGCTGGCGAAACCGATGACGAGAGCGGCGAGAACGGGGACGAGAAAGCCGTGGAAGAAATAAATGCCGGCAAGGGCGACGAGAACGAGAAGCCAGCGCGCAGCCGAGATGGGCGGGATCAGGGCGATCCGCGTCGGGCTGGCGGGACCAAGCCATCTCGGTTCGCCACTGGGCTTACGGCTGTCAATGTTACTCACGGCAGGCTCTTTCTCGCATTCTCCCCGAAGGGTGCATTCACTCTGTCACACCGATACATATAAGTGCAATATAATCGGATCACATTACCGTTGTGTGTTTATTGCTGAACCTATTGAACGATTTTGGTAAAAATAGAACATCGGTCTTGGCGCGCGCATCGAAATATGACAATTGAACTCCGTTTTTCTTGCGGCGTAAGGTTGCCGCGCCCGATCTCCAGGTCATGCCATGCTCCGCCGTTTCTTCGCCTATTATCGCCCCTATCGCGGTCTGTTCATTCTCGATTTTTCCTGCGCGGTGTTGTCGGGCGTGCTCGAACTCGGTTTTCCGATGGCGGTAAAGGCCTTTGTGGATGTGCTGCTGCCGGGCGGTGAATGGGCCATCATCCTTGCCGCCTCCGTGGGTCTTCTGGTCATCTATGTGCTGAATACCGGGCTGATGGCGACAGTCACCTATTGGGGACATATGCTCGGCATCAATATCGAGACCGACATGCGGCGTCTGGCCTTCGATCATCTGCAAAAGCTCTCCTTCCGTTATTTCGACAACCAGAAGACCGGCCATCTGGTCGGGCGGCTGACCAAGGATCTGGAAGAGATCGGCGAGGTGGCCCACCACGGCCCGGAAGACCTGTTCATCGCCATCATGACCTTCATCGGCGCGTTCCTCTTGATGCTATCGGTCAATGTGCCGCTGGCGCTCATCACCGCCGCCGTCGTGCCCGTTACCGCCTGGGTGACCAGCCGTTACGGCGGCCGCATGACGCAGAATTTTCGCGCACTTTACGGCCGGGTCGGGGATTTCAACGCCCGTATCGAGGAAAATGTCGGCGGCATGCGGGTCGTGCAGGCCTTCGCCAATGAGGATCACGAGCGGGCGCTGTTCGAGAAGGACAACCAGAAATACCGCCGCACCAAGCTCGACGCCTACAAGATCATGGCGGCCAGCACCTCGCTCAGCTATATGAGCATGCGTTTGACGCAGATGATCGTGATGATCTGCGGCGCCTGGTTCGTACTGACGGGCAGCCTGACCGAAGGCGGCTTCGTTGGCTTCCTGCTGCTGGTGGGCGTGTTTTTCCGGCCGGTGGAAAAGATCAATTCGGTCATCGAGACCTATCCGAAGGGCATTGCCGGTTTCCGCCGTTTCACCGAGCTTTTGGACACCGCGCCCGATATCGTCGATGCGCCGAATGCGGTGGAAGCGCCGTTGCTGCGCGGCAATATTGAATATCGCCATGTCGGTTTCGGTTATGCCGAGGGCAAGACGGTTCTTACCAATATCGACCTGAAGATCAGCGCGGGCGAGACGGTGGCCTTTGTCGGTCCTTCGGGCGCGGGCAAGACAACGCTCTGCTCGCTTTTGCCGCGTTTTTACGATGTCACCAGCGGCGCGATCGCCATTGACGGCATCGATATCCGAAACATGAAGCTTGCTTCGCTGCGCAACCAGATCGGCATCGTGCAGCAGGATGTATTCCTGTTCGGCGGCACGATCCGCGAAAATATAGAATATGGCCGGCTTGGCGCTTCGGACGCGGACATCATGGATGCGGCGCGGCGGGCCCGTCTCGATGGCGTCATCGAAGCCATGCCGCTCGGGCTCGACACCGTCATTGGCGAGCGCGGCGTCAAGCTTTCCGGCGGCCAGAAACAGCGCCTTGCCATTGCCCGCATGTTCCTCAAGAACCCGCCGATCCTCATTCTCGATGAGGCGACCTCGGCGCTCGACACGGAAACCGAACGGGCCATCCAGCAATCGCTGACGGAGCTTGCCAAAGGCCGCACCACGCTCGTCATCGCCCACCGGCTGGCGACGATCCGCGACGCCTCGCGCATTGTGGTGGTGGACCAGACCGGCATTGCCGAAACCGGCGCCCATGCCGAGCTGCTGGCCGCCAAGGGCCACTACAGCCGCCTGCATGAGGCGCAGTTCAGCGGGCACCTTGCGGGCCTGAGCTGATAAGCGGCGCTTTGGCGCCGCAATCTATCCGCCGTTCTCGGCTGCCTGTTCCTCCACGATGCCGGGGTTGGGCTCCGGCTTGCCGGGATGGCTGGTGACGAGATAACCCATGGCGACCGCGGCGGCGACGATGAACAGCAACACGATGCCGCTGATCGTCATCAGCCAGTCGCGCGGCTTTCTGTGCGCCATGATATATTTCGGCCATCGGCTCGGATGGTTCACCAGGCTGAATTTGTGGCCCTGTCGCATGAACTTTCCCGCAATAGGTTGCTTCCTGAAAGATCAACGCCGGCGGGTGCGCGGCCGTTCCGAAATCGACGGGGCAGGGCGATGACAAGGCCGTGAGGCCCTCGAGATGACAGCGTCTCCGCATTCGTCGCCGCCCTTTTTTCCCGACCTCCATCATCCCTGCCTTAGACGGAATCCAGCCGGCGCACGACGGGAAGGAGAGGAGGGCTCGCCATAAGCGCGTGACGGTGTGTCGGTCCGCGCCCGAACCGGGCACGCGCCTGCGGCATCGTGCGCCGATATCCGACCGCAAAACTCCCCTTGTCAGTCGCCGCCGCTTATGCGAATGATTTGCAATTGCACCAATTCAATCTCCCATTTGAAAGCGCAGAAAATGGACAAGCCAGTCTTTGGATGGCGACGGAACGGCGACGATCTCTCGTTGTCCGACGTTCACAGCTCGATCCGGGTCAAACCGAATGCCGGCACGTTTCGCCGGGCGATGGCCTTTTTCGGCCCCGGCTATCTCGTTGCGGTCGGTTACATGGATCCCGGAAACTGGGCGACGTCGCTCGCCGGCGGCTCCAGATTCGGCTACACGCTGCTTACCGTCGCGCTGGTCTCGAACATCATGGCGATCGTGCTGCAATCGCTCTGCGCCCGTCTTGCGATCGCGTCCGGCCGCGATCTCGCCCAGGCCTGTCGCGATGCCTATCCGAAACCGGTGGCCATGGTGCTGTGGCTGCTGGCAGAAATCGCCATCATCGCCACCGATATCGCCGAGGTGATCGGCACGGCCATCGGCCTCAACCTCATTTTCGGCATTCCGCTCGAACTTGGCGTTCTCATCACCGCGCTCGATGTATTCCTGATCCTTTATCTGCAGAAGCTCGGCTTCCGCTGGGTGGAGGCGCTGGTCATCACGCTGCTTGGCGTCATCGCCGTGTGTTTCGCCATTCAGGTGGCGCTCGCCGACCCTGACTGGGGGCAGGTGATTCTCGGTTTCGCGCCGACGACGGAGATCGTCACCAATCCGGACATGCTCTATCTGGCGCTCGGCATTCTCGGCGCCACCGTCATGCCGCATAATCTCTATCTGCATTCGGGCATCGTGCAGACCCGCGAAATCGGTGAGACGCTTGCCGAAAAACGCGAGGCGCTGAAATTTGCCACGCTCGATTCCACCATCGCGCTGATGTTCGCGCTCCTCATCAACGCCTCGATCCTCATTCTGGCGGCGGCGACCTTCAACAAGGCGGGGCAGACGACCGTTGCCGAACTCGGCGAAGCCCATAATCTGCTGGCACCGCTGCTCGGCCTTGCCATTGCGCCGACGCTGTTCGGCGTGGCGCTTTTATGCTGCGGCATCAATTCCACCGTCACGGCAACGCTTGCCGGCCAGATCGTGATGGAAGGTTTCCTCAAGATGCGGCTCGCCCCCTGGCTGCGCCGCCTCATCACCCGCGCCATCGCCATCGTCCCAGCCGCGGGCGTGACCATCTTCTATGGCGATAGCGGCACGGCGGAACTGCTGATCCTGACGCAGGTGGTGCTCAGCCTGCAACTCTCCTTCGCGGTCTTCCCACTCGTGATGTTCACCGCTGATAAGGCCAAGATGGGCGAGCTGCGCTCGCCGCTCTGGCTCTCGGCCTTTGCGTGGCTGATCGCGGTGGTGATTGCGGGGCTGAATGTGAAGTTGCTGGTGGATTTTATGGGGTGAGGTCGGTCAGGCCGCGCCTTTACGAAGCGCGGCCGCCGTTCCCTCCGGATCGACGGCGATGACCTTTAGATAAGCGCGGGCCGGTTGATCCGGCTCGCTTCGACCCTGTTCCCAATCGCGCAAGGTGCCGAGCGGAATATGATAACGCGCGGAAAACTCTTCCTGCGTCAGCTTCAGAGCCCGGCGGATGATCTTGATGCGGGGCATTCTGGGCGCTGCGGCGAGCTGTTCGGCGGAAAGCGGTCGATTATCAGGGTCGGCCAGCGCATTGGCCTCTGCTTCCTCGTCGGTCATGGCGTGAAGACGGACCCAGTCGGTTTGATCGGTTTTACCAGCCATTGTCGTCATATTCCTTGCGCTCTGCGCGTGTCGCCTTTCGTGCGGAGATGATGCGGATCACTTCGCTTCGTTCGGTATAGATCACGGTCAGAACCAATCCGCTGCCCAAACCCACTATACGCCGTCGGACTTCACCGTAATTCGCTGAACGATCCTCGATATCCACGGCAAATGGATCGTCAAAAACCCTGCGGGCGGTTTCAAAACTGACGCCATGTTTGGCGAGATTGGCTGACGCCTTATGCGCATTCCATTCGAAATATAACATTCTGAACTACGGGTTTCCAGTAGTTGCAATAAATAAAACATCAAAACAATAAGGGCTCTTTCATATCTGAAAGAGCCCTCAAGACTAATCATTTTTTGGTGCCTAAGCTAACGCTCAGCTGCAACCACTCGTCGCACCGCAAGTATCGCACTTCTCGCAAGTGCCGTTCCGCACCATCGTGAAGTTCTGGCATTCCGAGCACATGTTGCCCGTGTAGCCCTGAGCAATCGAGCGCATGCGGCGTTCGTTTTCCACCTTCTTGGCTTCCGTCTTGGCCGATGCAGCGTCGGCGGCGGCCTTGTCGGAGAAGAGGGCGGTGGCCGTCTGCTGGGATTCCTGGGCGACGTCGTCGATGACTTCCTCGGCGATTTCTTCGGCCAGTTCCCTGGCGCGCTCCTCATAGTCCCGCTTGAAGGAGACGATTTCGGAGGTCGCGACGGAGACGGTCGGTTCCAGCTTGCGGGCGGCGGAGCCGGCAAAGGAGGTCACGTTGGCCGAGGCGCGGGCAGGGGCTGCCGTTGCCGAGCCCTTGGGCTCGGAAGACGAACGTTCGCCGCCATTGCTGGAAACCAGCGTCGGCTTGTAACCGCGGGTCCAGCCGGTGGAAACGAGGTTGGTCTTGCCTTCCTGGATGCCCTTGCCGAGTGCCGTGTTGGAGAAGTCGGACGTATCAACATGGGCCAGATCGTGGCGGCCGAGATAGGAGACGGCGAGTTCGCGGAACACGTAGTCGAGGATCGACGTGGCGTTCTTGATCGCGTCGTTGCCCTGCACCATGCCGGCGGGTTCGAACTTGGTGAAGGTGAAAGCCTCCACATATTCTTCCAGCGGCACGCCATATTGCAGGCCGAGCGAAATGGCGATGGCGAAGTTGTTCATCATCGCACGGAAGGCGGCACCTTCCTTGTGCATGTCGATGAAGATTTCGCCGATGCGGCCATCGCCGAATTCGCCGGTGCGCAGATAGACCTTGTGACCGCCGACGGTTGCCTTCTGGGTGTAGCCCTGACGGCGGTTCGGCAGCTTTTCACGCTCGCGCGAGACGCGCTCGATGACGCGTTCGACGATCTTTTCGGTGATTGTCACGGCCTGCTGTGCAGCCGGCTGCTGGATCAGCTCTTCGATCAGGTCTTCTTCGTCCTCATCTTCCACCAGCGACGCGTTGAGCGGCTGGGAAAGCTTGGAACCATCGCGGTAAAGGGCGTTCGCCTTCAGCGCCAGCTTCCAGGAGAGCATGTAGGCGCTGCCGCAATCCTCGACCGTCGCATCGTTCGGCATGTTGATCGTCTTGGAAATCGCACCCGAGATGAAGGGCTGTGCCGCCGCCATCATGCGGATATGCGATTCGACCGAGAGATAACGCTTGCCGATCTTGCCGCAGGGGTTGGCGCAATCGAAGACCGGCAGATGCTCGGCCTTCAGGAACGGTGCGCCTTCCAGCGTCATCGCGCCGCAGACGTGAACGTTTGCCGCTTCGATGTCCTTCTTGCCGAAGCCGAGGTGCTCGAGCAGGTTGAAGCTCATGTCGGAGAGCTGCTCGTCGGAAACTTTCAGCGTTTCCTTGAGGAAGTCGGCGCCCAGCGTCCACTGGTTGAAGACGAACTTGATGTCGAAGGCGCTTTTCAGCGCGGCGTTGACGGCTTCGATCTTCTCATCGGTGAAGCCCTTGGCCTTCAGCGTGGAAGGGTTGATGCCGGGCGCCTGGTTGAGATTGCCGTGGCCGACGGCGTAGGCTTCGATCTCGGCGATCTGGCTTTCGGAATACCCAAGCGAACGCAGCGCATCCGGAACGGCGCGGTTGATGATCTTGAAGTAACCGCCGCCGGCGAGCTTCTTGAACTTCACCAGCGCGAAGTCGGGCTCGATGCCGGTCGTGTCGCAATCCATCACGAGGCCGATCGTGCCGGTCGGCGCGATAACCGTCGTCTGGGCGTTGCGGTAGCCGTGCTGTTCGCCGAGCGTCAGCGCCTTGTCCCAGGCGGCAACGGCATGGGCGATCAGGTCCTGATCCGGGCAATCGCCATGGATGAGCGCGACCGGGTTGACCGACAGGCCTTCATAACCTTGCGACTGGCCGTGAGCGGCGCGGCGGTGGTTGCGGATGACGCGCAGCATGTTGTCGCGGTTCGGGGCAAAGCCCGGGAAGGGGCCAAGCTCGCCGGCCATTTCGGCCGAGGTGGCGTAGGAAACGCCGGTCATGATGGCGGTGAGCGCACCGGCAATGGCGCGGCCTTCGGCGCTGTCATAGGGAATGCCCGAGGACATCAGGAGGCCGCCGATATTGGCGTAACCGAGGCCGAGCGTGCGGTATTCATAGGAAAGTTCGGCGATCTGGCGCGACGGGAACTGCGCCATCATCACCGACACTTCGAGCACGACGGTCCACAGGCGAACGGCATGTTCGTAATCGGCGATATCGATGCGCTTCGTCGCCTGATCCTTGAACTGCAAAAGGTTCAGCGAGGCAAGGTTGCAGGCCGTGTCATCGAGGAACATATATTCCGAGCACGGATTGGAAGCGCGGATCGGGCCGGCCGCCGGCGAGGTGTGCCAGTCGTTCATGGTGGTGTTGAAGTGCAGGCCCGGATCGGCCGATGCCCAGGCGGCGTGGGAAATCTTTTCCCAGAGGTCGCGGGCCTTCAGCGTCTTCATGACCTTGCCGTCCTTGCGGGCGGTGAGGTTCCAGTCGCCGTCATTTTCGACAGCGCGCAGGAAGTCGTCCTTCAGCGAAACGGAGTTGTTGGAGTTCTGGCCGGATACCGTGAGGTAGGCTTCCGAATCCCAATCCGTGTCATAGGTCTTGAACTGGATGTCCTTGTAACCCTGTTCGGCGAACTGGATGACGCGCTTGACGTAGTTTTCCGGCACCATGTCCTTCTTGGCAGCGCGAATTTCGCGCTTCAGGGCAGGATTCTTGGCCGGGTCGAAGCAATCGCCATTGTCGGCCTCGCAATTGACGCAGGCCTTCATGATCGCCTTCAGGTGCTTGGCGACGATCTTGGAGCCGGTCACGAGAGCGGCAACCTTCTGCTCCTCGTTCACCTTCCAGTCGATATAGGCTTCGATATCCGGATGGTCGGCATCGACAACGACCATCTTCGCCGCACGACGGGTCGTGCCGCCGGACTTGATGGCGCCGGCTGCGCGGTCGCCGATCTTGAGGAAGCTCATCAGGCCGGAGGAGCGGCCGCCGCCGGAAAGCTTTTCGCCTTCGCCACGCAGATAGGAGAAGTTGGAGCCGGTGCCGGAACCGTATTTGAACAGGCGCGCTTCACGCACCCACAGATCCATGATGCCGCCTTCGTTGACGAGATCGTCCTCAACGGACTGGATGAAGCAGGCATGCGGCTGCGGATGTTCGTAAGCGGACTTCGACTTGGTCAGCTTAGCCGTGAAGGGATCAACATAGAAGTGGCCCTGGCCGGGGCCATCGATGCCATAGGCCCAGTGCAGGCCCGTGTTGAACCATTGCGGGGAATTCGGCGCAACGCGCTGGGTGGCGAGCATATAGGCAAGCTCATCGCGGAAGGCCAGCGCATCTTCTTCGGACGAGAAATATTTGCCCTTCCAGCCCCAATAGGCCCAGGTGCCGGCCAGACGGTCGAAAACCTGACGCGCATCGGTCTCGGAGCCGAAACGTTCGGCTTCCGGCACATCCTTCAGCGCCTTTTCATCGGGCACCGAGCGCCACAGGAAGGAAGGAACGTCGTTTTCCTCAACCTTCTTAAGGAACTTCGGCACGCCGGCCTTGCGGAAATATTTCTGCGCCAGAACGTCGGTGGCAACCTGGCTGAACTGCGCGGGAACGTCGATATCCGCCAGACGGAACACGATCGATCCATCCGGGTTCTTGATTTCACTGACGGCCTTGCGGAAGTCGATTTCCGCATAAGGCGATTGGCCGGGCTTCGTGAAGCGGCGTTCAATGCGCATGGTTTCTGTCCTCGTCCATTGGGCGCCCGGTGAAGGGCGCAAAAATCCGGTCCAGCCGTGCGATGCCTTCGCGCAGCCGGTTGTTGCCGATCTGAAAGGGATGTTCATCCTTGGATGTCATCCCTGTATCTCGTGGCTTATTCGGCTGCAAGCATGTCATGGAATACTAAATATAGTATCAACAGCTTCCTGCCGCCAGTCCCCGCGTCATGTTTTTGGCGGTTCCGAAAGGCGCGCAAAAGCCTGCGGCGAACCGCCCCCTCATGGCCGGGACGCCGCTTTGGACATGCGCGCTGAAGATGGAGAGGAACCGGCCTCGTTACTTTCCGGTCCGTTGCCGCCGCAACATAATTGTCACTTTCCTCTCGCGGCACAGATTCGTCAAGCCATAGATTGAAACCCATTTTTAACCACAAGATATTGTGTGGAGTGCCTGTGGAAAACGGGGATAGGAAAAGCTCTTAGAAAAATCAGTGACTTGGCGGGAAAGTTTGAAGCTTGCGCGAGGCTGGTTTCCGCAAGGGAAAGGCAAAACCCCACATTTCCGGGGTGAGGCATAAAGGCGACACTGCGGTTTTTCCGTGTTTTTTAGCTGTCGCCATAAAGGCGTTTCCCGACAAAAAAACCGCCCCGATGGGGCGGCTTCAAAGCGTGATTTTTCTCTGCGGGGCTGGTCAGCCGCGCGATCCCTTGGCAATCGGCTCCTGATAGGTGAAGCCCATGTCCCAGGGGAAATAAATCCAGGTGTCCTGGCTGACTTCGGTGACGAAGGTGTCGATGGTCGGCACGCCCTTCGGCTTGGCGTAAACACAGGCGAAATGCGCCTTGGGCAGCATTTCGCGCACTTCGAGCGCCGTCTTGCCGGTATCGGTCAGGTCGTCCAGCACCAGCACGCCTTCGCCGCCATCCGCCGAAAGTTCCGGGGCGACACCCTTCAGCAGAACCGTTTCGCCCTGATTGACGTAATCATGACGGGTGGCGATGCAGACCGTGTCGATCAGGCGGATATTCAGTTCGCGGGAAATGATCGCCGCCGGCACGAGGCCGCCGCGGGTGATACAGACGATCGCGCGGAACTCTTTGTCGAGGCCGGCAAGACGCCAGGCAAGCGCACGGGCATCGCGGTGGAACTGGTCCCAGGAGACGGGAAAGGCTTTATCGGGAAGGGACATGTCGTCTACCATCTGGTCAAAATTGTCGATGGCTTTGGCTAATAGCCGCAAGACCGGCAAAAAGGCAAGCTTTCCGCACGGTCTTGTGGCTCAATCCACTTCCACCGATTTTAACGCGACAGCAGCGTCAGCGCCGTCATGGAATCGAGCAGGGTGCGGGTGACACCGCCAAACAGCAGTTCCCACCAGCGGGAATGGCCGTAAGCGCCCATGACAAGAAGGTCGATGCTGTTATCGGACAGCCGGTTTTCGATGGCCGCCTGCGGCGAGACGCCGGCGATCTTTTCCTGCGAGGTCACGGTGACGTTGACGCCGTGGCGGGCGAGCGTGGCGGCCAGTTCCGCACCGGCGAGGCCGGAAGACTGCGTTTCGCTCTCGGCCTGATCGACGGAGAATATCTCGACGCTCTCGGCCGCCTTGAGGAAGGGCAGGGCGTCGAAGGTGGCGCGGGTCGCCTCGCGCGAGCCGTTCCAGGCGATCAGGACGCGCTTGATCGGTTTCGCAACGCTCAGCACATGCGGCACGAGGAGAACGGGGCGGCCGCTTTCATAGAGGAAACCGTCAATATCCGAACGGCTGTCGGAAAGTGCGGAGGAGTTGCTCTGGCGGGCGACGATGAGATCGGCGCAACGGGCGCTGTCGATGGCCGATGCGGAGGCGTAACCCACCGATGTGACGAAGCTGCGCCATTCGTGCGAGATGCCGTTGGCGGCCAGCGTACGCTCGAAGATGGTTCCGACGTCGGTGGTTTCCTTATGCGCCACATCCTGCAGCGCCTGCACGGTGGCGGGGTCGGGAATTTCCATCGGCGCGACGAGGGGAACGGCGGCCAGCGTTTCCATATGCAGGCCGATCACATGCGAGGAAAACTGATCGGCAAGGCTTACCACGAATTCGCCGAGCTTTTGCGTGTTCGAAACATTGTCGACCACTGCCAATATCGTCTTGTAACCCATTTCTCTCTCCTCGGTGACATGTCGTTTTCAGATCGTTCTGGCTGTTCTTCGAATCGCCAGAACGATCTAAGTCTCTGTTTTATGCATTGTCCGGACGGAAAAGCTGTTCCGCTTTTCCTGGAAATGCTCAGGGGGAGAGTGGCCGCCTTTACAGGCCGCCACCTTGATTTTGGTCAAAGCTTCCCGGTCTCAAGCCTTTTCTGTCTTAGGCGGTTGCATCGCCCTTGCTGGCTGCCAGTCTTTTTTCATGGCCGATGGTCTCGATCATGGCCGCAACCGCGTCTGCTGCCGCCTTCAGGACGCCAGCGTCGCGGGCGCGCACCACGATCTCCGTCGAAAAGCGCTGCCCGTCATATTTGGGATAGGAGCCGATGCTGGTTTCGGGATGGGCTTTCTGAATGGCCGTCAGCGGCGTGCCGATATCGCCTTCGCCATAGGGCGACCGCACCGCCTGCGACATGACCTTCGCGCCGGTGCGCAGCGTCGGCATGACATTGTCCAGCATGGCCTGAAACACCTGCGGCACGCCGGCCATGACGTAAACATTGCCGATGACGAAGCCGGGGGCGACGGAAACGGGATTGGCGATGTGGGCAGCTCCTCTCGGCATGCGTGCCATGCGTTTGCGCGCCTCGGTGAATTCCATCTCGCGGACGCGATACATGTCACCCAGCAGGCGCAGCGCCTCGGCATCGTGCTCGCAGGGCAGGCCGAACGCCGCCGAGACCGCATCCGCGGTGATGTCGTCATGGGTCGGGCCGATGCCGCCTGACGTGAAGACATAATCATAGCGGCTGCGCAGCGCGTTCAGCGCTTCCACGATCGCTTCCTCCTCGTCGGCGACGATGCGCACTTCCTTCAGGTCGATGCCGGACATGGTGAGGACATCCGCGAGGTGGCCGATATTCTTGTCCTTGGTGCGGCCCGAAAGCAGTTCGTCGCCAATGGCAAGCATGGCGGCGGTCACGACGGATTGGGCGGAGGAGGGATTGGACATGGTTGCACTCGTCATCTGTTTCACCCGACGTTAACGCCGCGCCAGCGCGAATGCAAAGCGGTTTTGAAGAAACGCAAAAGGGGGATTGGTTGACGATGGCTCCGAGCGTTCACTCATCGTGAACAGTGCGTATGCCAATCCCCGGCTGGCGGCAGACCGATCCGTCCGCTACCTTTTTGTCATACGCTTTTTACAGGTCAAAGCCGATGATCATTGAGTTTTTAAAGAAGCTTGTCGCCGGTACGCCGGAAACAGTTCCAGCAAAGGAAACGAAGAGAATGACGAAGGTTCTGGTACTTTATTACTCCTCTTACGGCCATATCGAGAAGATGGCCTATGCCGTTGCCGAGGGCGTGAAGTCCACCGGCGCGGAAGCCGTGGTGAAGCGCGTTCCCGAACTCGTTCCGGAAGAAGTTGCAAAGTCTTCCCATTTCAAGCTGGATCAGCCGGCCCCGGTGGCGACGGTGGACGAACTGGCGGATTACGACGCCATCATCGTCGGCGCCGGCACGCGTTTCGGCACGGTCGCCTCGCAGATGCGCAATTTCTGGGACCAGACCGGCGGCCTGTGGTTCAGCGGCAAGCTGGTCGGCAAGGTCGGTTCGGCCTTCACCTCTTCCGCCACCCAGCATGGCGGACAGGAATCGACCATCCTCGGTTTCATCCCCACCTTCCTGCACCATGGCATGGCGGTCGTCGGTCTGCCCTATGCTTTCCAGGGCCAGATGGGCGTCGATGAAATCAAGGGCGGCTCGCCCTATGGCGCCTCCACCATCACCGATGGCGACGGCTCGCGCCAGCCTTCCGAAATCGAACTGGAAGCCGCTCGTTATCAGGGCGCGCATGTCGCCAAACTGGCCGCCAAGCTTTCCGCCTGATTGGATGATCTGTTGAAAAAAAATGCGGCCCACAAGGCCGCATTTTTTAATGCCGGAACGTCACGTCGCCGGTACAGTCGAAGAAGAATTTTTGCCGTGGGTCAGATCGGTAGGTTGACCATGAAAAGGCAGCTTGCGACCACGAAGCCGAGCATCGAGATTTCGAGAAAACCGTTCAATCCGTCACGCATTCCAATCCTCCTCCTGTTGGATGAAAAGAGAACGGTCAGAGTTTATCGCGGTTCCATAACGAAAGAATGAAATTCAGGAAATTCTAATGTCCAGTCGCGCCGTCTTCCGGCGGAGAGGATTTTTCCGCTTCAGCCGGTGACGACGAAGGCCACCACGAGGTGGCCGAGAAGGCCGATCGCCAGGCAGGAGAGGAGAAAAATGAACAGGGCTTTTTTCATGTTTCCGGAAGCTTCCATCTGTTGCGATCCATCCAACGTCTTATTCTGAAAAGCTGACGCCGCAGGCGGCATTTTTAGTCGACGGCCGGCAGTCACTCCGCCGTCAGGCCTTGATATCGAGGCCGGCTTCGATTGCGGCTGCGATGAAGGCCTTGCGCGCATCCTCGGGCTTTTTCCTGCCGGCATCGACGGCGGCGCAGATCAGCAGCGCCTTGTCCAGCGCATCGCCGTCTTCAATCGGCCAATCCTCGATCAGCGCCCAGGAGGCCGCCTGCGTGGTGTCGATGCTCGTATAGTCGCCCGGCGTTTCGAACGCGATCAGGACGGGTTTTTGCCAGCGCGTATTCATCGCCTATCCATAGTGGTTGTTGCGCCCGGCTCTAAACCAAGCGGCCGGGATGCGCAATCCCGTTCCCGGCCCGGTTCTCGCGGTTGCGGTGCGGTCAGTCGTCGCGCCCGAACAGCCATTCGCGGATGATGCGGCGGTCGATCAGTTCCAGCGAGCGGTCCGGCGCGATGCGGTAGGTTTCCACCGCCCGCGTGCTGCCGTCGATGCGGAATTCATGGGTGAAGGTACTGCCGATCGGCGATTTGGTCAGTTTGGTGCGCGGCTGGCCCCTGTAGATGATGCTGCCGGGGATGGGTTCGACATAGGGCGCGGGGCCGACATAGGCGGCCGGTCCGGCCGTGGTGCATCCGGCAAGCGCCAGCGTAAGCGCGATAGCGGCCGATGATACGAGCGTTTTCATCCTGTCCTCCGAAGTGCGTCTGGGAAAACGATGTCGAGGCGCGGCGGTTCCCGGCGGGCAGGGGGCCGGAGACGATTTCCCCGACTATTTGCTCTTCGGATTCTGAATGTCGCGCGCGACCCAGCGAAAGAAAAAGTAGACGAGGAGGCCGAAGATGAAAAGCGGGATGAGGTTCGCAAAACCGGACATATGATTCTCGTTTCTCCCTCCCGATCCGGGGTCTAGCCGGAGTGAAACCGGCGAGGCAAGGGGAACGAGAACACAGTCGGTAAAATATCCGTGTGCCTGCAAAGGAGAATTCGAGGAGCGTGGGGAGGGGCGGGAGAGATCTGGCGCACTGCCAGTGATGCCAGATCTCTCCGTCTCCCGCCAGTTTCAGGGTACGGGGGACTGGCGCTAATATGACGGACAACTGCCGATAGACATAGGCCGAGAAATTACCTCGAATAAATCGCTGCTTTCATCGATCCCGGTGAAGGCCGGCCCGCCGCAGGCCTTCAGGGCTTTTTGCGGCGATATAATTAGCCAGAGAATTATTTCCCGAGACCGAGCAGGCAGGGCCGCATTCCCGAGTTTTCGGTGTAACCCGTTGAAACGGAAGAGGATGCCTTTCCACTACTATGCTGCCGGCTATACAGGAAAGGGAACTTTTTGCGCGTTTCATCATTCAAACAGGCAGGACACATGCCAATAGTGGAGGGTTACACATGCTCGGCACCATCCTCGTCATCCTGCTCATTCTTTTCCTGATCGGCGCGCTGCCAAGCTGGGGTTACCATAATTATGGCTATGGCCCGTCAGGCGGTCTCGGACTGGTTCTGGTGATCGTCCTGATCCTGGTTCTGCTTGGGCGGATCTGATCATACGAAAAGGGGCAGAGTCGCTCGCATGATGACAGGCGAGTTGAACTCAAGCGCCTGTGTGGCGCTGCTCAGTTCATACCGAAATTGGGTGTGATGTAAGATATGGAGGCCTCGCCCGGAATTGAACCGGGGTACAAGGATTTGCAGTCCTCTGCGTCACCACTCCGCCACGAGGCCTCAACCGCTCGTCGTCTTGAGCGATGGCGGGCATTTAGAACGAATCCATTTAGGGTGCAAGGCCCTAATTTCGAATGCGCTTGTTTTTTAGTTTCTGCGCACGAAGACAGATCGTTACGATAAAAAGTCTCCTTCATGGGCGTGATATCCTGTCGCTTTTTCCCACACATCCGGCTTAGCGCGCTTGAAAGCGTGCGCTTGGGCAATTATGAGATTATCCAAAGGCGAGGGTGAGCCCCTGCCGTTTTGAGCTTTTGGAGCCGAGGCTTCCCGACCGGCATCCGTGAAATTGAGGCGATACGATATGATGGATTTCGAAACCGCACGCGCCAATATGGTCGACAGCCAGTTGCGCACGACCGACGTGACGTCGCATTCCGTGCTGAAGGCGTTTTTGAGCGTGCCGCGCGAGGCATTCGTGCCGGCGGGCGTGCGGCAGATCGCCTATGTGGACGAGGACCTGCAGATCTGTCCCGCCCGCGATGGCCGTCCGGCCCGTTATGTCATGAAGACCTCGCCGCTGGCGAAGCTGCTGCAGCTTTCGGCCGTGTCGAAGGAGGACGTGGTGCTGGAAGTCGGCGGCGGCGCAGGTTATGCGGCCGCCATCCTTTCGCAGCTTGCCGGTTCGGTGGTTTCGCTTGAAAGCGATGAGGCGCTGGCCGCACAGGCGACCGAGACGCTCGCTTCGCTTGGATATGACAATGTCGCGGTCGTGACCGGCGATCTCGAAAAGGGCTATGCGGGCGAAGCACCCTATGACCTCGTTTTCATCAACGGCTCGGTGGAGGAAGTGCCGGCGGCACTGACCGACCAGCTGCGTGACGGCGGCCGTCTGGTTGTCGTCGTCGGATACGGCGGCGCCGCGAAGGCCACCGTCTATCGCCGCGATGGCAACAGCACATCGGCTGCCACTTTCTTCAATGCTTCGGTCAAGCCGCTGCCGGGTTTTGCCAAGGCGGCCGAATTCGTTTTCTGATCGGCAAACGATCATCTTCTTTTTTGACGCCGGGGTGGAGTTTCCGCCCCGGCGTTTTTATGTTCGGTTTGCCAGCGGAGCGCATCCTTTCGGGCCGTTTTCACAAAGCTGTGCATCATCACGAAACTTGTCGAATCAGTGATTTAGTTCCTCGCTATGCTGACCTAAACTAAGGGTGATTCGGGGTGTGCGTATTTCTGCCCCGCATGATCCTGCGACAGGGACGGCGAAATGCTCAAGCGCTTGGCCGGCCATGTTTCAGAGCATCGGTGTGACGATCGATTTCGGTTGTCGAAAACGCGATGTGAAAATTGAACAGGTCAAGGAGCGCTCATCCGGTGTCCGAGGGATGCGGCAAGGGCGTTCGAAGAGTGGAAACCGGGGATTGATATGGCTCAGCCAAGCGTAGCGCGTGAACCGTCCATGGAAGAGATTCTGGCGTCTATCCGCCGGATCATCGAAAGCAACGAGACCGGACCTGCCGGTGCGTTTTCCGGGCAGTTGCCGCCGGTCTATGACGATGAAGACGAGGCTGCGAGCGAAGCGGCCTTCGTGGCGGAGCCCATCAGCCCGCCGGCGCGCGTTCCCCCCGCCGCAAACCAGGCTTTTGGCGCACGGCCTGCGCAGGATTTTTCGCCGGTTTCTGAAAGGGCAATGGCTGAACGGCAGGAAAGCGCCGCCGAGAAGACCATGTCCCTTGCCGATGTTGCCGCCCGTGTGCGTGCCGCCGCAGACCGTAACGCCGCCATGGGGCCGCAGGCTTTCGCCGCGCAGGCCCAGCGTGGCGCGGCCGAGACCGTGCCGCAGGCTGCTGCGTCGGCTCTATCGCAGCCTTTGTCCGCGCCTTCTTCCGAACGCGCCGCACCGCAGCGCCCGACGGATGTTCGGCCGCTGATGGCGGCTGCGGCCGCCTCGAGCGTGAGCGAGCAGCCGGCATCCAGCGTGAGCGAGCAGCCGGCATCTTTTGCCGCTGAGGATCGCGCCGCTGCTGCCGCCATTGAAAGCGCGTCTTCGGCCGAAAACCGCTTCGATCAGCTTTCGCTGCGCGGCGCCCTCGAAACGCCGCTGACAGCGGAGCGTTTCGATATTGCGGTGCTGGAACCTGTCGTTGAGAAACCGGCATTCGATCTGGCTGAGCCACAGGCAAAAGACGAGGCGGGTGTCGAGGGCGGTCTGTCGCTCAATCTTCTTTCCGCCGCTGCCGGTGCGCAGATCGCCCGTTCGTTCAGCGAGCTTGCAGAGGTTTTCGACGGCGTCGAGCGGCGCTCGATCGAAGATATGGCCGCCGAAATGCTGCGCCCGATGCTGCAGGATTGGCTGGAAGACAATCTGCCGACGCTCGTGGAGCGTCTGGTGCGCGAGGAAATCGAGCGCGTGGCGCGCGGTTCGCGCCGCTAAGTTCCGCTTTGGCCGCATGTGCGATTGCGGCGGGATGCGACGAAACAGGGGCCGCTCCGGCATCGGGGCGGCTTTTTTGTTGAAGATGAAGGTGTTATGGGGTCATAGTCACCCGTGGGTCCGCTCAATGGTTGGCTCGCGGGCGGGTTTCTGTTGACTCTCTCCCGTCCATCCTTATTTAAAAAAATCCACACAAGAACTCTAAAATTCAGGTCAGGAAATGCTCGAAAAGACCTACGATTCCGCATCCGTCGAACCGAAGATCGCCAAAGCCTGGGACGAGGCTAACGCTTTTCGTGCCGGCGCCAACGCCAAGCCGGGCGCGGAAACCTTCACCATCGTCATCCCGCCGCCGAATGTGACCGGCTCCCTGCATATGGGCCACGCGCTCAACAACACGCTGCAGGATATTCTGGTCCGCTTCGAGCGCATGCGCGGCAAGGACGTGCTGTGGCAGCCGGGCATGGACCATGCCGGCATCGCCACGCAGATGGTCGTCGAGCGCAAGCTGATGGAGCAGCAGCTTCCGGGCCGCCGCGAGATGGGCCGCGAGGCTTTCGTGGAGAAGGTCTGGGAATGGAAGGCCGAATCCGGCGGTCTGATCTTCAACCAGCTGAAACGTCTCGGCGCCTCCTGCGACTGGTCGCGTGAGCGCTTCACCATGGATGAGGGGCTTTCCGAGGCCGTTCTCGAGGTCTTCGTCACCCTCTACAAGCAGAACCTGATTTACAAGGACAAGCGCCTCGTCAACTGGGATCCGAAGCTGCAGACTGCGATTTCCGATATGGAGGTCGAACAGATCGAGGTGAAGGGTAACCTTTGGCACTTCCGTTATCCGCTGGAAAAGGGTGTCACCTATCAATATCCGGTCGCTTTCGACGAGGAAGGCAAGCCCACCGAGTTCGAAACGCGCGATTATATCGTCGTCGCCACGACGCGGCCCGAAACCATGCTCGGTGATACCGGCGTTGCGGTGAACCCGAAGGATGAACGGTACAAGGGCATCATCGGCAAGCATGTCATCCTGCCCATCGTCGGCCGCAAGATTCCGATCGTCGCCGATGACTATGCCGACCCGACGGCCGGCACGGGCGCGGTTAAGATCACGCCTGCGCATGACTTCAACGATTTCGAAGTCGGCAAGCGCTGCGGCCTGCGCGCCATCAACATCATGAATATCGACGGCACGATCTCCATCAAGGAGAACGAGGATTTCCTCGAGGGTCTCAGCCATCCCGCGGCGCTGCATGGCGCATGGGACCGTCTGGAAGGACAGGATCGCTTCTTCGCCCGCAAGGTTATCGTCGAAATCTTCGAGGAAGCCGGCCTGCTCGACAAGATCGAGCCGCACAAGCACGTGGTGCCGCATGGCGACCGTGGCGGTGTGCCGATCGAACCGCGCCTGACCGACCAGTGGTGGGTGGACAACAAGACGCTCGCCCAGCCGGCGATTGCCTCGGTTCGCGAAGGCCGTACCAATTTCGTGCCGAAGAACTGGGAAAACACCTACTTCCAGTGGATGGAAAACATCCAGCCCTGGTGTATCTCGCGGCAATTGTGGTGGGGTCACCAGATCCCCGCATGGTATGGCCCGGACGGACAGGTCTTCGTTGAGAAGACCGAAGAAGAGGCGCTTCAGGCGGCCATCCAGCATTACATCGCCCATGAAGGTCCGTGGAAGGCCTGGGTCGAAGAGAAGCTTGAGAACTTCAAGCCGGGTGAAATCCTGACCCGCGACGAAGACGTGCTCGACACCTGGTTCTCGTCGGCGCTCTGGCCGTTCTCGACGCTTGGCTGGCCCGAGCAGACACCGGAACTGGCGCGCTATTATCCGACCAACGTGCTGGTCACCGGCTTCGATATCATCCCGTTCTGGGTGGTGCGGATGATGCAGATGGGCCTGCATTTCATGAAGGACGATGCGGGCAACCCGGTCGAGCCTTTCAGCACGGTCTATATCCACGCGCTGGTTCGCGACAAGAACGGCCAGAAGATGTCGAAGTCCAAGGGCAACGTCATCGATCCGCTGGAACTGATCGACGAATATGGTGCGGATGCGCTGCGTTTCACGCTCGCCATCATGGCGGCGCAGGGCCGCGACGTGAAGCTCGACCCGGCGCGTATCGCCGGTTATCGCAACTTCGGCACCAAGCTCTGGAATGCGACCCGTTTTGCCGAGATGAACGGCGTGAAGCGCGATCCGCATTTCCTGGCCGAAACCGCGTCGCTGACCATCAACCGCTGGATCCTGACCGAGCTTGCCAATACGGCGCGCGACGTGACGGCGGCGCTCGAGAACTTCCGTTTCAACGACGCCTCCGGCATTCTTTACCGTTTCGTCTGGAACCAGTTCTGCGACTGGTATCTGGAACTGCTGAAGCCCGTCTTCAGCGGCGAAGACGAAAAGGCCAAGCGGGAATCGCAGGCCTGCGCGGCTTATGTTCTGGACGAGATTTACAAGCTCCTGCATCCCTTCATGCCCTTCATGACGGAAGAGCTGTGGGCGCATACGGCGGGCGAGGGCGAGGAGCGGGATAATCTGCTTTGCCTGACCGACTGGCCGGTGCCGGAATTCCGCGACGATGCCGCGGCGGCCGAAATCAACTGGCTGATCGATCTCGTCTCCGGTATTCGCTCCGCGCGCGCCGAGATGAACGTACCGCCGGGCGCCACCGCTTCGCTGGTGGTTGTCGGCGCCAATACCTCCACCGAAGCGCGGCTCGACCGCCACGCCGCCGCCATCCGGCGCCTGGCGCGGGCGGATGAAATCCGCGCCGCCGATGTCGCCCCGAAGGGCTCCGCGCAGATCGTCGTCGGTGAGGCCACGGTCTGCCTGCCGCTCGGCAAGCTCATCGATCTGGCCGCCGAGGAGGCCCGTCTCGAAAAGGCGATCGGCAAGGTGGATGCGGAAATGGAACGCATCGACAAGAAGCTGTCGAACGAAAAATTCGTGGCCAATGCCGATCCGGAAGTGGTCGCTGCCGAGCGCGAGCGCAAGGCGGAGCTGGAAGTGCAGCTTGCGAGCCTGAGAACGGCGCTTACGCGGGTCAGCGAAGCGGGGTAATAGCTGCCTCCGGCTCTTTTATGGAAACAAAACGCCCCGTTCGAAACGGGGCGTTTTTTGTTTCTGCGTAACAATCCGTCTCGATTGATTGCTGCACTGCAATGGCGAATCATGGGCACCCGAAAGAGCGATTATTTCACGCCATGCCCGGCCAAAAACCTCTGAAACAGCCGAAAAATCCAACAAAAACGGCCTGATAAGCGCGTTTCCTCGGGAAACTCGTGAGTGTGGTTATTTGGCGACAATTCCCATCTCAAGTGGGAATTTGTTTCATTTTATGTCTGATTGCTTCAATTGGATTAGAAAAATAACCTAAAATGATTATGCAAGGGGATCGACATGAAATTCTTACGTAAAAAATGGAGAAGTGTCGCAGAACTGTGCCAGAGTGCGGCAGATTGTCATTTGCTGCGAAGCGCTTCACTCTTTTGATGATCACATTGCCTTGATTGGGGAGAGAGATGGCAAAAACTGCAATTTTTCGCGGCGCGGTATGTTTCGCAGTCAGCATCGCGGCGGTAACGCCCTCACTGGCGAGTGGCCTTGAGCGCGGCGGTTACAATATCGACCTGCTGTTCGATCCGTCCGATTATGTTCTCGACAGTTCTGCAACCTTCGTCGCGCCGCAGCGCAAGGTGGAAAATGCCCGGGACAATCCGCTGAAGAGCGGCCCGCTGCCTGCGGCCTGGTCAAGGAGCGCAGATGACTCTGAAAACTTCTGGTCGACCCGGATCGGCGCCAAGGCGGCAATCGGTGATTTCGGCGACTGCATGTTCGACTATTCGCAGCCTTGGGGCGCGCATCTCAATCCCGGTATCTGGCAGGGATCGAGCTACAATATCGAAACCAAGGTCAAGTCGCACAATTACGCCACCACCTGCCGGGTGAAGTTCGATCTTGGCAAAGGCGATTTCTCGATTATAGGCGGTGGTTTCTATCAGGAACTCAGCGGTTATAAATACCGTCAGGTTCTCGGGCCGGCCGTTCTGGGCCTCAATCCGGCTTGGTCCAGCTTCAGCGGCGTTGGCAAACTTGAGATGGAAGGTGACGGCTGGGGCTGGCGCGCCGGCATGGCCTATGAGATTCCCGAGATCGCCTTCCGTGCGAGCCTCGTTTACAACAGTGCCGTCGATCACGACCTGACCGGTTTCGCGGACGTCAGGGCGATCCCGCAGACGCCGCCGTCCATTTCTCCGACGCTTGCGAAATACGGTGGCAAGCTAGTGCCGATCTACGGCTCTGTTTCCATGCCCGACAGCATCGAACTCAAGGTGCAATCCGGCATAGCGCCGGACTGGCTCGCTTTCGGTTCGGTGAAGTGGACGGACTGGAGCCAGATTCAGGTTATTCCTTTCTGCGCGGTCGGCACGTCGCCGTGCGTTCCGAGCGGAGCTGACACGCTCAACACGCTTGACCTGTTTTATCGCGACGGCTGGACGATTTCGGGTGGCGTCGGTCACAAGTTCAACGAACAGTGGAGCGGTGCTGTGAGCCTGACCTGGGATCGCGGTACGTCGACTGTCATCGGCACCCAGACCGACACCTGGACACTGGGCACGCAGATCGTCTACTCCCCGAACAAGAACATCGAGTTCAAGATTGCCGGCGCTCTCGGCCTCCTGACCTCCGGTAGCTCTTCCATCAATGGCGGACCGTGCGGCGCAGGCTTCACCTGCGGCAATGAGGCCGGCTACGACTTCGGCAACGATCTCGTCGCAGCCATCTCGACCGGCGTGAAGGTCAAGTTCTGACATCATCCTTCCGTAGATGCTAAAATAAAGGTCCGGTTTACCAACCGGGCCTTTTTTCATGCGCGACTATGATTCCTGCTCGATAAAATTTTCTAGCCCGAAAGTTTTGTGACGATTTGGCAACACTTTTCTGCAAGCGTGTGGTCGCGTTGGAATGTGAGCATATCTGTCCATTTCCCGCCACAAACAGGGTGCTTGGCTTATGTTTAGGGACGCGGGAATGGAAGAACATGCAGGCGTTTGATGTGGTGGTGCGCAAGGCCGGAAAGTGAAAACGGGTTTGGATTCAGGGTTTAAGCAAGTAATACGGGAATTTCATCCGGCTTTCTTGTTTGGCGCTGACCGGTGGATGGCGAAATGCCGTTATATTGCCGGAAATTATGCCTATATCTGTCTCACTGGAAAATTAGGGCATTTGCCGCAAAAGACCACCGGTGGTGCGCTGGAAAGTGCTGCCGGAAAGACGCAGTGTGTTCGAAAAATCGCGACCCGGCGGGGTTCGGCTTTGCAGTATTCCGCAAGTATTGGCTATATGCCGGGAAGAGTGAGAGAAGTTCGCTGAAATGCTGAAATGTGAAGCCAACGTTTTAAAGCCGCTCCTTATGGGCATGTTGCTTGCGTCGCTCGCAATGCCTGCTGCGGCTTTTGACATCAATGCGGGCGTGACCAAGGAATCCGGCCCCTTCGACCTGTTCAAGTTCGGCTTCAAGGCCTACAAGAACGGCAACAAGGGCGAAGCCGTCGAGGCCTATCGCTACGCGGCTGAAAAGGGCCATACCGGCTCGCGCTGGGCGCTTGCCAATATGTATGCCTATGGCGATGGCGTCGCCAAGAACGACTTCGAAGCTTTCAAGATCTACAGCGAAATCGCCAATCAGGGCGTGGAGCCGGGTTCGGAAGATACCGGCTTTTTCGTCAATGCGCTGCTTTCCCTTGCCGATTATTACCGTCACGGCATTCCCGGCAGCCCGGTGAAGATGGACCTGTCGCAGGCCCGCCAGCTTTATTTCCAGGTTGCTTCCACCTTTGGCGTCGCTGAGGCGCAGTTCCGTCTGGCGGAGATGATTCTCGCCGGCGAGGGCGGCCGCGCCGATGTGCAGCAGGCCAAGAAGTGGCTCAACCAGGCCCGCAAGCACGGCCATGCCGGCGCCATGTCGATTTTCGGCAACCTGATCTTCCAGGAAGGCCAGACGACGCAGGGGCTGGCCTTCATGACGGCGGCGCTCGACAAATGCACGGCGGCGGACTGCACCTGGATACAGAACCTGCAGGAGCAGGCTTTTTCGCTCGCCGGTGAGAACGATCGCCGCGCCGCCATTGCCATGGCGCAGAACATGCAGTTCAACGATCCGGATTGAGAATTGGCCGGATTGAGAACGGGCCGGATTGAGAACGGGCCGGATTGAGAATGGCGATCGAGACGGCTTCTTCCGCCTGAAGGGTGTCTGTCAGCCGACCGGACTGAAATCGAAATAACCGCAGACCGGCACATGGTCGGACGGTTTTTCCCAGGCCCGCACATGTTTTTCGATGCTGACGGATTGCAGCCTGTCGGCAGCTTCGGCCGACAGCATCAGATGATCGATGCGGATGCCATTGTTTTTCGGCCATGCCCCGGCCTGATAATCCCAGAAGGAATAAAGTCCTGCTTCATCCGTCGTCGCACGCGCGGCATCGGTGAAACCGAGATTCTCCAGCCTGCGGAAGGCTGCGCGTGTTTTCGGCAGGAACAGGGCGTCGCCTTCCCAGACACGGGGGTCGTGGCAATCGAAGGGTTCGGGAATGACGTTATAGTCGCCCGCAAGGATCAGCGGCTCCTCGAGCGCGAGGCGATCTTCGGCAAAATGCCGCAGCCGTTCCATCCAGGCAAGCTTGTAGGGATATTTCACCGGATCGTCCGGCGGATTGCCGTTCGGCAGGTAAAGCGAGCAGACGCGGATCGCGCCGCCATCGACGGAAAACACGCCCTCGATGAAACGCGCCTGTTCATCGGCATCGTCACCCGGCAGGCCGCGATTGACCTCGTCGGGCTTGACCTTCGAGAGCAGGGCGACACCGTTGAAGCCCTTCTGGCCATGGGTCTCGACGTGATAGCCGAGCGCCTCCAGCTCCAGCCGGGGAAAACCCTCGTCGACCGATTTGATTTCCTGAAGGCAGACGATATCGGGCGATGAATCCTTCAGCCACTGGCAGAGGTTTTCGATACGCGCCTTGACGCCGTTGATGTTCCAGGTGGCAATCTTCATCGGAGTTTCCCTTTTGCGAGGGTACTTTTACCCGATGCAAAAGCGATTGCCACCGTTTTTGGAAAACGGCCCTGTGGATGTGGTGGAAAGAAGCAAGAATGGCGGGGTTATCGTTTCCCTCATTCCTGTGCTTGTCACAGGAATCCAGCCGACGCGCGTCTGCGCGACGAGAGGACTCTTTTCAGCCCAAGGACTTGGGCTGGCTGGATCCCTGTGACAAGCACAGGGATGAGGGAAGGAGAGAGATGGGGATCACCTCAAAGCTGAGAGCATCGAGGCCGAGTCGCGGGCCGTTCGCTCAAATAGAAAAGCTGGTGCCACAGCCGCAGCTTGCCACCGCATTCGGGTTCTTGATCTGGAAGGACTGGCCGAGCAGATTGTCGACGAAGTCGATTTCGGAGCCGGCCATATAGACGACCGAGAGGCTGTCGATCAGCACCTTGGCGTCGCCGCGGGCAATCACGATGTCGTCATCGGCTTTGTCTTCGGCCAGATCGAACTTGTAGGAGAAGCCCGAGCAGCCGCCGCCTTCCACCGAGACGCGCAGCGCCTGTTTGCCGGCTTCGGCCGCGACGATCTGGGCGATTCGCTTCGCCGCAGCTTCCGAAAGGGTAATGTCGCTGTTTTCCATGTCGTTTCTCCTGCCGGGGTCAAGAACCGGAGAGCAATGATCTCGTTGTCACCATTATAAACCGGTCAAATTAACGGTCTATAGCCTGTGTGAAGACGGTCAACGCGGCGATGATGCTTTGCGCCGACCTCTGCGATAGGTATGAAGGGTGAATGAAAAGGTCAATGGCCGAGACCAAAAGGAAGTCCCGGCTGGAGAAGACAACAGGTGGATGCATGATCATAGACCAGCGCGCATTGGGTTTCGGAAGCGGCGAGAGGGCGGTTTTCGCCTCGGATCCATGGACCACGCGCGGGCGTCTTTTTCCCGAAACCGGAAGCCTGACGCGCTCGGAGTTCCAGCGCGACCGGGACCGTATCGTCCACACGACAGCCTTTCGCCGCCTGAAGCATAAGACGCAGGTGTTTATCAGCCCTGACGGCGACCATTATCGCACGCGCCTCACCCACACCATCGAGGTGGCGCAGATCGCCCGGGCGCTCGCCCGCGCGCTGAAGCTCGATGAGGATCTGGCCGAAGGCGTGGCGCTGGTGCATGATTTCGGCCACACGCCCTTCGGCCATACCGGCGAGGATGCGCTGGATGCGGTGCTGCTGCCCTATGGCGGCTTCGACCACAATGCGCAGTCGCTGCGCATCGTCACCAAGCTGGAGCGCCGTTATGCCGAATATGACGGCATCAACCTGACCTGGGAGACGCTCGAAGGGCTGGTCAAGCACAATGGACCGCTGGTGAATGCGAAGGGCGAGGGGATCAAGGGACCGGTTCCGCTGCCCATCCTCGAATATTGCGAGCTGCAGGATCTGGAAATCGGCAGCTATGCCAGCCTCGAGGCGCAGGTGGCGGCGATTGCCGATGACATCGCCTATAATACTCACGACATCGATGACGGGTTGCGTGCCGGTTATCTCACCTTCGAGATGCTGGAGGAGGTGCCGTTCCTCGGCGGCCTGATGGCCGAGGTGCGGGCGAAGTATCCCGTGCTCGACAAGGAGCGTTTCGCCAATGAGATCATGCGTCGGCAGATCACCCATATGGTGGAAGATGTGATCGGCGTTGCGCAGCAGAATCTGGCCCGCCTGAAGCCGAAGAGTGCGGCTGATATCCGCGCTGCCGATTTCACCGTTGCGACCTTCTCGCCGGAAATGGCCGAGACCGACCGGCAGATCAAGAAACTGTTGTTCGGCCATATCTACCGGCATCCGGAAATCATGCGCATCCGCGCCGGCGCGACACAGATCGTCACCGATCTTTTCCACCGTTATATGGAAACGCCGGCGGAAATGCAGAGCCACTACTGGGTGGACAGCATTTCCGGCATGAGCGTGGCCGCAAAAGCCCGGCATGTGGGCGACTATCTGGCCGGCATGACCGACAGTTATGCACTGCGCGCCCACCAGCGGCTGTTTGACCACACCCCCGATTTGCGATAGGGCAGCGGGCGATCGCGAAGCCGACCCGGTTAAAAGGCCGGATATAAACAGAAGCCCTTCGCGCAGGTTGGAACGATGAACATTTTTGCCGATTTCGATACCAGGATCAAAAACGCGCTCGAGACCCTCGATCTCGTGAAAGAGAACCGCGAAAAGGTCGATTTCAGTCGAATTACCGTCGAATCCCCGCGCGATCTCAGCCACGGCGATGTCGCAACCAATGCCGCCATGGTGCTGGCGAAGCCGCTCGGCACCAATCCGCGCGCTCTTGCCGAACTCATCGTGCCCGCACTTCAGGCCGATGGCGATGTCGATAGCGTCAATGTCGCCGGTCCGGGCTTCATCAATCTCAAGGTTTCCGTCGGTTACTGGCAGCGCCTTCTCGCCGACATGATCGGGCAGGGCGTCGATTTCGGCCGCTCCACCATCGGTGCGGGCCAGAAGATCAACGTCGAATATGTTTCCGCCAATCCGACCGGCCCGATGCATGTCGGCCATTGCCGTGGCGCCGTCGTCGGTGACACGCTGGCGAACCTGCTCGCTTTTGCCGGTTATGGCGTTACCAAGGAATATTACATCAACGATGCCGGCTCGCAGATCGATGTGCTGGCCCGTTCGGTGTTCCTGCGTTACCGCGAGGCGCTCGGCGAAGATATCGGAACCATTCCGTCCGGCCTTTATCCCGGGGACTATCTCGTTCCCGTCGGTCAGGCGCTGGCGGATGAATATGGCATCAAGCTGCGCGCCATGCCCGAGGAAAAGTGGATGCCGATCGTCAAGGACAAGGCGATCGACGCGATGATGGCGATGATCCGCGAGGATCTGGCACTGCTCAACGTCCGGCACGACGTGTTCTTCTCGGAGCGCACGCTGCATGAGGGCAATGGCGGCCCGATCCTCTCGGCTATCAACGATCTCACCTTCAAGGGCCATGTCTACAAGGGCACCCTGCCGCCGCCGAAGGGCGAATTGCCGGAAGACTGGGAAGATCGCGAGCAGACGCTGTTCCGCTCCACCGAGGTGGGCGACGACATGGACCGTGCGCTGATGAAGTCGGACGGTTCCTACACCTATTTCGCCGCCGACGTCGCTTATTTCAAGAACAAGTTCGACCGTGGTTTCTCCGAGATGATCTATGTGCTCGGCGCCGACCATGGCGGTTACGTGAAGCGGCTGGAAGCGGTTGCGCGCGCCGTCTCCGAAGGCAAGTCGAAACTGACCGTGCTTCTGTGCCAGCTCGTCAAACTGTTCCGCGATGGCGAGCCGGTGAAGATGTCGAAGCGCTCCGGCGACTTCGTCACGCTGCGCGATGTCGTCGACGAAGTGGGTCGCGATCCGGTGCGATTCATGATGCTTTATCGGAAGAATTCCGAGCCGCTGGACTTCGATTTCGCGAAAGTGACCGAACAATCGAAGGATAATCCGGTTTTTTACGTGCAATATGCGCATGCCCGCTCGATGTCGATCTTCCGGCAGGCGCAGGAAGCGTTTCCAGGGCTTTCTCCTTCGGCTGAGGAGATGGCGGCATCTGTTGCTTTGATTAGCGATATCAATGAGTTGCAGCTGGTTGCAAAGCTTGCGGAATATCCGCGCCTGATCGAATCGGCGGCCCTTTCGCACGAGCCGCACCGGCTTGCTTTTTACCTCTACGATCTCGCCAGTTCCTTCCATGGACACTGGAACAAGGGTAAAGACCAGCCGGAATTACGTTTTATTAACGATAAAAACCGAGAATTGAGCATTGCCAGACTTGGGCTGGTGAATGCTGTCGCAAATGTTTTGAGGTCCGGCCTTACGCTTTTAGGAGCGGACGCACCTGCTGAAATGCGATAACATATCACCATTATTTGCTCACAATACGCTGGCAAGAGCTGCAATGCGTAGATGGTGGAACACGTAATGGTCGAAAAAAATGTCGCGTATAACCGGGACGCCCGGTCCGAAGGGTTCGCTGACAACGATCCTCTGGCAGAACTGGCGCGTATCGTCGGCTTCGAAGATCGTCCTTCGCATGCGGGTTCCGAGGCTCAGCCATCGGTGACCCGCCGCGAACCCGAATTCAATCTCGAAGATGAGCTTCTGAGGGAATTCGAGGTTTACGACGCACCGCACGCCGATCCGGTCGTTCTTGATCCGGCAAACGATGTTCGTGCGGGCATCCACCCCAACGATTTCATGCAGCGTGTCGAATCGGTTTTCGCCCGCCGCGAGCCCGAGCTTGCGCCGGTGGACGAACCCGCGCCTGTGGCCGCATCCGCACCGGAGATGAGGGAAGAGCCGCTTCCCGAGGTCGATCAGGCCTATATTCACAACTATGTCGAAACGACCACGCAGGATATTCGCGCGGATTTCCGCGACGATGCCTCCGCGGTGGCGGAAGTTTTCGATGTGCATTCGCGTCAGTCGCGTCCCGCCGAGCCGATGGTTTACCAGCCCGCCGCCCAGCAGGTGGCATGGGAAGAACCGCAGGCCGCAGAACCCGTAGAGCCAGAATGGCACACGATGCCGGAGCTTCCGGCCGATGTTTCGAGCAACATTCACGCCGATGGTCATTCCTATGCGCCGGAGCCGCAGGCTTTCGATCTCGCCGATGAGGTGGAAATAGCCGTCGCCGAGGAAGCGCCCGCACCGGTTTCCGTGCGTCCGCCGTCGCATGGCGGTCGTTCCTCGCTGGAATTTTCCAGCCTGCGGCTGCCGCTCGCCAATTTCGGCGCGCGCCGGGATGTTTCGGCCGCCGATCCGAAGCGGGTCGAGCCGCGTTCCGAACAGCAGCCTGCCGCAGCCCGTATCGAGCCGCAGGTGGAGCCCGCTCCCGCACCTGCCGTCGTTCAGGCGGAAGAGACCGCGCCGTCCTTTACGCCTTCGGTCGCCGAGACCTTTGCGCCTGCCGCAGAGCCTCTGGCGTTCGAGGCTGCCGAGAAACCGGCAGCGAAACATCTTTCGCCGATGGACGAGCTGATTTACGACGTCGCGAAATATTCCATTCCCGGTCGCGGCGAAACACCGCTGGTGCAGGACGTTCCCGCTGCGCAGGCTGCAAAGGTGGAGCCGCCCGTGGTTGCCGCCGCGCCCGTGAAGGCAGCGCCGATTGTCGCTGCTGCGCCCGCAGCACCCGCTGAGGAGCTTGATTTCACGGATTTCGCCGGCTTCAACGACGATGATTTCGAGCTTGCGCTCGACGATCTCGATCTTGATCTGGACCTGTCTGAAATTGCCGAGGCGGAAGTTGCGCCTGCGCCCGCACCGCAGCCCGTTCGCCAGCCGCCGGCCGCTCCGGTTGCTGCTGCTGCCGTTGCGCCGCAGCCGGTGAGGGAACAGCCCGCGCCGCAGCCGCGCCCGGCTCCCGTTGCCGTTGCCGCACCCGTGGCCGCTGCTGCGGTTCAGCCGCGTCCGGCCGCCGCAGCACCGCAGCCGGCCGCGCCGCAGACGCTGGAAAGCCTGCCTTTCGATCCTTCGCAGATCGGCGAGACGGAAGAACATCCGGAAAACATCGTCGAGATGGACGTGCCGGAACTGCCGGTCGGTGTTTTCGAACCCAAGCCGGCCGCGCGCCGTCACGAGGAAGATCTCGATATCGATACCGAGCTTGCGACGCTGTTTGCGCCTGCGGTTGCCGGCGGTCTCGACCGTCATAAGCACGCGGAAAACCGTGGCGCCGCCCAGGCGCGTCCCGCGCAGGCTCCGGAAGAAGCCGACGAATTCGAACGGGCGCTTGAAGAGGATTTCCGCCGCTCCATGCAGGAGGCTGCGGCTTCCCGTGGCAGCGCCCCGCGCGATGCCGAAAACACCTATGTCGACCATCAGGCGGCCTATCGTGAGGAAGATGAACGCGGCGGTCGCCGCTGGATCATGCCGGTTGCCGCTGCAATCGGTCTGGTGCTGATCGGTGGCGGCGTTTACGCGCTGGTCTCCGGCGGTTCGTCCAGCACCGGTTCCAATGGCGCGCCGGTCATCATCTCCGCCGATAACGATCCGATGAAGGTCGTGCCGGAAAATCCGGGCGGTCGCGTTGTGCCGAACCAGGACAAGGCGGTTTATGACCGCGTGGCCGGTGGCAGCGCTGCCGATCCGAAGCAGCCGGCGCTGATTTCCAGCAACGAGCAGCCGGTGGATGTGGTTCAGCGCACGCTGATCCCCGAACAGTTGCCGCTGGAAGGCGAAAACGACGCGGATGTGGAAGCCGCCGGCACGCCGGTTGGCGAGACCGAGGATCCGCGCCTGCTTTCGCCGGAAGAAAAGGCCGCACAGAACGAAGGTTCGGCTGCAACCGGCGTTTCGCCGCGCAAGGTCCGCACCATGATCGTCAAGCCTGACGGCACGCTGGTTGCCCAGGAAGTCGAGGTGCCGGCAGCCCAGCCGCCGAAGGCCGACAAGGTCGAGGAGCTTGCAGCACCGCAGACCGCCAAGCCCGGTGAGGGCGCTCCCGCCGTCATCGCCGCATCGCGGGTTCCGGTCGCGCCGGAACAGGCTCAGCCCCAGGCAAATACGCCAGCCGCTACGGCACCGACTGCACATACGGCACCGGCTGCCCAGTCGGCGGCGCCCGTTCCTGCGGCACGTCCGTCCTCGCAGCCCGCCAATGTGGTGGCAACGGTGACCAATCAGGGCAATGTCCGCCCCGCGACCGCTCCGGCGCAGCCGCAGGCCGCGCAGCAGCAGACGGCAGCCGCGACGCCTGCAGCGACCAGCACGCCTTCCGCCGGTGGCTACTACATCCAGATCGCCTCGCTGCCGAGCCAGGCGGAAGCCCAGAAGTCCTACCAGAACATGTCGGCCAAGTTCGGCTCGGTCATCGGTGGACGCGGCGTCGACATCAAGGCCGCCGAAATCGCCGGCAAGGGCACGTTCTACCGCGTCCGCATCCCGGCGGGTGACAAGAACGAAGCCGTGGCGCTGTGCGAAAAGTTCCGCTCGGCCGGCGGTAGCTGCCTCGTGGCGCGGTGATAGAGACGCGCCGGGGGTAGTACCCCGGCGCTGTTGTCTAACGACAGTGACGGAGCACCTAACCTCCGTCATGCCGAACTTGATCCGGCATCCAGCCACGGCGCGTCTGCGCCGTGAAACGAGTCTTACGCGATCAAGGACTTGATCGCGCTGGACCCCGGCTCGGAGGCCGGGGTGACGGACGGTAAACGTCGCCGCCCCCGGCATTGGCCGAGGAGCAGGCAAAGTTCTTCCCATCTATTCTGTAACAGGCGTGACACCATGACCGATTGCAAAGCTATGATCCTCGGATGCAGCGGGCTTTCGCTGACTGCCGACGAGATTGCCCTTTATCGCGATGAGCAGCCCTGGGGCTTCATCCTGTTCGGGCGCAACATTGGCGAGCCGCAGCAGATCACCGATCTCGTCGCCGCCATGCGCAATGCCGTCGGGCGGCCAGATGCGCCGGTTCTGATCGATCAGGAGGGCGGGCGCGTGCAGCGTATCAAGCCGCCGATCTTGCAGGCCTATCCGAACGCCCGCATTCTCGGTGAAATCTATGAGCGCGACCGGGGGGCGGGTCTGCGCGCCGCCTGGTTGATGTCGCGCCTGCATGCTTTCGACCTTATGAAATTCGGCATCAATGTCGATTGCCTGCCGGTGCTCGATGTGCCGGTGGAAGGCGCCAGCAATGTCATCGGCAATCGCGCTTATGGCTATACCCCGACCATGGTGGCCGAGATGGGGCAGGCGGCGGCCGACGGGCTGAAGGCGGGCGGCATGCTGCCTGTCATGAAACATATGCCGGGCCATGGCCGTGGCATGGTGGATTCGCACCATGAACTGCCGGTCGTCGATGTGCCGCTCGATGAGCTGGACGCCCATGATTTCGTGCCGTTCCGGGCGCTGAACCGCGAATTGATGGCGATGAGCGCGCATCTGGTGTTCAACGCCGTCGACCGTGAGCGGCCGGCGACGACCTCGCCGAAGGTGATCGAGGAAATCATTCGCGGCCGGATCGGATTTGACGGCCTGCTGATGTCCGACGACAGTTCCATGAATGCGCTGAAGGGCACGCTCGGTGAAAGAGCTGCGAATATTGTTGCGGGCGGCTGCGATATAGTCTTGCATTGCAACGGTGTGATGGGTGAAATGCTTGAGGTCGTGAAGGAGGTTCCCGTTCTTTCCGGCCGTTCGCTGGAGCGGGTGCGGGCCGTGGAAGCGGGTTTCCCCGTTGCGGACCCTTCCGACGAAGCGGAACTGAGAGCCGAATTCAACGCCATGTGGGCCGTTTCCTGACAGTCGGGCGGCGGCCCGTTACTCGGGACGACAGGCCGGACGCCCGGCGGATGGAACAATGGCCGCAGACAAGTCTCGCAATTCGACACCGATGGACAAGCTCTGGCAGGATGTGACGCCGGAGCGGCTGACGGGCGAGGCCGGGCTGGTCATCGATGTCGCGGGTTTCGAAGGCCCGCTCGATCTGCTGCTGCATCTTGCCCGCACGCAGAAGGTCGATCTGTCGCGCATTTCGGTGCTGGCGCTTGCCGAACAATATCTGCAATTCGTGGAAAGCGCGCGCCGTGTGCGTATCGAGCTTGCTGCCGATTATCTCGTCATGGCGGCGTGGCTCGCCTTTCTCAAATCCAAGCTCCTCATTCCGCAGCAATCGAAGGATGACGGTCCCTCGGGCGAGGAAATGGCCGCGACGCTCGCTTTCCGGCTGAAACGCCTGGAAGCGATGCGCGAGGCGGCGGAACGCCTCGTCAACCGCGCCCAGCTCGGCCGTGATGTTTTTGCCCGTGGCGCGCCGGAGCATATTCCCCATATCAACCGCTCGGCCTATGAGGCCAATCTCTACGATCTCCTGAGCGCTTACGCCAATCTGCGGCAGCGGCAGGCGATTACCCAGGTCACCATTGAAAAACGGCAGGTCTGGTCGCTTGTCGAGGCGCGTGAGCTTCTGACCCATCTTCTCGGCGATGTCGGGGAATGGACCGTGCTCGACCAGTATCTGCTGCAATATGTGCCCGATCCCGCCATGCGGGTGACGGCGATTGCCAGCGCCTTTGCCGCTTCGCTGGAGCTGGTGCGCGAGGGCTCGCTGCAAATCCGGCAGGAGGGCGCTTTCCAGCCCATTTATATGCGTAAGGGTGGACGGGACGACCGTGCGGTGAATGCCGAAAGGACTGACAATGATGAGTGACGACGAGACCGCCGAGGCTACCATCGCCGCCGACGGGGCCGAGCCCGAACCCACGGTATTTTCCGAGCGCCAGCTGAGGGAGGCCGAGCGGATCGCCGAGGCCCTGGTCTTTGCCTCGTCCGAGCCGGTTTCCGTGGGTTTCATCGCCGAGCGCCTGCCGCGCGGCATGGATGTCGTCGCCATTCTGCAGCATCTCAAGGTTCTTTATGCGGAGCGGGGCGTCAATCTCGTGCAGGTGGGCGGGCAATGGGCCTTCCGCACCGCCGGCGATCTTTCCTTCGTGATCCGCGCGGAGGAAAAGGAGCCGAAGAAGCTGTCGCGCGCGGCGCTGGAAGTTCTGGCGATTATCGCATATCATCAACCGGTGACACGCGCCGAAATCGAGGAAATCCGCGGCGTTCAGACCTCGCGCGGCACGCTCGATGTGCTGATGGAGGCGGGCTGGGTCAGATTCCGTGGCCGCAGGCGTACCCCCGGCAGGCCGGTGACGATCGGGACCACGGTGGAGTTTCTCGACCATTTCGGCCTTGAGGAATTGCGCGATCTGCCGGGACTCGAGGAGTTGAAGGGGGCAGGGCTGCTTTCGGGCCGCATTCCCTCCAATTTCGGCGTTCCTCTGCCGATGATGAGCGACGAATTGCGGGAGGACGAAGACCCGATCACGCAGCTCGATCTCGAGGAACTGGGCCTGCTTGCGCCGGGCGGGGGCGATGGCGACGACTGATATCGCCATCCTGTTGGCGTGGCCACGAAAACTTTATGCGCACTCGCTGTCGAAGCGGCGATTTGTCGTTTGAAAAAGCCTTTCAAACGTCTTACATCGTCTGAAAGCGAAATTCAGGAGTTTCAGTTATGGGTTCTTTTAGTGTGTGGCATTGGCTCATCGTGCTGGTGATCGTTCTCGTCCTCTTCGGACGCGGCAAGATCCCGGAATTGATGGGCGATGTCGCAAAGGGCATCAAGAGCTTCAAGAAGGGCATGGCTGACGAAGACCAGACGCCGCCGCCGGCCGATGCCAACACGAAGACCGTCGACCACAAGGCTGACGAGATCAAGTAAGCGGCCTGTCGCCGCTTGGTGTGGGACTGGCGCTAGAGCGCCGTGCGTTTTTTCGGACGTACAAGGACGCTCTACCACTTGTATGTTGCGCATCGTTCCGGTCGAAAATCGATTCCGATTTTCGGGGCCGATGCGCTAGGGTCTCGGGAGCATATTGATGTTAGATATCGGCTGGAGCGAGCTTCTGGTGATTGCGGTCGTGTTGATCGTGGTCGTCGGGCCGAAGGACTTGCCGCCCATGATCCGCGCTTTCGGCAAGACGATGGCCGGCCTTCGCAAGATGGCGGGGGATTTCCGCACCCAGTTCGACGAGGCCCTCAAAGAGGCCGACATGGACGATGTGCGCCAGACCATCTCCGATGTCCGCAATCTCAACCCCACCAACTCGCTGCGCGATGCGATGAACCCGCTTCGCCAGCTTGGCAATGAGATCAAGTCCGATCTGCAGAAGGCGACCACCCCGCCGGACGGCCTGTCTTCCACCCCTGCGCCCGTCGCAGGCGAGCCGGTTGCGCCGCTGGTGAGCGTGCCCGAGCCGGAGATGAAGCTGCCGGATGCGCCGCCTGTTGTCGCCGCATCCGCCGCGCCGGTTGCCGCAGCCGTCGCTGCGGAGGAGAAGCCGAAGCGCGCGCGGGCGAAATCGATTGCGACCGTGGAGGCCGAAGCGGTTGCCGTCAAGCCCAAACGCGCCGCCCGCAGCAAGGCCGCGGCGGCAACGCCCGAAACCGCCCCGGTCGCGAAAACCGCCGCGAAAACCAGTGAGCCCGCCGTTTCGAAGCCCGCTGTTTCCAATCCCACCGTGAAGGCCGTTGCCAAAAAGGCTGCCGTCAGGAAGTCTGCCGCAGACAAGGCGGTCGTGGCCGAGACCAAGCCGGCGAAAACGGCAAAAACCAAGGCCGCAAAGCCCAAAAAGGATGAAGCATGAGCGGGGATATCGAGGACAAGCCGCAGCCGCTTATCGAGCATCTCATGGAGTTGCGCACGCGGCTGATCTGGGCGCTCGGCGCGTTCTTCGTCGCCTTCATCGCCTGTTTCGCCGTTGCCAAGCACCTGTTCAACCTGCTCGTCATTCCTTACAAATGGGCGGTTCTCTGGGCAGGCCTCGATGTCACGAAATCGTCGCTGATCTATACCGCGCCGCAGGAATTCTTCTTCACGCAGATCAAGGTCGCCATGTTCGGCGCGATGGTGATCTCGTTTCCGGTGGTCGCCTCGCAGCTCTATAAATTCGTGGCGCCCGGTCTCTATAAGAACGAACGGGCGGCCTTCCTGCCGTTCCTCATCGCTTCGCCGATCCTTTTCCTCATCGGTGCGGCGCTCGTCTATTTCTTCTTCACGCCCATGGTCATGTGGTTCTTCCTCGCCATGCAGCAATTGCCCGAGGATGGCGAGGTGGCGATTTCACTGATGCCGAAGGTGTCGGAATATCTGAGCCTTATCATGACGCTGGTTCTCTCCTTCGGTCTGGTGTTCCAGCTGCCTGTCGTCACCACGCTTCTGGCGCGCGTTGGGCTTTTGACCAGCGACTGGCTGCGGGAAAAGCGCAAGTTCGCGATCGTCCTCGCCTTCGTGGTCGCCGCCGTGCTGACGCCGCCGGATCCCATGTCCCAGATCGGTCTTGCGCTGCCTGCGATCATTCTCTACGAGATTTCCATCTACATGGCTCGACTCGTGGAGAGGAAACGTGCGGCGGAATCCAAAAGCACGGAGCTGGAGGAGACCTGACATTCTTGAAGGTCTCGCCGCTCACGACATTTCCTCGCGCCGGGCTCATGCCCGGCGTTTTGCTGTAAAACGCGACGATGCAACAACGGTCTGGAACGACGATGCACGACATTAAATGGATACGCGAAAACCCCGAAGCTTTCGATGCGGCGCTTGCACGCCGAGGTGCTGAGCCCGCCGCCAGCGGTCTGATCGCGCTCGATGAAAAGCGCCGTTCCGTCATCCAGTCCCTGCAGGACATGCAATCGCGCCGCAACGCCGCCTCCAAGGAAATCGGTGCCGCCATGGCGCAGAAGAACATGGAGCTTGCCGAAAAACTCAAGGCGGAAGTCGCCGATCTCAAGGACAACATGCCGCGCGCGGAGGAGGAGGACCGTCAGGTCACCGCCGAGCTCAACGATGCCCTGTCGCGCCTGCCCAACATGCCCTTTGACGACGTGCCCGACGGCAATGACGAGCATGACAATGTGGTGGCCCGCGTGGTCGGCCAGAAGCCCGGCTGGAACCATGAGGCCAGGGAACACTTCGATATCGGCGAAGCGCTCGGCTATATGGATTTCGAGCGCGCCGCCAAGCTTTCCGGTGCGCGCTTCACGGTGCTGACCAGCCAGCTCGCGCGTCTGGAACGGGCGCTCGGCCAGTTCATGATCGACCTGCACACGGGCGAACACGGTTATACCGAAGTGTCCTCGCCGCTGATGGTGCGCGACGAGGCGATGTTCGGCACCGGCCAATTGCCGAAATTCACCGAGGACCTGTTCAGGACTACGGATGGCCGCTGGCTGATCCCGACAGCGGAAGTGACGCTGACCAACCTCGTCTCCGGCGAAATTCTCGACCAGGAGAAGCTGCCGCTACGCTTCACGGCGCTGACGCCGTCCTTCCGTTCGGAAGCGGGCTCGGCCGGCCGCGACACGCGCGGCATGCTGCGCCAGCATCAGTTCTGGAAGTGCGAACTCGTCTCCATTACCGATGCGGAAAGCGCCGTTGCCGAACATGAGCGCATGACGGCCTGCGCCGAAGAGGTGCTGAAGCGCCTTGGCCTGCATTTCCGCACCATGACGCTCTGCACCGGCGATATGGGCTTCAGCGCCCGCAAGACCTACGATCTGGAAGTGTGGCTGCCCGGGCAGAACACCTATCGCGAAATTTCGTCCTGCTCGGTCTGCGGCGATTTCCAGGCGCGGCGCATGAATGCGCGCTATCGCGGCAAGGACGACAAGGCGACGAAGTTCGTGCACACGCTGAACGGCTCCGGCACGGCCGTCGGCCGCTGCCTGATCGCGGTTCTCGAAAATTATCTGAACGAGGACGGTTCCGTCACAATTCCGGACGTGCTGCTGCCCTATATGGGCGGTCTGAAGCGCATCGAGAAGGCGGCCTGATTGTTCGTCTGCTAAGGGCGCGGCCGTCATTCCGGCCTTGAGCCGGAATCCAGCCAGCCCAAGTCCTTGGGCTGAAAAAAGACTCTTCCCGCCGCGCAGACGCGCGTCGACTGGATTCCGGCTCAAGGCCGGAATGACGGTCGTGGGGGTGCTTCTGTTAGAGAAATCATTGTGTCCTCATAGTGGGATACAGCAGCGGAGGAAAACATGCGGATTTTGCTGACGAATGACGACGGTATCCACGCCGAGGGTCTGGCCGTGCTGGAGCGTATCGCCCGTACGCTGTCCGACGATGTCTGGATCGTCGCACCGGAGACCGACCAGAGCGGTCTCGCGCACTCGCTGACACTGTCCGAACCGCTGCGTCTGCGAAAAGTTTCCGACAAGCATTTCGCGCTGCGCGGCACGCCGACCGATTGCGTCATCATGGGCATTCGCGAAGTCCTGCCGGAAAAGCCGGATCTCGTGCTCTCCGGTGTCAATGCCGGCGCCAACATGGCCGATGACGTGACCTATTCCGGCACCATTGCCGGCGCCATCGAAGGCACGCTGCAGGGCGTGCGCTCCTTTGCGCTCAGCCAGGCCTTCAGCCACGCCGATGGCCGCGTCGTGCCGTGGGAAGTCGCCGAAACCTATGCGCCGGACCTGCTGCGCAAGCTGATGAATGTCGATCTGCCTGACGGCACGTTCCTCAATCTGAATTTCCCCAATTGCGCGCCCAAGGATGTGCAAGGCGTTTCCGTGACCGGGCAAGGCAAGCTCGATTTCGGCCTGACGGTGGAAGAGCGTCAGGATGGCCGCGGTTTTCCCTATTACTGGCTGCGCTTCGGCGAGCGTCTCGGCACCTTCCGCGAAGGCACCGATATCCACGCTTTGAAACATGGCAAGATTTCCGTCACACCGCTTAAGCTTGACCTGACGGACTACACGGTGAAGGATCGGGTTGCGCAAGCACTTGGATTCGGAGTCGCCGATTGAAATCCGCAATGGTCGAAAAGGAAGGTTTTGCCGCTCTCGTTCTCCGCTTAAGGGGCGAGGGGATTTCCGATCTCGACCTTCTGACGGCGGTCGAGCAGACACCACGCTCCAAATTCGTGCCGCCGCAATTTGCGGCGGACGCCTATTCCAGCCGCACGATTCCGATCGACTGCGGCGCCTTCATGGAAGGCGCGGACATGGCGGTGAAGATCCTTGCCCGGCTGCAGCTGAAACCCGGCCAGCGCGTGCTGGAAATCGGCACGGGCAGCGGTTTCATGACCGCGATCATCGCGCGCCGAGTGGAGCGCGTCTTTTCGCTGGAGCGTTACAAGACGCTGGTGCAGCAGGCGCAGAACTGTCTAGACGATCTCTCCATTCGCAACGTCGTCATCCGTCAGGCGGATGGCAGCAACGGCCTGGTGGGCGAGGGCACCTTCGACCGCATCGTCTCCACCGCCGCCTTCACCACCATGCCCCGCTTCTTTGCCGAGCAGATCGTTTCGGGCGGCATGATGATCGCGCCGATCATTCTCGAAGACGAACGTTGCGTGATGACACGCTTCTCCAAGACCGGCAGCCGCTTCGAGAAGGAAGAGCTGTTCGAGGCGCCTTACCTGCCGCTCAGCACTCATATTGCGCGTCATTTGTGACAAAATGAAAATTTTGGCGACATTGTATTTTTGTCTCCTAATGTTCTGAATTGCCGCAACTATCTGATTTTCAATATCATTATTGTATCAACATGACGCATCCGGTTTTCGTCATGGTTATCGAAGTGTCAAAAAAGCGCTGAACGGCTTAACGTTTTAACGGCGTGGTAACACTAACGCGCTTTAATCATAAACATCGACGCATGGTTTTCCCCACCTCGGGAAATGGGCCTTGCAAGAAGTGAAATTTGTGCCGGATCGGTCTCGATGCGGCGGGTTGGCGTCAGTGTAGATCGAGTCATGCGTATGAGACATTCGTCTAAAATCGGAAAATCAGTCGCAAAAATGTTCGCAGCGGCATTGCTGGCAAGCGTCGCAACGGGCTGTAGCTCGGATGCAACGCGGTTCAGCGGCCTCTTTTCCAGTGGACCGGATCAGATGACCACGGCGTCAATTCCTGCCCGTCAGGGCGGCGGTGCTTACGGGCAGGCCCCGGTTCCGCAGGGCGACATGAATGGCGGTTACGCCTCTGCAGCACCGCAGGGCGGTTATGCCAACCAGAACATGGCGGGCAATTCCTACCCGCAATCGGGCGGTTATGGCGGCGTTCAGCCTTCCACGGCCCGCTCGGCTTCGGCCTCTCCGGTGCAGCGTTCCGAGCTGTCGGCGCCGACGGCGGTGGCAAGCCGCGATCCGTCGAGCCGCAACGAAGCCATGGCCCAGCCTTTCCCGTCCGCTCAGCCCAAGGCCGCGCCGTCTCTTGCGGCGCCCGCCCGGCAGGCTGCCGCTCCCGTCACTGATAATCTGACGACCGCAACCGTTCGTTCCGACAAGAACGGCTGGCACACCGATGGCGCTTCCTCCGTGACCCTGCGTCCCGGGGAAAGCATCGCGACCCTCTCCAACCGCTACGGCGTTCCGGAAAAGGAACTGCTGCGCGTCAACGGTCTGAAGACCGCATCCTCGGCGCAGGCCGGTCAGTCGATCCTCATTCCGAAGTTCGGTCAGGTCCGCAATGCCGCCAAGGACGCGGCCGGCGATATCGCTCTCAACCGCAATGGCGACCAGCCGACACCGCTGCGTAGTCCTGAAGGGAACGTGGCTGTGCTGCCGTCGCAGGCCGCCGCCCGTGACAAGGTTTCCTCCGAAACCGGCAAGCTGACGCCTCCCGGCGGCAAGCCGCTGCCGCCCACCGGTGGCTACAAGGTTCAGCCGGGCGACAGCCTGGCGAAGATCGCCCGCGAAAACGGTGTGTCGGTCGCTGCCCTCAAGGCGGCAAACGGTCTCAGCAACGAAAGCATCCGCGTCGGCCAGACGCTCAATATGCCCGGCGCTTCGACGGATGCCATCAAGACGGCTTCCGTTCCCGCCAAGGAAGCGGCCAAGCCGGTCGAAACCGCATCGGCCAAGCCTGAGCCCTACAAGGCACCGGCTGCTGCCGCGGCTCCGACTGCGCCTGCCACACCGGCCACCGCCAGTGTCAGCGACATCGAGAAAAAGGCCGACATGGCTTCCGTCGCACCGGAATCCACGGGCATCGGCAAATATCGCTGGCCGGTTCGCGGCGCGGTCATCAACAATTTCGGCGACAATGTCGAAGGCAGCCGCAACGATGGCATCAATATCTCCGTTCCCGAGGGCACGCCGATCAAGGCTGCTGAAAACGGCGTGGTCATCTATGCGGGTAACGGCCTGAAGCAGCTCGGCAACACGGTTCTCGTCCGCCATGACGACGGTAAGGTCACCGTTTACGGCAACGCCGCCAATCTCGATGTGCAGCGCGGCCAGAAGGTGCAGCGCGGCCAGACCATCGCCACATCGGGCATGACCGGCAGCGCCAAGCGTCCGCAGGTTCACTTCGAAGTTCGCAAGGATGCGACGCCGGTGAACCCCTCCAGTTTCCTTGAATAGGTATTGCGTCTCAAGGAATGATGAAGCCGGGTGAAGAGCCCGGCTTTTTCATTTTTGGGGTGGGGATCACGGGAGATTGCGTCAGGCGTTGTGGGCTTCGGCTTCACGGCACTTCTCCTCCGTCATGCCGGACCTGATCCGGCATCCAGCCGACGCGCGTCGGCGCGGCGAAAGGGTCCTTTCAGCCCAAGGACTTGGGCTGGCTGGATACCGGCTCAGGGCCGGTATGACGGAAGTGGGGAGGCAGTCGACTCGGACATCATCCCCGGTTTCAGGGGCATTACCCCTTCACTAACCCAACCGTCTTCTCGATGAAATCGGCAATGGCCCCGGTATCGTCGAGATCGAAAACCGGCAGCGCCGTGTCTGTCACCGCATGGTCGGCGGCAATGGCGACGATATGCGGATCGAGCGGCGCAAGCGGTTCGGTCTTGGCGGCCTCCAGCCGGCGTGCTTCGATCTTCGGCACCGGCTCGTATTTGTAGCCTTCGATCAGCACCAGATCGCAGGGGGCGAGGCGGGCGAGAATATCCTCGAAGGAGGGTTCCGGTTCGCCGCGCAATTCATGCATGATGGCGAAGCGGGTGCCTGAAACGATGGTGACCTCATGTGCGCCGGCCTGGCGGTGACGCCAGCTATCCGCGCCGACCTTGTCGATATCGAAATCATGATGGGCGTGCTTGATGGTGGAGACGCGGTAGCCGCGCGCCGTCAGCTCGGTGACGATACGGACCGCAAGGCCGGTCTTGCCCGAGTTCTTCCAGCCGGCGATGCCGAAGACCTTTTGTGCCGTCATGATTGCAGGTTCTCCAGATAGCTGCGCGCCAGCGCCAGTTCATCCGGCGTGTTGATGTTGAAGAACGGATCGAGGCTGCCCTTTGCCGTTTCCAGCGGCGGGAAGGCCACGCCGATGGTGACATGGCGGGCGAGATAGGCGCGGATGCGCCGGTTCGCATCGTTCTTCAGCCAGGCCTCGAGATCGTTGGCCAGCGCCAGCGGCCACAGCGCAAAAACCGGGTGAAGCTGGCCGCTGGAGGCGGCGATGACGATTGCATTGTCCGACAGGTGTTCGTAAAGCCGCGCCACGAGATCGTCCGGGAAAAATGGGCTGTCGGCGGGCGCCGTCAGGAAGTGGCTCGCCGCATCCCCGCGATGCTGGAAATGGCGCATGCCGGCGAGAATACCCGCGAGCGGCCCGGCATGGCCGTTCAGCGTATCGGGCAGCAGCGGCAGGCCGAAACTCTCCGCCCAGCCATTGGCCGCATTGATGGTGACATCTGAGACCTGCGGCGTGATGCGGCTGATGACATGGGAGATGAGGGGCGCATCGCCCAATTGCACCATCGCCTTGTTGCTGCCCATGCGCCGCGAAAGCCCGCCGGCAAGCACGAGACCGGGTATTTCGAAAGGGGCCGTCATTCCCGCTTTTCCTGCAGCCTTACGACATAGGTGGTGAGGAGGGCGACAAGGCCGGTCGCCAGCATCACCAGAAGAAGCGGCCAGGTTCCGTCCTCCCTGGACAGGACCGAGGAGGCGAGCACCGAGAGCGCTGCGCCGCCGCCGATGGTCATCGCGCCGCCGAGGCCGGAGGCGGAACCGGCCAGATGCGGCTGGACGCTGACCATGCCGGCATTGGCGCTTGGCAGTGTCACGCCGTTGCCGACGCCGATCAAGGCGAGCGGCACGAAAAACGCATAGGCGCTTTCCGCCCCGGCGGAGATCAGCATCATGGTCGTGGCGATGCCCGCAATGGCGATGACATTGCCCGACAGCATCATGCGGGTAATGCCGATTTCGCTGGCATAACGGCCGGAGATGAAGTTGCCGAGCATGTAACCGCTGGCCATGAAGAAGAATTGCAGCCCGAGCATGGCCGGCGCAAGCCCGTAAAGCACGCTGCCGACAAAGGGCGCACCGCCGAGGAAGGAGAAGAACATGCCTGACGAGAAGGTCGAGGTCAGCGCATAACCCCAGAAGAGCGGCGAGCGCAGAAGTTCCGGCCAGGCGTGAAACTGCTGCGAAAAGCTTGCCGATTTATTGTGGTTGGTTTCGCCGAGATCGAACCAGGCGAGCACCAGAATGCCGACGCCGAGCAGGGAGAGGAGGGCGAAGCTCGATTGCCAGCCGGAAATGTCGTTAAGCAGGCCGCCAACCGTCGGCCCCACCATCGGCACCACGGACATGCCCATGGTCACGTAGCCGATCATCGAGGCCGCCTGTTCCATCGGTACCATGTCGCGCACGATGGCGCGCGCCAGCACGAAGCCGGAAACGACGGCCGCCTGCGCGACGCGCCCGATCATGAAGACGGTGATGTTGGGCGCGAGCATGCAGACGAGCGTTGCGACGATCATGATGGCGATGCTGGCCAGCATGACCGGGCGGCGTCCGAAGAGATCGGAAAGCGGGCCGATGATGAGCTGCAGGCAGGCGGTGGCGGCAAGATAACCCGAAACGGCAAATTGCATCACCGCGTAGTCGGTCTCGAAATAAACCGCCATGGCCGCAAGCGAGGGCAGGAACACATTCATGCACAGCGCCGCGACGCCGGCGATGACCACCAGCGTGATGATGTGGGGCGGGGTGGTCCTGTCCAGAAAACGGCCGCTGTTCATGTCATTCTCCCGCCTCTTCCGTAACGGCAGTTTTCGTTACGGAAGCCGGCCGTACCGTGGTCGCGGCGGTGGGTGTGGCGGCTGCGCGCTTGGCCATCTGCGAGCGCTTGCGCAGGCTTTCGCGGTAGAAGGTATAAAGGCCTGAGCCGATGACAATCATGGCGCCGACGATGGTGTAATTGTCGATCTTTTCGTTGAAGAAGAACACGCCGATCATGAAACCCCAGAGCAGGCCGGTATAACGGAACGGCGCGACGAAGGAGATTTCGCCTGATCGCATCGACAGTATGATCGCCTGATAACCGACGAGCACCAGAATGGCCGAAGCGGCCAGATGCGATACGATCATGAAGTTCATCGGTTGCCAGCCGCCGAAGGGCACGATCAGCAGGCCGCCCACCGCCATGTTGACGAAGGCGGTGATGACCGTAATGGCGAGCGAGGGCACATCGGCATACATTTTCCGGGTCAGCAGATCGCGCGCGGCGGTGACGGCGAGCGATGCGACGACCAGAAGCGCACCCGGCGTGAAGCCTTCCGGGCCGGGCCTGATGATGACGAGCACGCCGATAAAACCGACGATGATCGCTACCCAGCGCCGCCAGCCCACGGGCTCACGCAGAAACAGCGCCGCACCCAGCGTCACCACCAGGGGCAGGGACTGCAATATGGCCGAGGCATTGGAGAATTCGATAAGGCCGAGCGCCGTCAGATAGAGCACGGCCGCAGTCACCTCGCAGAGACAGCGCAGGATGATGATGGGGCGCATGAGGGTTTTCAGCGGCCGGAGCGCGCCGAAATGGCGGGCGGCTATGTAGATCAGCACCACCGTCATGATGCCGCGGACGAACATGATCTGGCCGGTGTTGATATAGGGGGTGACGGATTTCGTCAGGGCGTCATTGGCCGTGAAGCTTGCCATGGCGAGCGCCATCAACAGGGCGCCGCGCGTATTGTCCGTCAATGCCATTCCAAAATATCCCAGACCATGCGCGGTTTTCCCGGCCGCCCTTTCGGGGCGATTTGGGCCGCCTTTCCGGCGTGACCGCGCATTCCTCCATGTAAAGAGACGTGGCATGGCACAGCCGGCATTTCAACCGTTTATATGGGTTGGTGGACGAGAAACAGTTTCAGCCGTCGCTCAGCCGCCGGTCACGCTCATATGGCGGGAGACGGCAGGCCGGTTGTGGGTGCGGTCGATGATGAAATCATGCCCCTTCGGCTTGCGCAGAAGGGCTTCATCGATGGCGCTGGAAAGATAGGCGTCGCTGTCGGAGGCGCGCAGTGCGGTGCGCAGATCGGCGGCGTCATCCTGGCCCAGGCACATATAAAGCGTGCCGGTGCAGGTGAGGCGGACACGGTTGCAGCTTTCGCAGAAATTATGCGTCATCGGCGTGATGAAGCCGAGCCGGCCGCCGGTTTCCTTCACCGTCACGTAACGGGCGGGGCCGCCGGTCTGGTAATCGCTGTCGATGAGCGTGAAGCTCTTTTCCAGATCGGCGCGCAACTGCGAAAGCGGCAGGTAGCGGTCGGTCCGGTCTTCCTCGATCTCGCCCATCGGCATGGTTTCGATCACCGTCAGGTCCATGCCGCGACCGTGGGCGAAACGCATGAGGTCGGGAATTTCGGTGTCGTTGAAATCCTTCAGCGCCACCGCGTTGAGCTTGACCTTGATGCCTGCGGCCTGGGCGGCGTCGAGCCCCTCCATGACGCGGTCGAGATCGCCCCAGCGGGTGATGTGGCGGAATTTGTCGCGGTCGAGCGTATCGAGCGACACGTTGATGCGGCGCACGCCGCAATCGGCGAGTTCCGCGGCGAATTTCGCAAGCTGCGAGCCGTTGGTGGTCAGCGTCAGCTCGGTGAGGGCGCCTGTGCGCACATGCCGGCCGAGGTTTCGCACCAGCGACATGATGTTCTTGCGCACCAGCGGCTCGCCGCCGGTCAGCCTCAGCTTGCGCACGCCGCGCGTTATGAAGACGGAACAGAGCCGGTCGAGTTCTTCGAGCGTCAGAAGGTCCTTCTTGGGCAGGAAGGTCATGTGTTCGGACATGCAATAGGTACAGCGGAAATCGCAGCGGTCGGTGACGGAAACGCGCAGATAGGTGATGGCGCGGCCGAAAGGGTCCACCATCGGTGTGCTGTTTTCCGTCAGGGTTTTCGCTTTTTCAAGCGAGCCGGAGAAACCGTTCACGTCTCCATCCTCAATGCGCCTTGCGCCGGGCACACACGCCGAATGTGTGCTCTATTAGCTGATGTAGTGGCTTGCCTATCGTGAGGCAAGTCCGTAATTCTGACGCATATGACGAGCTTGCGGAAGTGAAAAATGAGCGATGCCTGGCCGACCGAACTGCTTGTGTCGAAAGACCGGCGCGAATTGACCGTTTCCTTCGACGATGGAAGCGTTTACCGGCTTCAAGCCGAGATGCTGCGCGTGCTTTCGCCCTCTGCCGAGGTGCAGGGCCATGGGCCGGGACAAAAGGTCACGGTGCCCGGCAAACGCGATGTTGCCATCCGTTCCATGGTCGCCACCGGCAATTATGCGGTTCGCATCGTTTTCGACGATGGCCACGATAGCGGCATCTACACCTGGAAATATCTGAAGGAACTGGGTGAGACCGGGGATGCGCTGTTTGCGGATTATGAGCGGCAGCTCGCCGAAAAGGGCTTGAGCAGGGAGCCGCGATACCGGTAGGCGGACGCAAGGCCTGCGGACCCTCCCACCCTCATTCCTGTGCTTGTCACAGGAATCCAGCCAGCCCAAGTCCTTGGGCTGAAAAAGACTCCTCCCGCCGCGCCGACGCGCGTCGACTGGATTCCTGTGACAAGCACAGGAATGAGGGGAAGGAGGACAGCGGCATCTGAAGCCCGCATGCCTGATGGACAAATAACCCGTTGAATCTGCGCATCGTCCTTCAGTAAAATCGTTTTCGCTTTTCACGCCGATGCGCTAGGAAGTGAGGGAGGGAACACCCTCGTCTTATCGATTTTCAGCGGGGTGGCGTGTGGCTGTAGAAGCGAACGGAAATGATCTGGCCCAGGTGGTCGTGTTGCTGGCGGCAGGCGTTGTCGCCGCGCCGATCTTCAAGCGCATCGGCCTCGGTTCGGTGCTCGGCTATCTGGCCGCCGGTCTGGTCATCGGGCCTTACGGTCTCGGTTTTTTCTCCGATTCGCAGGCCATTCTGCATATAGCGGAACTCGGTGTGGTGATGTTCCTGTTCATCATCGGCCTTGAAATGCAGCCGTCGCGGCTGTGGTCGATGCGGCAGGATATTTTCGGGCTGGGTGCGCTGCAGGTGCTGGTCTGCATGGCGGGCCTGACATTGATCGGGGTCGGTCTCGGTTTTCCCGTCATCATGTCCTTCGTCGCCGGCACCGGTTTCGTGCTGACGTCGACGGCGATCGTCATGCAGATGCTGCAGGAGCGCAACAGCATGTCGAGCCTGAAAGGCCAGCGCATCATCGCCATCCTGCTGTTCGAGGATCTGGCCATCGTGCCGTTGCTGGCGCTTGTCGCCTTCCTCGGTTCGGGCGGCGAACATGTCACGGCGTCGGAGCGCTGGGCTTCCGTCGGCATCGCGCTTGCCGCCGTCGGTGCGCTCATCCTTGCCGGGCGTTATCTTCTCAACCCGTTCTTTCGCCTGCTTGCGGCTTCCGGCGCGCGGGAGGTGATGACGGCCGCGGCGCTGCTGGTGGTGCTGGGTTCGGCGCTTCTGATGCAGGTCAGCGGCCTTTCCATGGCCATGGGGGCCTTTCTTGCAGGCGTGCTGCTGTCGGAATCCTCCTTCCGCCATCAGCTGGAAGCGGATATCGAGCCGTTTCGCGGCATCCTGCTCGGCCTGTTTTTCCTCGGCGTCGGCATGGCGATCGATCTTGCCGTCATCGCCTCCAACTGGCAGCTCGTGGTCATCAGCGTTGCGGGCTACATGCTGCTCAAGGCCTTCCTGATCTATGGCGTGGCGCGGGCGCTCGGCACCACCCGGCGCGAAAGCCTGGAACGGGCGGTGCTGATGGCGCAGGGCGGCGAATTCGCCTTCGTGCTTTATTCGGCCGCCGTCAGCGCCGGCATTCTCGACCGGGAGGCGAACGCCATCCTGACGGCGACCATCATCATCTCCATGGTGCTGACGCCGCTGATGGTCATTCTGCATGACCGGCTGGTGCCGGCGGCGGTTCCCAATACCGACGATCTCGACGTGCCTGAAAATGTCGAGGGCAGCATTCTCCTGATCGGTTTCGGGCGTTTCGGCCAGATCGTCAGCCAGCCGCTTCTGGCGCGGGGCTACACTCTGTCGCTGATCGACAAGGATGCCGACTTTGTGCGTGAAGCGGCGGAATTCGGTTTCAAGGTCTATTATGGCGACGGCTCGCGGGCGGAAATCCTGCATGCCGCCGGTGCGGGCACGTCGCGCGCGGTTCTCATCTGCGTCGACGACAAGGAGGCGGCCGTCAGGATCGCGGAGATCGTCAAGCACGAATTCCCGCTGGTTCCGGTTCTCGCCCGTGCTTACGACCGCGGCCACGCCATCGATCTGCTCAAGGCTGGCGTCGATTACCAGATCCGCGAAACGCTGGAATCGGCGCTGAATTTCAGCGAGGAAGTGCTGGGCGCCATGGGTGAGGAGCGGGAAGACGCCGCGCGTCTGGTGGAAGAATTCCGCGACCGCGACGAGGAACGTTTCGCCATGGAAGTCGTCGGTGGCATTTATGCCGGCCGTTCGCTGATCCGCGGCAACGCCCAGCCGGCCGACCTCGTTGCCGCCCGGACCGCGCGCGAGCGGGCCGAGCGGGAAAAGGCGGAAGCGGCAGAGGAATAGGACGCCCCGGTCTTTCGGCGGCGACAGAGGGAATTGGTAGGGATAGGAACGGACATGACGATCATTCGCACGGTTGAGGAATTGAAGGCCATCTATGACAGCACGAGCGAGGCATCTATCGCCAAGGTGACAGCCACGCTGACGGCCGAATACCGGCTGATGATCGAGACTTCGCCCTTCCTGGCGCTGGCGACGGTCGGGCCGGAAGGCATGGACTGTTCGCCGCGCGGCGACAAGGGCGGCGTGGTCCGGGTGGCCGATGAGAGGACCGTGCTTCTGCCGGATTGGCGCGGCAATAACCGCGTGGATTCGCTTTTGAACATCGTGCGCGATCCGCGCGTGGCGCTGATGTTCCTGATCCCAGGCTCGAATACGACGATGCGCATCAACGGCCGCGCCGTGGTCTCCGTCGATCCCGATCTGCTGGAAAGCTTCGAGATGGATGGCAAACATCCGCGCACCGTCATCGTGGTGACAATCGATGAAGTCTATTTCCAGTGCGCCCGGGCGCTGATGCGCTCGGAACTGTGGAACCCCGATAATTTCGTCGACCCGGCTTCGCTTCCGACACCCGGTCTTCTGCTCAAGGCGGCCAAGGCGGAATTCGATCAGGAGACCTATGACCGGGAATGGGCGGCGCGGGCTGCGAAGACCATGTGGTGAGGCTTCCCCCTCCCACCCTCATTCCTGTGCTTGTCACAGGAATCCAGTCGACGCGCGTCTGCGCGGAGGGGAGGAGTCCTTTCAGCCCAAGGACTTGGGCTGGCTGGATTCCTGTGACAAGCACAGGAATGAGGGTGGGGAGAGCGCCGTGTTTTTAATGCGCCCAAATTGGCGCAATTTGCTTCACGTCCGATAAATCAGCCAGTTCTTGCCGGTATAGTTCTTCTGCATGCCGTCCTCGTAATAGACGGAGCGGTTCCGGCCGGTTTCCTTGGCATGGTAGAGCGCGGTGTCGGCATGGCCGTAAAGCTCGCTGGGGTTGGTGGCCTGTGCGGCGGAAGCGAAGCCGAGGGAGATCGTCACCGTGCCGTAGTCGGCTCCCGATCTCGAATTGCGGAAGGGCGTGCTTTCCAGCGACAGGCGGATGCGCTCGCACATCACCATCACCTCTTCCGGCGTATTGCCGTCCAGAATGATGGCGAATTCCTCGCCGCCGCTTCTGGCGACAAAACCATCCTTGCGGACATTGGCGCGGATGACCGAGGCGACGGTGGCGAGAATCTTGTCGCCGACCGGATGGCCGAAAGTGTCGTTGATCCGCTTGAAATGATCGATATCGAGCAGGACGAGCGTGGTATATTGCAGGCCGATGGAACTGTCATAGACGGATGCCAGCCGGTCGTCGAAGGCGCGCCGATTGGACAGGCGCGTCAGCGAATCCGTATTGGCGATGCGCTTGTACTCATCCAGCTCCAGACGCACCTGGTGCATCTCCTCGGCATGGCGGTTGACATCGTTGAAGGCCTTTTCGCCGTCGATGATCTTCGAGCCGGTGGCCTCGGCCAGCAGCGAAATCGCATTCCTCAGAATATTGCTGCTGGCGGCATTCTTGTCATCGATGCGCTGGCGCGTTTCGCCGAGAATCCTGTTGTAGTTTTCGATGGAGGATTGTTCGCGCCTCAGCGTGCCCAGAAGGCTCTCCAGTTCGCGCCTGAGCTTCTCATGCGCATCGTCGATGGACCGGGCGGGATTGCCTTCCCCGTAACGTGAGGACAGCTCGTCCAGATCCTCCTGCGTGACCCGATTTCCAAGCGCGGCCAGATCCTTCGTCAGGGCAGGGTTCGAACCGATATAGGCTTCGTAAAAGAGGCTGTAGTTACGCGGGATCGGCGAAACACCCATGCTCCGCATGGCATAGGCAATCTGCCCGGCAATGTCGGGCCCCGTGGTTTTGGGCGTGGATGCCGTGTTCATCAAGAAACTCCAGTGAGTCTGCTTATCGACTATGATTATTATTATGAAGCTCGTTTTGGAAAGCTTAATTTATGGGAAACTAATTTTTGTGCCCGGAAACTTCATTTTCGTCACTTTTTATTTTATTTAATTGATAAATATAAGTAATTTTCATTTTGAAGAATTCCGGAACTTTTTCCCTCTACTATTCGCCTTGGTGACAGCATCGCATTTATTCTGTCAATCCCAATAACGGGATTCGTGTGATTTATTTTGGCACAACAATATGGAGAAATAATCCCGGGGCAGAAAGGCATGGTGGTTTTTGAATTCGTGGAAATCCCGCCTATAGGCGGTTTTTTTTATCATTCGTGTCGGGATACAGGAATGTTACAGTCTTATCTTCGGTTTCCGTGCCATGCGACACGCGGCAGTGCCGTTTTGTGACGGCGCGGCAACCATTCGGTAAGGTTCAGGAGGAGGCGAGTTATGCTGCCGGCCGCAGGTCCGGCCGTATCGCCGGCATGTCAGGATCTCAGCCTGATGACCGGGCATTCCGTCCCGGCCGCCGCCGCCGGCGCATTTGGCGGGCGCACGATCAAGCCTTCGGAATGGGCCAATATCTTCATCATCGATGAATCCTGCTTCGCATGGGCTTCCGCCACCAGCAGGCCGTTTTCGTCCGTGCTGAAACGGGCGCGCAGATAATCCTGCCGGTGATCATTCGCTTTCAACGGCGTGGCGGTGCGGGCGGTGGCCGTGCGTTGCAGCGGCGCGCGGCGAGCGATGCTGCGGAGCAGCGGTTCGAGGAAAAGCAGGCCGCAGACGAGGCTTGCAACCGGGTTTCCGGGCAGGCCCAGAACCTGCATGGCGCCGATGGACCCGACCATCAGCGGTTTCCCCGGACGCATGGCGATGCGCCAGAAATCGAGCTGCATGCCTTCCGCCTTCAAGGCGGCCTGCACGAGGTCGTGGTCACCGACGGAGGCGCCGCCGAGTGTCACCAGCACATCGACCTTCGCCGCGACCGCCTTGCCGATGGCGGCGCGGATCAGCCTGTCATCATCGGCGATGATGCCGAGATCGACAACCTCGGCACCGGCCTGCCGGGCAAGGGCTGCGACGCCGAAGGTGTTGGAGGCGATGATCTGGGCGGGCTGTGGCGCGCTTCCCGGCGGCAGCAATTCATCGCCGGTGGCGAGGATGGCGATGCGCGGCCTGCGATAGACGGTGAGCGCGGCATGGTTCATAGCCGCCGCGAGCGTCAGGTCGGTGAAGCCGAGCTCACGCCCGGCCGTCAGGGCCGCTTCGCCTTCGGTAAAATCCTGTCCGCGCGGGCGGATATGTCGCCCGGCGGTGACGTCGAAGGCGGTGCGGATTTTTCCGCCCTCCAGCACTTCGGCATCTTCCTGAATGAGAATGGTGTCCGCACCCTGCGGCACGGGCGCGCCGGTGAAGATGCGCACGGCCTGACCTTCACCCACCGTGCCGGTAAAGGCATGGCCGGCGGCAGCCTGACCGATGACGGTGAGGACCGAGCCGATCTCCGCCGCATCGGCGCTGCGCAGCGCATAACCGTCCATGGCCGAGGCATCGAAGGGGGGCTGGGTGAGGCGCGCGGTGAGATCGGCCGAGAGAACCCGGCCATCGCATTCGGCGAGCGGCAGGGTTTCGCTTTCGGTCACCGGAACCGCTGCTTCCAGAAGGCGTCTCATGGCCTCATCCACGGGCAGCAGCGGTTTCATTCAAGTCTCCTGTCGCCGGAAATCGCCGGATTTGCCGCCGCTCTTTTCAAGAAGGCGGATATTGACGATTTCCATCGCCTTGTCGGCGGCCTTGGCCATGTCGTAGATCGTCAGGCAGGCGATGGATACGGCGGTCAGCGCTTCCATCTCCACGCCGGTCTTGCCGGACAATTTTACCAGCGCTTCGACCCGCAGGCCGGGCAGGGCGGCGTCTTCGGCAATGTCCACCGCCACCTTGGTCAGCATCAGCGGATGGCAGAGCGGGATAAGATTTGCCGTCTGCTTGGCGGCCATGATGCCGGCGAGGCGTGCGGTGCCGATGACATCGCCCTTCCTGGCGTTGCCCTCGCGGATGAGCGCCAGCGTTTCCGGCTTCATCTTCACGAAGCCTTCGGCGACGGCGACACGGACGGTCTCGGCCTTGTCGCCGACATCGACCATATGCGCTTCGCCGCCAGCATCGATATGGGTGAGCTTTCCCGCCTCGCTCATCGGTGCATTATTCCGCTGCCAGAATGCCGGATTGGCCGGTCAGCAGCGCTTTGGTCGCCGCTGTCACATCGTCCTTGCGCATCAGGCTTTCGCCGACGAGGAAGGTGCCGATACCGCTTTTTTCGAGACGCTTACAATCCTCGAAGGTGAAGATGCCGCTTTCGCCGACCAGCAGCTTTTCCGCCGGCACGAGGCCTGCGAGCTTCTCGCTGGTTTCGAGGCTGACTTCGAAGGTGCGCAGGTTGCGGTTGTTGATGCCGAGAAGCGGCGAGGAAAGCTTCAGCGCCCGTTCCGTTTCTTCCTCATCGTGCACTTCCACCAGCACATCCATGCCGAGCGCGAAAGCCTCGTCCTCAAGGCGTTTCGCCTCGTCGTCGGAAAGCGAGGCCATGATGAGGAGAATGCAGTCCGCGCCCCAGGCGCGCGCCTCATGCACCTGATAGGTCTCGAACATGAAATCCTTGCGCAGCGCCGGCAGGGCGCAGGCATTGCGGGCGGCGGTCAGGAATTCCGGGGCGCCCTGAAAGCTTGGGCTATCCGTCAGCACCGAAAGACAGGCGGCGCCACCGGCTTCATAGGCGGCGGCCAGCGCCGGCGGATCGAAATCCGGACGGATCAGGCCCTTGGAGGGGCTGGCCTTCTTGATTTCGGCGATCAGGCCGAACTTGCCTTCGGCCTGCTTTGCCCGGAGCGCCCTGTAGAAACCGCGCGGCGCGCTCTGGTCGGCGGCCATGGCCTTCAGGTCGGCCAGCGAAACCTTGGCCTTGGCGGCGGCGATTTCCTCGCGCTTGTAAATCTCGATCTTTTTCAGAATGTCGCTCATGATCTCGCTCTCATTCCTGATCCTCGTTGGACACGGCAACCAGACGGTCGAGCGCGGCTGCGGCCTTGCCACTGTCCAGCGCTTCGCTGACGATCGCCATCGCCTGAGACAGTGTTTCCGCCTTGCCGGCGATAACCAGCGCTGCGGCCGCGTTGCACAGCGACACGTCACGATAGGCGTTGCGCTTGCCGGACAGAACCTCGCGCAGCGCCGCCGCATTGGCAATGCCGTCGCCGCCCTTCAGATCTTCCATGGACGCGGGCTCGACACCGAAATCCTTCGGCGTCAGGTCGAAGGTGCGGATCTTGCCATTTTCCAGTGCCGCGACATGGGTAACGCCCGTGGTCGTCACCTCGTCCATGCCGTCGCCATGCACGACCCAGATGCTTTCCGAACCCAGATCGCGCAGCACTTCCGCAAGCGGCACCAGCCAGCGCGGCGAAAAGACGCCGAGCAATTGCCGTTTGGCGCCGGCCGGGTTGGAGAGGGGGCCGAGCAGGTTGAAGATGGTGCGCGTGCCGAGTTCGACGCGGCTTGGGCCGACATGGCGCATGGCCGAATGGTGCAGCTGCGCGAACATGAAACCGAGACCCGCCTCGCTGATGCAGCGGGCGATGAGTTCCGGACCGATATCGAGCTTCACGCCGAGCGCCGAGAGCGCATCCGCCGTGCCGGATTTGGAGCTCAGCGCCCGGTTGCCGTGCTTGGCGACCGGCAGGCCGGTGCCGGCGACGATGATCGAGGCGAGCGTCGAGATATTATAGGTGCCGATGCCGTCACCGCCGGTACCGACGATATCGATGGCATTGGCGGGGGCCGAAACCGGCAGCATGCGGGAACGCATGGAGGAGACGGCGCCGACGATTTCGTCCACCGTCTCGCCGCGCACGCGCAGCGCCATCAGGAAACCGCCGATCTGCGACGGCGTGGCTTCGCCCGACATCAGAATGTCGAAAGCCGCCCGCGATTCCTCGCGGTTCAGGCTTTCTCCATTGGCGACCTTGGCGATCAGCGGCTTCAGTTCGGCCATCTTGTCGCCCCCCGGGTTAGAAGCCGACCATCGCCTGATCGGCGAGGGCCTGATTGATGGTGACACCATAGTCATTCTGCAGGCGGTTGACCATCTGGTCCAGCATGTCGTCGCCGGCCGCGCGGGCAATGGCGGCGAACTGCTGGTCGTCATTGGCGAGCGCGTCGGCAGGCGCATTGGTGTCGACCGAGGTGACCTTGAAGAGGATACGGCTGGAACCGTCGGCATCGGCCGCCGTGCCCACCTTGCCCTCCGCGCCGGAGAAGACCGCCGCGATTGTCTGCTGGCCGAAAATAGCGTCTTCGCTGTTGCGGCGCAGGCCGGATTTCTGTTCGACGGCAAGGCTCAGCTCACCGGCCACGGCTTCCAGCGTGTCGCCCTTTTCGACGCGCGCCTTCAGTTCCTCGGCCTTGGCGGCAAGCGCGTTGCGCTGCTGCTCCGCCGTCCAGTCGGCCACGACATCGTCGCGAACTTCGGCAAGCGTGCGGTCGCGGGCGGCGATGATCTGGTCGACATCGAACCAGATGTAGCCCTCACGGCCGAGATTGATCGGCAGCGCTTCCGTGCCGGGTTCGGTCTTGAAGACCTCCTGCGCGAGCTGCGGGGAGGGCAGGCCCTGAACCGCATCGCCCTTTTCATCGAGGCCGGAAGCGTCGATGGCGGCGATGGTGACGGGTTTCAGGTTCAGCTGCGTTGCGGCATCGGCGAGCGAAGAACCGCCGGCGCGCAAATCCTCGTAACGGTCGTGAACATTGGTGATTTCTTCCGCAGCGGCGGCGGTGGCGAGGTCCTTGCGGATATCTTCCTTCGCCTCTTCCAGCGTGCGGGTCGTTTCCGGCTTGATGCCGGTGACGCGCAGGAGAACCGGGCCGAAGGAACCCTGGACCACCGGCGACACACCGCCATCCTTCTGGATGGCGAAAGCCGCATCGGCAATCGACTGGTCGGGGATGGTATCCTTGGTGAATTCGCCGAGGGTCACGTCGGAAGCGGTCTTGCCCTGATCCTTCACCACCTGGTCATAGGTGGTGTTGCCAAGGCGGATCTGCTCGGCGGCGGCCTCCGCCATTTCCTTTTCAGGGAAGGTCAGCTGCTCCACCGTGCGGCGGCCGGCGGTGCGGAAGCTGTCCTTATGGCTGTTATAATAATCGGCGATCTGGGCGTCGGTGACGGCGGCCTGATCGGCGATATCGGACGGCTCAAGCTTCACATAGGTGAACTTGCGGAACTCGGGCGCGCGATATTTCGTCTTGTTGGTTTCGAACCACGGGGCAAGCACGTCGTCGCCCGGCGCCTTGACCGGCGGAATGACGGCGTTCGAAAGAATGACGTAATCGACGGCGCGCTGCTCGTTGCGATATTGCTTCAGCGCATCCACCAGCACCTGTGGTGCGGCAAAACCGTCGGAAACGGCTTCGACGATCTGGCTGCGGACGGCGACCTTGCTGCGTTCCTTGATATAGTCATCCTCACGGAAACCGGAATTGCGCAGGCGCTCGCTGAAGAGATTGCGGTCGAACTGGCCGTTGACCGCCTTGAAGGCCGGGTCTTCGGCAATGAGATTGGCGAGGCGGTTTTCCGAGAGGCCGAGATTCATCCTGGAGGCCAGCTCGTCAAGCGCTGCACCGGCCGCAAGCTGGCTGAAGACCTGACGGTCGATGCCGAAGGCCTTGGCCTGCTCGGTCGTCAGCCTTGTGCCGAACTGGCGGCTGAGATCGGAAATCTGGCGCTGATAGGCGAGGCGGAATTCCTCCGGGCTGACCGTCTGGTCGCCCACCGTCATGACGGCGTGGGAATTGGCGGTGACAAGCGATGCGGAAACGCCCCAGATGCCAAAAGAGACAACAAGCAGGAGAAGCAGCAGCTTGGCTGCCATGGTTCGAGAAGCATTTCTCAGGGAATCGAGCATCGTTATGCAAACCTCACAGGAACGTCATCGCGGTCGCCGTCTGTCCGGCCCGCAACGTATCGGCGTTCCTTAAATCAATCCAAACGGAAATTGAAGGGAATTTGCCTTGGAAAAACGGGGTTTTGAAAACGCTTGTGTGATTGGAGGCGGGATTTTCCGCCATCGTCTTCGCCCCATCGCCCTCCGCGAGGCGCAAAATAAAACCGCCCGGAAGGTCCAGGCGGTTGAAAAGAATCACTTTTAAGCGGCCGTCTGTCCGGTCCGTCGCGCTCAGAAGGCGCGGTCGCGCCGGATCATCGCCTTGAATTCCTCGTCTTCACGTCGCATCTCAGCGACCACGGAGACCATCGATGTCACGAACATAACGCTGATCAGGGCAAGAAGCATTGTCAGAAATGTGAACATGATATCGTCTCCGGGAGTTTCGAGAAAATTCTCTCCGTTATCAGTAGTAATTCATATACTGATAACGGGCGGTCAGCTGCGGATAGTCTGGGCCCAGCTTTTCAGGCTTCTGTTCATAAAGGCTAAACGTCGTTGCTACCATTGCGATAACCAGTACTGTCCAGGCTGTGCTGATGACGCTGATTTTCGCCGAAGTAGACTGTTTTTCTCTTATAAACATCTGTCCGTTCCTTTGGTTCTTTCTTAACGCGCCATGTCTCGACATGTTCCGCGTCAACCGTAAAAATCGATTAGCATCGCGCCTGTGAAACTTCCTTGAATGGCTCGTTCATCTGGCGTTCAGGAAACTGGCTGATGTCGTCATTCGAGAAAAAGATACTCGGCTGCGAATGAAGCGATGATCGAAAGGACGATCATGAAGGCCAGCATTTTCAATTCTCCGGATGCTTAACGAGTGAGGGGCGTTTCGGTTTCCCGATGCCGTGCATTTAGACAAAATAGCTGTGAAACCGCACTGAACGGCCCATTCATCCGCGGTTCACGCCGCAGCCGCGCTTGTGAGGGGTGGTTATAAAGTCTTGCGCCGCGTGCCTCTCCATGACAAAAGGCGGCACATATGCTGAAGCGTCGAGACGCGCCCACCACCTGAGAGCGATATGACGATTGCCTTTTATCCAGGATCCTTCGATCCGATGACCAACGGACATCTGGATGTGCTTATTCAGGCGCTGAACGTGGCGTCGAAAGTCATCGTTGCGGTCGGCATTCATCCCGGAAAAGCGCCGCTGTTCAGCTTCGAGGAGCGGGCAGGGCTGATAAAGCGGGCGCTTGCCGAACATCTGCCGGGCGAAGCGGCGCGCATGGAAGTCGTCTCTTTCGATAATCTCGTCGTCGATGCCGCCCGAGAGCACGGTGCGCGCCTTCTGCTGCGCGGCCTGCGCGACGGCACCGATCTCGATTATGAAATGCAGATGGCCGGGATGAACCGCCAGATGGCGCCCGATATCCAGACCGTATTCCTGCCCGCCGGCACCTCGTCGCGACCCATTACAGCCACATTGGTCCGGCAGATCGCCGCCATGGGCGGCAATGTCGACGCCTTCGTGCCGAAAGCCGTGCTTGAAGCCCTCAACGCCAAGCTGAAGCGCTGACTTCAGCCCCACATTCTGGAGCCAATCCGATGAAACTCGTTCGATTTGCCTTTGCCGGCGCCATGTTTGCAGGCGCGCTCGCCGCCAGCACCTTCGCTTCCGCCGCCGAACTCCTGACCGTGCAGCTGAAGGACGGTCCCGTTGTCATCGAGCTGATGCCGGATGTCGCGCCGAAGCACGTGGCGCAGATCGAGGCGCTGGCCAAGAAGGGCGCTTATGACAATGTTGCCTTCCACCGCGTCATCGATGGCTTCATGGCGCAGACCGGCGATGTGCAGTATGGCAACATGGAGAAGGGCTTCAGCGCCCAGCGCGCGGGTACGGGCGGTTCCGACCTGCCGGATATTCCGGCCGAATTCTCCAAGGTTCCGTTCACGCGCGGCGTGGTCGGCATGGCCCGCTCGCAGGATCCGAATTCCGCCAATTCGCAGTTCTTCATCATGTTTGCCGACGGTCCGTTCCTGAACGGCCAATATACCGTGGTCGGCAAGGTCGTGTCCGGCATGGAAGCCGTGGACAAGATCAAGCGCGGCGCCGGCGGCAACGGCGAAGTTTCCAACCCCGACCGGATGATCAAGGTCACCGTCGGCAAAAAGTAAGGTAAGGGCAATGGAGCCCGAACAGAGGAGAATAGTCATGGCCGAGATCAAGGATCCGGAAAACACCATCATCATGGAAACGACGACCGGCAAGGTCGTGATCCAGCTGCTGCCGGAAGTTGCTCCGGGCCACGTCGCCCGCATCAAGGAACTCGTATCGGAAGGCGCTTACGATGGCGTCGTTTTCCACCGCGTCATCGAAGACTTCATGGCCCAGACGGGCGACGTGAAGTTCGGCAAGAAGGGTGCGGAAAGCTTCAACCCGGCCCGCGCCGGCATGGGCGGCTCCGACAAGCCGGATCTGAAGGCCGAGTTCTCCGCCATTCCGCATGTGCGCGGCACCTGCTCCATGGCCCGTTCTCAGAACCCGAACTCCGCCAACTCGCAGTTCTTCATCTGCTTCACGGATTCGCCGTGGCTCAACAAGCAGTACACCGTCTGGGGCCAGGTCATCGAAGGCATGGAAGCCATCGACAAGGTCAAGCGCGGCGAGCCGGTGAAGGACCCGGATTCGATCGTTTCCATCAAGCTCGCTTCTGCGGCCTGATTTGCGGAAATTGCAGTTCGACCCGTCTCGCAGTCTATGCGAGGCGGGTTTTGACGTTTATTGACGGTACGTGATTTTAAGGATGGACGCGGCAGTTTTGACGCTTGCCATCCGTCGCGCCGTTCTCTTCTTCCCTCATTCCTGTGCTTGTCACAGGAATCCAGCCAGCCCAAGTCCCTGGGCTGAAAGGACTCCTCCCGCCGCGCAGACGCGCGCCGACTGGATTCCTGTGACAAGCACAGGAATGAGGGGCGAGGATGCGTCGGGCCGCAAAACACCGTGCCGTGTCAAATTGGATTTCTGGAAGACCCTTGCAATGCGTGTAGACCTGTTCGATTTCGATCTGCCCGAGGAGAATATTGCCCTTCGCCCGGCGAACCCGCGCGATAGCGCGCGCCTGCTCGTCGTCGATCCGAATGAGAACCGCATGGAAGACAACCGTGTCTTCGACCTGCCGTCCTTCCTGAAGCCCGGCGATGCGCTTGTCTTCAACGACACCCGCGTCATTCCCGCCCAGCTCGAAGGTGTCAGGCTGCGCGAAGGTGCGCCAGAGACGGCGGTTTCGGCCACGCTGCACATGCGCGCCGATCAATCCCGCTGGAAGGCTTTCGCGCGTCCCGGCAAGCGCATCAAGCAGGGCGACCGCATCCGTTTCGGTTATGAGCGCGACAATGCCTGCGGCCTTGCCCATCTGGAAGCCACCGTTGAGGAGAAGGGCGAGGAGGGCGAGATCACGCTGCTGTTCGACGTCTCCGGCCCGGTGCTGGACGAGGCGATAGCCTCAGTCGGCCATATTCCCCTGCCGCCCTATATTGCCGCGAAACGTCCGGAAGATGCGCAGGACCAGACCGATTACCAGACGATCTACGCCCGCGAAAAGGGAGCCGTTGCCGCCCCCACCGCCGGGCTGCATTTCACGCCCGATCTGTTTGCCGCGCTGGACAAGGTGGGCATCGAGCGGCATTTCGTGACGCTTCACGTTGGGGCAGGCACCTTCCTTCCGGTCAAGTCCGACGATACCGACGATCACAAGATGCATTTCGAGATCGGCCATGTGTCGCAGGAAACCGCCGACCGGCTGAATGCCGTGAAGGCGCGCGGCGGACGGATCGTTTGCGTCGGCACGACATCGCTGCGCCTGATCGAAAGTGCGGCCGATGAGAATGGTGTTATCCACCCATGGTCCGATGCCACCGGCATCTTCATCACGCCGGGATACCGCTTTCGCGCGGTCGATATTCTGATGACCAATTTCCACCTGCCGAAATCGACGCTGTTCATGCTGGTTTCGGCTTTCTGCGGTCTCGAAACGATGCGTGACGCTTATAAGCACGCCATCGAAACCGGATACCGCTTCTATTCCTATGGCGATTCCAGCCTGTTGTTCCGGAAAAACTGATGCACGACAAATTCACCTTCACCCTGAAAGCCACGAGCGGCGGCGCGCGCCTCGGCGAAGTCGCCATGCCGCGTGGCGTGATCCGCACGCCTGCCTTCATGCCGGTCGGCACGGTCGGCACCGTCAAGGCCATGTATCTCGATCAGGTGCGCGAGCTTGGGGCCGATATCATTCTCGGCAATACCTATCACCTGATGCTGCGGCCGGGTCCGGAGCGTGTTGCCCGCCTTGGCGGCCTGCATGAGCTGATCCGCTGGCCGCACCCGATCCTCACCGATAGCGGCGGTTTTCAGGTGATGTCGCTTTCCGGCCTGCGCAAGCTTGACGAGCAGGGTGTGACCTTCAAGAGCCATGTGGACGGTTCTCTGCACCATATGTCGCCGGAACGCTCCATCGAAATTCAGGGCATGCTCGATTCGGATATCCAGATGCAGCTCGATGAATGCATCGCGCTGCCGGCCGAGCGCAAGGAAATCGAGCGCGCCATGGAAATGTCGCTGCGCTGGGCCGAGCGCTGCCGCGTGGCTTTCGGCGACCAGCCCGGCAAGGCCATGTTCGGCATCGTGCAGGGCGGCGACCAGCCGGACCTGCGCATCCGTTCCGCAGAGGGACTGAAGCAGCTCGATCTCAAGGGTTATGCGGTCGGCGGCCTTGCCGTCGGAGAGCCGCAGGATGTGATGCTCGGCATGCTCGATATCACCCTGCCGGTGCTGCCCACCGAAAAACCGCGTTACCTGATGGGCGTCGGCACGCCCGATGATATCCTGAAATCGGTGGCGCGCGGTATCGACATGTTCGACTGCGTGATGCCGACCCGCTCCGGCCGCCACGGGCTTGCCTTTACCCGTCGCGGCAAGGTCAATATCCGCAATGCCCGCCATGCCGAGGATATGCGCCCGCTGGACGAGCAGTCCAACTGCCCGGCCTCGCGCGATTATTCCCGCGCCTATCTGCACCATCTCACCCGCGCCAACGAGGCGCTGGGCGGCATGCTGCTCTCCTGGCACAATCTTGCCTATTATCAGGAGCTGATGCAGGGTATCCGCAAGTCTATCGAGGAAGGCCGTTTCGCCGATTTTTATGCGGAAACCATCGAAATGTGGGCGCGGGGCGATATAGACCCCATCTGACTCTTCCCGACTTTTTCTCCTGTTTCGGACGCTTTCCTTGGCACACGCGCCTTACGTTCTTTTCCGGGATGATACGACCGGCACGGTGACAGCCTTCACCGAGCCGGAAGAGATCATCGTCGCGGATGAACCGGCGTCGTTTTTTGCTGCGCTCAAGCGTATGGAAGAGCTGCGCCGGGCCGGGAAATACCTCGCCGGCTATATGTCCTACGAGGCGGGCTTCCTGTTCGAGCCGAAGCTTGCGCCTTTTGCGGACGAGTCTCGCAACGTGCCGTTTCTCAATTTCGGCGTCTTTTCCGGCCCGCAGCCGGATGAGGGACGGTTTGCGCGGCCGGCAAATCTGCCGGATGCGGATGCGTTTCTGTCCGATCCCGTGCCGGCATGGACCCTTCAAGACTATTGCCAGCGTTTCGCGCGGCTGCACGGGCATCTGCGTCGCGGCGACTGTTACCAGGGTAATCTGACCATGCCGGTCCATGCCCGCTGGAGCGGCGATCCGCTGACGGCCTTCTGGTCGCTGATCGAACGGCAGCCAGTGAAATATGGCGCGCTGGTCGATCTCGGCGGCCCGGTCATCCTGTCGCGCTCACCGGAACTGTTCTTCTCGGTGGATGGGGAAGGTTTCATCGAAACCCATCCGATGAAGGGAACGACGCCGCGCGGAGCCGATGCGGAAGAAGACCGGGCGATTATCGCCGCAATGCTGGCGGACGAAAAGACGCTTGCCGAAAACCGCATGATCGTCGATCTGCTGCGCAACGATATTTCCCGCATTACCGAAGTCGGCAGCCTTGATGTGCCGCGGCTGTTCGATATCGAGACCTATCCGACCGTGCACCAGATGGTTAGCCATGTGCGGGCGAAACTTCTGCCTGACGTGACGGTGGAAGATATCTTCGCCGCTCTGTTTCCCTGCGGCTCCGTTACTGGCGCGCCGAAAATGTGGGCGATGAAAATCCTGCGAGAGCTGGAAGCGACGCCGCGCGACGCCTATTGCGGCGCAATCGGCTTCATGTCCCCAAATGGTGAGATGCGGTTCTCCGTGGCGATCCGCACGCTCAGCCTGTTTGACGACGGCCGTGCCGTCTTCAATGTCGGCGGCGGTATCGTGTTCGATTCCGTTGCCGAGGCGGAGTATGACGAGTGTCTGCTGAAATCGAAATTCGCGGTGGGGGACAGGTTGCTTCGGGGGTGATTATCGCCCGATCACCTCAAACACCCCATTCTCCACCAGCACTTCCTTCGCCGCCGCATGGCTCAGAAAACCCGCAGGGCTGGCGCTGGCGCCATAGGCGCCCGATTGCAGGATGGCGAGGAGATCGCCTGCCTTGAGCTTCGGCAGCGCCGTATTGCGGGCGAGCGTATCGAGCGGCGTGCAGAGCGGGCCGACGATGGTTGCCGTCTCTTCATGCTCCGCCAGCATCATGGCCGGTGCGACGATGGGATAGTTGCGCTTGACGATCTGGCCGAGATTGCCGGATGCGGCCAGGTGGTGGTGCATGCCGCCATCCATCACCACGAAGGTGGTGCCGCGCGAGGTCTTTACCGAATTCACCTCCGCCACATAGACGCCGCCGGGACCGGCGAGGAAACGGCCGGGTTCGACGATGACATGGGCGTCGGTTATCAGCGGATGCGCCTTCAGGAGCGCCTTGAGATCGGGAATGGCGGCGCTGACTTTTTCAAGATCGAGCGGCGTTTCGCCTGCGAAATAGGGAATGCCGAGACCGCCGCCGAGATCGATGGTTTCGAGCGGCCTGCCGAGCATCTCGGCCATGCGCGCGGCAAGGGAAATGCCGTGTCTCCATTGGGAGACAAGCATGTCGGCATCGAGGATCTGCGTGCCGCCGTAAATATGGACGCCGACGAGATCGATATATCGGGCGTCCTTGAAGAGCGGCAGGACATTTTCCAGCTCCTCCTCATCGAAACCGAAGGCTGTGGCCTTGCCGCCCATGCGCATCGCGCCGGCCTGTGCATCCGGCACCGGATTGATGCGGATCGAGGCTTTGACCGGCTTGCCGATTGCCTCGATGCGGGTGATTTCCTCGGCGCTTTCGATATGGATTTCGCCGATGCCGCCCTCGATCACTTCGCGCAGCTCGGCCATGCCTTTGCCGGGGCCGGCGAAAATGATGTTTTGCGCTGCGACACCGGCCCTGATGGCGGCGCGGTATTCGCCGACGGAAGCGATTTCCGCACCCGCACCTTCCTGCCGGAAAAGCGAGACGATGGCGGGCAGGGGATTGGCCTTCACCGAATAATAGATATCGGCAAAACCGCCGAGCGCGGTTTCGAGATCGCGATAGGCGCGGCGCATGGCGGCGGCGTCATAGAGGAAGCAAGGCGTTCCGGTCCCGGCGACAATATCGCGCACGGGAAGTCCGCCGATCATCAGATCGTTCTCGCTTGTGTCGAATAACGCGGCTGCAAAAGCCGGGCCGTGGCTCTGGGGTTTATCCGTTGGCGCCATTGTCCGTCCGTTCGCGCACCAGCGCGCGGTAATCCACCTTGCCATTGGCCGTGACCGGCAGTCGTTCCACCAGTTCGATGGCGCGCGGGATCATGAAGGGGGCGAGCATTTCGGCCGCCTTCTTCAGCGCCGCCGAAACATCGATATTCTGGTTGGCGGCAGTCGCCACGGCATGGACCTTTTCGCCCGCAAAGGGGTCGGGCAGGCCGATGACGGCGACCTGCTGGAAAAGGCCTGTCGACATCAGGCTTTCCTCAACCTCGGTCGGGCTGATGCGATAGCCCGACGATTTGATCATCGCATCGTTGCGGGCGACGAAGCTGAAGAAACCATCCTCGTCCTCCACCGCCAGATCGCCGGAATAACACACGGTCTCGCCGCCCAGCGCCGCCGGAATGAAGGGGTGAGGGCGCAGCACCTTTGCCGTCTCCTCCGGCCGGTTCCAGTAACCCAGCGAGACGGTCGGGCCGCGATGCACGAGAATGCCGGGTTCACCCGGCTTCGCCCTCTGTCCCTCGGCGGTGACGATGAAGATTTCGCATTCGGGAATGGCCTTGCCGATGGAGGTCGGGCGGCGGTCGATTTCATCGGGCGGCAGGAAGGTGGAGCGGAAGGCTTCCGTGAGGCCATACATCAGGTAGATTTTCGTATCCGGCAGCTTCTCGCGCAGCGCTTTCACGGTTTCCTGCGGCACGCGTCCGCCGGAATTGGTGATGTAACGCAGATGCGGCAGAGGCGTCTTTGTGAGCGACGGGGCCGCTTTCGTCAGGATCGCCCAGATCGTCGGCACGCCGGCGAGACCCGTAATGGCGTGGTCGCGCAGATCGCGGACGATCTCATCGCCCAACCGGAAGGTGGAGATGATCGTGGCCGCGCCCTGTTCCACCGCCGTCAGCAGCTGGTTCAGGCCATAATCGAAGCTGAAGGGCAGCAGGCACAGAATGCGGTCTTTGCCGGTGATGTCCAGATAGGTGCGCACGATGCGGGCGCCGGCCAGAAGATTGCGGTGCGACAGCATCACGCCCTTCGGCGAGCCGGTGGAGCCGGAGGTATAAAGAATGGCGGCCAGGTCTTCCCCTATTGCCGCTGAAGGCCGGGCGGGTGTGTCGGCGCGGGCCTCTATCTCTTCCGCCAGCAGGACCGTGACCCCGGGAAGGTCTTCCAGTGCCGCTTTCAGCTCATCCATCATCGCGGCGTCGCTGATGACGATTTTTGCGCCGCAATCCTTAACGATATGGCGAATCTGCTGCGCCTTCAGCAATGCGTTCACCGGCACGAAGACGCCGGACGCCATGCTCACGCCAAAGATCGACCAGCATTCCTCGATGCCGCGCGGCAGATAGATGACGACGCGGTCTCCGCGTTGGGCTCCGGCTTCCTGCAATGCCGCCGCGCAACGGGCCGCCGCTGCGGAAAATTCGCGATAATTCAGCGATCGGTCCTTGTGGACGAGGGCCTGATCGTCGCTCGCCGCGCGGGCGGTAAGCAGGTGGTGCAGCAGGAAATGGGGTGTCATCTCCTCCGTTCCCTGAGGACGAAGGCGATGAGATCGGCCGGCGTGCCGAGATTTTCAGGCGTGAAATGTTCGTCATCGAGAATGATGCCGAAACCCTCGCCGAGGAAGATCATCAGCTCCAGAAAGCCGAGCGAATCGATCACGCCGCCTTCGAGAAGCAGCGTATCGGCGGAAAAGGGGGCATAGGCGGGAAAACGGTTGGAGAGGTAGGAATAGATGGTATCGGCAACGTCGATTTCACTCTTTTTCGCTGCAAGCATGCTCGTTCTCCGATTTCCCGCGTGTTTCCCAATGACCTGCCCGGAACGGCGCTTTTTCTGTAGAGGCCAAGATTCCGTCAAGTCGCGCACGACTCACTAAAATACCTACGGTGGCAATAACACCAACTCTGAGTATGCTTCGTTAATAAATCGTGGGTTCCATGCGCCTTTTACTTGTATCGGTGCAGATTTATGTGCGGCAAGCCCGCCGGCCTTTCGCTCTGCGCCCATTGCCGCCATGGTCAGCGCAAGCCGGCCATGGCCAAGAAGGTGGCGGGCAATTGCGGATATGTGCCTTTGCGCGACCTGCCGGTCTTCGCAATGGATGAGGCGCGCGGATGGCAATCTTTTGGTCGTGGTTTTCAGGAAGACCAGCGGGTAATGGCGGTTCTCTGCCTCCATAACCGCCACGATGCAGCCGAGACGGGCATGGTCTTCCAGCATGTCGCGCATTTCGGCGGAGAGTATTTCCGGTTTTATCGCGCCTGGCGGGCGCAGCCGTGCGCTTGCCGGGCGAAGCGCTGCAAAGGGCAGCGGATAAAGAAGCGTGGAATCGGTCACCGTCGCAAAGCCCAGCCTCTCATTCAGCTTGCAGGCTTCGGGAGAGGGGGTGAGATCGGTGAAGATTTCGTCCTCATTGGAGGATGCCATCTGCAACATGCGCGGGGCGAACCAGCGGCAGGAAGGCTCCACATACCAGCTCGACAGGTTGACGACGATCCTGCCGGTCTCCGGCAGGCGGCTTTTGATCGTCAGCAGCACACCTGCGGCATCGTCGCCCTTCATCAGCAATTGCCCGATCGGGCCGAGTTCGCGCCGCTCGTGATGTTCGCTCACGAGCGACAACCCGCGCGACCAGAAGGCCTCGCTTTTTTCCGAGAAGCCTTTCGCCAGAAGAGCGACGGCGGCGACGCGGTTTCCGTTGTCGATCGGTACGATTTTCAGGGTCGCTCTCCGCAGGTCTGGCGTCGTTCTGGGCGGGGAGGGATTTTCAACTCCACCGCGTAGTATCGGCTTACGACGATAGATTTACCGTCCCGTTAATCGCAATGGCTGCAGCGGGTTGGAGGCGATCACATTTGCATGAATGGCGGGCGCGCGGGGTTGCGCGCGCCGGCCTGCGTCTTGTCCAATCAATAAACCACGACGCCGCGAATGCTTTCGCCCTTATGCATCAGGTCGAAGCCCTTGTTGATGTCTTCGAGCGGCATGGTGTGGGTGATCATCGGGTCGATCTGGATCTTGCCTTCCATGTACCAGTCGACGATCTTCGGCACATCCGTGCGGCCGCGTGCGCCGCCAAAGGCGGTGCCCATCCAGTTGCGGCCGGTGACGAGCTGGAACGGACGCGTGGAGATTTCCTGGCCGGCGCCGGCAACGCCGATGATGACCGACTTACCCCAGCCACGATGCGAGGCTTCCAGCGCCTGGCGCATGACTTTGGTATTGCCGGTGCAATCGAATGTGTAATCGGCGCCGCCGATCAGGTCGCCATTGCGCTTCGTCATGTTGACGAGATAGGGCACGATGTCGTCGCCGACTTCCTTGGGATTGACGAAGTGGGTCATGCCGAACTTCTCGCCCCAGGCCTTGCGGTCGGGGTTGATGTCCACGCCGATGATCATGTCCGCGCCGGCAAGGCGCAGGCCCTGCAGCACGTTGAGGCCGATGCCGCCGAGACCGAAGACGATTGCGGTGGAACCGATCTCGACCTTGGCGGTGTTGATGACCGCACCGATGCCGGTTGTCACGCCGCAGCCGATGTAACAAACCTTGTCGAAGGGCGCGTCGGGATTGATCTTGGCGAGCGCGATCTCCGGCAGAACCGTATAGTTCGAGAAGGTCGAGCAGCCCATATAATGATGGATCTTGTCCTTGCCGATGGAGAAGCGCGAGGTGCCGTCCGGCATCACGCCCTGGCCCTGTGTGGCGCGGATGGAGGTGCAGAGATTGGTCTTGCGCGAGGTGCAGGAATAGCATTCGCGGCATTCCGGCGTGTAGAGCGGAATGACATGGTCGCCCTTCTTGACCGAGGTGACGCCGGGGCCGACATCGACGACGACGCCCGCGCCCTCATGGCCGAGAATGGCCGGGAACAGGCCTTCCGGATCGGCGCCCGACAGGGTGAAATCGTCTGTATGGCAGATGCCGGTCGCCTTGACCTCAACCAGCACTTCGCCGGCGCGCGGGCCTTCGAGTTGAACGGTCATGACCTCAAGCGGCTTTCCGGCCTGAATGGCAACTGCGGCGCGAACGTCCATATCTTATCTCCTGGCATTGTCTTGTGATTGAACAGGGCTGTTTTGCCCGAGCTTGGCTGGAGGGACAAGGGGCAAAGCCCGGTTTGTCGCCCCGAAGAAAACTGCATTACCGAAAACGGCCCGGTAGTGACCGGCACGGCGACCATAATTCATACGTTCTAATTTATTAATAAATGAATTAAGCATATGAATTTGCAGCATATTTTCCGGTTTTTGTTGGCCTTTGGTTTACGGTTTCCATGCTAATAACCCCGTGGATTTTGAGAGGTCGGCGAGAACTGCTTGCGAAAAAAGCAGTCGCCAATCGACAGGCAACTTTTAGCACCCGGCGGCGGGCCGGATATTTTTTAGCGTGGCAGAAACCCGGGCGCACCGCTTTTCACAGCGCGCCTTTCCCGCCGCGATGAGCGACATGAGACGGTGTTTTCAGGATGTTTGAGTGGACAAGAAAAAAGGTTGTTCGTGAAGGGCTGTTTTCGCTTTTCATGAAGGACCGCGCGGCGACCTTCGCAATCATGACGGCGTTGCTTCTGCCGGTTTTCCTTTTGTTTTTCGGACTTCTGTTCGAAGGCGGCCGGGCCATGGCCTATTACAGCCAGTCCAAACGTGTGATTGCACAGGCCTGCGAGCGTTCGACGAAGCCGACGCGAACGAATGTGCCGCTGGATGAGATACGCCGTAAGAATGTGCTCGATACTTTCGATGCGCTGATCCGTTCCACCAAGCAGGATGTGGTGAGCCGGGACGTCAAAATCGATTGGTTGACGACGGATATCGAGGCGAAGTTCGCCTACAAGACAGTTCTTGGGGATCTGTTCCAAACCAGGAAACTGGACTACCGCCTGTCCTACCGTTGCGGCGGTATTCCGCCTTATCCGCATGACGGCGAGGTCATCGTCAACAACACCTTCGAAAAATCGCTGAACGGCACGGAACGAATACTGAAAAACGGCAAGACCACCAAGACACCGAATGGTTGTTGGGGCGTTTACACCTACACTGAACTGGGATGGGACGGTGGTACGGGTCCGGGTATCGAGCTTCAGGACTGGAGCGATGCGGATTGTCGGAAGAATCACGGCTGGCAGGGCTACGGGGAGCAGGAAAAGGAAAAGACAACAGAGGCGGGAACGGCGTGTGTTGAAAAATCCGGAGCCACGACGTCCAAAGAAAACAGCGCTTCGAAAGACGGCAGCAAAACGCAATCCGGCGACAAGGAAGCCTTGAATTCCGGCGCGGCGCAGCAATGCCCGACAGAGGAAGAGGGGAGCGACAAAGCATCGCTACGCAACAAACAAGACGAGCGCATACCGCCAACCCGCTACGCCGTTGAACTCGACAGCCATTGGGAAGGGCAAAAAAGACGCGACGCCAACAGTTCGATCTTCAAATATGTGGAGATGCACCCCGGCAAATACGAAGTCTCGGTTTGGTACAGCGGACGCAACAGAGACTACGAGGGCTCGAACGACATCGAGATTTCCCTGCAGCTGCTGCGCCCACAAATGGGTCTGGAGAAAAAAATCATCCAGATGAGTCAGAAGGCGAATGAAATCCGCTGGGAGCGCCGCAGCTACAAGATCACGGTCGATACCTATTCGCTGTACAAGCTTTCGATCGCCGCTGCTGGAAAGAGCGACAGTCTGGGCGGCATCATAACCGCATTCGAGGTCACCTATCTTGACTCGCTTTAAAACACCCCGTCGCCGCTTCCCCAGTCTGTCCGGATCGTTTGCCGCCAATATCCAGGCGGCAAGCGCCGTCGAATTCGCTCTGCTTGCGCCGGTCTATATCCTGCTGATCTTCGGCACCATCGAGGTCAGTCTCGCGCTTTTTTTCAGTCTCAACATGTCGACGGCGGCCTATAGTGGTGCTGAATATCTCCGCAAGGCGGCGGCAAATAGAACCGTTGTTACCGAGGTGGATTTCAGGAAGGTGATCGCGTCCGGTTTTCTGCTCCCCACCACGGAGGAGGACATGAAAATATCACTCATTGCCATTGCGGATGCGGACCTTGCCGCCTCGCCAGTGACATTTCCGATTGAGAACAGGTTTGAAACGCCGAGCGCTGCGGCCGGACAATATCTGCTGGCGCTCGGTTATAACTGGAAATTCATTCTTCCCACCACTCACCTGCTTTTTTCCGGTTCCGGAAAGAATCCACAATTGCAGAATGTGTCGCTGGCGATCACCGCCATTCGGGTGACGGAGTGAGCGCGGTGCGGCTGAAATCTCTCTTCACTTCGCTGATGCGTTCGCGTTCCGGCGTGGCGGCGGTGGAGCTTTCTCTGCTGATGCCATTGCTCATTCTGGTACTGGCAATCGCAATCGAAATCGGTCGCGGCTGGATAAGCTATGACCGCTTCGTATCGGTGGTGGACAATACGGCGCGTTGGTCTGCCCGTTTCCCGGAATTCGAGGAGCGCGTCAGAACGGGGATCAAATCCTTCGTCATCGATACCGGGCGGCCGCTCGATCCAGACAAGCTCGATTTGACGCTCAGGAGCGCCAGGCTGGTGGGCGGCGTCGCCGTGACCGAATTTGCCCCTTACAATTTTTTCGGTTCCGCCGAAAATGTGAAGTGGGACAAGATATTAACAGAAGGAAACTTCAAGACCGAAGAGACGGCAATCGTGATTTCGGGTCGCTATAAGTATCGCCCGTTCATTTCGTTGCTGAGCAACACGACCATCGAGTTCGAGTATGTGACGGCGGTGAACCCGTATTTCTCCCGACACTACAAATATCAGAAGGGCAAGTCGGACTGGTCGTTCTGGAATGTTCGCTGATGGGATTGGCTACGGGCTTTCGCCGTAGCCAATGCTGTCGTGTTCAATGATCCTGAACGGTGCTGGTTTCCGGTGTGGTTTCACCAGTCTCCAACCACGCCGCACAATCCCGCAACGCCCGCGCTGCAATGAGCTGGCGTTTCATGATCGTCTTGTCCTTGCCGCGAAAACGCTTCACGCCTTCCGGCTTGACGATGGAACCCGGCGCCAGTTCCGGGAAGAGGCCGAAATTGATGTTCATCGGCTGGAAGGAGCGTTTGCCCGGCTCATCATCGGAGGAGAGGTGGCCGCCGGTGATGTGGTTGAGGAGCGAGCCGAGCGCGGTGGTGGCCGGCGGCAGGCTCGGGGCCTCGCCTTTCTGTTCGGCGGCGGCGAAGCGGCCGGCGAGAAGGCCGACGGAGGCGCTTTCCACATAACCTTCGCAGCCGGTGATCTGGCCGGCGAAACGCAGGTCCGGCCGCGATTTCAGCTTCAGCGAGCGGTCGAGCAGGATCGGGGAATCGATATAGGTGTTGCGGTGCAGGCCGCCGAGGCGCGCGAATTCCGCATTTTCGAGGCCCGGTATCATGCGGAATACATCCGCCTGCACACCGTATTTCAGCTTGGTCTGGAAACCGACCATGTTGTAGAGCGTACCGAGCGCATTGTCCTGTCGCAGCTGCACGACGGCATAGGCCTTGACCGTGGGGTTATGGGCGTTGGTCAGTCCCATCGGCTTCATCGGGCCATGGCGCAGCGTTTCGCGGCCGCGCTCGGCCATGATCTCGATAGGCAGGCAGCCGTCGAAATAGGGCGTGCCTTCCCATTCCTTGAAACCCACCGTGTCGCCGGCAATCAGCGCGTCGATGAAGGCGTTGTACTGCTCTTCGTTCAGCGGGCAGTTGATGTAATCCTTGCCGGTGCCGCCGGGGCCGACCTTGTCGTAACGCGACTGGTACCAGCAGATATCCATATTGATGCTGTCGCGGTGGACGATGGGGGCGATGGCGTCGAAAAAGGCGAGCGCATCCTCACCCGTCTCTGCCTGAATGGCGGCTGCGAGATCCGGCGAGGTCAGCGGGCCGGTGGCGATGATCGAGTTGCCCCATTCCTTCGGCGGCAGGCCATTCACCTCTTCGCGGATGATTGTCACCAGAGGGTGACTTTCCAGCTCTTTCGTCACGGCCTCGGAGAACCCGTCGCGATCGACGGCAAGCGCGCCGCCGGCGGGCACCTGGTGCCTGTCGGCGCAGGCCATGATCAGCGAGCCGGCAAGCCGCATTTCAGCGTGGATAACGCCGACCGCATTGGCGGTCGCATCGTCGGAGCGGAAGGAGTTGGAACAGACCAGTTCCGCCAGCGTATCGCCCTTATGCGCATCCGTGCCGCGCACGCCGCGCATTTCATGCAGGGTGACGGGCACACCGCTTTGCGCGATCTGCCATGCGGCTTCCGAACCGGCCAGTCCGCCGCCCACGACGTGAATGGGAGAAGTGGTCTTGTCTTGCATGCTGGCGTCCATGGGCGGCCGCGGGGCAAAGGCTCCCGTCCGGCGGCTGTCTTTCGAGTAATTGTTCCGCACGGGTCCCGAAGGACGCGGCATTGTTTGCGGATGCACTAGCATGCATGGCCGGGGCAGCCAAATGTTTTTGAGGGTGAGGGATGTGAGAGAGGGGATGTGGAGCGGGCGGGTGCCGCTTGTTTCTTCTCCCCGCCGGGGAGAAGGTCGCGGCAGCGGGATGAGGGGGCGAGGGTGCGGTCTATCGCAGGCGTCGCCCCCTCATCCGACCCTTTGGGCCACCTTCTCCCCGGCGGGGAGAAGAAATATGCCGCGATGCCGGGCGCCTTTCCAAAGGCTGGTTCCTCCAGCCAAACTCCAGAATCAAAAACGGCGCCAGAGGCGCCGCTTTTTTTACCTGTCGCTCAATCGTCGCGCCCTGGAGGTCGGGCAGCGGGACGATCGTTTACGCCTTAGCGGAACGAACGGGCTGCTACGTTACGGATGTCGTAACGGGTCAGGCCGATGTCGCTCAGAGCCTGGTTGGAAAGGCTGCCAAGTTCGTTGATCGTGCGGCGGTAGGAGATCCAGTTCTTAGCGATGCGGATAGGGTTCATGGTCGTTTCCTCAATCTATCTCTGTTGATTTCGTCTGCCGGCTCAGCGTTTCTCTGTGCTCTCGGCTGTTGAGGTTTATATATAGACATTGAGCCATGTTGTGCAGTGCAGAATTTAGGCTACTGCCATGCATTTGTGCAGTATGTCGGCTAAATTTGCGGCTTTGAATATCATCTGAGCAAAATATGAGCGGAAATGCCTGTGTTTCAGGCGGTTTTGACTGATATGGCAGCCTTTGGCGGCGCTAAAGGCGCTTTCAGGTGTGAAAAGGCGCGTCGGGAGGGGCTCGGACGTTATCCGGGCGCTGCGTAAATGGTCGGCCATCGATGCATTTTTCATCTGCCGACCCTGCTGGCGGCTAAGGCAGTGCCGCTTCGACCCGGAGAACCGCCCAAAACGAGAAAAGGCCGGAGGCGGGAGCCTCAGGCCTTTTTGGGTAGGTCGTCGCGCATCCGCCGCAAGGAGCGGCGGGGCGTATAATCAGAAGCCGACGGCGGTCTTGGCGACGCGGCGGATGTCCTGACGGCCAATGCCGAGGTCACTCAGTTCGCGGTCGGTCATGCGGCCGAGTTCGGTTACGGTCTGACGATACTTGCGCCAGTTGGTGAGCGAGCGTGCAATGTTCATTTTCATCTTCCTCTTCGTGCTGTTCAGTCTCTGCGGCCAGTCTTGGGAGGCGTTGGTCCGGGGCTGAACTCGATCTCTGTATGACCATGAATATAATCGGTTTAATCAAAACAAAAACAGACAAAGCAAGATGCCACCTATGCACGCATTGCAATGCACGCCGGTAAAACAGGCCGATTGCGGCGATTCATGCATAATTTGTGACCAATTTGTGTGCTTTTGGTGATCGTCTGGGGCTCCGGCAGTGCGAAGGCGTGAGGGATGACCGGATAAGGGGCGGGGCGGGGTGCGGAAGCCCCTCAATCGCTGGTCTGGAGCAGGGGCCGGCAATCCGGTAACTGGGCTGCGGGGCGCGCTATATATAATGTCAATGTAGCCGCATAAATATTGCCTGTTTTATCCGCCTGCCTGCATGCGATGCGCCGGGCGAGGTGGGGCGGGAAGGCGATGAGAGGCGGGCGCGGTGCGGCTTGCCGTTTTCCGCGCCAAATCGCCTCTGTCCGGCTGTTGCGCCCTGTTCCCCGGCGCGGGTGGCGAATAAGCGGAGAGCGCGGCCGCCTCCCGCCACCGGCGCGGGGGATGAGAAAAGTCCGGAGGAAACGAAAGGCGGCGATAAGGCGTGCTTGACCCTTTCTGAACATTGTGACATACCGCCGCCCAACGTGCGGGTATGGCGGAATTGGTAGACGCATTGGTTTTAGGTACCAACGCTTCGGCGTGGGAGTTCGAGTCTCTCTACCCGCACCACAAGCAAGGCATGGCTGCGCCACGCTTGCGCCAGAGTGCATCTTTATAAGATGCGGGGAGCTTCGGGGTTCATTTCTCCCCTTTGGTCTTTTCTCCGGTGCAGGCTAAATGGTGTCCGGCAGGCGCTTGTGTAAAGAAATAAGGGAAGCCACGGCCGGGGAACGATGTTTCCGGCGCAGTGCTCGAAAGTAAACCAACGGCTGTCTGAGCACCGCCGCCATGATGTGAAGGTTAGGAAAATGCAGGTTATCGAAACGCTCGCTGAAGGGCTGAAGCGCGAACTCAAGGTCGTTATTCCGGCCGCCGACATGAAGGCTCGTCTGGACGAACGCCTGGTTGACGCCAAGGACAAGGTTCGCATCAACGGTTTCCGTCCCGGCAAGGTGCCGATGGGCCACCTGAAGAAGATGTACGGCAAGTCCATCATGGCCGACCTCGTCAACGAGCTGGTTCGTGAAAAGCCGACCGAAATCCTCTCCAGCCGCGGCGAGAAGTCTGCGACGCAGCCGGCCATCTCCATGACCGAAGACGAGCAGGAAGCCGAAAAGATCCTGTCGGCCGAATCCGATTTCGAATTCACCGTTGCCTACGAAATCATTCCGGCCATCGAACTGAAGGCCAATGACGGCATCAAGGTGACCCGCGAAGTTGTTGAAGTCTCCGAAGACGAAATCAACGAGCAGATCCTGAAGATCGCTGAAAGCGCCCGCACCTACGAGACCAAGAAGGGCAAGGCCGCCGATGGCGACCGCGTCACCATGAACTATCTCGGCAAGGTTGACGGCGTTGCCTTCGACGGCGGCGCTGCCGAAGATGCCGAACTGGTTCTCGGTTCCGGCCGCTTCATCCCCGGCTTCGAAGACCAGCTGGTCGGCGTCAAGGCTGGCGATGAAAAGACCATCACAGTGACCTTCCCGGCCGACTACCCGGCTGCGAACCTTGCTGGCAAGGAAGCCAACTTCGACATCACCGTCAAGGAAGTCGCTGCCGCTGCTGCCGTCGAAATCAACGACGAACTGGCCACCAAGCTCGGTCTCGAATCGGCTGAAAAGCTGAAGGAAATCGTCAAGGGCCAGATCGAAAGCCAGTACGGCAACATCACCCGCCAGAAGGTCAAGCGTCAGATCCTCGACCAGCTGGACGAAATGTACAAGTTCGACACGCCGGCCGGTCTCGTCGACGCCGAGTTCGACAACATCTGGCGTCAGATCAACACCGATCTCGCCCAGTCGGGCAAGACCTTCGCTGACGAAGACACGACCGAAGAAGAAGCCCGCGAAGAATATCGCAAGCTGGCTGAACGCCGCGTCCGTCTCGGCCTCGTTCTCTCCGAAATCGGCGAAAAGGCCGGCGTGGAAGTGACCGAAGAAGAAATGCAGCGCGCGCTGTTCCAGCAGCTGCAGCAGTTCCCGGGCCAGCAGAAGGAAATCCTCGATTTCTTCCGCAACACCCCCGGCGCTTCCGCTTCGCTGCGCGCTCCGATCTTCGAAGAAAAGGTCATCGACAAGCTGCTTTCCGAAATCTCGGTAACGGACAAGACCGTTTCCAAGGAAGAGCTTCTGGCTGACGACGGCGAAGAAGCAACGGAAACCAAGAAGAAGGCGCCTGCCAAGAAAAAGGCTGCTGCCAAGGCTGACGACGCCGCTGAAGGCGAAGAAGCCGCTCCGAAGAAGAAGGCTCCGGCCAAGAAGAAGGCCGCCGAAGGCGACGCCGAATAATCTTCTTCAGTGCAAGCTGATTGAACAAGGGGCCGTGGCGCAAGCTGCGGCCTTTTTGGTTGATTCAGGATGCGATGTGGTCGGCCTTGAACCGGTTGGCCAGCGGCGTAATCATCGCCACTGGCCGCTATGCTAGAACTCCTTCCGGCCGTCGCTTCTCGGATCGTTATCCACCTGATGAGGGGCGTAGAGATCGGTGCGAGCTTTTCTGCGCCATGGTCGCGCGGGATGTTCGCGATCTATGATGAGATCCGCGAGCGCGATAGCTGGTAAACCGTTCATCGGGCATTGCGCCACCCATTGACCATCCGGTGCTGCGATTCCGGAGGGCGCGCCGGGGCTCTGGGCGGCAAGGGTTGAATAGCTGACCCAATAGGTGTTGCTCGCTGCATGTCCCAATATCTCGGCGGCAAACGCAGGGGCATTGGAAGCATCTTCGCCTGCAGTCGAAAACAGCATGCAATCGACATTCAGCTTCTCATATTCCATGAATATTTCCGGGTAGTGCGCTTCCATGCCAAGCGCGCAACCGAAACGGAAGCCATCGACTTCGAACGTCACCGGAATATGTCCGGGCGAGTACATGAACGAGATTTTGGTGTTCGACAGCAAACGTTCGTCGTAGCGGGTGACGAGCTTCCCACGATCGGAGACGACATACAGGCTGTTATATGGCCGGTGCGGCGGTGTCAGTCGATGGACCGCACCCAGAACTGTCCAAAGCTTCAGCTTGCGCGCCAGTTTTCTGATCGCCTCCAGTTCTTCGCGCAGAGTTTCCCATTCAAAGCGTGTCCAGTCGGATGGTCCGATTTGCCCCGGACCAGTCTCTGACATGATCCGTTTATGAGGCCAGCACGTCGCCCCTTCAGGGAAATGTATGAGACGAGCGCCAGCCTTATGGGCATCGTCCATGAGACGGCGTATTTCCTGTCCGCAGATTTTTAGGGCGGAGACGTCCCGAGGATCGTTGAACAAGGATGTTTGCGCGACCGCCACTCGTATTGAGTTGCTCAAAGGAGCGTCCGGTACTCTGCGAATATGCTGGAGAGCAGCTGTATAGGATTCGCCGGTTTTGGCTGCGCGCGCTCTTACACGCCGTTTTAGGTTGCTATTTTGCGTCATTGTCAGGCCTTTCACGTCCCGGACGCAGTTCCCCAGCAACCCGCCCGAAACGATCGGACCAAGACAATTGCCTGAGACAATGGTCCCTTTGCCTCCATTGAAGACCCTGCTGGGGAAGGTCGTGGAGGTTAGGCGCAGGCTACGCGGGGCAAATATCCGTTGGAAAAAGCCGATTCGTCAAGCGGTCGGCGCACCGCTCATGGGAAGTTTCCCGATCACAATGCAGTGCAGCATGATTTTTTGCTGCATCTGCTCTTGTTCATCTCCCGTTCATCTGGCACCCTGCGCAGCATGATTTGCCCCGGCCGCTGCATGCGGTCGTTCGGGCATTATGTGCCGCTCTTGCGCGGCCTTATCGCTGCCAAACCATTGGCCTTAAGCTTTTACCGTGCCTGCCGGGTTCTCCCGGTGTGCCCTTAATTTGCCAGGGGACAAGTATGTCGCCACGAATGGGTTTTACCCTTCTGTTGTCTCTTTTCACCGCCACTAGTACCGCGGCCCATGCCGATGAGGCCGGGTTGATCTGGAAGCCGGTGAAGAATTCGGACCGTTCCTATACGGCGCGCATCGGCGCGAAACTGCCGGTCGATACGCCCATTCGCGCGGGGCTGGAAATGGGCATGAGCACTTCCAAGACGGGGCAGGTGGTGGATACACCGGTGCGGGTATGGGGCAATGTCACGCTGCTGGCCGAACAGTTGCCCGGCGTTTCCCTGGCCCGTGATGTCGGCGTCATCTTCAATGCGCTGACGGGATCGAGCAGCGTTTCCGTGACCTCGCAGCAGAAGCGCATCGTTACGCCGGAGCTGGATATCGAGGCGAACCGCAATTTCACCGTGCGTTATGACGGCACGGCGCAGCAATGGAATGGCCTCGATGTGTCGCAGTCGCTGCGCCTTTCCCGCTCGGAAACCGGCACGGCCTTTGTGCTGACGGGGGCGAGCCGCAACAGTTTCAACGAGTTCAGCAGCGGCGTGGCGGTGGAGCAGAAACTGGGCGATCACCTGACTGTGCGGGGGACGCTCGATCAGGGTTATGCGGATCATTTCCGGCCGGGGGTGAGTGCGCGGTATAGTATTCGGTGGTGAGGGAGTGCCCTACCGGTTGTCGGATGAATGAGCAGAAACGATAGGCATTTTCGCGCCCTACGCGGCGTCATCCTTGGGCTCGTCCCAAGGATCTAATCACGTCGCATAAAATTGCGGCGTCGCAGATGCTCGGGACAGGCCCGAGCATGACGGAGGAGAGGGTTGCGCATATCGCACGAACTCTCCCCGCAACAAAAGCCTAGTCCTTCCTGATCTCACCCATGCGGTTCCACGCATCGAGCCCCGCAATCTTATAAGCCTCGGCAAGCGTCGGATAGTTGAACGTATTCTCCACGAAATATTCCACAGTGCCTTTGAGGTTCAGCACCGCCTGGCCGATATGCACCAGTTCGGTCGCGCCTTCGCCGACGATGTGGACGCCGAGCAGGCGGCGGGTTTTCAGCGAGAAGATCATCTTCAAGAGGCCGCTGTCGAGACCCATGATGTGGCCGCGCGAGGTTTCGCGGAAATGGGCGATGCCGCATTCATAGGGAATGCCGCGTTCGATGACTTCTTCTTCCGTCAGGCCGCAGGTGGAGATTTCCGGTACGGCATAGATGCCATAGGGGAAGAATTGCGGCGGTTCGCCGGCTGGTGCGCCGACGGCGTGGCGGGCGGCGATGCGGCCCTGTTCCATGGAGGTGGAGGCAAGGCTCGGGAAACCGATGATGTCGCCGGCGGCATAGATATTCGGCACCGAGGTCTGGAAGGTTTCGGGATCGACCTTCAGGCGGCCGCGGCTGTCGGCCTCCAGCCCGCAGGCCGAAAGATTGAGCGTATCGGTGGCGCCGACGCGGCCAGCGGCAAACAGCACCGTCTCGGCCTTCAGCACGCGGCCATTGCCAAGCGAGACGAGGCATTTGCCGCTTTCGTCGCGCTCCACCTTTTCCGCCTTCTGGCCGAAGATCAGCTTCATGTTGCGGTCGCGCAGCTGATAGGTGAAGTCCTCGACGATTTCCTTGTCGATGAATTCCAGCATGGTTTCGCGCGGCTCCACCACCGTCACCTGCGTATCGAGCGCGCTGAAAATGGTGGCATATTCGATGCCGATGACGCCGGCGCCGACGACGACCATGGAGCGCGGCAGTTCCTTGATCTCGAGAATCTCGTCCGAATCGAGCACCGCTTCGCCATCGAAGGGAATATGCGGCGGCCGATAGGGTCGGGTGCCGATCGTCAGCAGGATGGAGGTGCCTGTCACGGTCATGATTTCGCCGTCGCTCTTCACCACCTTCATGGTGTTGGCGTCGATGAAGCTCGCCGTGCCGCGAATGTGCTGCACGCGGTTGCGGGCGAACTGGTGTTCCAGCACTTCCACTTCGTGATCCAGCGTGATGAGCAGGCGGCGGCGCAGGTCTTCCGCATCGATCTCCTGCTTGACGCGATAGGCGCGGCCGTAAAAACCGCGCTCGCGCCAGCCGGTGAGGTTGAGCGCCGTCTCGCGCAGGGTCTTCGATGGAATGGTGCCGGTGTGCACGGAAACGCCGCCGACGCGGCTGCCCTTCTCGATGACCAGAACCCTCTTTTCGAGCTTGGCGGCCTGAATGGCGGCCCGTCTTCCCGCCGGACCGCTGCCGACAACAATCAGATCGAACTGGTGCATGAAAAACCCCGGAACAGAATTATTGCGATGACCGGATGTCGCATCCGGCATGGCGTCGCCGCGAAATGGTCGTGATGCCATTTTGACGATGGGGAGTGATTCCCCTTCAGCCTTGCCCGCTAGAGTGCAATGCAACAAACGCCTGCGTCAATCTGTAGCGCAAGAATCTGACGGATTCGTAACTGGGGGTGAATTTCGGCTTAGCTAAGGAGCGCGGGGCTTACCCCCCTCTGCCCTGCCGGGCATCTCCCCCACAAGGGGGGAGATCGGCAAGACGCATCTTTATCGCTTCAATCTCCAGCTTTGTGTCGGACGAGACCGCGCCGCAGATCGATCTCCCCCCTTGTGGGGGAGATGCCCGGCAGGGCAGAGGGGGGTAAGCCCCACGCACCTAGGCCCACCTTTCCTGAAAACGCCCTAAACCCCCAACAGCTTCATCCCGCCCGGCGTTGCCGGTCGGGGATACTCAGCGTGCGTCGGGCGATTGCCCGGCTGCGCTTCGGTTGAGGTTGGTGTGGGTCGGATGCGTTGCGCAGCCGGGTCTTTCACCATGCCGTATTTCGCAAGCGGCGGTGCACCGCCTTTTGCGAAATGGTCCTTTCCACGAACGTTGCCAGCGTTCCACCACCAGGACCGTCCCTCGGTTTCCGCCACGTCTGGCGTCCACCCGGCGGGACTGCGTTTAATCTAACAGCGCATCGCGGGGTGGGGAAAAGCGGGGATGAATTTTCCGGCGTCAGTCTTCCTTGCGGGTGACATGGCGGTGGAGTGCGGCAAGGTCCTGACGGAGCGCGGCCAGTTCGGCCAGCACCTTCACATCGATCTTTTCATGCAGGGAAAGAACCTCAAGCTCGGCCTTCAGGTTCACCTCATAATCCTTGGCGGCCTCGAAACGGTCGCGGGCGGCCTGGCGGTTCTGCGACATCATGATGATCGGCGCCTGAATGGCCGCCAGCATGGAAAGCAGCAGGTTGAGGAAGATGAAGGGGTAGGGATCGAAAGCGCCGGTCGTCAGGATGATGGTGTTGATGATAGCCCAGAAGATCAGGAAAAAGCAGAAACCGAGGATGAAACCCCAGGAGCCGCCGACCTTGGCGATATTGTCGGCCAGCCTGTCGCCGAAACTCGCGCCAGCGGAAAATTCCGCATTGGTGTCGCTCGAAACGAGCTTCTTCTGGTGCGACAGTTCCAGAATGCGCCGCTCCACTTCGCCGATTTCGCGAGAGGAACGCTTGAAATGCGAAACGATATAGTCGGAGATATCTGACACGGTGTGTCTCCGGTTCTGATGGGGCGCTGCGGATGTTTCCCGAGATAAACCCGCATGGCGGTGGAATTCAAACGATTTCCACCGCCATGCGGTTCAGGCGTCCCCGCCGAAAAACATCAGACCGATGGCGCGCCCTCGTGCAGCCAGTTGAAACCGGGGAAGAAGCGCTCGCGGCCATATTGCTGGCCGAACATCATGTCGAATTGCAGCAGGCGGTAATCGCGCACCACGTCGGGAACGGCGTTCGGGGCAATTGACCAGTCGGGCAGGGCCTTGCCGTCGGTCGTCACCAGCATATGCCGGTCGATGACGGAAAAGGCCTGCTGCACTTCGCCCAGCGTGCCGGTATAGAAGGGATCGGAGAAGCCTGCCGTCTTCAGCACGTGATAGGGCAAAAGCGCCGGGCTGATGGTTCCGATATTCTTGCGCACGCCCTTCTTTGAGGACCAGACGACGAGCGGCGTCTCGTGTTCCTTCTTCATCACCTCCAGCGGCGCGCGGCGGCTGGCCACCATGCCCGGCATGTAGCCGCTTTCCACGAAGGTCTGGCCGAGCGGCGGCAGATGGTCGCCGAAGAGGACGACGATGGTTTCACGGTCGCGCTTCTTCGCCCAGCGCATCAGTTTCAGCAGCGCTTCATCGGCTTCCGCCACCCCTTGCGAATAGGTGGCGAGCGCCTGCGAGGCCGAGGCGGAGAGATCGCCTTCGACGCCGATGGTGTTTTCGGCGTAACGGGTCGCCTCGTAGGGACCATGTCCCTGAAGGGTGACGGCGAAGAGGAAGAGCGGGTTCTGCGCCTTTTCGGCCGTCGCCATGATCTCGTCCATCAGCGCATCGTCGGAGGCGAAGTTGCCGCGTTTTTCCATGGCCGGCAGCGTCTCTTCGGAGCGGAATTCCTCGAAGCCGAAATTCCTGTAGACCTGCTTGCGGTTCCAGAACCATTCCTGGAAGGGGTGCATGGCGATGGCGGAATAACCTTCGCCCCGGAAGAAGCTGGCGAGCGACGGCACCGGGCGGCGGATATATTGCTGATAGGGAATGCTGCCATAGGGCAGGAATGCGTTGGAAAAGCCGGTCAGCGCCTCGAATTCCACATTCGCCGTCATGCCGCCGAATTCCGGGGAAAAGACATTGCCGGACTGTTTGGCGCGGATCGTCGGCATGGGGTCGGCGGAGAGGTTCACATTTTCCAGCCGCGTCGGATCCCACAGCGATTCGCTCATCAGCATGATGACATCGGGGTAATTGCCCTTGTTGGCGGCGAAGGCGGCGGGTTCGGATGTCAGGTCGGCAATGGTGTTTTCGCCGTAACCCTGCGGCGCCGAGACATTGGCCATCGGAATATTGAAGGCGAAGGCCATCAGGAAGCCGTTATGGCGGTAATTTTCCTGCTGATCCCACATCTTGGGAATGATGTTGAGGCGATCGCGCACCCAGGAATAATGCGAATAGTCCATCAGCGAGGCGAGACCCGCAAGAAGCGGCAGCGCCAGCGCGAGACCGGCGGCGCGTTCTCGCCAGCTCAAGCCCGGTGAATGGCGGCGCGCCAGCAGCCACAGCGCTGCGAGAGCGGCAATCGTGGCGCAGATGCCGAGGGCGACGAGTGCTGCCGTCATCGGCTGGGCCTTCAGCATGGTCGGCAGAAGCTCGAGAATCTGGCGGCCGAACAACAGGTCGGATGGATAAAGTGGATCGGAAAGATAGGTCTGTTTCTGTGCCGAAATCAGCCCCGTCAGCGCGCAGAGCGGCGCAAGCGCGATCAGCGACAGGTAACGCCTGCCAAGAAGTGCATCCAGCGCCACGAGAAGGGCGAGCACGGCGGCGATGGTGGTCATGCCGGGGCGGGCGGAGGAGGTGAGGAAAGCGCCGACATCGCTCAGCGAACCGCGGGCGATCCACTCCAGCGCCACGACCAGCACGACGGACGCGACCGTCAGATTGGCAAGCGGATAGGCGATGCCCGAAAGCTTGGAAAGGCTCCTTGTCCATGCAGGCGAAAAGACGAAACCAGCCTTTTCGGAAGCCGTTGTTTTTGGCGCCGAATCTCTCAAACCCATACTCCGGTATTGCAGGCGGCACGGCCGATCCGGGGAGGTGAATCGGGTGTCGCAAAAGTGTCATGTAACTGTCACATAAGCGCGATGAACGCGACATGAACTTTGAAGAGTCTGGCCGGTGCGGCGATAACCTTAGCGTGAACGCGCGCGGCCGAAGCGTAACGGACGCCGCCATGCAATTGCCGCGTTGCGGAGCGGCCACGGGCGCGGTATTGAAAAGCCATGAGCGACAGACACGATATCCAGAACCATCTCCGGATTGCCGTCGGGCAGTTCAATCCCACGGTTGGCGACGTGGCGGGCAATCTCGCCAAGGCGCGAGAGGCAAGGGCCGATGCGGCGACGCAGGGCGCCGATCTTCTGCTCCTGACGGAGCTGTTCATATCCGGCTACCCGCCGGAAGACCTGGTGCTGAAACCGGCTTTCCTGAAAGCATGCCTGAAAGCCGTGGAAGAGCTGGCGGCGGAAACCGCCGATGGCGGACCGGGCATCGTCATCGGTTTTCCGCGACAGGGCGAGACGGGCCGGCACAATTCCGTGGCGCTTCTGGATGGCGGCAAGATCATCGCGCTGCGCGACAAGATCGACCTGCCGAATTACGGCGAGTTCGACGAGAAGCGGGTTTTCTCCGAAGGCTCGATTTCCGGTCCCTATAATTTCCGTGGGGTCAGGATCGGCATTCCGATCTGCGAGGAAATCTGGAACGATATGGGTGTCTGCGAGACACTCGCCGAAAGCGGGGCGGAAATCCTGCTGGTGCCGAACGGTTCGCCCTATTATCGCGGCAAGCTGGATGTGCGCCATCAGGTGGCGCTGCGGCAGGTTATCGAAAGCGGCCTGCCGCTCGTCTTCGCCAACCAGCTGGGCGGGCAGGACGAGCTGGTGTTCGACGGCGCGAGCTTCGGCTTCAATGCCGATAAGACGCTTGCCTTCCAGATGAGCCAGTTCGAAGCCACACTTGCCGTCACCGACTGGAAACGCACGGCAGACGGCTGGCATTGCGAAAGCGGACCTTTCTCGAAGATTCCCGAAGGCGAGGAGGCGGACTATCGCGCCTGCATGCTGGGCTTCCGCGATTACGTCAACAAGAATGGCTTCAAAAGCGTGGTTCTCGGCCTTTCCGGCGGCATCGATTCGGCCATCTGTGCCGCCCTTGCCGTCGATGCGCTGGGCGAGGAGCGGGTGCGCTGCATCATGCTGCCTTACCGTTATACTTCGGAAGAATCGCTGAAGGACGCGGCCGATTGCGCGAAAGCGCTGGGCTGCCGTTACGACATCGTGCCGATCGTCGAGCCGGTGGAGGGTTTCCTCTCGGCGCTCTCCGATCTCTTCGAGGGCACGGAAGAGGGCATTACCGAGGAAAACCTGCAGAGCCGCACGCGCGGCACCATCTTGATGGCCGTCTCGAACAAGTTCGGCTCCATGGTGGTGACGACGGGCAACAAGTCGGAAATGTCGGTGGGTTATGCCACGCTTTATGGCGACATGAATGGTGGTTTCAACCCCATCAAGGACCTCTACAAGATGCAGGTCTATGCCATTTCCAGCTGGCGCAACGCCCATGTGCCGCCGGGCGCGCTCGGCCCTTCCGGCGAGGTGATCCCGGCCAATATCCTTTCCAAGGCCCCGTCGGCCGAATTGCGCCCCAACCAGACCGACCAGGATTCGCTGCCGCCCTATCCGGTGCTGGACGATATTCTGGAATGCCTCGTCGAGAAGGAAATGTCGGTCGAGGAAATTCTGGCCCGTGGCCATGATGTGGCGACCGTGCACCGGGTGGAGCATCTGCTTTACCTCGCCGAATACAAGCGCCGGCAATCGGCGCCGGGCGTGAAGATCACCAAGAAGAACTTTGGGCGTGACCGGCGTTATCCGATCACTAACCGGTTCCGGGATCGGTGATTGAAGGAAGACGCTGGTAGCGGATGTTTTGCCCGACAATGCCGCGTGTTTCTTCTCCCCGCCGGGGAGAAGGTGGCCCGAAGGGTCGGATGAGGGGGCAACGCTGCCGTAACTCACTGCCCTTGCCCCCTCATCCCGCTGCCGCGGACTTCTCCCCGGCGGGGAGAAGAAACAAGGGGCATGCGCTCGTTCCACAACAAGCCTTCGTGTTTAAGCAAGCGGCGCGGAGAAAGCCCCGCGCCGCCCACTCATCTCAAATAACCTGCCCCACATCGATGCGGTTGCCATCCGGGTCTTCAAACACAAAGGCGCGCAGGCCGTAATCCTTGTCCTGCAGGCCCTTGATGATGCGCAAGCCCTGGCTCTTGCAGAGCGCGTGCAGCGCATCGACATCGCTCACCATCATATGCGCCACATTGAAGGGTGCTGCCTTGTGGGCGGGCTGCAATGTCAGGTGCAGCTCGGCATTGCCCTGTTTGAGGATCATGAAGCCGACAGGGTTGCCGTTTTCGAAGGTCTTTTCGAAACCCAGCACGCCAACGTAAAAATCATGGGCCTTTTCGATATTCCTGACAGGAAGCATTGCGGCAATCCGCCCGAAGCGGATGCCGTGATCGGCGATGGTATTCATCGCGGAACCTCGGATCTGGGAGAAACGGCAAGGGTCACGGACGGTGCCGGAGCGCTGGCGTTTTTTCCGGTTTGAATTTGCAGGACGGTGCCTGCCGCCCTAGGATCATAATCATGGCGATGGCGGATGCAAACGGAATGTCTGCATTGCCGGGCGCTTTGAACGAGACACGGACACGCCCGGGAGGCAGAATGCGCAGCTCCATCGAAATCTTCAACATCCGCACCCGGCAGATGCGGGTGGTGTGGCAGACGCCCGATCTCTTCGAAGCGCCGAACTGGTCGCCGGATGGAAAATATCTGCTGCTGAACAGCGAAGGGCTGCTTTACCGCCTGTCCCTTGCCGGTGATGCGTCGCCGGAGAAGGTCGATACCGGCTTTGCGACGCTCTGCAACAACGACCACGGCATATCGCCTGACGGTTCGCTCTACGCCATTTCCGACAAGGTGGAATTCGGCAAGAGCGCCATTTATCTTCTGCCATCGGCGGGCGGCGCGCCAAGGCTGATGACGAAGAACCTGCCTTCCTATTGGCACGGCTGGTCGCCGGATGGGAAAGGTTTTGCCTATTGCGGCATTCGCGATCAGGTCTTCGATATCTATTCGATGGATATAACAAGCGGCGTCGAGACGCGGCTGACCCATGGCGAGGGCCGCAATGACGGACCGGATTATTCGCCTGACGGTGAGTGGATCTATTTCAATTCCAGCCGCACCGGGCGAATGCAGATCTGGCGCGTGCGGGTGGATGGCTCCGCCGTCGAGCGCATCACCGACAGTTCCTATGGCGACTGGTTTCCGCACCCGTCTCCGAAGGGAGGCAAGGTGGTGTTCGTTTCCTATGACGGCGACGTTTTCGACCATCCGCGCGATCTCGATGTTCGGGTGCGGCTGATGGACATGGATGGCGGCAATGCCGAGACGCTGTTCGAACTTTTCGGCGGGCAGGGCACGATGAATTCGCCCAACTGGTCACCGGATGGGGACGAGTTCGCTTATGTCAGGTATTTCCCGGCGGAATGATGGGGGTGAGGCAGGCCACATTGCCGCACCGCCGGCAGGATGCTTGCATTCGCAAACTTTTTTGCCCATAGCTTGCCTGTCAGGTGCCTGCCCATGCGGCGGGAGAATCGGGAATCCGGTGAAAGACCGGAACGTGCCCAGCGCTGTGAGGCGGACGTTCTTTTTTTTAGCCACTGAAGCAATTCGGGAAGGCGAAAAGGGCGGATGAAGCCTAGTCAGAAGACCGGCCTGACGGGATAGACCGAACCGCGCGGACGGCGGCAGGTTGTTGTCGAGGCGGGGCGCGCATTTGCGCCCGGTCTTCGCATTGTTGGGGATAAACGATGCCAGCCGATTCGTCCGTAAGCAATCCGCCCGGCGCCAGTTCGTTCGATCACGCGCTCTCGCCCGCCCGCCCGTTTTCCTGTGAGGAACGCGAGGCGATTTACCGCGCCATCGAGACCCGTCGCGACGTGCGCGATCAGTTCCTGCCGGACCCGCTGCCGGACGATCTGGTGGAGCGTCTTTTGAAGGCGGCCCATTCCGCGCCCTCGGTCGGTTTCATGCAGCCGTGGAATTTTACCCTCGTCACCGATGGCGCGATCCGTCAGGCGGCCTTCGTGGCCTTCAGCCGCGCCAATGAGGAGGCGGCGGCGATGTTTACGGGCGAGCAGCAGGCGCTTTATCGCAGTCTCAAGCTTGAAGGCATCCGCAAGGCGCCGCTCAGCATCTGCGTCACCTGCGATCCGACGCGCGGCGGCAAGGTGGTGCTGGGCCGCACTCATAATCCGCGCACGGATGTCTATTCCACCGTCTGCGCCATCCAGAATCTCTGGCTCGCGGCGCGCGCCGAAGGCGTCGGCGTCGGCTGGGTCAGCATTTTCCACGATAGCGACATTCGCACCATTCTCGATATTCCCGACCATATCGAAATCGTCGCCTGGCTTTGCCTCGGCCGTGTCGATGCGCTCTATAACGAGCCGGAACTGGCGGTGAAGGGCTGGCGACAGCGCGTGCCGCTGGAGGAACTGGTGTTTCGTAACCGCTGGGGCGGGGTGTAGAAGCGGAGACCTGTGAATAAGGCGGGACGTCGTCGCATGTTTCTTCTCCCCGCCGGGAGAAGGTGGCCCGAAAGGTCGGATGAGGGGGCAAGCTCTCCGAATATCGCTGACGCCGCCCCCTCATCCCGCTGCCGCGGACTTCTCCCCTTTGGGGAGAAGAAGCAAGGGGCGCGCGCTCGCTCCGCGATGTATGTCACTGCTGCGGCTGTATACCCTTCAATGCCGGGTTCTTCAGGTCGATCCGGCCTGTCTGGTCGGGCAGGAATTTCGGGCCAATGACGCGGACGCGGCTGTCGTTCGGGTCATAGTCGCGTTCGGGAACGGGCTGTTCCGGTGGCTTGGCGGCCTGTTGCTGTTCGGCGGGTTTCTCAGCCTTGTCACCTTGCGGTGATGGAATGGTGGTGATGCCGGAATAGGGTTTTTCGGGCTGCGGCCGGGCGGCCTCTTCCTGCTTTTGCATTTCCTTGTGATAGGCGGCCATGTTGCAGGCGCAGCCCGGCGCTTTTGTGCTAGCGTTCCTGTAGGCGAAGGCGGTCGGCAGGTCCCTGTAGGGTTTGCCTGTTTCCGCCGAAACCATGTCGGCGGTTTCCTGATCCGTCATGGAGTGGAAATAAAGCTCCGTCTCGGTCCCCGGACACATTTTCTCGCACTGCTCCGCCTGGGCGCGGAAATCGAGCGGCGAGGCATTGGAGGCGATGGGGAAAAACGAGCCGTCGCAGGTGCGCACGCACAGTGTGCGAAGCCCGCCCTCGGCGGTGGCGTTGGGGTAGGGCGAAAGCCCCGCCTGTCCCGGCGCGTCGCCGTTCTGCGGGCCATTCTGCCGGAAAGCGTCGGGATAACGCGTCACATCCGGAGGCGGCGGCAATTGCGTTTCCGTTTGCGGCACGGTGTTGCAGCCATTCGCATCGAGGGCGGCGAGAATGCGCTGACGCCTGATGTCGCCGTCGTCGTTACGCGCGGCCGCCATGGCGTCGTCGCGGTCACGGATGATGGCGTTGCGCTCGTTTTCCGCTTCCGCCAGCGCGTCGCCGATTTCGGCGCAGATACCCGCATTGGGATTGCCGTAGACGATGACGCTGCCGGATGAGCAGCCATAGCCGCGCAGGTCGTTCCTGATCTTGCGGATGACGATATTCTGGCGGGCGAGCGCATTGGCGTAACGCCGCACCTCGGCCGTATTGCCGATGACGCGGGGCGGCTCGCGCAATTGCGCATAAAGCGTATCGCAGACCTGATCCGCAAAAGCGGCGGCCGGGGTGATGAAAACAAGGGGAAGCAGGAGGCCGATGATGCGGCTGCGGCGGGTCAATTGTTCGATCCGTTCGATGTCCCCGGCCGGTGGCAGGGGCGTTATACTTCACGAAATCCGTGTTTCGGGAAGATAACATAAGCTGTTGCCGCAAGGCGGCAACAGCCTGTTCAAAATTGCGTTAATAGGGCCTCTATCACACCGAAGGGTGCGATGCCTGCACAACGGCGAAGGCCGCCATGTTGACGACGCCGCGCGAGGTGACGCTGGGCGACAGGATATGGGCGGGCAGGGCCGTGCCGAGCAGGATCGGGCCGACATGCAGGCCTTCCGTCAGCGTGCGGGTGACGCCGAGCGTGATGTTGGCGGCATCGAGGTTCGGGAAGACCAGCAGGTTCGCCTCGCCGGTCAGCACGCTGTTCGGCATGGCGCGCTTGCGCAGTGCTTCGGACAGGGCCGAGCCGCCCTGCATTTCGCCATCCACTTCCAGTTCCGGTGCGGCTTCCTGCACGATCTTCAGGGCACGGCGCATCTTGCGGGCGCTTTCGGAATCGCGCGAGCCGAAATTGGAATGGCTGGCGAGGGCGATCTTCGGCGTGATGCCGAAGCGGCGGATTTCCTTGGCCGCGAGAATGGCCATTTCCGCCACTTCCTCGGAGGTCGGGTCGTAATTCACGAAAGTGTCGGTCAGGAACAGCGCGCCCTGCTGGGTGATGAGCAGGCTGAGGCCTGCGAAGGAACGCACGCCTTCCTGCTTGCCGATGATCTGGTTGACGTCGCGCAGGTGGCGGTCGTAACGGCCTTCGAGACCGCAGATCAGCGCATCCGCTTCGCCGCGCTTCACCGACAGCGCGCCGATGACGGTCGTGTTGGTGCGCACGATGGTACGCGCGGCTTCCGGGTTGATGCCGACGCGGCCGACAAGGGCGAAATAGTCATCGACATAGTCGCGGTAGCGCGGATCGTCTTCCGGGTTGACCACGGCGAAATCCGTATGCGGGCGGATGCGCAGGCCGAAGCGCTTCAGGCGCGTTTCGATGATCTGCGGGCGGCCGATGAGGATCGGGATGCCGGTGCCTTCTTCCAGAAGCACCTGGGCGGCGCGCAGCACGCGCTCGTCTTCGCCCTCGGCAAAGATGATGCGCTTCTTTTCGGCGGCCTTGGCGGCATTGAAGACCGGCTTCATGATGAAGCCGGAGCGCCAGACGAAACGGTTCAGCTGGTCGAGATAGGCTTCGAAATCGGTGATCGGCCGGGCGGCGACGCCGCTTGCGGCCGCGGCACGGGCAACCGCCGGAGCGATGCGCAGGATGAGGCGCGGATCGAAGGGCGAGGGGATGAGGTAGTTCGGGCCGAAGACCGGCGTTTCGCCGCTATAGGCCTTTGCGGCCACTTCGGAGACTTCCTCCCGCGCGAGTTCGGCGATGGCCTGCACGGCGGCCATCTTCATTTCCTCGTTGATCGTGGTTGCGCCGCAATCGAGCGCGCCGCGGAAGATATAAGGGAAGCAGAGAACGTTGTTGACCTGGTTCGGGAAATCCGAACGGCCGGTGCAGATCATCGCATCCGGACGGGCCGCGCGCGCCGCTTCCGGCATGATTTCCGGATTGGGGTTGGCAAGCGCGAGGATCAGCGGGTTTTCCGCCATGCGCTCCAGCAGTTCCGGCTTCAGCACGCCGGCGGCGGAAAGGCCGAGGAAGACATCCGCACCGTCGATGGTTTCGGCCAGGACGCGCTTGTCGGTCTTCTGGGCGTAAACTTCCTTCCACTCGTCCATCAGCGTATTGCGGCCGTCATAAACGAGGCCTTCAATGTCGTGGACCCAGATGTTTTCTTTCTTCGCGCCCATGGCGACGAGCAGGTTGAGGCAGGCAAGGGCCGCCGCGCCGGCGCCCGAGGCGACGATCTTGACGCTCGAGAGCGATTTTCCAGCGAGTTCCAGCGCGTTGGTGACGGCGGCGGCGACGATGATCGCGGTGCCGTGCTGGTCATCGTGGAAGACCGGGATATTCATCTTTTCGCGCAGCTGGCGTTCCACCTCGAAACATTCCGGCGCCTTGATGTCCTCAAGGTTGATGCCGCCGAAGGTCGGCTCCAGCGCTGCGATGGTGGAGACCATGTCGTTGATGCCGGGCGCATCGATTTCGATGTCGAAAACGTCAATGCCAGCGAATTTCTTGAAGAGGACGGCCTTGCCTTCCATCACGGGCTTGGAAGCGAGCGGGCCGATATTGCCGAGGCCGAGCACCGCCGTGCCGTTGGAAATGACGGCGACGAGATTTGCGCGGGCGGTATATTCTGCGGCCGTTTCCGGATTTTCATGGATGGCGAGGCAGGGGGCGGCAACACCCGGCGAATAGGCCAGCGCCAGATCGCGCTGGTTGCCGAGCGGCTTGGTGGCCTGGATTTCCAGCTTGCCGGGACGCGGATAGCGGTGGAAAAAGAGCGCCTGTTCCTCGATGTCGGCCTTTGCCGTGTTGGCGGGCGTGTTGTTCTTATCGTGAGAGGTCATTCTTCCACCGTCATGTCTGGTTCAATTCCGGACCCCTGAATACAACAAACTTCCCCGTGGTACAGCCGTTATTTGACCGCACCTTATGCAAATGCGGCCATGGCTTATTCGCGTTTTCGTGAAGGCTTTCGTCATATTCCCTATAAAAACCGGCGTCTGTCATGTTGCTGAAACACGAGTCTGGTTCTGAGAGGTAAGAAAGCCGCAGGGACGCAACCGAACAGGGGGATGAAATCCGTGGCCGGTCAAATCGAAACCAGACAGTTCAGAACGCTTTTCATTTCGGATGTTCATCTTGGCTCCAAGGCGGCCAAGACGGATTATCTGCTCGACTTCCTGAAACATCACGAGGCCGAGACGATCATTCTCGTCGGCGACATCGTCGACGGCTGGCGCCTGCGCCGCAGCTGGTACTGGCCGCAGGGCTGCAACGACGTGGTGCAGAAGCTTCTGCGCAAGGCCCGCAAGGGAACGCGCATCGTCTACATTCCCGGCAATCACGATGAATTCCTGCGGGAATTTCCCGGCATGCATTTCGGCGGCATCGAAGTGGCCGAGCGCATGATCCATGAGGCCGCCGACGGCAAGAAGTACCTCATCATCCATGGCGATGAGTTCGACGTGGTGGTGCGCAATGCCCGCCTGCTCGCCTATCTCGGCGACTGGGCCTATGACGCGGCGATTGCGCTCAACATCGCCATCGCCGCCGTGCGCCGCCGCATCGGCCTGCCTTACTGGTCGTTTTCGGCCTGGGCCAAGCTGCAGGTCAAGCACGCGGTCAACTTCATCGGCGAATTCCAGCGCGTGGTGGCCGAAGAGGCGCGCCGCAACAATGTCGAGGGCGTCATCTGTGGCCACATTCACCATGCTGTCATGGAAGACATGGACGGCATCCGCTACATCAATACCGGCGACTGGGTGGAAAGCTGCACGGCGATTGCCGAAAACGCCGATGGCAGCTTCGAGCTGATCACCTGGATGCAGACGAGCGACGTTACCGCCGAGCAGGCATCGGACGAGATGGAGCCGGTGGATATTCCGGGACTGATCGGGAAGCACGCGGCCTGAATTGGGGCGTTTGACGTGCGCTGACGATAGGCTCGTATGGAATGCCGCATTCGATGAGTGGCAATATCCGCACACCGTCATCCCGGCCTTGAGCCGGGATCCAGCGCGATCAAGTCTTTGATCGCGTAAGACTCCTCTCACCGCGCAGACGCGCGGTGGCTGGATGCCGGATCAAGTCCGGCATGACGGAGGAAAGGTTCTGCTTCCCTGTGACTCTTTGAGTAAGGCATGAGGAGGATGCTGCCTTGGCGCGCGGTGCCTGGGCGAGACTTCCGCAATTCTGGCGGGGCCGGATAGCCATGCCTTCCTCATAGACGAGCCCTTCCGTCATTTAAGGCGAGCGGGTACGTCTTTCGTCTTCTCCCCGCCGGGGAGAAGGTCGCGGCAGCGGGATGAGGGGGCAAGCTCTCGGTTTATCGTTGACCTCACCCCCTCATCCGACCCTTCGGGCCACCTTCTCCCCGGCGGGGAGAAGAAACAAGGGGCGACGTTGTGGATCACCTTGTCTCACTGCTTCCAATACTAGCGACTTACCCCCACAGTTCCGGCCGCGCCGGATAAACCAGTGAACCCTCATAAACCAGACCAGGCTCACGATCCTCGGCCAGCAGCAGCGGTCCGTCGAGATCGGCAAAGGCTGTACCCTGCGCCGCCAGCACGGCGGGGGCCATGCCGAGGGAGGTGCCGAGCATGCAGCCGACCATGATGGTGAAGCCGAGCCTTTCGGCCTCGGCCTTCATGACGAGCGCTTCGGTCAGGCCGCCGGTCTTGTCGAGCTTGATGTTGATCGCATCGTAACGGTCGCGCAGGGCGGCGAGGTCCTTGGTGGAATGCACGCTTTCATCGGCGCAGATCAGCACCGGATGGTCGATGCGGGAGAGGATGTCATCCTTGCCGGCGGGTAGCGGCTGCTCGATCAGCGATATCTTCAGCTCTGCCGCAAGCCTCAGATAATATTCGATATTATAATCGTTCCAGCCCTCATTGGCGTCGATGATGATGCGCGCTTCGGGTGCAGCGGCGCGCACGGCCCTTAGACGCGCTTCGTCATCCGCCGTGCCGGTCTTGATCTTCAGCAGCGGGCGGCCTGCGTTTTCCGCCGTTTTCGCGGCCATGGTCTCGGGGTCGGCAAGCGAGATGGTGTAGGCGGTGACGAGCGGCTTTGCCGCCTGCCCAAGGATGCGCTCGGCAACGGTTTTGCCGGTGATCTTGGCTTCGAGGTCCCACAGCGCGCAATCGACCGCATTGCGGGCGGCGCCGGGTTGCATCGCCTGCTGTAGTTCCTGCCGTGTCACGCCGCCGGCGATCTGTTCCGCCATCGCTTCGATATCGGCGATGACGCCTTCAATACTTTCGCCATAACGCGGATAGGGCACACATTCGCCGATGCCGGTAAAGGAACCATCGCGGATGGTGCACGTTACGACATCCGCGTGGGTGCGGGTGCCGCGTGAAATGGTGAAGCTGCCGGCGACGGGAAAACGTTCTGTTGTGGCTTGAAGGTAACGGGGCATGTTTTTTCACTTCCGATTGGGCGGCAAAAGACACATGACGCCAAATTTATCACGAATTGTCGGCCGTCACTGTGGCTTGCCGGAGGCCAAAACGTTATGAAACCTTTAAGAATCTCGTGACGGCTGCACTCGCTCGGAGCATTATGCAAGAACAGGACACACGGCAACAGGCGAACCCGGCCGCAATCACCGAAGACGGTTCCGTCTCCGGCGGCGGCTTGCGTTTTGTCATGAGCGGTTCCTGGCGCAACAGCAATCTCGCCGGTGTTTTCCCCAGTCTTGAAAAGATCGAAAAGAGCAAATCCGCCGGTCCGGTGGAAATCGATCTTTCTTCCGTCGAGGCCATCGATACGACGGGTGCATGGATCATCCAGCGTCTGCGCAAGGACCTCGAGGCAAATGGCGCCACCGTCACCGTGACGGGCAATGACCGTATCGAAGAGGTCATCGGCCAGTTGCCCGAAAAGGTGGAGATGGAGGGCGAAGCCGCTGCGAAGGCGGGGCTCGCCGAACGTATTTTTGCGCCCATCGGCAAGGCCGTCATTCAGAACGGCGCGGATTTCCTGGCGGGCATGTATATTCTCGGCTCGGCCGTGCGCGGCGCGCAGATGAAGCTCGGACGCGGGCGTGGCGTATCGCCGGCGGCGATCGTCAACCAGATCGACCATATGGGCGTGCGCGCCGTGCCGATCATCATGCTGATGTCGTTCCTGATCGGTGCGATCATCGCGCAGCAGGGCGCGTTCCAGCTCAGATATTTCGGTGCGGAAGTCTTCGTTGTCGATCTCGTCGGCATTCTGCAGTTGCGCGAAATCGGTGTGCTTCTGACCGCAATCATGATCGCCGGCCGTTCCGGCAGTGCGATCACGGCGGAAATCGGCTCGATGAAGATGCGCGAGGAAATCGACGCGCTGAAGGTGATCGGCCTCAACCCCGTGGGCGTTCTGGTGTTTCCGCGGCTGGTGGCGCTCACCATCGCGTTGCCGCTTTTGACCATTCTTGCCAATTTCGCAGCGCTTTTCGGTGCGGCCATCGTGGCGCTGCTTTATTCAGGCATCACGTTTGAGGTGTTCCTGTCGCGTCTGCATGGCGCGGTCGAGGAATCGACCATTGCCGCCGGCATGATCAAGGCGCCGTTCATGGCGCTCATCATCGGCATCGTCGCGGCGGTGGAGGGCATGAAAGTGGGCGGTTCGGCCGAATCGCTCGGCCAGCACGTCACCTCCTCGGTGGTGAAGTCGATCTTCGTCGTTATTCTGGTGGATGGTCTTTTCGCCATCTTCTACGCAGCCATCGATTTTTAGGGAGGGCGCGTTGGAGAAACTGGACCAGAAACCGCAGGAGACCAGAACCGGGAAAGACGGGCGCGAGGTGGTGCTTTCCGTCGAGGGCGTGACCGTCGGCTTCAATGGCCGTAACGTGCTCGAAAATCTCGACCTCGATGTCTATCGCGGTGAAATCCTCGGCTTTATCGGCCCCTCCGGTGCCGGCAAATCCGTGTTGATGCGTGCGATCTTGCGGCTCCTGCCGCGGCAGGCGGGTGCGATCCGCATTCTTGGCACCGATTACGACAAGGCGAGCGAAGACGACCGCATGATGCTCGACCAGCGGCTTGGCGTGCTGTTCCAGCAGGGGGCGCTGTTTTCCGGCCTGACGGTGAAGGAGAACATCCAGCTGCCGATGCGCGAATATCTCGACCTGCCGAAAAAGCTGATGGATGAGCTTGCCTATCTGAAGATCGAGATGGTGGGGCTGAAGCCCGATGCGGGCGACAAGTACCCTTCCGAGCTTTCCGGCGGCATGATCAAGCGCGCAGCCCTTGCCCGGGCGCTGTCGCTCGATCCCGACCTCGTCTTCCTCGATGAGCCGACGTCGGGCCTCGATCCCATCGGGGCGGCGGAATTTGATATGCTGATCGCGCGCTTGCGCGATTCGCTCGGCCTGACCGTCTATATGGTGACGCACGATCTCGACAGCCTCTTCTCCGTCTGTGACCGCATTGCAGTGCTGGGCCAGAAGAAAGTGCTGGTGGAAGGGACATTGCAGGACATGTTCGCCTGCGACGACCCGTGGGTGCAGTCCTATTTCCGCGGCAAACGGGCGCGCTCTGTCGTTCTTCCGGACGGCAGACACGAAAATCCGGTGGAGTAACAAGAAGCATGGAAACCAAGGCGAACTACACCATAGTCGGAATTTTCACGCTGATCGTGATCGCCGCCGCATTCGGCTTCGTTTACTGGATGGCGGAATTCGGTCGTGGCGGCCCGACGGCGCAGCTCGTCGTGCGTATTCCCGGCTCCGCAAACGGTCTTTCCGTCGGTTCTCCCGTGCGCTTCAACGGTATTCCGGTCGGCACCGTGCGCGGGCTTGCGATCGACCGCGATGATCCGGCCTATTCCATCGCCTTTACCGAAGTGCAGGCCGATGCCCCGGTTTTCCCGTCCACCCGCGCCGTGCTTGAAATTCAGGGCCTGACGGGCGCTGCCTATATCGAGCTTTCCGGCGGCAACAAGGATGGCGAGCGCATTCTGCAGAAAGCCGTCGAAAGCGGCGTTCCGGCCGAGTTGACGGCCGATCTTTCCAGCGTCACCAACCTGCTTGCCACCGCCGATAAAATCCTGAAGCGCGCGGATGGCGCCATCGGCGAATTGCAGGGTTTCGTGCAGGATGCGCGTGGCCCGCTGACGCAGACGGTGCGCAATGCCGAGAAATTCTCCGATGCGCTGGCGGCCAATTCCGACGGCATCAAGAATTTCATTGCAAGCCTCAGCTCGCTTTCCACAACGGTGCAGTCGGTCTCGGTGCGTCTCGATGGCACGCTGACGGCCATCGAGGATCTGGTGAAGGCGGTGGATGCCGGCAAGATCGATTCCATCCTGTCGAATGTCGACAAGGTGACGAAGGATGTCGCTTCCGCTTCCAGCGATATTCAGGGCATCATGGAGACCGTGCAGAGCACGGCGCGCAATTTCGAAGCGGCGAGCACGGAAGTGCAGACCGTGGTGAAGCGCGCGGATGAGCTTCTGGCCTCCGTCGATCCGGCCAAGGTGGGCACCGTGGTTGATGACGTTTCCTCTGCGACCGCCGATGCGCGCGATGCCGTGGCGAACTTCAAGCGGATCGCCGATGACGTCGGCGCCCGCCGTGCCGATATCGACCAGGCGGTTTCCGACTTCACCGAAATGGGTCGCAAGCTGAACCTCGCCTCCAGCCGCGTCGACGGCATTCTCGCCAAGGTGGACGGCATGCTCGGCACCGATGACGCCAATTCGCTGTTTGCCAAGGCGCGTGAAACGCTGACCTCCTTCAAGGCGGTGGCGGATAATCTCAACGCCCGCATCGGGCCGATTGCCGACAATCTGACCCGTTTCTCCAGCTCGGGCCTGAAGGATTTCCAGGCGCTGATCGGCAGCACGCGGGTCACGGTCGACAATCTCAACAATGCCATCACCAATATCGACCGCGATCCGCAGCGGTTGATTTTCGGCGGCGAAACCGTGAAACAATATGATGGCAGAACAAGGCGTTAAGAGGGGTATGGGCCAATGACACGATTGATGAACGGCCGTCAGCGCCGCGCCCTCATTCTGGCTCCGCTGTTTGCCGCCTTGATGGCGGGCTGCGCGGGTGCGCCGAAGAACGATACTTTCGATCTCTCCGTCTCTTCGGCGGCGGTGGCGCAGGGGCCTTCGCTGAAAAGCCGGCAATTGCTGATCGCCGATCCGACCGCCCTGAAGGCACTCGACAGCGAAAATATCGTGGTGCGCCTTTCCGGCTCGGAGGTGCAATATCTCGGCAATTCGCAATGGAGCGACCGCCTGCCGCGCATGGTGCAATCCAAGCTGGTGGAAGCCTTCGAGGATACCGGCAAGCTCGGCGGCGTCGGACGGCCGGGGCAGGGGCTGGCAATCGACTATCAGGTCGTGACCGATATTCGCGCCTTCGAAATCGATACGGCGAAGAATATCGCCAATATCGAGATATCGGTGAAGCTCTTGAACGACCGCAACGGCACGGTGAAGGCGCAGGACGTGTTCCGCGCCAGCGCCCGCGTCAGCGGTTCCGGCAACGCCAATTTCGTGAAGGCGCTGGATCAGGCCTTTGCCGCCGCCACGCGCGATATCGTGGCCTGGACGCTGAAATCGCTTTAAGCGTTCGGTGTTATTGTCGTCACAGGAAACCGCTTTATGTTTGCGTAGCGCCGGTCACCGATCGGCCTATGCATGATGGTCCCGATTCGTGAGTTGGTGATGCGATTTCTGCTGCTGCTTTGCTTTATGTTTTCCGCCCTGTCTGGAACGGGCGCCGCCATGGCGGCCGGTCTCCGGCTGATCGACATTCCAGCCGCGAACGGTAAAGCTGCCATGAAGGCTGCGGTGTGGTCGCCCTGCGCGGCCGCGCCGGAAGAGGTCAGGATCGGTCCCTTTATTTTGCCCGCCGTGCGCGATTGCCCTGTTCCTGAAGGGAAGTATCCGCTCATCGTTATCTCCCATGGCTTTGGCGGCACCTATTTCAGCCATCGGGACACGGCGGCGGCGCTGGCGGATGCCGGCTTCATTGTCGCGGCGATCAATCACCCCGGAGACAATGCGCTTGAAATGAAGAAGGCGGGCGAGCTTTCCGCGCTGACGGGCCGTCCGGCGGATATTGCCCGGTTGCTCGATCATCTGCTTGAAGGTTTTAGCGAAGCCGGTTCCATCGATGCCGGACGGATCGGCGTCTTCGGATTTTCGCGCGGCGGTTATACCGCGCTGGTGCTTGCCGGCGGCACGCCTGATTTTGCCAATGCCGGGCTGCCCTGTCCCGACCCGCAGGCGCCGATTTGCACGCAGATGCGGCAGAAGACGACATTGCCGCAGCATGGCGGTCAGGATGCGCGGATAAAGGCTGTGGTTGCCGCCGACCCGTTGAATGCCTTTCCCGGCGCGGGCGACCTGAAGAATATCACGATCCCCGTTCAGCTCTGGAGTTCGGAACGCGGCGGCGATGGTGTCGCGCCCCAGGATGTTGCGAGGCTGCGCGACGATCTGCCGGTGAAACCGGACTATCGGATGGTAAAAGGGGCGGGGCACTTTTCCTTTATCGCCCCTTGCCCCGCCGAGATGGAAAAGGCCGTGCCCCAGATTTGCAGCGATGCGGCGGGTTTCGACCGGGCGGGGTTTCACCGCAGCTTCAACGCCGAGGTGGTCAGCTTCTTCAAGGCGTCGCTGCGCTGACGTTATTCCTTTCCGCGCCGGTCAGGCGGCGTCCTGCTGCGACTTCCATTCCGGCAGGGGGAAAACCCGGTCGTAGCTCCAGTTGAAGACAAAAGCATAGACCACGTAAAACAGCGCAAACGAGATATCCATCACCAGCGCGTGAGCAAGGCTGATATTCAGATACCAGGCAATGAAAGGCATCAGCACGATCAGCAGACCGAGTTCGAACAGCACGGCATGGGCGACCCGAAGGGCGGGCGTCTTCAGCGTCGTGCCTTTCAGCCGCTGCATGACGTGGTCGAAACCGAGATTGTAGACATAGTTCCAGACCGTCGCCAGCGTGGCGCTGACGATGCCGACAATGCCGATATCTTCCATCGGCATGCCAAACAGCAGCGCACCGAGCGGAATGATGAGCAGCAGGCCGATGATTTCGAAGCTGAGGGCGTGGCGGATACGATCTTGCAGGGAACGCATTTCATTCTCCGGTATGTGACCGGGCCGTCCCGCATGCTGTCGCCGATGTGGCCGAGGTCGTCCTCGCGCTGAGGCATATAGAGGTTTTGGACGAATTTTTCAAGCGCTGCGCATTTGGGGCCTCGGATATGGCTGGAAGGTCGCCGCTTGTTTCTTCTCCCCGCCGGGGAGAAGTCCGCGGCAGCGGGATGAGGGGGCAGGTTCTCCGCATATCTCTGCGCTAGCCCCCTCATCCGACCCTTCGGGCCACCTTCTCCCCGGCGGGGAGAAGAAACAACTGGCAGCGCCTCGACCTCTCTCGGAGCAAAGAGAGGGCGATGGGGAACAAGACCGGCGCATTTTCGTTATCGCTTATGGAAGGAGGCGTGCCATGCAGCAGAATTCCTCTGAGGGGAGAACGATAAAGGCCGCCAACACGGCGAAGGTTTCGACTTACACGCCAAGCCTCATTTCCCTTAAGGGAAGTTATGTGGCGATGATATTTCGCAGACCGCTTTGCCGAAATCCGCTGGATGTGCGGAAGAAATAAGGGCGACGGCATTTGTCTGTTGCCTGCCCCCGCACATCGATGACGACGACTGCCGAAATGATGATGAGCTTTAGATGTCTCTAAAGTGTGATTTTCAATCCGGCCCGTCTCCACCTAGACTGGAGATCGCCACCAGAGCGAAGGGAGAATGACATGAAATCAGTTCTCATTATCGCCGCTGTCTTTGGTTTTTCCGCCAGTGCAGCGCTTGCGGAATGCGCAGGTCATCAACAGATCAACGCTTCCGTTCCTGCCGTAGACCGTGAATTCAAAACCGCAAGCATCGTTCCGCCGACAGAGCCGGTGGAAAAGCCAGTCGTCATCCTGAAAAAGACCGACCGCCTTCCTGCGACGGTTGCGACGACCGGTGAACCAGAAGCAGCAATGCAACGCATGCAATAAACAGGAACAATAACCTCTTCATTCTAAAAATCCCGTGCGTGAGGTGATCCGCACGGGATTTTGCTTTCAGGAGGAAGGCGGGGCAGCCTTCGCTTTCACAGCGCCGCGCTCGCCGGTTCTTTGCATCGGTGATTAGCTATCGAGTTTCAGCGATAGCTGTTTTGGCCCTTCGTTCTTTTTGAGCACGTAAAGCGGCCGGGTGATGATGACTTCCGTTCGCCGTTGCAGCTCGCGCCGCCGCTCGAGCGCGCGTTCGCGCATATCGCGGGAGCGGGCGACAACGGAGAGGGCATTTTCTATGGCTGCGTCTGCTGTGTTCATCGCTGACCTCCATAATGTTCACTTTATGTTCTCATTATTGGTGGCTTGTGTCAACACTATGGCGGGGTTGCCGGCAGGCGGTTGGGCGCCCGGCGCGATGAACGGACCGGGGCGCGACGGGCTGCGTCTGAGTGCCGTGCGGGATCGGCTTTGCCCACACGTCGACCTTCACGGCACAAACCTGTTCCGGCAGTGTCGACAGGGACACTCCGGACCTGCTGTGTTGATTTTTGCGATGATGTTTCGATGACGCCGGCGCTGATCCGCCCGGCTTAAGGAGGGTATCAGGAGAGGGGGCGTTGATCCGGCGCGGGAACGCCGCCGGCGGACAATAGATCGGTGAGATGCTCGCTGGCGAGTGCGACGATGGCAAGGGCGGCCTGCTGGCGGTTCCAGCCGGCATGTTCCGCTTTCTCGATCAGCCCGTGAATGGAAGGTTCCAGCGCAAACTGGCACTCGGCCTGATAGTCCATGGTGTCGATCGAAAGCGACGGGGAATTGATTGCGGCCCGCATCCTTTGGTCTCCCTGTTTTCCGTCATGTCCACATACGCGAGACGCAAATCGGAACATGCACATTCAGAGGCCGGTGATATCGGGTATGCTCATGAGGCCCGCATATCACTGGCAGCGAATCCCCCAGCAGGCGGACGTTAGCGGCAAGTCTTGATCGCTGTCAACGCGTGCGCGGCGGCGATGACGTCGCCATCTCCGTTTTCAGAGCCTTCCGTTCGGGAAAGGCTTTCGCCGCCAGATCAGCAGCGCCATCACATAAAGCGCAAAAAGCACGAACCATGTGACGGGCAGCACCATGAAAAGCGCCGCATAAGCGCAATTTCCCTCAAAACAGGAGCCGAGAAATCCGGAATCGGCAAGCGCTGCCGATAATAAAAACGCACATATTCCGCTCCCGACCGCGCCGAGAATGAAAAGCAATATGTTGATGAGCAATCTCATGGTCCCGATCATAAGGACGATTGAGACAGCTTTGGGGAAACGGGCGGTGCCGCAACGCCAATAATCATCTTTTCGGCGGCCACACGGAAAGCCGGTTGCTGCAGTTGAGCCCGCGCTCTTACGGGGATGGTCGCGATTGCCGGGGCGTGGGGCGTATATGTCCAGACCGGCGGTTCACCTCACGCGGAGAGCTGACGGCATTATATATCTCTGTGTTTGTGGCGTCTTTTGTTTGTATATCTCTGTATTTTATGTTCCTAAATTCGGATTTGCTTGATGATTTTGATGTAAATCGTAATGATTTTCTTTATTCTGCAATTTATTTTAATTTAAAGTTGCTTTACTTTTGGTTTTTATTGATATGTTTAGGCTTGCTGCGATCGTGAAACTTAAGGGCGGGCGAAGCCCGGGAATGCTGCGCTTAATTCTTATTGACGAAATTGATTTCAAGAAACGGTGACGGTCGGTCTGTCCAGGCAGGCGGATCTGGCTTCGGTAGAGGGTATTGATTTGATCCTGCATTGGTTTCCATTCGCCAGCGCGTTCAGGCTGTCAGGCCTCGCGGCGCTGGTTCTGTTGTCCGCCGGTTTTTCGACGCAGGCCTCAGGCCAGTCACGGGTCTGCAACGATCCCACGCCGGCCGGCAATATCGATGAAATGTTCGATGCGATCTATGCCTGCTGGGTGCCGCCGGAAGACACTGCGGGGCTTGTCGTGACATTGCAGTTCATTCTGCACAAGGACGGACAGATAAGGGGCAAGGTGGTGGTCACCGCCGCGCGCCCACAGGAGGACAGCCCGAGGCGCAAGGCCTTCATCGATTCCGCCATCGAGGCGGTCAAACGGGCGGCACCTGTGCCTTTCACCGAGCAATTTGGAAGCCGTATCGCGGGGCGGCCGCTGGCGCCGCGTTTTGTCGGGGCAGACAGCAAGGCGCCGGAAACGGAATTATAAGCGCGTTTGACACCGGCCCGACCGTTGGCGCAGCCGCGCGTTGCAGGTGACGAGGGCGGCTCTATGCGCAACCACTATCGAAACATTATCGAAAAAGAACGGTTTGGTCAGCGCCCCGGCGCGTTTATGCGATGCTTTAATTTAGCATCGCAACGTCTTGTCATTTCAGGAAGAATTTGGTGGGTGATGTAGGGCTCGAACCTACGACCCGCTGATTAAGAGTCAGCTGCTCTACCAACTGAGCTAATCACCCGACCGGCACCGTGTGGCGGTGTGAGGGGGCGTATAAAGGGGAAGTTTGGGCTTGTCCAGCGCGGAAATGAAATTTCTTCGATTTTTGTGACGAAAAAATTTCAGTCGCGCTGGAAAAGTCTGGAAATCCGGGGTTTTACGGATTTTTCCTTTTATTCATCCGCGCCTGAAAGCCCGGCCGATAAGGATGAGGATGCAGGCGCCGATGAAGCCGGCGATGAGATAACCGAGCCAACCCGTCAAAACGATTCCAAACACCGAAAGGATGGCGTTGGCGACGATCGCGCCGACGATTCCAAGAAGGATGTTCATGAAAACACCCATATTGCTTTTCATGAATTGTTCGGCGAGCCACCCGGCGACACCACCGATGATGATGGCTGCGATCCAGCCAATGCCAGCAGATTCCATGATTTCCTCCCATGTTGCTGCATCGTCAAAGGTGATGATTCTCGTGGTGAAAAGCAAGGCAAACTCCTGAAAACCTCGCTTTATGCGGGTGGTTTTCCGCGCGGCAGGCGCTAAAAAGCCTGATGCGGCGCAAAGAGACGAAAGGCATGGATGTGCGGTTGATGTTCGGCGGATTGATGGACGGCAGAAGGATGTTCGACGGCCTGGTACGGGATCGGCGGCAAAGGAGCGCCATGGCGGCGATAATGGCCATGGTGCTTTTTCTGGCCGGCGGTCTTTTGTCGGCAATGCCGGCGGTGGCGCAGGGGGAAACAACATCGCCCGCCCCGGTGGCGATCCAGGCCTCGACCGTCGAACAGGCGAGGGCGGAGCTGGAGAAATGGAAGGCCGATGTCGCGGCGATTGCCAAACAGGTGGAAGCGGGCGGCAGCGACGATGTGCAGCTTGTGGACCTGAAGGGCCGCGCCGACACCATTGCCGCCGATGCCGCCGCCGCCAACACCAAGCTGCGCACCCGTCTCGACCAGATCAAGACCCGGCTGGATGCGCTGGGTGCGGCGCCTGCGGACGACCAGCCGCCGGAAGCGAGCATGGTGACGGAGGAGCGAAACCGGCTGACGGCGGAACGGGCCGAGGTGAATGCGATTGCCGGCGAGGTGGAGAGCACGGCCACCAATGCCGCGCAGATTTCCAATAACATCACTGCCGTTCGCCGGGCGCTTTTTGCCGCCACCCTGTTCAAGCGCACCGAAGTTTCGGCGCAGACGCTGGGCGACGCCTCCTCCGCCTTTCTGACCGAATTGACCAACCTCAACAACGCTTTCAGCAGTTGGGCGAGTTTCGTCTGGAATTACAAGCGCCTGCCGATGTTCGGGGCGGTGACGCTGTCGATCATGGCCGCCCTGCTGTTTCTCGTGGGCGGTTACCGCTTTTTCGGCAGCCGCATGGACCGGCGGGCGTTTACGGGCGAGCCTTCCTATCTGAGACGGCTTTCGGTGGCCTTCTGGTCGACGATGGTGCAGTCGCTGTCGCTGTTCCTGTTTCTCGTCACCTCCGCCTTCTTCCTCGATAATTTCAACGTGCTGCGTTCCGATATCGCGCCGATCCTGTTCGGGGCGATGGCGATCACCGGTTTCGTTTATTTCGTCTCGCGGCTGAGCTATGCGATCTTTGCGCCGACGCAGCCGGAATGGCGCCTTCTGAAGGTGTCCAACAAGGGCGCGCACACGCTGTCCTCGGCCGTGCTGCTGATGGCGCTCGTCAACGGGCTCGATTACCTGCTCGGCACGATCAGCGAGACGCTTTATTCGCCGCTGATCGTCACGGTTGCCAAGAGTTTCCTCGCCTCGATCATCATCGGCCTTATCCTGCTGACCGTATCGTTCCTGCGGCCGGTGATCGGCGAGGGGCAGGATTATGAGACCGGCAATCAGCGCCTGCCGCGCTGGCTCGTCATCCTGCTGCGGGTGGGCGGTCTCGTTCTCATCGGCGCCTGCCTGACGGGTTATGTCGGGCTTGCGCGCTTCCTTGCCACGCAGATCGTCGCCACCGGCGCGGTGCTGGCGACGATGTATATCGGCATTCTCTCGGGCAAGGCGATTTCGCGGCAGGGCGCCTTTGCGGAATCGCTTGCCGGCCGTTATCTCGCGCGGCGTTTCGGTCTCGGCGTGGTGGCGCTCGATCAGGCCGGCCTTGCCGCGGGGCTTGGCATCTATGCCGTCGCGCTTGCCTTCGGCGTGCCGCTCATCCTGTTTTCCTGGGGATTCCAGCCGGGCGATATCGAAAGCTGGGCCTATCGCCTGTTGACCGGCATCACCGTCGGCAATGCCTCCATTTCGCTGATCGGCCTCTTCGGCGGCGTCCTCGTCTTCGCCATCGGTTACATCATCACCCGCTGGTTCCAGAAGTGGCTGGACAATAACGTCATGGCGCGCGGCCAGGTGGATGCCGGGGTGCGCAACTCGGTCAAGACCGGTATCGGTTATCTCGGTATCGCGGTGGCGGCCATCTTCGGCGTGTCTTCGGCCGGTCTCAACCTCTCCAGCCTGGCGCTGGTGGCTTCGGCCCTTTCGGTCGGTATCGGTTTCGGCCTGCAGAACATCGTCTCCAACTTCGTCTCTGGCCTCATCCTGCTGGTCGAACGCCCCTTCAAGGTGGGAGACTGGGTGGTGACAGGCACGACGGAAGGCACCGTCAAGCGGCTTTCCGTGCGCGCTACCGAAATCGAAACCTTCCGCGGCCAGTCGATCATCGTGCCGAATTCGGAATTCATCAATTCCTCTGTCGGCAACTGGACACACCGCAACCGTATCATGCGCGCGGAAATTCCCGTTTCCGTCTCTTACGATTCCGATCCGCAGAAGGTCATGGATATTCTGCTGGAACTCGTGCGGGCCCAACCGCCGGTGTTGCGCAATCCCGAGCCGCATGTGGAGTTCCTCCGCTTCGGCGATTTTTCGCTGGATTTCGAACTACGTTTCCACCTTGCCGATCTCTCCAACGGGCTTGGCGTGAAAAACGCGCTCCGTATCGCAATCCTCCAGCGCTTCCGGGAGGAGGGGATCGACATCCCGTTCCCGCAGCGCAACCTCAACATCCACGTGGAAGGCGACGCCAACCCGCAGATGCTGGCGGCGCTGCTTTCGGAGGAGGGCGACAAGGCGGTGGTGGCCCATACGGGGGCGGCAACGGCAGAGAAAGAGGCCTCGAAGAGCGAGAAAGCGGCTGAGCCGAAGGAGAAACCCGGCGCGAAAGCGTAGATCGCTGTTGCTTGAGGACGTCGAGTTCCGGGCAGGGGCTCGCCGCTTGTCGCCTTCTCCCCGCCGGGGAGAAGAAACAAGCGGCAGGGCTGTGTCGCATTCATCCGGTGTGCTTCCCATTTTCTTCCCTGTCGCAGCACCCTATGGCCATGTCGCAATCAGGCGGCTGAACAACCCGCAAGCGCTTCATATTCCTCCCATCCAATGTCGGCGGAATAAGGCAAGGCCGGCGCTTTTCAGGGGTTCTGTAAATGAAGACACATGCACGGGCGGTGGTGATCGGTGGCGGCGTCGTTGGCGTTTCGACGCTTTATCATCTGGCCAAGAAGGGCTGGAGCGACAGCGTGCTCATTGAGCGCAAGGAGCTGACCTCGGGTTCCACCTGGCATGCGGCCGGGCTCCTGCCGCTGTTCAACATGAGCTATTCCGTTGGCCAGATTCACAAATATTCCGTGAAGTTCTATGAGGAGCTTCAGGAAGAGACCGGTATGAATGTCGGCTTCTCCAAGGTCTCGAATATCCGTCTCGCCCGCACCAAGGATCGCTGGGACGAATATATGTATTATGCCGGCATCGCCGAGACCATCGGCGTGCGCGTCAATATGCTGACGCCGGAGCAGGTGAAGGAAATCTGGCCGCTCTGCGAGACAGACGGCCTGCTTGGCGCCATCCAGCATCCCGACGACGGTTATATCCAGCCTGCCGATCTGACGCAGGCGCTTGCCAAGGGCGCGCGTGACCGCGGGGCGACCATCTATCGCAACACCACCGTCACCGCCATCGAGCAGCTGGAAGACGGTCACTGGAAGGTGACGACCGACAAGGGCGAGATCGTCGCCGAGCATATCATCTCCTGCACGGGCTCCTTTGCCCGCAAGACCGGCGAGATGGTCGGCATCAACATTCCGGTCATTCCGGTCGAGCATCAATATATCGTCACCGAGCCGCACCCGGCCATTCAGGAGCGCCGTCGCCAGGGCCTGCCGGAAATGGGCGTGCTGCGCGAATCCGACTCCGCCTGGTACATGCGTGAGGAAGCGGGCGGCCTGATCCTCGGTCCTTATGAAGTCGGCGCGCCGGTCTGTTATGTCGACGGTCCTTCCGACGACAGCGAATATGAGCTGTTCCAGGAGGAACTCGACCGCCTGATGCCGCATATCGAAACCGCCATGGTGCGCGTTCCGGCCTTCGGCGAAGTGGGCATCAAGAAGGTCTATAACGGCGCTATCGCCTATACGCCTGACGGCAACCCGATTGTCGGTCCCGCGCCGGGCCTGAAGAATTTCTGGCTGAACGAAGGCCATTCCTTCGGCATCACCGCTGCTGGTGGCGCTGGCTGGCAGCTGGCGGAATGGATCGTTGATGGCGAGCCGACGCTCGATCTGATGGGTGTCGATCCGCGCCGCTTCGGCCCTTACGCAACGGAAGGTTACCTCATCGCCAAGAACGAGGAAGCCTATGCCAATGTCTTCACCATGCATTACCCGGACGAAGAGCGCTCCGCCGCCCGCCCGCTGAAGACGACACCGGTCTATGACCGCCTAAAGAAGCTCGGCGGCGTGTTCGGCTCCGTCTATGGCTGGGAGCGCGCCAACTGGTATGCACCGGAAGGTTATGCGCTGCGCGAGGAAGACCTCGGCGTCGGTGCGGATGTCATCACCAGCCACAATCACGCACCGGCCCTGGATGACGGCCGTATCGTCGAGAAATGGTCGTTCCGCCGCTCGAATTATTTCGAACATGTCGGCAACGAGGTGAAGAATGTCCACCAGAATGTCGGCGTGCTCGATATGTCGGCCTTCGCCAAGATGGAGGTCTACGGCCCCGGTGCGCGGGCATGGCTGGACAGCATTCTCGCCAATGCGGTGCCGAAGAAGCGTGGCCGTATCGCGCTCACCCATCTTCTGACGCCGAACGGCGGTGTGAAGGCGGAATTCACGGTCTATGAATGGGCGCCGGGCCGCTTCTACATGGTTTCGGCCGGTGGTCTCGAAGCCCATGACCACGACGTACTGTTCCGTCTGGCACCGACCGATGGCTCGGTTGTGCTGCAGCCGATCACCCAGAAATACGGCGTGCTGGTTCTTGCCGGTCCGAAGTCGCGTGATCTGCTTAAGAAGTTGACCCGCACCAGCCTTGAGAACAAGGACTTCCCCTGGCTCACCGGCAAGCAGATTTCCGTCGGCGTTGCGACGGCGCATGCGCTGCGCGTCAACTTCGTGGGCGAGCTTGGCTGGGAACTGCACCACCCGATCGAGATGCAGAATTACATCTTCGACCGGCTGATGGAAGCGGGCGCCGAATTCGGCATCAAGCCCTTCGGTATCCGCGCCATGGTGTCGATGTCGCTCGAAAAATCCTACCGCAACATGGGACGCGAGCTTTCGGTGGAATATAACGCCTATGAATCGGGTCTCGACCGCTTCCTGCGCCCGGAGAAGAGCTTCATCGGCCGCGATGCGCTTGTGGCCTATAAAGAGGCCGGCGTGAAGTGGGTGTTCTCGACGCTCACCGTGTCTGGCAATACGGATGTCGATGCGCGCGGTTCGGAAGCGATTTTCGATGAAAGCGGCGCGCTTGCGGGCCGCGCGACGAGCGGCGGTTTCGGCTGGCGTCTCGGCAAATCCGTCGCGCTCGCCATGCTCAAACCGGAATATGCGGCGGTGGGCACCAAGCTCAAGATCCGCATTCTCGGTACGTCCTACGATGCCGAAGTGGTGGAAGAAAGCCCGTTCGACACGGATAATGCGCTTCTGCGCGCCTGAGACAGAATATCCCCTCCCAAAGTCGGAATACGGCCCCTCGTGGGCCGTATTTCCGTTTAGGTAAGCATGTGCTCAACTGCTTTTCCGGCAAAAGTGTTATTAATGATTCTGAAAAATGAGCCTGCTATCTTTCCCTGACATACGATGGGGGATCGGGGCAGAATGAATTTTCTAGGCATTACGGGCATGCAATATTCTGGCGTGCCTTTTACCAACAGCCGCATCTTGCTGGCGGAAGATACCAATGTGTTCACCCAGATGGTGAGCATGCGTCTGAAGGAACTGCTGGGCGTTACCGTGGAAGTGTGCCGCAATTTCGAGGAATTGCAGGCCTGTTATGAACATTCTCCCGAACCGGTGACGCTGGCGATTTCCAACATCAACCTGCCGGGGGCGGAAAAGGGCGAGGCGCTGGAATATCTGATCGATCTTTCGATCCCGACCATCGTTTTCACCAGCACTTTTCATGAGGCGACGCGCGAAACGCTGATCGCCAAGGATGTGGTCGATTATATTCTGAAGGACAATATTTTCGCCGTGGATATGCTGACGGAATCCGTCTGCCGCTTTCTCACCAACCACCGCCATCACGTGTTGATCGTCGATGACAGCCCGACGGCGCGGGCGCTGCTTTCGAGCCGTCTCAAGCGTTATAATTTCCGCGTCAGCCTGGCGGATAGCGGTGCGAAGGCGCTCGAGATTCTGAAGGCCAATCCCGATATCGGCCTCGTGGTGACCGATTACAACATGCCCGATATTGACGGTTTCGAACTGACGCGGCGCATCCGCACCGTGCGCGGGTCGCATGAGCTGCGCATCATCGGCGTGTCCTCCTCCACCAACCGGCTGCTTTCGGCGCGGTTCCTGAAGGCGGGCGGCAATGATTTCATGCTGCGCCCCTTCATCGACGAGGAGTTTTATTGCCGGGTCAACCAGAACCTCGATACGCTGGTGCAGATACAGCTGGCGAAAGCGGGGGTAAGGCCGGCGGCCTGACCCAAGCTTTTCCCGCTAAAGCTGCGATTCCAGCGGCAGGAAGCGCATGATACCGGCAACGATGCGGCGGCTGATGGTGGCGTCGGGTTCGCGCCGGTATGTCCTTGTCCGCCCCTGTTCTTCCGTCATCCAGACGATGTGCCTGCCTTTGTCGATTTCCAGCTCGAAACTCATGGTGCGACGGATTTCGCCCGCGAATATCTCGTCCATGCGGGCAACCAGCGGGGCCGAGTTGAACACGACGCCCATTTCCGTATTGAGCGAGGCGGAACGCGGATCGAAATTGAGCGAGCCGATATAGCCGGTCCTGCCGTCACGGGTGAAGGCCTTGGTGTGCAGGCTCGCCTGTCCCGAGCCGCGCAGGGTGAAGTTCGACTGATCCGCCTGCGCGCGCAGCTCGTGCAGGCGCACCCCGCCGGAGAGAAGCGGTTTTCGGTAGCGGGCATAACCGGCATGGACGGCGGCCACATCTGTCGCGGCCAGCGAATTGGTGAGGATGGCGACCGACACGCCGTTCTCGGCGAGCTGTAGAAATATCCCCACGCCCTGTTTGCCGGGAATGAAATAGGGGGAGGTGATGTGCAGGCTGTCGCTTGCCGCCTGCATCAGCGGCAGCAGGCTTTCCATCAGGAAGTTGTGACCCTTGCGGCGTTTGCCCGCCGCTTTTTCTGGCGGGTCGGCGAGGATATCCGCCGCCTCGACCCAGTGCAGACGGTCAGACATCAGGAAATGGTCGCGGCCATACTGGCTTTCGACCCGCTCCAGATAGGGTTTTGCCGCTTCGCTTTTCGGCAGGGCGTCCAGCTCGCGCCGCAGCCTTGCGAGTTTGCTCGGCCTGCGCGCCAATAGCGAACGCACGGGCACGGAAACGGCGCTGTTCCAGTAATCGTCGAAGATTTCCATAGCGTCGGCGACGATCCTGCCGAAGCCGAGAATATCGAAATCGTGGAAGTTCGCCCGCTCGGCGGCGTCGAAATAGGCGTCGCCAATGTTGCGCCCGCCGACGATCACGGCCCGGCCATCGGCAATCCAGGCCTTGTTGTGCATGCGCCGGTTGACGCTTCGGAAGCGTAGCACCAGCTCTATGCTTCGATGCAGAATGTTTTCCCGCGCCCGGGTGGGGTTGAACAGTCGCAACTCGATATTCGGATGGCTGTCGATGGCGTGGAAGATGCGGTCGGAGATGGAGACGCCGAGATCGTCGAGCAGCAGGCGCACGCGCACGCCGCGATCGGCGGCGGCGATGACTTCACGCATCATCAGCCGTCCGGTCAGGTCGGCATTCCACATGTAATACATCAGATCGAGGCTGCGCCCGGCGGCACGCGCCGCCGCCACGCGCACCGCAAAGGCATCGAGGTTGGAATGCAGCAGGCAGAGCGCATTTTTCTCGTTCCAGCCGTTTCTTATCGATTGCCAGTGCCGGTCCAGCGTCGTTGCGTCTTCGGCAAGGGGCAGGGCGGTGGAAGGGCGCTTGGGAATTGCCTTTTCCCGCTGTTTGCCGATGACGACAAACAGGCTCGGCCCTATGACCATAAGAAGAATGATGATGAAGACCGTAAATGCAGTCACTTGTTTTGATCGCTCCCGGCCCGAAGAGTATCAGGCGGGATGAAAACGCGCGAGCGGATAAAGCGTTCACGGCACCTCGTGCCATCGGCGTGAAAAAGGCGCATTTTCCACGCGCCGAAAGGGCTTGTGAATCACATAAGTGTGTGCTTATGTGTTGTCATGACAGAGAACGATATTTTCCGGGCGCTGGCTGATCCGACGCGCCGCGCCATTTTCGAAAAGCTGGCGGATGGCGCCATGAACGCTTCCGCCCTGCGTGAGGGGATAGAGATCAGCCAACCGGCCATGTCGCAGCATCTTTCGGTGTTGCGCGGGGCAGGGCTGGTGGTCGAGAAGCGGCAGGGCCGTTTCGTCAATTATGAAGTGGATCCGGACGGGCTGACGCGCATTGCGGCCTGGCTCGGCAAATATCGCGCCTACTGGCCGCAGCGCATTGAGGCTCTCAAACTCCTGCTGAAGGATATGGACCAATGAACAGGCAGACACCGGAAGCGCCGAAGAACGGCATCGAGCTTGAATATGATCTGGACGAGCCGCCGCAAAAGGTCTGGCGCGCCATCAGCATTCCGGCGTTTCGTGAAAACTGGCTGCCGAATGAGGCTTTGGCGGAGCCCGATGCGATCGATATCAAGCCCGGCGAGGAGGTTCGCTACCGGCTGCGCGAGGATAATCCGCCATTTCTGGAAAGCACCGTCACCTTCAGGATCGCGGCGAATGCCCATGGCGGCACCAGCCTGCGCATCATTCATGACCTGCCAGTCAATACCGGCCGGATGATAAAGGCCGCCGCAAACCACAACGGTTCGCCGATCAAGCTCGCCGCCTGATCCGGAACGTTCCCCGACATTTCAACGACAGGAGTTCGCCGATGCGCGAAGCGATGCAACTCGTCCCTATGGTAGTCGAACAATCGTCAAGGGGAGAAAGGTCTTTCGATATCTATTCCCGGCTGTTGCGGGAAAGGATCATCTTCCTCAACGGTGAGGTGAACGATGCGGTTTCGGCGCTGGTCTGCGCGCAATTGCTGTTTCTCGAGGCGGAAAACCCGAAGAAGCCGATCCATCTCTATATCAATTCGCCGGGCGGTGTGGTGACCAGCGGTCTCGCCATGTATGACACCATGCATTATATCCGCGCACCGGTTCATACGCTCTGCATGGGAACGGCCCGCTCCATGGGGTCGTTTCTGCTGATGGCGGGTGAACCGGGCGAGCGGAGCGCCCTTCCCAATGCCAGCATCCACATTCATCAACCGCTGGGCGGTTTCCAGGGGCAGGCTTCGGATATGCTGATCCATGCCGAAGAGATGAAGCAGACGAAGCACCGTATGACGCGGCTTTATTCCGAACATTGCAAACGCAGTTATGAAAAATTCGAAGCGGCCATGGACCGGGATTTTTTCATGACGGCGGAGCAAGCTCTGGAATGGGGCCTGATCGATCGCATTCTGGGCGTTCGTGAGGATGTCGCGGCATAAGCCGGACGCTTATTCGGATTTCCTGCTGATATTGGCGCCCACAGGCAGGACCTCCAGACTGCGCCGGTCCAATTGTGCAAGTACCTCGCCGAAACCGAAGCGGGATGTCCAGCCCAGACCCTCTGCGGCGCGGGCGGGCGAATAGATCCGGTCAATCGTTGCCGGCACTGCCCATTCCCTTTGCGTGAAAGCGTCGGCGAGGGCCGGGGTCCGCTGCCAGAGAACGGAAGCGGCATCCTTGGCGAGGCTGTCGCAGTCATCGGCGGAAAACGGGGTGGTTGCTGATATGATATAGCGCTGGAAATCGCCCCCCGCATTGGTCAGCGCCAGCACATGCGCATCGGCGACATCGCGAATATCGACGCCACGATGCAGCCGGTAAGCCGCCATCACGTCGGCGGGCTCCGGGAAACTTCTGGACATGCGAAGCACGCGCACGGCGAGATGCGGGCCTGCCATTCCCTCCAGCATCTGCTCGGCTTCAAGTTTGGTGCGGTGATAGATGCTTTTCGGCCGGGGCGGCGTCTCTTCATCGATGAAGGTGCATGACGCTGCAGACACCGCGTGTCCGTAAAGCGCCGTGGTGCTGGTGAAGACCAGCCGCGACACGCCCACCGCCATCGCCGCTTGCGCCACCATGTGGGTTCCCTCGACATTGATGCGCTGGAATTCCGAGTCCGGGACAATGCCGACATGCGGAGCGTGGAGTGCTGCCGTATGGATCACCGCATCCGCCCGTTCGAAAGCGGAGCGCAGGAGCGCCTCGTCCGCGAAATCGCCAACGATATGGGTGGTGGAAAAGGGGGAGCGATCCATGCCGGTGACATCGTGCCTGCCGGACAGCGCACTGAAAATCGTGCGGCCGACCCGACCGGAACTGCCCGTCAGCACTATCCGCATGATGTTGCCTCCACATCAACACAAAAGGCAGCGCCATGCGCTGCCTTTCAAGGGTTCATCCGGACGATCAGATATCCAGATTATCCGCGAATGCCGCCCGTTCCTGAATGAAACGGAAGCGGGCATCGGCCTTGGTGCCCATCAGATTGTCGACGGCTTCGCGGGTGCCTTCGAAATCCACATCGTCGATCTCGACGCGCAGCAGGGTGCGCTTTTCGGGATCCATGGTGGTTTCCTTCAGCTGCTGGGCCATCATTTCACCGAGGCCTTTGAAGCGGCTGATTTCGACCTTCTTGCCCTTGAACATGGTCTCCATCAATTCGGCGCGGTGGGCGTCGTCGCGGGCGTAAGCGGATTTGGCCCCTTGCGCGATCTTGTAGAGCGGCGGCACTGCCAGATAGAGATGGTTGCCGCGAATGAGTTCCGGCATTTCCTGATAGAAGAAGGTGATGAGCAGCGAGGCGATATGTGCGCCGTCGACATCGGCATCGGTCATGACGATGATGCGCTCATACCGCAAATCCTCTTCGCGATATTTGGTGCGCGTGCCGCAGCCGAGCGCCTGGATGAGATCGGCGATCTGCTGGTTGGCGGAGAGCTTTTCGCGGCTGGCGCTGCCGACGTTGAGGATCTTGCCGCGCAGCGGCAGGATGGCCTGGTTGGCGCGGTTGCGCGCCTGCTTGGCCGAGCCGCCCGCCGAGTCGCCCTCGACGATGAAAAGCTCAGCGCCTTCTGCGGTGTTCTGGGCGCAATCCGCCAGCTTGCCGGGCAGGCGCAGCTTGCGCACGGCGGTCTTGCGGTTGACTTCCTTTTCCTTGCGGCGGCGCAGGCGCTCTTCGGCGCGCTCGATCACCCAGTCGAGCAGCTTCGCCGCTTCGCCCGGATTGCCGGCGAGATAATGGTCGAAGGGATCGCGCAGCGCGTTTTCGACGATGCGCTGGGCTTCGACGGTGGCGAGCTTGTCCTTGGTCTGACCGACGAATTCCGGCTCGCGGATGAAAACGGAGAGCATGCCGGCGGCAGAGATCATCACGTCATCGGTGGTGATGTCCTTGGCGCGCTTGTTCTGCGTCAGGTCCGCATAATTCTTCAGGCCCTTGGTGAGCGCGATACGCAGGCCCGCCTCATGCGTGCCGCCTTCGGGCGTGGGAATGGTGTTGCAATAGGAATGGATCTGCGTATCGCCGCCATACCAGGTTACTGCCCATTCGAGCGCGCCATGGCCACCGGTCTTTTCCGTGCGTCCGGAGAAAATCTCGCGGGTAACGGTGAATTCCTTGCCGAGCGTGGCGGCAAGATAATCCTTCAGGCCGCCGGGGAAATGGAAAACTGCCTTTTCGGGGATTTCACCGCCGGCCGGGACCATGCCGGGATCGCAGCTCCAGCGGATTTCGACGCCGCCGAAGAGATAGGCCTTGGAACGGGCCATGCGGAAGATGCGGGCCGGTTCGAACTTGGCGTGATCGCCGAAGATTTGCGGATCGGGATGGAAACGCACGCGGGTGCCGCGGCGATTGTGCACGTCGCCCAGCTCTTCCAGCGGACCGATCGGCAGGCCGCGCGAGAAACGCTGGCGGTAAAGCTTGCGGTTGCGGGCCACTTCCACTTCGAGAAGATCGGAGAGCGCATTGACCACGGAAACGCCGACGCCGTGCAGGCCGCCCGATGTCTCATAGGCCTTGCCGTCGAACTTGCCGCCGGCGTGCAGCTTGGTCATGATGACTTCGAGCGTCGACTTGCCGGGAACCTGCGGGTGGTTTTCCACCGGAATGCCGCGGCCATTGTCGGTGACCGTCAGGAAACCTTCGGCGTCGAGATGGACCTCGATGAAATTGGCGTGGCCGGCGACGGCCTCGTCCATGGAGTTGTCGATGACTTCGGCGAAGAGATGGTGCAGCGCCTTCTCATCGGTGCCGCCAATATACATGCCGGGGCGCATGCGCACCGGCTCCAGCCCTTCGAGCACGCGGATCGAGGACGCGCCGTAGTCGTCACCGGATGGTGATACAGGGGCGGGCGGCGTCACGGCCGCAACGGCTGCGGGTTTCGGCTGCACATTCGCGTTGGCGGCCGCGGTCACCGGCGTCTTTGCGGTATCCTCGTTCGTTTCCGTATCGCTGTTTCGTGCTGCCGGAAGACCGGAGAAGAGATCGTTGCTGTCGTCCATCATGTCCAAAGTTCAAAGTCGTGTGTCAGAATTTCGCCATGCGAATCATTATGCCAGTAGCGTCAATCATAACGCCAAACGCGGTTCCCGTCCGATTTGAAGTGGGTCCGTCTGGCAAACGCGGCGCATCCTATGCCACGATTGTGTCAGGGTTTCGCAACAGGAGGATTGCGCTGGCGAGGTTGCAATGGCAAGTCTCGCAGCCACGAATGAACGGTTAGCCAAGGCATGTCCACAGCTCATTTCACGTTTTGTACTCTTTTCAGCCTGACTGTGGCGGCCATGCCCGTCGCAACCTCCGCCGCCGAGGGGCCGCTGCGGCCTTTCAAGGACGAGTTGTTTTCCGCGCAGACGGTGCTTTCCACGGGCGATGGCGGCGCATCCGAAGTCATCGACTATCAGGAGATGCGCGATATCAACGGCCGCGACGAGGTGCCCGAGCGGCGGGTGAAACGGCAATATGTAGATATGACGCCGAAGAAGGCGCAGGCACTGGAAACAATGTCCGTCGAGGGCAGGGCGCTTGAGGTCGGCCGCGTCGGGCCGGCAAGCGGGCAGGCCTTCACGGTCATCTTCATTCATGGGCGCGGCGGCGACCGGCGGCTCGGCATGAACGACTACACCTTCGGCGGCAATTTCAACCGGCTGAAAAATCTCGCCGTCGCCAATGGCGGCACCTATTATGCGCCGAGTGTGCGCTCCTTCGATGAGAACGGCGTCGCCGATATCGCGACGCTGATTGCCGATGCGGCCAAAAAATCGGGCGGCAAGCCTGTCGTGTTGACCTGCGCCTCGATGGGCAGTTTCATCTGCTATGGCATCAGCCGGGACAAGGCGGCCGTCGCCAATCTCAAGGGCATGGCGATCCTCGGCGGTGCGGTCGATCCGGATTTTCCGAAAAGCGCCTTTGCCAGGGCGAAGAAGCCGGTCTGGTTCACCCATGGCAGCGCCGACAAGGTCTATTCGGCCGATCAGCAGGCAAGCATCTTCCGCTCTTTGCTGAAGGCCGGCGAGCCGGCGCGGTTCACGCGCTATGAGACCGGTAGCCACGGCACACCGGTGCGCATGACCGACTGGCGGGCGGTTTTGAACTGGATTTTGAGCCGCTGAGGCCGCGATTTGGGTCAGCAACGGCAAATTTCTAGAAATTGCCCGTTGTTTTGAACCTTTGGGCCGCTTTTTTGTACCATTTGTTGCCGGCTGAGGTTAAAGGAATATCCCGGGATTTCCGGCAGTGTTTCTGTCGCGATTATGGGCCGTGATACGGCTGAGGGAAGGGGCGCCGCCACAGGCGGCCTCAAGACAAAGGGAATGGGATACGCATGACGCCGAATGTTCGACCGCTTGTTGCCGGAAACTGGAAGATGAACGGCACCCGTGCCTCGCTCGATCAGATCAAGGCCATGGCAGAGGGCGTCAAGGGCGCGCTGTCCGAAAAGGTGGATGCGCTGATCTGCCCGCCCTCGACATTGCTCTACGTCTCAACGGCGCTGTGCGATGACAGCCCGCTGATGATCGGCGCGCAGGATTGCCACCAGAACGCCTCCGGTGCCCATACCGGCGATATTTCCGCCGAGATGATCGCCGACTGCTTCGGCACCCATGTCATCGTCGGTCATTCCGAGCGCCGTACCGACCATGCCGAGACCGATCATCTGGTGCGCGCCAAGGCCGTTGCCGCCCATCAGGCCGATCTTATCGCCATCGTCTGCATCGGCGAGACGGCGGATGAGCGCAAGGCGGGCCAGACGCTCGATATCCTCAAGCGCCAGCTGGCCGGCTCCCTGCCGGACGAGGCGACGGCCGAAAATACCGTCATCGCCTATGAGCCCGTCTGGGCGATCGGCACGGGTCTGACACCCACCGTGGACGATGTGCGCGAGGCCCACGCCTTCATGCGCGACGAACTCGTCAAGCGCTTCGGCGACGCCGGCAAGACCATGCGCATCCTCTATGGCGGCTCGGTAAAGCCCGCCAATGCGCTGGAACTGATGGGCGTCGAGAACGTGGATGGCGCGCTGATCGGCGGCGCGAGCTTGAAAGCCGCAGACTTCCTGTCCATCTATGCGGCATACGAGCAACTGACGGCCTGAGACAGGTTTTCCTGTTACAGATGGCGGGAAAGGGGCTTGGAATAAGCCTTCGCCTCATGTAAAGAGCCGCGAAACCTTCTTTGTAGTGCTCCGCGCGGGGCATGGAATGGATTGTCATGCAGACCGTTTTGATTGTTATTCACCTCATGATCGTGCTGGCGCTTGTCGGCGTGGTCCTGATCCAGCGTTCCGAAGGCGGCGGCCTCGGTATCGGCGGCGGTTCGGGCTTCATGTCCGCGCGCGGAACGGCCAATGCGCTGACGCGCACCACGGCGATCCTTGCCGCGCTGTTCTTCGCGACCTCGCTCGGCCTCGGTCTCCTGACGCGTTACGAATCGCGCCCGACCGATATTCTGAACCGTATTCCGGCCACGCAGGGCCAGGGTAACGGCATTCTCGATACGCTCGGCCCGGCGACGACGCCGTCGACGCCGGCTCCGGCTGAGAATGGCGTTCCGACCAATGGTGCAGCCGCACCGGCTCAGACGACCCCGGCTCCGGCCGCTTCCGGCACGGCCGCTCCGGCCCCGGCGCAGCCCGCCGATCCGAACGCAGTTCCGACCGGTCAATAAGCCCGGTTTTGATTTAACGCTCCGGCAGGCCAGCGCATAGCCCTTGAAATCTTCATGATTTAAAGAAAGGACTATGCGCCGACCTAAAAGCGTTACAGCGTCCTTTGCGCGTCATGAATGACGCGCGGCGCTGTAATGCCTGCCGGTTTTCTTTTGTTCGCATTCCGGCCTGACCCATCGCAAATTCGTCAACAGCGAATTTTCGAAAGCATGAAATTTGGGCTGGCGGAATCAGAGGTAAAAAGGTATCCGGTGAATCCCATGGCGCGATATGTATTCATCACAGGCGGCGTGGTCTCCTCTCTAGGCAAGGGCATCGCCGCGGCAGCACTCGGAGCTTTGTTGCAATCCCGTGGTTATCGGGTGCGGCTTCGTAAACTCGACCCCTATCTGAACGTCGATCCCGGCACCATGAGCCCGACACAGCACGGCGAAGTGTTCGTGACGGATGACGGTGCCGAGACGGACCTCGACCTTGGCCATTACGAGCGCTTCACGGGGCGTTCGGCCACCAAGACCGACAACATCACCACCGGTCGCATCTACAAGAACATCATCGACAAGGAACGGCGCGGCGACTATCTCGGCGCAACCGTTCAGGTCATTCCGCATGTCACCAACGAGATCAAGGATTTCGTGATCGAAGGCAATGACGATTACGACTTCGTCATCTGCGAGATCGGCGGCACGGTGGGTGACATCGAGGCGATGCCGTTCATGGAAGCGATCCGTCAGCTCGGCAACGACCTGCCGCGCGGCACGGCGATCTATCTTCACCTGACGCTGATGCCTTACATTCCGGCGGCTGGCGAGCTGAAGACCAAGCCGACCCAGCATTCCGTGAAGGAACTGCAGGCGCTCGGCATTCATCCCGACATTCTGCTCGTGCGCGCCGACCGGGAAATCCCGGAAGCGGAACGCCGCAAGCTTTCGCTGTTCTGCAACGTGCGTCCGTCCGCCGTCATTCAGGCGCTGGATGTGGCGAATATCTATGACGTTCCGATTGCCTACCACAAGGAAGGTCTCGATTCGGAAGTGCTGGCCGCCTTCGGCATCGAGCCGGCGCCGAAGCCGCGTCTGGAGCCCTGGGAAGAAGTCTGCAACCGCATCCGCACGCCGGAGGGCGAAGTGACGATTGCGATTGTCGGCAAATATACCGGCCTCAAGGATGCCTATAAGTCGCTGATCGAGGCGCTGCATCACGGTGGTTTCGCCAACCGCGTCAAGGTCAAGCTGGAATGGATCGAGTCGGAAGTCTTCGAAAAGGAAGACCCGACCCCCTATCTCGAAAAGGTCAACGGCATTCTGGTGCCGGGCGGCTTCGGCGAGCGCGGTTCGGAAGGCAAGATCATGGCGGCGCAGTTCGCGCGTGAGCGCAACGTGCCCTATTTCGGCATCTGCTTCGGCATGCAGATGGCGGTCGTGGAAGCGGCCCGTCACCTTGCCGGCATCGAAAATGCCTCCTCCACCGAATTCGGTCCGACCTCAGAGCCGGTTGTCGGCCTGATGACCGAATGGGTCAAGGGCAACGAGCTGGAGAAGCGCTCCTCCAAGGGCGATCTCGGCGGTACGATGCGTCTCGGCGCCTACAAGGCGGCGCTGAAGAAAGACACCAAGATCGCCGAAATCTACGGCACCACGGATATTTCCGAGCGCCACCGTCACCGCTATGAGGTGAATGTGGATTACAAGGACCGGCTGGAAGAATGCGGCCTGGTCTTCTCGGGCATGTCCCCGGATGGCGTCCTGCCGGAAACGGTGGAATATCCCGATCACCCGTGGTTCATCGGCGTTCAGTACCACCCGGAACTGAAGAGCCGCCCGCTTGACCCGCATCCGCTTTTCGCCAGCTTTATTGAAGCGGCGGTGGAGCAGAGCCGGCTGGTTTGACGGTTTGAATGATTACGAAGAGGGCCGCTTTTGCGGCCCTTTTTATCTATCGCGATCATAGAACCACTTAAGCCGCGGTAGCCGTCCGATTGGAACCTTTAGCAAGACATCCTCGTGATAGCAGAACTATTTCAGCTTTCGAGTTCGGCCAGTATCGCGTTTGCGCTTTCCGTAAGTTCCACCCAGTCGGAACAATATCGGAATATAGATCGCTCAAACCCAATGTTTTCGGCCTCTTTGGCATGCATCACCTCGACCATTTTGCGAAATAATGCTGATTGCGGAAAATCGTCATAAATATTTTCTAATTCTGTTCTCAGATACGGTATTAAAGAGTTATCATAGGAGTGCTCGGAAACCAATTTAACCAACAAATCCTCGACTTCAATGATTGCTCCATGTGATTTGACTATATCTGTAACAATTTCACAGCATTGGTTCCTATCTTGTGCTTCCCACAGATCGAGGAAACGTGTATAAATAGGTACGAAATCTGAATACATAACGGCTAGTATACTTAGGGGAACCTCACCAAACGCCGCTTCGTCCGTCTCCATCATGGGAATTGCATGTCCTTCTTGAGAGAATCGGATAAGCAATTTTTCCAGCGTCCCAAACCAAGCACGCAGGTCATCAAGCACTTCAGAGTGAAGCGCGAGTTTTATCCAAGCATTATAATTTATTTCAGTCCAAGGATAGAATTCCTCACTCGAATTCCATGTTCCCGATAAATCAATGACCCTGTACCAAATATTTTCATCAGATAAGCTTTCTTCAATTCTCAAAGATATCTCATTGAGGTCTCTAATTATTTCTTGAGGTTTTTGCGTTGAAACAATACAAAACGCAATCTCGGAGTTCTTCTTTTTCTCTATTACGGGCACAATGCAATCCTTTATATAAATATTATATAGATATATTTAATTAGAGTTTTATATTATTTTAATATTAGAAAATATAGAATTTTCTTGAGTATAGGAAGTGATAGATCGTTTATTACGGTCAGCTCGATCAGTGGGTCGCCACTATTACTTCCTTCTGTTCCTTTAACGAAAACGGGCCCGAAGGCCCGTTCTGCATTCCACCAAAATCCAAACCGATTACTTCGGGCCGATCATGTTTTCCGGGCGCACATACTGGTCGAACTCCTCGTTGGTGAGGTATCCACCGCCGACGGCCTCGTCGCGCAGCGTCGTGCCGTTCTTGTGCGCGGTCTTGGCGATCTTGGCGCAGATGTCGTAGCCGAGCTTGCTGTTGAGCGCCGTCACCAGCATCAGCGAGTTTTCGACGCCCTTTTTGATATTGTCTTCGCGGGCCTCGATGCCGACGACGCAATTGTCGGTGAAGGAGACGGCCGCATCGCCTAGAAGCTGGACCGACTGCAGGAAGTTGTAGGCCATCATCGGGTTATAGACGTTGAGTTCGAAGTGGCCCTGCGAACCGGCGAAGGAAAGCGCTGCATTGTTGCCGAAGATGTGGGCGCACACCTGCGTCAGCGCTTCCGACTGGGTGGGGTTGACCTTGCCAGGCATGATCGACGAGCCGGGTTCGTTTTCCGGCAGCGACAATTCACCGAGACCGGCGCGCGGGCCGGAGCCGAGGAAGCGGATGTCGTTGGCGATCTTGAAGAGCGCAGCCGCAGCCGCATTGATCGCACCGTGCGAGAAGACCATGGAATCGTGCGAGGCGAGCGCCTCGAACTTGTTCGGCGCGGTCACGAAGGGCAGGCCGGTGATCTTGGAGATTTCCTCGGCGACCTTTTCGGCAAAACCGATGGGGGCGTTGAGGCCCGTGCCGACGGCAGTGCCGCCCTGAGCGAGCTTGGAAAGCGCTGGCAGGGTGGTTTCGATATTGGCGATGGCCGAGGCGACCTGCGCGGCGTAGCCGGAGAATTCCTGGCCGAGTGTCAGCGGCGTTGCATCCTGCGTGTGGGTGCGGCCGATCTTGATGATCTTCTCGAACTGCTTGACCTTGGCTTCCAGCGCCTTGTGCAGGTGCTTGAGGCTCGGCAGCAGGTGGTGAACGATCTCTTCCACGCAGGCGATGTGCATCGCCGTCGGATAGGTGTCGTTCGAGGACTGGCTCATATTGACGTGGTCGTTGGGATGAACCGGCTTCTTGGTGCCCATTTCGCCGCCGAGCATCTCGATTGCGCGGTTTGAAATCACCTCATTGGCGTTCATGTTGGACTGGGTGCCGGAGCCGGTCTGCCAGACGACGAGCGGGAAATGCTCGGTCAGCTTGCCGTCGATGACTTCCTGCGCGGCGGCGATGATGGCGTCACCGACCTTGGGGTCGAGGCCAGCAAGCGCCATGTTGGCGCGGGCTGCGGCCTGCTTGACGATGCCGAGCGCGCGAACGACAGAGGCGGGCTGCTTTTCCCAGCCGATCTTGAAGTTGCCGAGCGAGCGCTGCGCCTGCGCGCCCCAATAGCGATCGGCCTGAACTTCAATGGGTCCAAATGTATCGGTTTCCGTCCGTGTGGCTGTCATCAATCTTGCCTTTTTACTCGTTTTCCTCCGCCAAAACGGCGCCTTCGCCCGCCTTGCGCGGCCGATATATAGAATCATCGCGCCGGCAATGAAAGCGTTGCAATGCAGCGGAGGCAGATATTTCCCGCCGCACAAAAGCGATTTCGCCGTATGGCGCGGCGCGGGGTGAAAAAGGCGCCGGCGTGTCATTTTTACTACGACGCGAAATGGCCGGAAAAGCGGGCTTTCCGGGGTGCTGGGAAGGTCTGGCGGGGCAGGGCAAAGTGAATGAAATAAATGGAAATTTAACCATTCTCGCCAATTCTGGAAATTACGTTTTTACGGCTTTGGCTGTATCATAAGGTTCATTTCGGCACGGTTGTGGGCTTTTTCGCGTTTTCTTTTCAACGGGCCGTCGATCGGCTAGACAAGCATGAAACTGATGCCCGCCCTTTCGCTGGCGGTGCTGGGTGCTACGAGGATCAAATTGCAAGTCACATCTGGAAAAACATCGGCAGCACTGGTGCTGGCTCTCGGTCTTTCCGTTTCCACCGCTCTTCCCGGCAGCGCCGGTGCGGTAACGCTGATGGACCTCCTGCGCGGCGGCCCTGGCAAGATCGCGCGCGATCGCGGTGAGTTGCCGCCGGCCGGCATCGTCACCTCGCCCCCCGGATCGAGTGCCGGCCAAAGTGCGGATGCTTCCGATCCCGAGCCGCTGCCGCGTGTTTCCGGCCCGCGCTATTACGACTACAAGGCGGATACGGCCCGTGCGGTGAACACGGCGAATTTCGGTGAAGGCCTTGCCAATCTGAAATTCAGCGCCACCCCTGAGATCGCCAAGGCGCTGGAAGCCTATTACGGCGCTGGCGGCAAGACGCTCTGGGTTTCGGAAGGCGAGCTGACCGCGCGCGCCAATGCTGTCATCGCCTTTCTCGAGACGGTCGGAGAAAGCGGCCTCGATCCGGCCGATTACAGCATTTCGCCACCGGCAAAGGATGTGACGGCCAGCATCAGCAACGCTTCCGGTGCGGCTGCGACCGATACGCCGGTGGAGACGGCCTCGGCGCCCGTGTCCGACGCCTATCAGCGGGCGCAGATGCAGTTCGAGCTGGCGCTTTCCGCCAAGGTTCTCGCCTATGTGCAGGATACGGCCCGTGGCCGTGTCGATCCGAACCGGCTTTCCGGCTATCACGATTTCAAGCGCAAGACGGTGAACCTCGCACCCGTGCTGAAGCTTGCGGGCCTGAGCCCCGATGTTGCCGCCTATCTGCGCAGCCGCGAACCGTCGAGCGCCGAATATCTGGCGCTGAAGGCGGAGCTTGCCCGCCTGCGCGGTGAGGGCGATGCGGCGCATGTCGTCCGCGTTCCCGCCGATCTGGTGCTGAAGCCCGGCAACAGCAGCGCGGATATGGCCAATGTCGTCAAGGCCATCGAACATCGCGCTTCGCCCGCCTTCAAGGCCGAACATGCCGCGACCATTTCCGCTTACCAGCAGACGCCGGATTATACGCCCGATCTCGTCGATCTGGTGAAGGCGTTCCAGAGCGAAAACGGCCTGAAACCCGATGGCGTGATCGGCCGCGCCACCGTGCGCGCCATGGTCGGCGAAAGCAATGACGCGAAGATCGCCAAGGTGCAGGTGGCGATGGAGCAGGTCCGCTGGCTGCCGGCCGATCTCGGCCAGCGTTATGTCTTCATCAACCAGCCCGCCTTCATGGCCTATTACCACAATGACGGCCAGGAACAGTTCGGCATGAAGGTGGTCGTCGGCTCCAAGGCCAACCAGACCTATTTCTTCCAGGACGAAATCCAGACCGTCGAGTTCAACCCCTATTGGGGCGTGCCGCAGTCGATCATCGTCAACGAAATGCTGCCGAAGCTGCGCCGCGATCCGTCCTATCTCGACCGGCTGGGTTACGAAGTGCAGGTGGGCGGCCGTGCCGTCTCCTCCACCAGCGTCAACTGGTATGGCTCCACAAACGCCGTTTCCGTGCGCCAGCCGCCGAGCAGCGACAATGCGCTGGGCGACTTGAAAATCCTGTTCCCCAACGCGCATGCCATCTACATGCATGACACGCCGGCCAAGAGCTTCTTCAATCGCGACATGCGGGCGCTGAGCCATGGCTGTATCCGTCTGGTCGATCCGCGCCGCATGGCCGCCGCCGTTCTCGGCACCAGCGTCGACAAGGTCGGAGAGCAGATCGCGTCCGGCAAGAACCGCGCCGTGCAGGTGCCGGAGAAGGTTCCGGTTTATGTGGCCTACTTCACCGCCTGGCCGGACAAGGACGGCAAGGTGCAGTTCTTCGACGATGTCTATGACCGCGACAGCTATGTGCAGAAGGCGTTCGCCGTGACGACGAAGGCGCGGCCCGCGTCGATCTGATTAGGATAGCATCAAGAAAAAAGCGCCGGAGACGGCGCTTTTTTTTGAAGGAAAGGCCTGCCCAATTTGTTTGGTGCTGGAGTCCGCCTGCTACATTTGGCGTTAAAGGCAACACCGTACTCCGTCACCCCGGACCTGATCCGGGGTCCAGCGCGATCAAGTCCTTGATCGCAAAAGAGTCTTTTCACGGCGCAGACGCGCCGTGGCTGGATGCCGGATCTAGTCCGGCATGACGGAAGAGAGGTTGTTCAGCTCTCATTGACGTCGGAATCGCCGTTCCCTGGCGCTTTACTTGTCTGGTCCAGCCTCTCAGGCCGCGGCTGCACCCTTCGCAACCAGCTCTTCGAACAGCGCCGGCGTCAACGCTGTGAAATCGTCGATCACGACATCCGGCTCCAGTTCAACCATCGGCACATCCGAATAACCGAAGGTCACGCCGATCGACGGCACGGCGGCGTTCTTTGCCGCGAGAATGTCGTTGATGCTGTCACCCACCATGATGGAGCGCTGGACGTCGCCACCGGCTTTTTCGATGGTGCCGAGAATATGGCGGGCATCCGGCTTGCGGAAGGAGAAGGTGTCGCCGCAGGTGATGGCGGCGAAATAGCGTGTCAGACCGAGTTCTTCGAGCAGCGGCAGAGCGAGGATTTCAGTCTTGTTGGTGCAGACGGCAAGCGTGATGCCGGCTTCCGAGAGCGCATCCAACGTGTTGATGATGCCGGGATAGGGGCGGCTTTCGCCGGGCATTTCGGCGCGGTAATGGGTGATGAAGCGCTCATAGAGCGGCTCGATTTCAGCTTCCGGCAGTTCCGTTTCGCGAAGCGCAAAGGCGCGCTTGATCATCACTCGCGCGCCCTGGCCGACGAGGTGGGTCAGGTCGTCATAGGTGACGGGAGCAAGCCCGGCTGCGGCAATGGTGTGGTTAAGGCTCGAGACCAGATCGGCGGCGGTATCGACCAGCGTGCCGTCGAGATCGAAAATGGCGAGCGGGGAGAGCGGGCGGGATGTCACGGGAACTGGCCTCTCGGGAATGCGTGTAACTGATGTATCGGTGCTTTCATTCCCGCCAAGCCTAGGCAAACGGGCCTGTCTTTGCAACCGCGTCACAACGTTCTGTTCGTTGGCTTGAAAAAGGCTTTCGTTTGGCTTTCGACCCGTGTAAACAGCACGGCGACGACAAAGTTACCGGAGTTTCAGGCACATGGATGCCCGCCAGATGAAGATCAAGGCCGCCGAGGCCGCATTGTCCCACGTGCAGGATGGGATGCGGCTCGGTATCGGCACGGGTTCGACGGCCGAGGAATTCGTCAGGCTTCTGGCCGAAAAGGTCGCCGCCGGTCTGAAGGTCGAGGGCGTGCCGACATCCGAGCGCACCGCGCGCCTGTGCGTCGAGCTTGGCGTGCCGCTGAAATCGCTGGATGAATTGCCGGAACTGGATCTGACCATCGACGGTGCGGATGAGGTCGATCATGCGCTGCGTCTCGTCAAGGGCGGCGGCGGCGCGTTGCTGCGCGAAAAGATCGTTGCGGCGGCATCCGCCCGCATGATCGTGATCGCCGACCAGAGCAAGGTGGTGGAGACGCTGGGCGCCTTTCCGCTTCCCATCGAAATCAACCCGTTCGGCCAGGTGGCGACGCGTATCGCCATCGAAAAACTGGCGTCGCGTTCCGGGCTTTCCGGCACGCTGACGATGCGTTCTTCCGGCGACGGCGCTTTCATGACCGATGGCGGACACCTTATCCTCGACGCATCTTTTGGCCGTATTCCTGATGCAGAAGCGCTAGCACGCGAGCTGAACACGATTCCCGGTGTCGTCGAGCACGGACTTTTCATAAATTTGGCATCGCTTGCCATTATCGCGGGTCCTGAAGGCGCCCGCGTGATGCAGGCAGTATAACAGGAGCGAGATTTTCATGGTCAAACTAGCGGGACTGGGCAAAGCTGCCGCTGCTTCGATCCTCATTTCCGGCATCGTGTTCGGTACTGCCGCACGCGCTCAGGAAATTTCCGAAGCGCATATCGCTGCCGCACGGCAGGCGATTACCTCTCTTGGCGTTACCGACCGTTTCGACGACATTCTGCCGGGTCTGGCGGAGCGTCTGAAGGCCGAACTCATTCAGGCTTCGCCGAACGTTCAGGACGCGATCACCGAGACCGTCGATGCGAAGGCTCTCGAGCTTGCGCCGCGCCGCGCCGATCTGGAGCGCGAAGCAGCGCTCACCTATGCGCGCGCCTTCACCGTCGAAGAGCTGAACGCCATTTCCACCTTCTACAGCAGCGAAGCCGGCAAGAAGCTCCTGAAGGACGGCCCGATCGCCACGCGCGAACTGATGAAGGCTGCCGATATCTGGGCCGCCGGCATCAACCGCGACCTCAACGCTTCCAGCATGTCGGAACTGCAGAAGGTTGCCGGCGCCGATCTGAAGCCGCTTCCGGCCGATCAGAACGCCACCGGTGGCGCTCCGGCTGCTCCCAAGCCCTGATTGAATGAACAGGCTGAGCATCGGACCGGAAAGTGTAATGCGGTTTCCGGAGAATCCGATGCTTAATCAAAAAGCCTATCTTCAGAAATATTCAAAGCCCGGCCGCAAGACCGGGCTTTTCATTTGTGCGTCGCAGCACCTATATGTGCCGTGAATGCGCCGCCGCCCGTCTCGAGGCTGACGGCGGCGGTTTTGATCAGGGGTTTTGACTATGACAGCTTATGACTACGATCTTTTCGTCATCGGTGGCGGTTCCGGCGGCGTGCGCAGCGGCCGCGTGGCGGCCTCGCTCGGCAAGCGCGTCGCAATTGCCGAGGAATACCGCTATGGCGGAACCTGCGTCATCCGCGGCTGCGTGCCGAAGAAGCTGTTCGTTTATGCCTCGCAATTCCCTGAGCATTTCGAGGATTCGGAAGGATTCGGCTGGAGCGTCGGCGAGCGCAGCTTCGACTGGAAGAAGCTGATCGCGGCGAAGGACAAGGAAATCACCCGTCTCGAAGGGCTCTACCGCAAGGGTCTGGAAAACGCCAAGGCCGATATTTTCGACAGCCGGGCGGAACTGGTCGACGCCCATACCGTGAAGCTGACGAAAACCGGAGAGACCTTCACCGCCGAGCGTATCGTGATTGCCGTCGGCGGCACGCCGAACGAGCACAAGGCGCTGCCCGGCCATGAGCTGACGATCTCGTCCAACGAGGCTTTCGACCTGGAAGAGCTGCCGAAATCGATCCTGATCGCCGGCGGCGGTTATATCGCGGTGGAATTCGCCAATATCTTCCATGGGCTGGGTGTCGAAACGACCCTGATCTATCGCGGCAAGGAAATCCTGTCGCGTTTCGATCAGGACATGCGCAAGGGCCTGCACGAGGCCATGGAGGCCAAGGGCATCAGGATCCTGCTCGGCGATGTCATCGAAGAAGTGACGAAGGGTGAGGGCGCATTGCAGGCCCGCACCAAGAACCATGGTACGCTTGCCGTCGCGACGGTGATGCTGGCGCTCGGGCGCGATCCGAACACGAAAGGTCTCGGTCTCGAAAATGCCGGTGTGAAGCTCGATGCGCGGGGCGCGATCGTCGTCGACGATTATTCGCGCACGAATGTGCCGAACATCTTCGCGCTGGGCGACGTCACCGACCGGGTACAGCTGACGCCGGTGGCGATCCATGAGGCCATGTGCTTCATCGAAACCGAATACAAGAACAACCCGACCAAGCCGGATCATGAGCTGATCGCGACGGCGGTGTTCTCGCAGCCGGAAATCGGCACCGTCGGTCTTTCGGAAGAGGAAGCCGGCAAGAAATATCCGGAACTGGAGGTTTATCGCGCCCAGTTCCGGCCGATGAAGGCGACGCTTTCCGGCCGTCAGGAAAAGACGATCATGAAGCTGATCGTCAATGCCGCCGACCGCAAGGTCGTCGGCGCGCATATTCTCGGCCATGAGGCAGGCGAGATGGCGCAGCTTCTCGGCATCACGCTGAAAGCCGGCTGCACCAAGGATGATTTCGACCGCACCATGGCGGTTCATCCGACGGCCGCCGAAGAGCTGGTGACGATGTATTCGCCGAGCTATCGCGTCGTGAATGGCGAGCGTGTGTAACGCCGGTACAGGCGTGATATAATCGCCGCCCACATCAGCCTGCCGCCCTTCGAAAGCGAAGTTTTCGAATGGCGGCGGCGTTGTTAAATCGTTTGAATTGACTTTTGTGCGTCTGGAGCGCTCAAAACGGGCAGAATGAGCCGGATGGCTCAGGGATCGGCTATGCAAAGCCGATGCTTGGAGCTATAAGCCGCTCAATTTTTCGAGGCGGCCGCGCGACGTCGCGCGGGCGAGAAAAGGGTGAGAACATGGCACAGAATTGGACCCCCGGCAGCTGGCGGCAGAAACCGATCCAGCAGGTTCCCGAATATCCGGATGCGGCAGCGCTTGCGGCAACGGAAGCCACGCTTGCGACCTATCCGCCCCTGGTCTTTGCCGGTGAAGCCCGCCGCCTGAAGAAGCAGCTTGCCAATGTGGCGGAAGGCAACGCCTTCCTGCTGCAGGGCGGCGATTGCGCCGAAAGCTTCGCCGAACATGGCGCGGACAATATCCGCGACTTCTTCCGCGCCTTCCTGCAGATGGCCGTCGTGCTGACCTATGGCGCGCAGCTGCCCGTCGTGAAGGTCGGCCGCATTGCCGGTCAGTTCGCCAAGCCGCGCTCTTCCAACGTGGAAGCGCAGGATGGCGTGACGCTGCCGTCTTACCGCGGCGACATCATTAACGGCATCGAATTCAACGAGGCCTCGCGCATTCCGAACCCGGAGCGCCAGCTCGACGCCTACCGCCAGTCGGCGGCGACGCTGAACCTGCTCCGCGCTTTCGCGATGGGCGGTTACGCCAACCTCGAAAACGTTCACCAGTGGATGCTCGGTTTCATCAAGGACAGCCCGCAGGCGGACCGTTACCGCAAGCTGGCCGACCGGATTTCCGAGACCATGGATTTCATGAAGGCGATCGGGATCACGGCGGAGAGCAATCCGAGCCTGCGCGAGACCGACTTCTTCACCAGCCATGAGGCGCTGCTTCTCGGTTACGAAGAGGCGCTTACCCGCGTCGATTCCACCTCGGGCGACTGGTACGCCACCTCGGGCCACATGATCTGGATCGGCGACCGCACGCGCCAGCTCGACCATGCGCATGTGGAATATTTCCGTGGCATCAAGAACCCGATCGGCCTGAAATGCGGCCCGTCGCTGACGCCCGACAATCTGATCGAGCTGATCGATGCGCTGAACCCGGCGAACGAGGCCGGCCGCCTGACGCTGATTTGCCGTTTCGGCCATGACAAGGTGGCGGACAGCCTGCCGAAGCTCATCCGCGCTGTCGAGAAGGAAGGCCGCAAGGTCGTCTGGTCCTGCGATCCGATGCATGGCAACACGATCACGCTCAACCACTACAAGACGCGTCCGTTCGAGCGCATCCTGTCGGAAGTCGAAAGCTTCTTCCAGATCCACCGCGCCGAAGGCACGCATCCGGGCGGCATCCATATCGAGATGACCGGCAAGGACGTAACGGAATGCACGGGCGGCGCGCGCGCCGTGACGGCGGATTCGCTGTCCGACCGTTACCACACCCATTGCGATCCGCGCCTCAATGCCGATCAGGCGCTGGAACTGGCCTTCCTGCTGTCCGAGCGCATGAAGAGCGGCCGCGATGAGAAGCGTCTGGCAATCGCCAACGCCTGATCTGACACCATAAACAAAAAAGCCGCCGGGAGACCCTCCGGCGGCTTTTTCATGCGCGGTACTGAATTATTGCACCAACGCCGGCTGCTGGCAGCGGACATCCGTGACACGCACATCGGCTTCGCCGATCTTGACGCCGAGAACCAGAAGCACGTTGTAGAGCAGCTGATCGACCGGAGCGGTGACTGCCGCAAGCGTGTTGGCAAGCGCCGACTGAATGCCCGCCAGGCCTCCCAAATCCAGGTTGAGGAAGAGAAGCCTGATATCCAGGTTGAGGTTTTTCAGCAGTGAACTGACAAGAGTGGTGACGGTGTCCTTGGTGGAGACACTCTTGATCTTGGCCTGGGTAATATCGGACTGCGTGAAGGTCAGCTTGGTCTTGGTCATATTGGTGGCGTTGATGAGGGCGCTGCCATTGATGGCGAGCAGCGCCGAATCCACGATTGCGGCCTTAGTGACGCGCGGGTCCCTGCCGAAATTGGCAAAGGCCGTGGTATCGACATTGCCAAGGGCGATTTCGACGACGCCGGGAACGACCTCGACATCGACGGTGCCCTGTCCGCCGCCCGTGCAGCGAATATCGGCAAGCCGCGCTTCGGCATGGGCGACTTCCACATAAAGCGGGAGATTGACCTTGAGGCCGGCAATGGCCTGAAGCCCGTCCACCACGACACTGACCGCAAGACGGGTCTGTGCGGTGCGCACCACGGTGCCCTGACCGCCGACGGCGAGCGACGGCGTTTCGACCGGCGGTTCACCGATGGCGAGCGTTGCCTTGACCGAGGCGAGGCCGAGAAGATTGGCGTTGATATTAAGGCCCAGCTGGTTGCCGCCATTGCCCGCCACGGCGGCGGCATTGATGAGATCGAAGACGCCAGCGGTGACCTTGAGGTTTTCGCCCGTACCGATCAGCTTGTCCGAGAACGGGCCGAGATTGAGGATCTCCTCGAGCTTGATCTTGACGTTGCTCTTGTTGACGGTTTTTTGCAGCGTATTCAAAATGTTGACGACCGCCGGCTGCAAGCCTGTGGTTTTCGTCAGTACGTCGAGGAATTTGCCGTAGCTGATTTCCGTCTTCAGAACATCCTTATAGGTGCCGGCGGTGAGGTTGAGATCGATGGCCAGCGCCTCGACGATCTTGAGCGCATTGACATCGGCGGCGAGAAGCGCCTGATAATCCATGAGTTTCAATGAAACCGTGGTGCCGAGCAGACCGCCGAGCAGGCTGTTGAGAATTCCCTCATCGAGGCTGGCGAGCCGCGATCCCACCGAAAATGCCGCGATCCTTTGGGACGAGGCCGTTCCGACCGCCGAGACCTTTGGCGGCTTGGTGAAGGCGGAAGCGAAGAATATCTGGCCCTGTTCGACGATGTTCACCTTTATCGCATTGGTGGGCAGGGCGTTATCGACGAAACGCTGGCCGACCGGGACTGTCGCATCCGGCTCGTAATGACCCTTGATGACCTCGGCATAACCCTTGCTGTTGGCGAATTCATTCAGCGGGTCGAAGGGTTGCAGGCCCTTTTCGGTCAAAAGCCCCTGGGCCGTCCTGACACCGAGATCCATGCCATTGAGGGCGAAATATTGCTGAACCGCCTTTTCGGCGTCCGTGGCGTTGGCTGCCGCCGATATGGCCGCGAGATCGGCGGTCTGCTGCAATTGCCGTTTCTGCAATGTCAGATAACCGTAATCGACGCCGAGCGCCAATATGCCGATGAAGAGCGGTGCGGTGAGCCCCGCCGAAATGGCGATGTTGCCCGTTTTATCCTTGAGGAAGCGGGGAAGCAGGGAATGAAAATCTCGCATGTCATGCTCCTCCGATCCGGATGGTGGAAAAACGCCGGATGACCGGCTCGGGCAGGGTGTAGCTGTAGAGGCTCCAGATCGGTAGATCGCGGGCGTCATATTCGACCTTCACCGTGAACTGGTTGGCATTGGCGGGATCCGTCGCGACATCGACGGTGAAGCGGCTCTTGTCCATGAAGGCGTAGCTGAGGTCGCTTTTGGTGACGAAATCCCGGGCAAGCTGCTGGCGTTCGGTCGTGTTGAGGCCGGCAACCGCCGTCCGTGCCGCGTCGGCGGCGATCTGCTGCACCGAATAGGCCGCCATCAGATAAATGCCGTAGGCGATCATGGTGAGCAGGACGAGAAAGAATATCGGTGCGACGATGGCAAACTCGACAGCAGACGAGCCAGATCTATCGCGAAAGAAACGCACTCCATTAAACATAAAGCACCCCCGTTCCTTCAGGCATCAAGGTTCGATGCCTTGATTTATTATTTTCGGAAATGCTAATTTATAGGTGTTAATTTTGTGTTGATGCCGCTCCTATGGGTTGCAGCTCTTCTTAAGCTTTCGCGTTTACTTCAGATCAGCCGAAGCCCTTTGAAGCTGGCGTGGCCGTCCTTGCCGATGATGATGTGGTCGTGGACGGTGATGCCGAGCGGCTTTGCCGTATCGATGATGGTCTTGGTCATCTCAATATCGGCGCGCGAAGGTGTTGGGTCTCCACTTGGATGATTGTGGATTAAAATCAAGGCGGTAGATGAAAGTTCAAGGGCGCGGCGCACGACCTCGCGCGGGTAGACCGGCGTGTGATCCACGGTTCCCTGACCCTGTACCTCATCGGCGATCAGGACGTTGCGCTTGTCGAGGAACAGGACGCGGAACTGTTCGCGCGTTTCATGGGCCATGGCGGCGTGGCAATAATCGATGACCGAGGACCAGGAGCCGAGCACCTGCTTGTTGCGGATCTCGCTTTTCAGCATGCGCTGGGAAACGGAGGCGACGAGCTTCAGATCGAGCGCCACGGTTTCGCCCACGCCCTTCACCTCCTGCAACAGCGGCAAGGACGCGCCGAGCACGCTGCCAAGCGTTCCGAAGCGGGCGATCAGGGCCTTGGCGATGGGCTTGGTATCGCGCCTCGGGATCAGCCGGAAGAGAAGAAGCTCCAGCAATTCGTAATCGGCGAGCGCCGCGTCGCCGCCATCGCGATAGCGCGCCCGCAGCCGGTCGCGATGTCCGTGATAATGGGCGGCATCCGCCTCCTGTTCGACGATGGCTGCCGGCCTTTTCGCGCCGCTTCGCGATTCGGCAAAAAAGCCGCGCTCATCCGCTCCGTTGAACAGATCGCCTTCGCCCGCCTGAAAGCCGGGAGTTTTGGAAAGATCGGCGGAAGGCGGGGCGGGGCGTTTTGCCATAGGCGGGTCTGGCCTTATGCGGGGGGAAGCGGCGGCAGGCCCGGACGGTCGAAGCCGCCGGGCGACAGTGTGAAGATTTCGCAGCCGGTGGCCGTGACGCCGACGGCATGTTCATATTGTGCGGAGAGCGACCGGTCGCGCGTTACCGCCGTCCAGCCGTCGGAAAGCACCTTCACATGCGGTTTGCCGAGATTGATCATCGGCTCGATGGTGAAGATCATGCCTTCGCGGATTTCCGGCCCTTCATCCGGGCGGCCGTAATGCAGGATGTTCGGCGTGTCGTGGAACAGACGTCCGACGCCATGGCCGCAGAAATCGCGCACGACAGAGCAGCGCTCCGCTTCCGCATAGGCCTGGATCGCCGCGCCGATTGCGCCGGTGCGCACGCCGGGCTTCACCGCCGCGATGCCGCGCAGCAGGCATTCATAGGTCACTTCCATCAGCCGCTCGGCGGCGCGCTTGATCTGGCCGACCGGATACATCCGGCTCGAATCGCCATGCCAGCCATCCAGCACATAGGTCACGTCGATATTGACGATATCGCCTTCGCGCAGCGGCTTCGCATCCGGAATGCCGTGGCAGACGACGTGGTTGATCGAGGTGCAGACGGATTTGGTATAGCCGCGATAATTCAGTGTTGCCGGCAGCGCGCCGTGGTCGGCGCCGAATTCGAAGACGAAACGGTCGATGGCGTCGGTCGTCACGCCTGGCTTGACGATTGCGGCGAGTTCATCGAGGCAACGCGCCGTCAGCTGGCACGCCTTGCGCATCCCGTCGAAGTCCTCAGGGGTATAGAGGCGGATGACGCCGGTATTCTTGAGGGGGGCGGAGGCTGCGTCGATATAGGTGACCATCTTGGTGCTTTCTGTCTCTTTACGTCCCTGTTCATAAAACAGCCGGACGCCATTCGTCCATCTTAACCGTTCCGCTGACCGAAATTTGTGCCGGGGAGACCGTGCATTTCACCGCATAGGCCTCCACGCCGCGCGCCATCGCCCGCTGAAACGCCAGCGCATAGACGGGATCGAGATCGTCGCAGATGCGCATCCGGTCGCAATCGTCGCGCTGGATGAGATAGAGCATCACCGAACGGTAACCTGCTTGCGCAGCGTCACCCAGTTCCTCCAGATGTTTCGCACCGCGTTTGGTGGCGGTATCGGGAAATTCGGCGAGGCCTTGTTCGCGCATGAAATGCACGTTCTTCACTTCCACATAGGCGTCCGGCCGGCCGGGTTGCGACAGCAGGAAATCGATGCGGGAATTGCGGCCGTATTTCTGTTCGCGCCGGATCGTCGAATAGCCGGAAAGTTCAGGGATGCGGCCGTTCAGGATCGCTTCTTCCGCCAGCCGGTTCGGCATGCCGGTATTGATGCCGACCGTGGTGCCATCGGCCTCGACCATTTCCAGCATGTGCCGGTACTTGCGGGTGGGGCTGTCATGTTCCGACAGCCATATGCGGGAGCCCGGAGCCGTGAGCCCGCGCATGGAGCCGGTATTGGGGCAGGAGCCGGTGATCGCGGTGCCGTCTTCCAGAATGGCGTCGAACAGGAAGCGCTTGTAGCGGGAAATCAGCGTGGCGGGAGTAAGCGTGGGTGTGAAGAGCATGTGGCGCCTGAAAGATGTTAGGTGATGGAACTGGTCAGGAAAGGACGTAGGTTCCCGGCGCATCGCCGAGCACGGGCCGCTTGCCGTCCTCCGGTTTTCGCGCCTTCACCTTCTCGCCATCCTGGCTTTCGATCCAGTTCTGCCAGTGCACCCACCAGGAGCCCTTATGCGGGGTGGCGACGGCCTGCCAGGCATCGAAGTCGCCGGCCGGTGACGTGCCTGTCCAATATTGGTATTTTTCGAGCTGCGGCGGATTGATGACGCCGGCTATGTGGCCGGATGCGCCGAGCACGAATTCCACCGGCCCGCCGAACAGCGCAGCACCGGTGAAGACCGATTTCGCCGGGGCGATATGGTCGTCGCGGGTGGCGAGATCATAGACGGGGATTTTGATGTCGCCGAGATTGATCCGGTTGCCGGCGACCCGCATCAGCCCGCGGGCGAGATTGTTCTCGAGGTAACAATTGCGCAGATAAAAAGAGTGGCTGGCGGCCGTCACCCGCGTCGAATCGGAGTTCCAGTAGAGCAGGTCGAAGGGCAGGGGCTCGGCGCCGCGCAGGTAATTGTCGACCACATAGGGCCAGATGAGATCGGAGGCGCGCAGCATGTTGAAGACGGTGGCCATGATCGAGCCGTCGAGATAACCGACCGCCTGCATGTGCTTGTCCAGCGCCGCAAGCTGGCCTTCGTCTATGAAGACCTTGAGATCGCCGGCATGGATGAAATCGGTCTGGGCGGCCAATAGCGTGGCGCTGCGGATGCGCTCATCGCCTTGCTGCGCATGCAGCGCCAGCGCGGAGGATAAAAGCGTGCCGCCGACGCAATAACCGATGGCGTTGATTTCTTTTTCGCCGGTTCGCTCCTCGATGGTGTCCAGCGCAAAATCGATGCCTTCGCGGACGTAATCATCCCAGCCCTTGTCGGCGAGGCGGGCATCCGGGTTGATCCAGGAAACCATGAAGACGCTGTGGCCCTGCTCGAGGCACCAGCCGACGAAGGATTTCTGCGGGTTGAGATCGAGAATGTAGAATTTGTTGATCCATGGCGGCACGATCAGCAAAGGCCGTTTGAACGCTTTCTGCGTCGTCGGCGCATAGTGGATGATTTCGCAGAGCGGGCTTTTCGCCACCACCTTGCCCGGCGTGACGGCGATATTCTGGCCGATGACGAATTTGCTGTAATCGGTCTGGCGCAGTTTCAGGTGGCCGTTGCCGGCCGCGACATCCTCGGCCAGTTGCGCCATGCCCTTGACGAGATTGGCGCCGCTGGAGGCGACCGTCTCGCGGAAGACCTGCGGATTGGTGAAGACGAAATTGGCCGGCGAAAGGGCCTCCGTCATCTGGCGCATGTAAAACAGCGCCTTGGTGCGGGTATGTTCGTCCAGCCCGTCTGCCTCCGTCACCATCCGGTCGGCGAAACCGACGGTGGTCTGGTAGGCCTTCAGGAGAAAATCGAAGAACGGATTGGCCTGCCAGTCGGCATCGGCAAAACGCCTGCTCCTGCGTTCCGCAGGGCCGCTTTCGGCGGGTTTTTCCGGGGCCGAATCGGCATCGCCGGAAAACTGCGCCACCGATTTCGCCCAGAGATCGTAATAGCTGGAAAGCAGGTGGGTCTGTGCCTCGAGCGAGCGCTTCGGTTCGGCCATCCAGTATTCGGCGACATCGGAGAGCGTCTTGACGAGATCGGTTACCGGATCGGCGCTGGTCTGGGGAATCTCACCGCGTTCGCGCGGCGCCAGCCACTCGGATGCGGCCTTGCCGAGATTTTCGAGCGCACGGGCGATATTGATCGCGAAGGTTTCCGGGTCGCGGATCAGGTAGGCCTCGGCGGAGCTGGCGTCGAAGCCGGGCGTTTTGCCACCCTTTTTCGTGCCCCCGCCGTCAACACCTGCCATGCACCATCCTCCACCAAATTTGTGTTTGCACATTCTGCATGAAAACGAATACAAGTTCCACCAGCAAGGGGAGGCCGCAAAGGGCCGAACCGTGGTCGAATTCGATATCGACAGATATCCTTACAGGCGGAACATGACGATGGGCAAGCACATGGGCACATGGGGAACATATGCGGAAAATGCGGCAAGAATCGCTGTGCTTTCGCTCTCCGGCGCAATGCTCGCCGCCACACTTGCCGCCTGCAAGGCTCCGGAGCCGATCGTCGCGCCCGCCCATATGCGCCGCCCGACAGCCGAAATCGTCGGCCCGCGCCCGGTCAGCGACACTGCGGTTAGCCAGAAGCGCGACACCGGCACCTATCCTACCTTCTCGCAGCCGCTGACGGCCGCTGGCACCCAGATGGGCGAAGATGAGGCCTCCACCATGGAATCGAGCCTGTCGCGCCTCGGTGCGGCACGGCGCAACGGCCAGATTTCGGAAGCCGAATACAAGCGCCGCGTGGCGGAGCTGCGGGCGCTTGCCGAAAACCAGAAGCCGGTTGCGACGCCTGCCGCCTCGCAGTAAATCCCAAATCAATACATGCTATGGCCATCGCGTATGGCAGCTTTGGCGCTATATTTTGCGAAACCGGTTTTGATCGAAATGCGCAATCCAAAAGTGCTTTTAGTTTTTGTAGTTTTGTTGGGCGTTCTGCCTCTTGTCCTGCGCTTACTCGACGTAGGGCCGTCGATCTTCCTCGGTATATCGATCTTTGTTCTGAATATTTTAGTTTGCTTGTGGGGTGCGGCCACGCGATATCGTTTGGGGTGGCTAAGTTATGGGGTCGCCTGCGTATTCGCTTTTGTACTGGCCGGCATGTCCAGCCCTCTCTCCCTCGTCCTGTTGCTGCTTGCAGCGAAAGCCTGATTTGCTTCGACGGCTCTCTCTTGCGGGAGGAGTGGCAATCATAACCCCTTCTTTACCCTGCCTCTGAACCTTCCGCTTACCCAAGATGTTAAGCGGATGGATGCGGTTTGCCACTTATGATGCGGCCATAACAAACAGGCCGCTGAAAAAGCGGGGCACGGGGTGAAATATCATGAAATGCATCGCCGCTTTGCTGGTTCTTGCCGGTTTTGCGCTCGCACCCGCTCAGGCGCGGGCGCCGCACATCAATTTCGGGACACCTGCACTTCAGGGGCAGTGAGAGGCAAATTCCGTCAGTCGTTGCCGGCGGCGTCGCTCAGCACGTCGAGATCGGGCACGGTGATATGGCGATTGTTCTCGATGCGGATAATGCCTTCCTTGCGCAGCTTGGTCATTTGCCGGCTAACCGTTTCGATGGTCAGCCCGAGGAAATCGGCGATATCGGCGCGTGAAAGCGGCAGGTCGAAACAGGATTTGTCGTCGTTTTCCGGGTCGATATGGGTGGCGATCATATAAAGGAAGCTGGCAACCTTTTCCTGCGCCGATTTGCGCCCCAGCGTCAGCATCCAGTCGCGCGCCTCGTCCAGTTCCTTCAGGGACTGGTTGTGGAGCTTGCGTTCCATATCGGGCACTTCGGAAACCATCCGGTCGACGACGCGGCGCGGGAAGAGACAAATCTCCACATCGGTTGCGGCTTCCGCCGTCATCTTGCTTTCCGCCATGAAGGGGCGGCCGAGAAAGTCCGGTGCGAATTGCAGGCCGACGATCTGCTGGCGGCCGTCCGACATCATTTTCGACAGCTTCACTACGCCGTTCAAAATATTGCCGTAGGAGGTGACGAGTTCGCCCTGGCCAAGAAGCTCATTGCCCGCTTCCAGTTTCTTACGGCTGGAATGGCGGTTCAGCTCGCAAAGCTGCTGCGGCGTCAGGCTGCTGCAAAGCCCGCCATGGCGCGCCTCGCAGGAGCGACAAACGACGGGTTCTTCCGAATTGTGGATGGTCTTCTGCAGCGTGTCCATAAGCCTTTTCCAATGCTGGCTTTTTCAGGACGATTGCGACCGTGGGTGTCAAATCCGGTCTCATGCAAGGCTTTCGCCACGTAGCCGTCGCCCCTGCGTCTACTTTAGCAAGAACTTACGGTGCAATTTGATTGAAGTCAAAGTTGCAAACTGTCGCAGCCGTTACTGAAAGAGAGGAAATCGACATTTTCTTGATAAAAGGCAAATCGGGCGATGAATACCGAACTTCTTCACAAATATTCGGGTGCAGTGCCGCGTTACACGAGCTATCCGACCGCGCCGCATTTCCACGAGGGAATCGATAATGGCACCTATCGCCGCTGGCTCGGCGCGCTCGGTCACAGGAATCGCCTGTCGCTTTACCTGCATATTCCCTATTGCGACCGGCTTTGCTGGTTCTGCGCCTGCCACACCAAGCACACCCTGAAATACGAGCCGATTGCCGTTTATCTTGAAGCACTTAAGCAGGAGATCGAGGCCGTCGGCGCGCTTGTTTCGCCGGATGCGGTGGTGAGTGCCGTGCATTTCGGCGGCGGCTCGCCCACCATGTTGAAGCCGGAGGACATGCAGAGCCTGATGGACTGTCTGCGGCGTCATTTCACCTTCGGCCTCGCACCCGAGATCAGCGTCGAGATGGACCCCAACGATCTGGATGACAGCCGCTACGATGCGCTTGCCGCCATCGGCATGTCGCGGGCGAGCCTCGGGGTTCAGGACTTCGATGACAAAGTGCAAAAAACCATCAACCGCATCCAGTCCTTCGAACAGACGAAATCCGTGGTGGATGCGGTGCGGGCAAGGGGCGTTCATTCGGTCAATTGCGACATTCTTTATGGGTTGCCGTTCCAGACCTGCGGGACATTGGAAAAGACGGTGAACCAGATCGTGTCGCTCGACCCCGATCGCATCGCGCTTTTTGGTTATGCGCATGTTCCGTGGATGAAAAAACACCAGTCGCTGATCCCGGAGCAGGCCCTGCCGGATATTGCCGAGCGCTACCGCCAGATGACGATGGCGGCGGAGATGCTGAAACAGGCGGGTTACGAGGCCATCGGCATCGATCATTTCGCCAAGCCGACCGATACATTATGTCAGGCCGCCGAAGCGGGCGCCCTGCGGCGGAATTTTCAGGGCTATACGACCGACACGGCCGATGCGTTGATCGGGCTTGGCGCATCGTCCATCGGCAGGCTGCCGCAGGGTTATGTGCAGAACATGGTGGCGACGGGGGAATATCAGCGGATGGTGGGCGAGGGCGGTCTTGCCGCCGTCAAGGGCATAGAATTGTCGCAGGACGATCATCTGCGCTCGCATGTCATCGAAAGGCTGATGTGCGATTTCGCTATCGATCTTTCGCAGTTGCAGCACCGTTTCGGCAAGGTGAGCCATTCCGTGAGAGCGCAGGCGCAGCATTTTGCCGCAAGCGACAGGCACGGTGTGGTGCGGATGGACGCCGATATTTTTGCGGTGACGGAGGCTGGAAAGCCCTTCGTGCGTAACATCGCGGCAATCTTCGACGCTTATCTCGGCAATGGACGCGGCCGTCATTCGGTTGCTGTTTAGGCAACAGTTTTGGGGCAAATTTCAAAGTTACGTCACGAAACCATTGGCTTTTTTGTGCGACTTGCCTATGTGGTGCGTCAGACAGGATAATTCATACGAACGACAATAAGGATTATGGGCGTGACAGCTACATTCGACAAGGTTGCCGACATTATCGCCGAAACCAGCGAAATCGACCGCGAAACCATTACGCCGGAGAGCCACACGATCGACGATCTGGGCATCGACAGCCTCGACTTTCTTGATATCGTTTTCGCGATCGACAAGGAATTCGGCATCAAGATTCCGCTCGAGCAGTGGACGCAGGAAGTCAACGAAGGCAAGGTTTCCACCGAAGAATATTTCGTGCTGAAGAACCTTTGCGCCAAGATCGACGAATTGCGCGCAGCCAAGGGCTGATGTGACAATGCCCGCTTGCAGCGGGCATTTTCTTTTGATGCCGCCTGCGGGCAAACCATGACTAACCGACCAGAGACGGGCCGGACGGATGTTGCTTGAATATTTTCAGATGATCGACAAGGTCGAGGCCGTGGACATGACGACGCGCACGTTGAAGGCGCAGTCTGTCGTTCCCGACAAAAGCCCGGTTTTCGAAGGCCACTTTCCCGGCATGCCGCTCGTTCCGGGCGTGCTTCTGATCGAGACCATGGCGCAGGCTTCCGGCATGCTGGTTCTGGCATTTTCCGATTTTGCGTCCATGCCGTTCCTGATGTCGGTCGACGGCGCCAAGATGCGTACCTTCGTGGAGCCGGGCGCCGTTCTCGACATCGAGGCGGTGCTGGAGCATGACGGTTCCGGCTTTGCCGTTACCAAGGCGAAGATCACCTCGGATGGCAAGAAGGTCTGCGACGCGCAGCTTAAGCTCAGGACCATGCCCTTCAGCGAAATTCCGCTTGGGCCTATCGTCAAGAAGCGGGCCGAGGAAGTCGGCCTGATGGCGGCGATTGCCGCGGATGCGCAGAAATAAGCGTTTCCGTTCGTTTCGAAGGAGAGCGTTTTTCCCGCCGGCCCGGTTTTTGAGCACGAAAATCGTGGGCTCGCGACGGCGGATCAGGCCTTCACCATTGCCAATCCGCATCGCGCGCTTTATTCCGCAACGCATGAAGTGGTTGTTCGCGACCGCTGTTGGATAGCCGTGACCGTTCGACGGGGCCGGCTGCAAAGGATGACAGACGATGAAATCTGACAATGATGTGGTGATAACAGGGGTCGGCATCGTGACCTGTCACGGCGTCGGCAGCCAGGCGCATGTGGCGCTTCTTTCGGGAACCGCCGTGCCGGAGCCGGTGGTCGAGACCGAAAAGTTCAAGCCCTATCCGGTCCATCCCATGCCGGAGATCGACTGGTCCGCGCAGATCGCCAAGCGCGGTGACCAGCGCCAGATGGAAAACTGGCAGCGCCTCGGCGTTTTCGCCGCCGGTCTCGCACTCGACGATGCCGGGCTGAAGGAAGATGCCGAAGCCTGCGCCACCATGGACATGATCGTTGCCGCCGGCGGCGGCGAGCGCGACATCAATGTCGATACGCTGATCGTCGACGAGGCGCTGAAGCGCAATGATCGCGAAAAGCTGCTCAATGAGAAGCTGACGACGGAACTGCGCCCGACGCTGTTTCTCGCCCAGCTTTCCAACCTGATGGCCGGCAATATTTCCATCGTGCACAAGGTCACCGGCTCTTCCCGCACCTTCATGGGCGAGGAAGCGGCCGGCATTTCCGCCGTCGAAACCGCATTTCACCGCATCCGCTCCGGCGAATCGAGCCATGCGCTGGTGGGCGGCGCTTTCTCGGCGGAACGTCCCGACATGATCCTGCTGTTTGAAGCCATCGGCGCGCATGCGCAGGGCGGCTGGCAGCCGCTGTGGTCGCGCGAAGGCCAGGAAGGCGGCGGCATGGTTTCCGGTTCGCTCGGCGCATTCCTCGTGCTGGAATCGCGCAAGCACGCCAGCGAGCGCGGCGCGCGCATTTATGCCCGCATCGACGCCATCGAGGGCGACCGCGGCAGCCGTGACGAAGGCAAGATGGAAAAGCGCATGGAGCGGCTGCTTGCTCCCGCCAAGGACAGCGCGGCGACCGTCGTGTTTTCCGGCGCGAGCGGTTATGACGGCGTGACGGCCCGCGAGAAGGACATTCTCGAAAAGGCCCTGCCAAATGCCGTCATTCGCGGTTTTGGCGGTATCACCGGTCATGGGCTGGAAGCACAGTTCCCGCTCGGGCTGGCTCTGGCTGCCCTGACGCTTGAAAGCGGCGCGAAGGTGCCTACCTTCGATGCGGCTGAGGAAAAGCCCATGGGCGAGGCGGCCAGCGAAGCCGTCGTCACCACCGTCGGCCATGTGCGCGGCGAAGGTGTCGCCGTTCTGTCCCGCGACGTTTGAGGAGAAAGACCATGACTTCCAATTTCAGGGATCATCTCGGTCGTCCCATCGTCGCCGTCACCGGCATGGGCATCATCACCTCGCTCGGGCAGGGGCTTGCCGATAACTGGGCGGCGCTGACGTCGGGCAAATCGGGCATCCACAAGATCACCCGTTTCCCGACCGAGGGGCTTTCGACCCGCATCAGCGGCACGGTGGATTTCATCGATATCCCGGTTCCGAATTCCGTGGAGCGTTCCTATGCTTTCGCGCGCGAAACCACCATCGAGGCTCTGGCGCAGGCCGGTATCTCCGGCGATTTCGACGGCCCGCTGTTTCTCGCGGCGCCGCCTATCGAGCCGGAATGGAGCGCCCGTTTCGAGCTTGCCGACCGGTCTCCGCCGGCCGCCCAGCCGGGTGACGCCTATGAACGGTTCCTGACGGCCTTCCGCCAGCGTCCCGACCCGGCATTCCAGGAAGCCGCCCTGTTCGGCGCGATTTCCGAGCGTCTTTCCGACCGTTTCGGCACCCGTGGCCTGCCCGTCACGCTGTCTACGGCCTGTGCATCCGGCGCGACCGCGATCCAGCTCGGCGTCGAGGCGATCCGCCAGGGCCGCACCGAGCGGGCGCTGACGGTTGCGACCGACGGTTCGGTCAGTGCCGAGGCGCTCATTCGCTTCTCGCTTCTCTCTGCACTTTCGACCCAGAACGACCCGCCGGAAAAGGCCTCCAAGCCGTTCAGCAAGGACCGCGACGGTTTCGTGATCGCCGAAGGTGCGGCCACACTGGTGCTGGAATCGCTGGAAGCCGCGGTCGCACGCGGTGCGAAGGTGCTCGGCATCATCAAGGGTGCGGGCGAGAAGGCTGATAGCTTCCACCGCACGCGGTCTTCGCCCGATGGCGGCCCGGCGATTGCGACGATCCGTGCGGCACTGGCCGATGCGGGCGTGGCCGAAAGCGATATCGGTTACATCAACGCCCACGGCACTTCGACGCCTGAGAACGACAAGATGGAATATGGCTCCATGCTCGCCGTCTTCGGCGAGGGCCTGAAGGATATTCCGCTGTCGTCCAACAAGTCGATGATCGGCCATACCCTGACCGCTGCAGGCGCCGTGGAAGCGGTGTTCTCGCTGCAGACCATGCTGACCGGCACGCTGCCGCCGACGATCAACTACAACAATCCCGATCCGACCATCACGCTCGACGTGGTGCCGAATGTGAAGCGGGATGCTCAGGTAAGCGCGGTTCTGTCCAACTCCTTCGGGTTCGGCGGGCAGAATGCAAGCCTTGTCATGACGCGGGAACCGGCTTAACCGGTTTCGCCATCAACAGGAGCGTTTCCGCGGCAATTGCGGAAACGCTCTCGCTTCTTTGATTACGCATTCCGGCCGCAAAACGGTTACAGAGTTTTGCGGGAATAGCTTTTAGATAACGCCCCCAGATAAACGCCCCTGGGCGAAGGACTGATACATGCGCGCTCTTCAACTCGTGGACGACCGGAAGCTCGAAAAAGTGGACCTGCCCGAACCGGATGCACCGGCGCCGGGCGAGGTGACGCTGCGTGTCAAGGCCGTAGCGCTCAACCACATCGACGTATGGGGCTGGCGCGGCATGGCTTTCGCCAAGCGCAAGATGCCGCTCACCATCGGTGCCGAGGCTTCGGGTGTGGTCGAAGCCATCGGTCCGGGCGTTTCGAATGTGCTGCCCGGCCAGCTCGTGTCAATCTACGGTGCGCGCACCTGCGGGCTGTGCAAGCCGTGTCGCGAAGGCCGTGACAATCTGTGCGAACATGTTCAGGGCGTGCACGGTTTCCACCTTGACGGTTTCGCTCAGGAAAAGATCAATATTCCCGCCCGCCAGCTTGTGCCTGCGCCGCATGGCGTCGATGCCGTTGCTGCGGCTCTCGCACCGGTGACCTTCGGCACCGTCGAGCACATGCTGTTCGACAATGCCAAGCTGGAGTCCGGCGAAACCATCCTCATTCATGCCGGCGGTTCCGGCATCGGCACGGCGGCGATCCAGCTTGCCAAGAAGATGGGCTGCACCGTCATCACCACTGTCGGTTCGGACGACAAGATCGAACGGGCGAAGGCGCTGGGCGCCGACCACGTCATCAACTACCGGACCGACCGTTTCGAAGGCGTCGTGCGCAAGCTGACGAAAAAGAAGGGCGTCGACGTCGTGTTCGAACATGTCGGCAAGGACACCTGGGCGGGTTCGATGTTCTCGCTGAAGCGCGGCGGCCGTCTCGTCACCTGCGGCTCCACGTCGGGCGTTTCCACCGATATCAACCTGATGATGCTGTTCCAGCAGCAGCTTAAGCTGCTCGGCTCCTTCGGTTGCCGCATGGAAAACATGGCCAACGCCATGCAGAAGATGGCGCGCGGCATCGTTCATCCCGTCATCGACACCGAAGTGACCTTCGACGATATCGACCGGGCGCTGGAGCGCATGGAGACGCGCCAAGTGTTCGGCAAGATCGTTCTGCGGATGGACTGAGCATCTTGAAGCTGTTCCTGACACGGATTGTCCTGAAACTGGACCACTTCCGGCAGTGGCTGATTGCGACATTCGCCTTCGGCCTTCTCAACCTGCTGAAGCTTTTTCCCGCCGATGCGGGCATTCGCGCCGCCGACCGGCTGGCGCGCTGGGTGGGGCCGAAAACCGGCCGCCACAAGCTGATGCTCCATAATCTGGCGCGCGCCTTTCCGGAGAAATCCGAGGAGGAGCGGCTTGAGATCGCCATGGATAGCTGGGCCAATATGGGCCGGCTTGCGGCGGAATATGTGTTTCTCGACCGGCTGTTCGATTTCGATCCGGAAAAGAACGAACCGGGCCGCATCGAGGTCGAGGGCATTCCGACCTTCCTCGAGCTGCGCGACAATCCGCGGCCCTTCATCGTCTTTACCGCCCATAGCGGCAATTTCGAATTGCTGCCGGTGGCCGGCTCGGCTTTCGGTCTCGATGTAACGGTGCTGTTCCGTCCGCCGAACAATCCATTCGTGGCGGACAAGGTGTTCAATTTCCGCAAGGAGCGCATGGGCAATCTCGTGCCGTCGCACGCCGGTTCCTCTTTCGCGCTTGCGCGGCAGCTGGAAAAGGGCGGTGGCGTCGGCGTGCTCGTCGACCAGAAGTTCGGCAAGGGTCTGACAACGAAGTTCTTCGGCCTTGAAGTCCGCACCAATCCGCTGCTTGCCAAGCTGGTGCGGCAGTTCAACTGCGATGTCTATCCGGCCCGTTGCGTGCGTCTTCCCGACAATCGCTACAGGCTGGAAATAGAGCCCAAGGTTGAAATTCCGCGCGACGAGAAGGGCAATGTCGACATTCAGGCGACGGCGCAGCTTCTGAACGACAAGGTGGAAAGCTGGGTGCGCGAATACCCCGGACAATGGCTGTGGTATCACGACCGCTGGGACGTGAAGCACCGGATTTGAGGTGACTGCCGTGCGGCCGGATTTTCCGCGACTTTCACGAAATTCGGCCGGGAAACCGCGCGTTTCGGTGTTTTTCCATATTAGCGGAACCTCATTTTTCGTTCATGGATTATCGAAATTGAAAAATTGGCGGCTGCTGTGATATTTTGGACAACAATCCTCGCGGCGTTCCTGCGTTTCGTTACGTCATTTTTAAGCGCAAAGACGCTATAATCAGGGGGCAAAGGGTTAATCCGTTCGCATTGGGAACCGGGTTATGCCCGTTCAGGGAGAGTTGGGTTGAAAGATTTGATTGAGTTGTTCTGGCTGCGTTATACGGAACTGCAATCTGCCGTTGGTAAAAACGAAGCCGACAAGATCGCAGTGCTGGAGCGTGAACTGGAGCAGCTTCTCGAGCGGGTCGTCGGGCGTCAGACAGAAAACTCCGAGGATATTCGCGAACAGTTCCGTTTCGCCATCGACCTCCTGAACCACGAGGCGGAGGATCTCGGCTGCGTGCAGCGCAATTCCGAGCTTCTGAGAACCCTGGTCGACCGTTATGTCGGCATGCCGCCCAAGGCCAAGGTCATCGGTGACGAGGACGAGGACACCCTGGAATGGCATCACCGCCATCTGATCCTCGATGAGGACATGCTCAACGATCTGGACGAGCCGGTGGTCATCGTTTCTCCCGGCTACCGCGTGTCCTTTGCCAATGCGCTTGATGCTTTCCAGCGCAATGCGCCGGAAGGGCTCGTCGGCTGCCACATTGCCGAACTCGTCGGCGTCCACCGCTTCCAGAACGACCTTCGGGAAAAACTCGACAATTGCTTCAAGGGCGATACGTCGAAATATACCTATGCGGAAGATCAGAACGGCCGGACGATCGTGAAGTCGCTGGAAATGTCCCCCTGCTATTCCTCCGCCTATAAGCTCGTGGGCGCTATGGTGGTGATCCGGGAAATTGCCGATCGCAGACGTCGCGCCACGGCGTAACGGCAGGCGCCGGTCTCTGACGACACTCTCCCGGCTTTGCCGTTTCCGGCTATTTCGGGAACACGGTTTCCCATATCGCGGCGATGGACCATGCGGATGATGCATCCGCAAGGAGCTTCGTCGCCATGGCCAGGCAGGAAAGCACCAGCAGCGGGCGGATGATCTTCGCGCCGTTCTTCATGGCGAAGCGGGAGCCGATCTGTGCGCCGATGAACTGGCCGACGCCCATGGCGAGGCCGAGCTTCCACAAAACCGCACCACCTATCGCAAACACAACGAAACCGCCGAAGTTCGAGCCGAGGTTCAGAAGCTTGGTGTGGGCGGTTGCCTTCAACATGCCGAAACCGGCAAGCGCCACGAAGGCGAGCATGTAGAAGGATCCCGCGCCGGGGCCGAAAACGCCGTCGTAGAAGCCCACCAGCGGCGCGACGGTGAAACCGAACACGAAGGGCGTGATGCGGCGATGGCTGTCGATATCGCTGAGCTGCGGCTTGAAGGCGAAATAGATCGCAATCGCGATCAGCAGGAACGGCATGATGGTGCGCAGCAGGTCGGACGGCACGAAGGCGGCGGTGACCGCGCCGAGCCCGCCGCCAAGCATGGCCATGACGGCCATGGGCAATTGTTCCCTCAGATTGACATGGCCGCGCCGGGCATAGGCGATGGTGGCGGAGGCAGAGCCGAACTGCGATTGCAGCTTGTTGGTGCCGAGCGTATCGAGCGGTGCAATGCCCATGATCAGCATCGCCGGAATGGTGATGAGACCGCCGCCGCCGGCAATGGAATCGATAAAGCCGGCAAAGATGGCGACGCAGAAGAGAACGATAAATACGTTGAGGGCGATGTCTTGCACTGAAGATGTCCGGGCAGGCGGCGGGAGAGGGCTTCTTCTTTCACTGAAAAGACCGCCACGCAATATTTTTCTGCATGATATGCAGCCTGCGGGGGGATTGCGGTGTTGCCGCTTATCGTTATGTTTCCGTGGCGCGTCGCCGGCGGAAGCGGATGGCGCTTGAAGACATATGGATGAGGGCATTATGCATAAAGTGATATTCGATACGGACCCCGGTGTGGACGACGCCATGGCGCTTCTGTTCCTGCACCGTCACCCCGATATCGATCTGATCGGCGTCACCACGGTTTTCGGCAACGCCCCCATCGATATCACCACCCGCAACGCGCTCTTCCTCAAGCGGGAATGGCAGATGACCGCACCGGTCGCGAGAGGCGCCGGCGTGACTTTCGATCCCGCCCGCAAGGAAGGCCATTGGCCGACCTTCATCCACGGCGAAAACGGCCTCGGCGATATCGATATCCCTGAAACCATCGATCTGCCGCTCGATCCGCGCCCGGCGCATCGCTTCATCATCGAGACGGTGAAGGCCAATCCCGGCGAGGTGACGCTGATCGCAGTCGGCCGCATGACCAATCTGGCGCTGGCACTACGTGAGGAACCGGATTTCGCCGCGCTGGTGAAGGAAGTGATCGTCATGGGCGGCGCCTTCGACATGAACGGCAATGTCTCCCCGGCGGCCGAAGCCAATATTCACGGCGATCCGGAAGCGGCCGATCTCGTCTTCACCGCGCCGTGGCGCGTTGTCGTCGTCGGTCTGGACGTGACGACAAAAACCGTGATGACCAGCGCCTTCATGGCGGAGATGGCAGAGGCCGGCGGCAAGCCAGTGCAGCTGCTTTCCGACCTGTCGCAGTTCTATATCGATTTCTACAAGACCCGCACCGGTGACGGCATGGTGGTGCATGACAGCTGCGCCTGCGTCTATCTCGTCGCGCCGGAACTGTTTACCACCCGCAGCGGCCCGGTGCGTGTCGTCTGCGGCGGTCTTGCCGACGGCCAGACGATCCAGAAGCCGGATGGCCGCGCCTTTCCGCCGGGCGACTGGGACGGGCATCCGAGCCAGCTCATCTGCACGGATATCGAGCCGGAGCGCGTGCTTTCGGTCATCCGCGCGGCAATTGTGAAGGGTGAGCGCGGCTGAAGGGCAGGAATGGCCGTTCTTGAGCATGGCTTGCCTTGCATTTTCCAAGAATCTGGCGTTATGCAAGTTCCCTGATCATAGTGCGCGATCCGCCTTGCCGGCGGGGCTGAGAAGGCCGTGCCGGAAGGACGAGCGGATCACCGCTATGCGGCGTGGGCCGAGAAAAGCCTTGTAGGTTTTCCCGTGCTTTGCGCTACAATGAATAACGCCTGCCGGGTCGGTTCGTGTCGGCGGCGTTTAACAACAAAAAACGAACCTTCGTTATGGGCCGGCAGAACCGGTCCATTCCCATGAGGAAAGAGATGGAAGAGTTTCACAAGGTCCGGCGTCTGCCGCAATACGTCTTCGAACAGGTCAACCGTTTGAAAGCGAGCGCGCGAGCGGCCGGGGCCGATATCATCGATCTCGGCATGGGCAATCCCGACCTTCCGACCCCGAAGGCCATCGTCGACAAGCTTTGCGAGGTCGTTCAGGACCCGCGCACCCATCGTTATTCCTCGTCCAAGGGCATTCCCGGCCTTCGCCGCGCGCAGGCAGCCTATTATGCCCGCCGTTTCGGCGTGAAGCTGAACCCCGACACGCAGGTCGTCGCTACGCTCGGCTCCAAGGAAGGCTTCGCCAATATGGCGCAGGCCATCACCGCGCCGGGTGACGTGATCCTGTGTCCGAACCCCACCTATCCGATCCATGCCTTCGGTTTCCTGATGGCGGGCGGCGTTATCCGTTCGATGAATGTCGAACCGGATGACAGCTTCTTCGGACCGCTGGAGCGCGCCGTGCGCCACTCCATCCCGAAGCCGCTGGCGCTGATCGTCAACTACCCGTCGAACCCGACGGCGCATGTCGCTTCGCTCGATTTCTACAAGGACGTCATCGCCTTTGCGAAGAAGCACGAGATCATCGTGCTTTCCGACCTTGCCTATTCGGAAATCTATTTCGACGAAAACAATCCGCCGCCTTCGGTTCTCGAAGTTCCCGGCGCAATCGACGTTGCGGTGGAGTTCACCTCCATGTCGAAGACCTTCTCCATGCCCGGCTGGCGCATGGGCTTTGCCGTCGGCAACGAGCGTCTGATCGCGGCGCTGACGCGCGTGAAGTCCTATCTCGATTACGGCGCTTTCACGCCGATCCAGGTTGCGGCGACCCATGCGCTGAACGGTGACGGTTCCGACATCGCCGAAGTGCGCAATGTCTATCGCCGCCGCCGCGACGTCATGGTCGACACGTTTGGCAAGGCCGGTTTCGAAGTTCCGCCGCCGGCGGCAACGATGTTCGCCTGGGCGAAGATCCCGGAAAAGTTCCGCCATCTCGGCAGCCTGGAATTCTCCAAGCTTCTGGTCGAGAAGGCAGATATCGCCGTTGCTCCCGGCATCGGCTTTGGCGAGATGGGTGACGATTACGTCCGTCTCGCGCTCGTGGAAAACGAGCATCGAATTCGTCAGGCAGCGCGCAATCTGAAGCGTTTCCTGTCGAGCGCAGACGAAACGATGCATAACGTCGTTTCGCTCAACGCCCACAGATAAGGGCAACCCAAGGCGGCCGGGTCCCGGCCGCCAACATCAACAGCAATCAGGAACATACCCATGGCAGATTCATTGAGAATCGGCATAGCGGGGCTCGGCACTGTCGGCGCTTCGCTCGTGCGCATCCTCCAGCAGAGAAGCAACGAACTTGCGATTACCTGCGGACGCGCGATTGAGATTATTGCGGTGAGCGCGCGCGACCGTTCGCGCGACCGCGGCATCGATCTCACGGGTATTACCTGGTTCGACACGCCGGAGCAGCTGGCGAGCGAAGCCGAGATCGACGTCTTCGTCGAACTGGTCGGCGGCGCTTCCGGTCAGGCGGAAAATGCGGTGCGCGCCGCGCTCGCACGCGGTCTCCATGTGGTGACAGCCAACAAGGCGCTGCTGGCCAAGCACGGCGTCGAACTGGCGACCATTGCCGAAGACAAGGGCGCGCTTCTCAATTTCGAAGCGGCGGTGGCCGGCGGTATCCCCGTCATCAAGGCCCTGCGTGAGTCTCTCACCGGCAACCATGTGTCGCGCATCTACGGCATCATGAACGGCACCTGCAATTACATCCTCACCAAGATGGAGAAGGAAGGGCTGTCCTTCGAGGCCTGTCTGAAGGAAGCGCAGCGGCTGGGTTATGCCGAAGCCGATCCGGCCTTCGATATCGAGGGTAACGATACGGCCCACAAGCTGGCCATCCTGACGACACTTGCCTTCGGCAACAAGATTTCGGCCGATGACATCTATCTCGAAGGCATCACCAATATCTCCAGCGAGGACATTCAGGCGGCCGCCGAACTCGGTTACCGCATCAAGCTTCTCGGCGTGGCGCAGGTGACGGAATCCGGCATCGAGCAGCGCGTGCATCCGACCATGGTGCCGCTCGATTCCGTTATCGCCCAGGTGGATGGCGTCACCAATGCGGTGGCGATCGAATCCGACATTCTCGGCGAATTGCTGATGGTTGGTCCGGGTGCGGGCGGCAACGCCACGGCGTCCGCCGTGCTCGGCGACATTGCCGATATCGCCAAGAGCCGTCCGGGCGCCCAGCAGGTGCCCGTTCTCGGCCGTCCGGCGAAATCGCTGACGGAATATCGACGCGCCAAGATGAAGAGCCACGAGGGTGGTTATTTCATTCGCCTCACGGTGAAGGATCAGGCCGGCGTCTTCGCCTCCATCGCCACCCGCATGGCGGATAACAACATCTCGCTGGAATCCATCGTGCAGCGCCAGCGCGTGCATGTGGAAGGCGCGCCGCAGACCATCATCCTTGTTACCCATGCGACGATGGAAGATGCGATCCGCAAGGCCGTGAAGGCGATCAAGAACGAGAAATATCTCGTCAGCGAGCCGCAGGTCATCCGCATCGAGCGCACCTGAGGCGCTTCGTCATCTTGATGTTATCGAGGGCCGCGCTTCCGGATGGAGGCGCGGTTTTTCGTTCTATGGCTGCCCGCATCATGTCGGGAATCTCGCGCCCATAAAATTTGGGGGGACGGCGTCGGAAGCGCTGGAAAACAAGGCGATTCGGCACTATGGTTAATCCTGTTCACCAAGCGAGGGAGGCGTGGCCGTGACATCGATCATCCTGTTCAAGGACAATAAGCGTGCAGGCGTTGCGGCCGCCCATCACCGGGCGCGGCCTCACAATGCCAATGACAATATCCGCAGCATGGAATTCGATATGGGGGAGCATGAGCGCAACTGGTGTTCGCTTGCCGTGTTCTCGCTGCTGCTGCTTGTTGGCGCCGTCTCGATCGTCAGCCCGTTTTTCTCGATTTTTTCGGTGTGAATCCTCATCTGCGCGTTTTTGCTTGAAAAACGCGCCATCGCCATTTAGCCCGTTTTAAAGCGCGATTGGGCGCATGACAGGATGAATGGACAGGATGGCAATGATGGAGCCGGCCGATACCGTGGCCCGCGCGTTTCTAAGCGTGGAGCGGTCGGCGACAGAACAGCGCTGGGTGTCGCGGCTGGATCAGGCCGGGCAGAACCGCGCGCTGGCCATGTCCCAGATCCACGCCATTCCAGAACTAATCGCACGGGTGCTTGCCGGGCGCGGTGTGGGTGTCGATGACGCCCTGGCGTTCCTCGATCCGACCATTCGTTCCCTGATGCCCGATCCGCATGTGCTGACCGATTGCGAAAAGGCCGCCGAGCGGCTGGTGCGCGCCATCGAGACAGGCGAGAAGGTGGCGATCTTTGGCGACTACGACGTCGACGGCGCTGCTTCCTCCGCTTTGATGTACCGGTTTCTCGCGCATTTCGGTCTGACACCGGAAATCTATATTCCCGACCGTATTTTCGAGGGCTACGGGCCGAACCCGGCGGCGATGCAGCAGCTTGCCGCCAATGGTGCGACGCTGATCGTGACGGTCGATTGCGGCTCCACCAGCCATGAATCGCTGAAGGCCGCCAGGGATGCGGGAACGGATGTCGTTGTGATCGACCACCATCAGGTCGGCACGGAACTGCCGCCGGCCGTGGCGCTGGTCAATCCCAACCGCGAGGACGATCTTTCGGGGCAGGGGCATCTCTGCGCCGCCGGCGTCGTGTTCCTCGTGCTGGTGGCCACCCTGCGGCTGTTGAAAGAGAAGCGGCACAGGCAGGCTTTCACGCTGGATCTGCTGTCGCTTCTCGATATCGTCGCGCTTGCCACCGTGTGCGATGTGGTGCCGCTGAAGGGGCTCAACCGCGCCTATGTGGTGAAGGGGCTGATTGCCGCGCGCCATATGAACAATGCCGGGCTTGCCGCCTTGTTCAAGAAGGCGGGGCTGGGCGGGCCTGTGACGCCCTATCATTTCGGTTTCCTGATCGGGCCGCGCATCAATGCCGGCGGCCGCATCGGCGACGCTGCGCTCGGCAGCCGTCTCCTGACCATCGACGATGCGTCGCAGGCCGAGGTCATTGCCGAGAGGCTGGATGAGCTGAACCGCGAGCGGCAGGCCATGGAAGCGGCCATGTTGGCGGAAGCAGAAGCGGAGGCGCTGTTCGAATATGGCGACGGCTCGGGTGCGGGCGTCATCGTGACTGCGCGTGAAAACTGGCATCCCGGCATTGTCGGTCTGCTTGCCTCGCGTCTGAAGGATCGCTTCCGCCGTCCCGCCTTCGCCATTGCCTTCGATCCTTCCGGCAAGGGCACCGGCTCCGGCCGTTCGATCAACGGCTTCGATATGGGGCGCATGGTGCGCGCCGCCGTGGAGGCCGGTTTGCTGGTCAAGGGTGGCGGTCACGCCATGGCAGCCGGCCTGACGGTGGAGCGCGCCAATCTCGGCAAGCTCAGGACTTTCTTCGAGGAGGCGGCGGCAAAGACCGTGAACGAGCTGGTGGAAAGCAGCGTGCTGAAGATCGACGGCGCTATCGGCGCGTCGGGCGCGACATTGCAGCTTGTCGACCAGCTGGAGCAGGCCGGTCCATATGGCTCCGGTCATTCGCAGCCCATCTTTGCCGTGCCGGCGCATCGTCTGCGCGATGTGCGGCTTGTGGGTACAGCTCACGTCAAGATCACGCTGGAGGCCATGGACGGCTCGCGACTGGACGGTATCGCGTTTCGCGCCGCAGAAGCGCCTCTGGGGCAGATGCTGCTGAATGCACGCGGCCGGAATATTCACGTCGCCGGCACCGTGGGCGCCGATCTCTGGCAGGGCCAGAGGCGCGTTCAACTGCGCGTTCTGGACGCGGCTTTCGCGCCCTGACGGGCCTTCCAGCTATCTTGGAATTTCACCGGACACCGGCCCAGGCGAGTGGATAAGGTGCAACGAGACTTCTTTACGCGATGCGTGAAGATTTTCGTGCAGGCAGCTGATTTTACATGAGAAGCAAGTGGCACGCCCTAGGGGAGTCGAACCCCTCTTTTCAGAATGAAAATCTGACGTCCTAACCGATAGACGAAGGGCGCGTGCGCTTGTGGTGTGGCGCCCTTATAGTCAGGCTCCGGTTGGTCCGCAAGCGGAAAAATTGATTTTTCTCGCTTCGTGACGAGTTTTTTTATGGAGGCCGGAAGGGCTGTGGAAAACTGCGCCAGAACTGGCCAAGGTCTTGAAATATCGCCCCTATCGCTGCGCGTCAGTAATGCCCCCATGCCTTGCGGGAGGGCCGGGGACGCAGTTTTCCAACCCTTAGCTGGCATAGGCTGCCGGCTGGATGAAACGGACGCTGTGGGGAGGGCTGAAGGGGAAAGGCAAGCCGGGTTGATTTGCCTGTTGGCGTTTCGTCCGGCTTGCCTTCCATCGGGGGGACAGCATTCTAACGTGCCCGGCGGGAATCGGTTCCGGCGCATTGATCACGCGTGACGAATTTGCGAGCTGATGCGATGCTGTCATATTTTGAAGGGGAAGAACACGAAGGCAAGTGGCACGCCCTAGGGGAGTCGAACCCCTCTTTTCAGAATGAAAATCTGACGTCCTAACCGATAGACGAAGGGCGCGTGCGCTTGTGGTGTGGCGCCCTTATAGTCAGGCTCCCGAAGGTCTGCAAGCGGAAAAATGCATGATTTGACAAAAAAATGACATGAGCCGCCAGAAGCCCTGAAAAACAAGGATTCCTGTTTCGTAACAAATGGTTAAACTGCGGCGCCGCGCCCATTTTCGTGCTCTTGGCGCTTTGGGAACGGTGGAATCACGGAATCGAAATCTGCGCGCTCGTGCATGGAGATAACGATCTCAGCAGGTCTCCAGAAACGAAAACGGGGCCGAAACGGCCCCGCTCGATATACGTGTCGATCGCAGTCTCAGTGCAGAATCTGGCTGAGGAACAGCCGGGTGCGCTCGTGCTGCGGATTGTCGAAGAATTCGGCGGGCGAGTTCTGTTCGACGATCTGGCCCTGGTCCATGAAGATGACGCGGTTTGCCACCTGGCGGGCGAAGCCCATTTCGTGGGTGACGCACAGCATCGTCATGCCATCTTCGGCAAGGCTCACCATGGTATCGAGCACTTCCTTGACCATTTCCGGGTCGAGCGCCGAGGTCGGCTCGTCGAACAGCATGATCTTCGGCTTCATGCAGAGCGAGCGGGCAATCGCCACGCGCTGCTGCTGGCCGCCGGAGAGCTGGCCGGGATATTTGTTCGCCTGCTCGGGGATCTTGACGCGCTTCAGATAGTGCATCGCCACTTCTTCGGCTTCCTTCTTGGGCATCTTGCGAACCCAGATCGGCGCCAGCGTGCAGTTTTCGAGGATCGTCAGATGCGGGAAGAGGTTGAAGTGCTGGAACACCATGCCGACTTCACGACGCACCTCATCGATCTTCTTCAGGTCGTTGGTGAGCTCGATGCCATCGACATTGATCGTGCCCGACTGATGTTCTTCAAGCCGGTTGATGCAGCGGATCATGGTCGATTTGCCGGAGCCCGAAGGGCCGGCGATGACGATGCGTTCGCCCTTCATGACCTTCAGGTTGATATCGCGCAGCACGTGGAAGTCGCCATACCACTTGTTCATGCCGATGAGTTCGATCGCCACGTCCGTTGTCGAGACGGTCAGTTTTTTTGCTTGGGTTTCTGCCATTTGAGCGTCCCTTATCGTTTATGCCCGGTGTCGAGGTGCCGTTCCATGAACAGCGAATAACGCGACATGCCGAAGCAGAATATCCAGAATACGAAGCCTGCGAAAATATAGCCAGTCATGGCGGTGACGGGCGTGGCCCAGTTCGCATCCGATTGGTTGAGTGTGACAATGCCGAGCAGGTCGAACATGCCGATGATCGAGACCAGCGACGTGTCCTTGAACAGCCCGATGAAGGTGTTGACGATGCCCGGAATGACGAGCTTCAGCGCCTGCGGCAGCACGATCAGTCTCGTCTTCTGCCAGTAGTTCAGGCCGAGCGAATCCGCACCTTCATATTGTCCCTTCGGAATGGCCTGCAGGCCGCCGCGGATCACCTCCGCCATATAGGCCGAGGAGAACAGCGACACGCCGACGAGCGCGCGCAGGAACTTGTCGAAGGTCCAGCCGTCGGGCAGGAACAGCGGCAGCATGATGCTGGCGAAGAACAGGACGGTGATCAGCGGAATGCCTCTGATGACTTCGATGAAGAGCACGCAGAGCATCTTGATCACCGGCAGGTTCGACCGCCGGCCGAGCGCCAGAAGAATGCCGAAGGGGAGCGACACCGTGATCCCGAAGAACGACAGGATGAGGGTCACCATCAGTCCGCCCCAGAGTTGCGTTTCCACCTTCGGCAGGCCGAAGACGCCGCCGATGAGCAGGAAAAACGCGATGAAGGGCAGGATGATGAAAAGCGCCAGCGCATTCAGTCGCTTGAACGGCGCTTTTGGAATCAGCATCGGTATCAGCAGGATGGCGAACGCCACCATCACCAGGATGGGACGCCAGCGTTCGTCGATCGGATAGCGGCCGAAGACGAATTGGCCGAGCTTCGCCGAAACGAAAGCCCAGCACGCACCGGACTGGCCGTCCGGCAGTGCACCGCCCTGCGAAGCGGTCAGGCAGGCGATACGATCGCTGCCGGTCCATACCGCGTCGATGAACAGCCACTTGATGATCGGCGGCACCAGATAGGCGAGCAGGGCAAGGGCGATAACCGTCAGGACGGTGTCCTTCGGCGTGGCGAAAAGTTTGGTGCGCAGCCAGTGGCCGAAGCCGACGGCGCTCGAGGGCGCGGGTTTGGCGTCCTCGATGGTCTGTCGCACGAATGCGTGATTGCTGATCGTCATCGTTATCGCTCCACCAGGGCCATTTTCGCATTGAACCAGTTCATGACCACGGCCGTGAGCAGGGACAGCGAGAGATAGATGACCAGCCAGATTGCAACGACTTCGACCGCCTGTCCCGTCTGGTTCAGGATCGTGCCGCCGACCGAGACGATGTCGGCGAAGCCGACAGCGACCGCAAGCGAGGAGTTCTTGGTCAGGTTGAGATACTGGCTCGTCAGCGGCGGGATGATGATGCGCATCGCCTGCGGAACGACGATCAGGCGCGTCGTGGTGCTGGAGCGAAGTCCCAGTGCATCCGCAGCTTCCGTCTGCCCCTTCGCCACGGCCTTGATGCCGCCGCGAACGATTTCGGCGATAAAGGAGGCAGTGTAGAAGGAAAGCGCCAGGAACAGCGACATGAATTCAGGTGCGACGACCGCGCCGCCCGAGAGATTGAACCGCCCTGCAATCGGATAGTCGAATGTCAGCGGTGCCCCGAGCGCCAGAAATGTCGCCAGCGGCAGGCCGATGATGAGAAGCGTCGCCGTTATTCCGGTGCGGAACTGCTGTCCGGTTCTTTCCTGTCTGGCCTTCGCCCAGCGGTAAACGAAGACGCTGAGAAGGATGGCGACGAGGAAAGCGAGCGGCACGAGCCAGGTGCCTTCTCCCCACAGCGGCTTGGGAAAGAAGAAGCCGCGATTGTTGAGGTAGGTTCCAAGCGGAAGCTCGAGCGACTCGCGCGCCTGCGGCAGAACCGAGATGACGCCCTTGTACCAGAAGAAGATGACGAGCAGCGGCGGGATGTTGCGGAAGATTTCCACATAGGCCTGCGCGAGTTTCGAAATCAGCCAGTTGTTGGACAGCCGGGCGATGCCGACGATGAAACCGATGATCGAGGCGGCGATGATGCCGAAAAACGCAACCTGGATCGTGTTGAGAATGCCAACGAGCAATGCCCGGCCATAGGTCGCATCGCTGGTATAAGCGATTAACGACTGGCCGATATCGAAACCGGCTCTTCCGTTGAGGAAGCCGAAGCCGGACGAGATGTTTGACCGTTGAAGATTGGTGATCGTATTCGTCACGATGATCCAGACGAAGGCGGCCAGGACGACGACTGTCAGGACCTGATAGAAAATGCCGCGTATGCGTGGATCGTAGATAAGTGACGACGCGCTTTGCGCGCGCGATCGTTGCGAACTGACCGCGTTGCCTGCCATAGGCACCTTTCCCTTTTATGTGCTCTTTGCGAGCTTATTTATATAATTTGAAGCGGAGGCCGGGCGTTGCCCAGCCTCCTTATGATCTAGCCGGTAATGGGGCCGATCAACGGACCGGCGGTGCGTATTGCAGGCCGCCCTTGGTCCACAGCGCGTTCTGGCCACGCTCGATCTTCAGCGGGGAGCCAGCGCCGACGTTGCGGTCGAAGACTTCGCCGTAGTTACCCACCAGCTTGATGATGTTGTAGGCCCAGTCGTTGGTCACGCCGAGATCGGTACCGATCTTGGTGCCTTCTTCCGTGCCGAGCAGGCGCTTCACGTCCGGATTGGCGCTGTTCTTCTGCTCATCGACATTCTTGGAGGTGACGCCAAGCTCTTCGGCGTTGACCATCGCATAGTGAACCCAGGTCACGATGTCGAACCACTGGTCGTCACCCTGGCGAACGGCCGGGCCAAGCGGCTCCTTGGAGATGACTTCCGGCAGAACGACGTTTTCGTCCGGGTTCTTCAGCTTCAGACGGATTGCATAGAGACCCGACTGGTCGGTGGTGTAAACGTCGCAACGGCCCGAATCATAAGCGGAGGTTGCGTCGGATTCCTTTTCGAAAACGACCGGGTTGTACTGCAGATTGTTGGTCTTGAAGTAGTCGGCCAGGTTGAGCTCGGTGGTCGTGCCGGTCTGAACGCAGACGGCGGCGCCGGAGAGCTCGAGAGCGGACTTCACGTTAAGGCTCTTCTTGGCGATGAAGCCCTGGCCGTCATAATAGTTGACGGTGCGGAAGTTGAAGCCGAGCGACGTGTCGCGGCTGATCGTCCAGGTGGTGTTACGGGTCAGAACATCGACTTCACCGGACTGGAGAGCCGGGAAGCGGTCCTTGCTCGAAAGGGCGACGAACTTGGCTTTCGAAGGATCACCGAAAACCGCGGTGGCAATACCACGGCAATAGTCCACGTCGATACCGGACCATTCGCCCTTGTCATCGGGATTGGAAAATCCCGGAATGCCCGCGCTGACGCCGCAGGTGACGAAACCTTTTCCCTTCACATCCTGAAGCGTCGCAGCCGAAGCGACCGAGGCTCCTCCCAAAACTGCTGCGCCGATGGCGGCTGACAGAATTGCCTTTTTCATTTTTCCCAACCTTTGTTTGTTATCGTCACTTGGAAGGGGACCGGCATGTTTGTCTTCCCCAGCTCCCCCTTCAGCGAGATCTTTTTCGATCCGCTTTTTCTATCACAATCACAATTGGCAGCGGGGTCAAGACGTGCGGGCAATAATTGTGCCTATAAAACGGAATTTTCCAAATTTTGGTCGGGAAGTGTGCAAAGGGTGAAAATATAAGCATATTTTTGCGGAAATTTGCACTTGCACAGTATTTGTATACTTCTTGTATTCTGGTTGGCGATGGATCAATCCGACCTGCTCAGGCGTCCCTGCGGGACTTGACCTTGCGCTGCGGTCTTAGCATTGTCGCACGCGTCAATGTTCCTTCGAAAGCTGATCTGAAATGACCAAGACAAATGACCTGCTTTCCGCCGCAGGTGTGAATACGCGCTTGACCCATGGCGGCAACGATCCCGCGGACTGTTTCGGTTTCGTCAATCCGCCCATCGTGCGCGGTTCGACCGTGCTTTTTCCCGACGCGGAGACGCTTTCGACCGAAAACCAGAAATATACCTATGGCACCCACGGCACGCCGACGACGGATGCTTTGTGTAATCTCGTCAACGAACTGGAAGGGTCTGCCGGAACCATTCTCGTGCCCTCGGGCCTTGCGGCCATCACCGTGCCGTTCCTTGCCTATCTCGGCGCCGGCGATCATGCGCTGATCGTCGATTCCGTCTATTTTCCGACGCGCCGTTTCTGCAATACGATGCTTAAGAAGCTCGGTGTCGAGGTGGAATATTACGACCCGGCAATCGGGGAGGGCATTGAGGCTCTCATTCGGCCGAACACCAAGCTGGTGCATCTGGAAGCGCCGGGCTCCAACACCTTCGAGATTCAGGATGTAAGGCTGATCACGGATATCGCTCACCGGCATGATTGCGTGGTGACGATGGACAATACCTGGGCGACGCCGCTTTATTTCAAGCCGCTCGATTTCGGCGTCGATGTCTCCATTCACGCCGCCACCAAATATCCTTCGGGTCATTCGGATGTGCTGATGGGCTTCGTTTCGGCCAATGAAAAGCACTGGAAGGCGCTTTATCAGGCCAATACCAATCTCGGCATCTGCGTCACCTCCGACGATGCGTACCAGATCCTGCGCGGCATGCGCACCATGGGAATAAGGCTGGAGCACCACCAGAAAAGCGCGCTCGATATCGCCACATGGCTGGAGAGCCGTGACGACGTCGTCCGTGTGCTGCATCCGGCACTGCCGAGCTTTGCCGGGCACGAACTCTGGAAGCGCGATTTCAAGGGCGCAAGCGGTGTCTTCTCCTTCGTGCTGAAGGCGGAAGAGGGCAAATACAAGCAGGCGGCGGCCGCCTTCCTGAATGCGCTGACCTTCTTCGGGCTCGGCTATTCCTGGGGCGGATACGAATCGCTTGCCGTTTCGGTCTCGCTTGTCGACAGAACCATTGCCAAGGGCCCGTCGGAAGGGCCGGTGATCCGCCTGCAGATCGGGCTTGAGGATATCGCCGATCTCAAGAAGGACCTCGAGGCCGGGTTTGCGGCAGCGGCCGGGGTTTGACCTCAGCCTTTGGCGCGATAGCCGTAGAGCCAGTCGAAGTCCTTCAGGAAGGCGTCGGTGGGACGCGTGGAAAACACGAAGTCCCGCGCAATACGCACCGGGCCTGTGGCGTGATAGGCAAAACGATTGAGAGAGGCCCGCTTGCGGGCCTTTTCTATGCGCGGCAGGCGCAGTGCCTCAAAGCTGGCAAGGGCCTGCGGCAAGGGCAGGGGCTTTTCGGCGTTGCCGCCTGCCGTCGCCCCCGCAAGTTCGAAAGCATCCTCTATCGCCATGGCCGCGCCCTGTGCGGCGAAGGGCATCATGGCATGCGCCGCATCGCCGATCAGCACCGTGTCGCGGCCATTGTGCCAGCGGCCCGGGCCGGCCTGATAGAGCGGCCAGAAGGTGGGATTTTCAGACGAATCGAGCAATCGGACGATATCCGGGCTGAAGCCGCGAAACTGTTCCAGCAGCATGGCTTTCTGCCGCCCGCTCGATTCCGCCCGCCAGGTTGCGCCGGGATCGGCACCGAGCGCGATGGCGACAATGTTGAAGCCGCCGACTTCCTTCAGCGGATAAGCGACGATATGGCCGCCGGAACCGAGATAGGCGGTCACGGCGCTTTTGTTGATGGCTGACGGCACATCGTTTGCGGCAACGGTGAAGCGCCAGGCAATATTGCCGGAGAAGGTGGCTGTGGGGGCGGAAGGGACCGCGAAGCGGGCCGCCGACCAGACGCCGTCCGCGCCGACGATCAGATCATGGTCACGGAAGGTGGTTGCGGCAATCACATCCACCGTCGCGTTTTCAATGCGCTTGCCGAGATGCAGGCGGCAGAGCGGGTTGCGTGTCACCGCCTGGAGAAGCGCATTCTGCAGCGTCGAGCGGTGCAGCACGCCATAGGGTGCGCCCCAGCGTGTGCGCGCCACCGCGCCCATCGGCAGCGAGAGCAGCGTGGCGAGCGATTTTCCGGAGGCGAGTTCGACGCTGACCGGTTCGGTCCAGCGCGCTTCGATTTCCGGCAGCACGCCGAGTTCGGCGAGAATGCGGGCGGCATTGGGCGAGAGTTGCAGGCCTGCGCCCACTTCCGTCAGCTCACCGGCCTGCTCGATGATGTCACAGTCGATACCGTACCGGGCAAAGGAAAGGGCAGCGGTGAGACCGGCGATGCCGGCACCGACAATGGCTACGGATTTGATGGGCATTGGTGCGCCCCGATCAGGAAAAGTGGAAGGTCAGGCGGCCTTCACATGGAAGACGCAGCCCGGAGGATTGGTCTGCTCGGCCTTCAGCGACGGATTGTAGCGGTAAAGGGTGGAGCAGTAGGAACAGACCTTCTCGTTGTCGTCGCCCATATCGATGAAGATATGCGGATGATCGTAGGGCACGGAAGCGCCGGTGCACATGAATTCCTTGACGCCGATCTCGATCATGCGGTGTCCGCCATCGTTCTGGAAGTGGGGAATGGAATGCCCGGCCATGTTCGTCTCCAAATGCAATATCGTTATCGAGCCGCAATCCGTCTTCGCGTGCCGGCTCGTCGTTGCGGATATGTAGCCTCAAACGCATTGCATCTCCATAAAAATCGTCAGCAAAACATGTTCAACATTGCTAATTCCTGCCATATGGTCCGGCAAAAAGGATGTCCTTGATGAATCTCAACACGCCGCAGTTTTCCGATTTTTCCCATGACGGCCTTCGCCTTGCCTATTTCGACGAGGGCGATCCGGCGGGCGAACCGGTTCTGCTGATCCACGGCTTCGCCTCCAGCGCCAATGTCAACTGGGTGCATCCCGGCTGGTTGAAGACGCTGGGCGAAGCGGGCTACCGGGTGATCGCCATCGATAATCGCGGCCACGGCGCAAGCGACAAGCCGCACGATTCCGAAGCCTATTATCCGCCCGTCATGGCCGGGGATGCGGTGGCGCTGCTCAACCATCTCGGCATCGCCGAAGCGCATGTGATGGGCTATTCCATGGGCGCGCGCATTTCCGCCTTTCTGGCCATGGCGCATCCGGAGCGCGTGCGTTCGCTGGTCTTCGGCGGTCTCGGCATCGGCATGGTCGAAGGTGTCGGCGACTGGGATCCGATTGCCGAGGCGCTTCTCGCACCTTCGCTCGATGTCGTCACCCATGAGCGCGGCCGCATGTTCCGTGCCTTCGCCGACCAGACGAAAAGCGACCGGCTGGCGCTTGCCGCCTGTATCGAGACGTCGCGGGTTCTCGTCACGCGCGAACAGGCTGAGAAAATCGATGCGCCGACGCTGATCGCGGTTGGAACGAAGGACGATATCGCCGGTTCCGGTGCGGAGCTTGCCGCGATCATGCCGCATGCGCGGGCCATCGATATTCCCGGCCGCGACCACATGCTGGCCGTCGGCGACCGGGTGTTCAAGGCGGCGGTGCTGGAATTTTACCGCTCGCTTTGACCCGGAGCATTTTCGGGAAAAGCGGAGCCCGGTTTTCCGTCCGGAAATGCGCCAACGCTGAGGACGGCAAGAAACGGTTTTTCATGCTGCATGAAGAAAAACTGAAGCCTTGCCGCCTTTAAAGTCGTCATTCGAATCCCATTTCTAATGCACGTCTTTTTCTGTATAAAGAACGACCACTGCAAACGAGGAGACCATTCATGGTCGCACGTACCGAGGCCCGTCAGCCCGAACAGCTGGCGATCGTCGATCCCATCTGGGGCAGCCTGCTCAATGAAGCCCGCAGCGCCGCGGCGCAGGACCCGCTGCTTTCGGCCTTCCTTTATTCGACGATCCTCAATCACCGGTCTCTCGAAGAATGTGTGATCTACCGTATCTGCGAACTCCTCGATCACCCCGACATGCAGGCCGTGCTTCTGCGCCAGACCTTCCAGGACATGTTGGATGACTGGCCGGAATGGGGGAGCGTGCTGCGCGTCGACATTCAGGCCGTTTACGACCGCGATCCCGCCTGCACGCGCTTCATGGAGCCGCTCCTCTATTTCAAGGGTTTCCAGGCCATCCAGACCCACAGGCTCGCCCACTGGCTGCTGCAGAAGGGCCGCAAGGACTTCGCGTTTTATCTGCAAAGCCGCTCCTCGAGCATCTTCCAGACGGATATCAATCCGGCCGCGCGCATCGGCAAGGGCATCTTCCTCGATCATGCCACCGGGCTTGTCGTCGGTGAGACGGCGGTGATCGGCGACAACGTCTCCATCCTTCACGGCGTCACGCTCGGCGGCACCGGCAAGGAAGGGGCGGACCGCCATCCGAAGATCGGAAACGGCGTGATGATCGGGGCCGGGGCGAAAATCCTCGGCAATATCGAGATCGGCAGCTGCTCGCGCATCGCTGCCGGTTCGGTGGTGCTGAAGCCGGTTCCGCCCAAGACGACCGTTGCCGGCGTGCCGGCGCGTGTGGTGGGAGAAGCAGGGTGTTCCGAACCCTCGCGCCTGATGGACCAGCTTATCGGGGCCGATATCTGACTGGCCCTGCCGCGCTCCGATGGGGCCGGCATTTTCACGGTCGTCCGTGTGGAAGACACGGATGACTTGCCGCTTTCACTTTACTTTGGCCTTTGTCCCATGCCAAAAGCGGGCCAACGCGAACCGCACAGGAGAATAGTGGTGAAAGCCGACGAAATCAAAAAACTCGACGCCTATTTCAAGCGCACCTTCAACCCGACGATGGTGGTCAAGGCGCGTCCGCGCAAGGACGATTCCGCCGAAGTGTATCTTGGCGAAGAGTTTCTCGGCGTCGTTTATATCGATGACGAAGACGGCGACCGCTCCTATAACTTCTCCATGGCGATCCTCGACGTCGATCTGTGATCGTCACCATCCGGTGACGGATGGAGTTTCGCACTGAACCAGTCGCCCGTGGCGGTTACGCCGCGGGCGATTTGTTTTTTCGGCTGCTCACCTGCATCATCAGGCGGTTTTCCGGCCGCAGGGTAACCCGCATCAGCGGCTCGGTATCTGCCGGGCCTTTATTTTTGAGGTGAACGTCCTGCAAAAGCACGGCAAGGATTGCGACAGCCTCCATCATGGCAAAGGCGTTGCCGATGCAGACGCGCGGGCCAGCGCCGAAGGGCATATAGGCATAGCGGTGGCGCGCCTTGACCCTTTCGGGCTCGAAGCGTGAAGGGTCGAAGCGGTCGGGTTCTTCCCACAGTGTTGTGTGCCGGTGGACGGCGTAGATCGGCACATAAAGAACGGTGCCGGCGGGGATGTCATGCTCGCCGAGCCTGAAGTCCTGCAACGCCGTGCGTGTCACGACAGGGGCGGGCGGGTAAAGCCGCATCGCTTCCGAAAATACCTGTCTGATATAGGTCAGGCGGGCGATATGTTCGGCCGCGACCGGTTCACCTGCGGTAACGGTTTTGATCTCGTCGATGACCTTGCGCTCCACGTCGCTGTTTTGCGAGAGCAGATGGAAGGTCCAGGCAAGGCCGAGGGCCGTGGTTTCATGCCCGGCGGTGATGAAGGTCAGGAGATTGTCGATGATTTCCGTGTCGCTCATCATGCGTCCGGTTTCCGGATCTTTCGCTTCGAGCAGCATGGAAACCAGATCGTTCCTCTCGATTGGCTTCCGGCGTCTTTCGGAAATGACGGTTGCCAGGCTGGAGCAAAGATAATCCACCGCCGTGCGCGCCTTGCGCCGGCCCGGATGCGGAAGCCATTCCGGTGCGCCCAGCATGGCGAGTGCGAAGGTCCAGCCCGTGGGTTTCAGATAGTCGGTGATGCTTTGCTCGACACGCCCGATATCGATGCCGTGGCCGCCGGACATCATGGTTTCGACGATGATGTCGAAGGTCGTCCGCATCATCTCATGGCCGATATCGATGTCGCCGGCAGGCGATGAGCGCCAGCGCTCTTGCGTGCGGCGCGCGGCGTCGATCATGACCGGCAGCAATTCCAGCAGTTTTTCGTGCCGGAACGCTGCGGCGACGGATTGCCTTTGCCACTTCCAGTGATCGCCATCGGCCGTCAGAAGCCCCTGGCCGAGCGCGGGGCCGAGGGCGCGGCGCACATCTTCGCCCTTGCCGAGCAGATGGGCGTTCTTGACCAGCGCCTCATGGATAAGCGCGGGGTCGGCAAGATGAACCCGCATGACGCCGCCGAGACGGGTAAAGACCGCCGGCTCGCTGAAAATCTCCGGTGGCAGAGCCTTCAACGGATTGCGGATGAGCGACAGCGCGACGCGGGCTGTTGCGAATTTGGAGACGGGAGCGATTCCGGGCGTATCCGGGGAGGCGGTGCGAAGGTCGGTTCCGGTCATTTACAGGTCCTTTGTCCGCGTTGAACACTTACATTTCCTGTTAAGGTGCATACCTTATTCTGGGTATTTAAGGTGCATACCTTAGATTTCAATGGTCGGGTTCGAAATCAATGAAGAAAAGCAGTACCGGGCGGACGGCGGCACGCCCCACGCGCCAAAGAATTCTCGACGCCGCTCTCACTCTGTTTAACGAGCGCGGGCCCGACCACGTGACGACCGCCGAAATCGCAAGGGCGGTAGAGATCAATGAGGGCAATCTCTATTATCACTTCCGTACCAAGGAAGCGCTGGTTCTGGCGCTGTTTGCACGGTTCGAAGCCGACGCGCTGGCAATTGTCGGAAAGATTGACGGGGCCGACGAAGGGGCGGCGGCAACCTATGCCGGTTTTCTGCGGCTCTGGTTTTCGCTGGTGTGGGACTATCGTTTCCTGTTTCGCGATCTGGTCGGTCTTGTCTCTTCCGCCCCAGCGCTGGTGGAGCCCGTGCGCGCCATAAGCGCCGCGATGCGCCTTGCCGTCGGCGATATCGTCGCGCGCATGGAGAAAGCGGGCCTCGCCGCGATACCCGAGGAAGAGCGGCCTGCCGTTCTGACGAACCTCTGGATCGTCTCCACCTATTGGGCGTCCTATCTCAACCTTCAGGAAGGCACCACCGAGTTCGGTCCGCCGCAGCTTGACTGGGGATTGAAGCAGGTCTCAAGCCTGTTCAGACCCTATCTCTCCCCGGAAGCGAAAGCCGAGCTGGAAGTGCTGCTGGTAGGGGAGCCGTAGATTTCACCGGACGGTGATATGGCTGGAAAACAAGGACGCCCGCGACGATATCCGTCGCGGGCGCTTTTACGATGATCAGCCATATGCCGCTGAAGTATCAGGCGGCCTTCAACAGATCGCCATGCGGATCGAGGACGAACTTGGTGGCTGCGCCCTGATCGAAGCTTTCATAGCCCTGCACCGCATCGTCGAGCGCGATGATCTTGGCGTTGACGATATCGGCAATCGGCAGGCGGTCGTGCAGGATCGCCTGCATGAGCTGGCGGTTATATTTCAGCACCGGCGTCTGGCCGGTGTGGAAGGATTGCGCCTTTGCCCAGCCGAGGCCGAAGCGCAGCGACAGGCTGCCCTGTTTCGCCGCCGCATCGACTGCGCCTGGGTCTTCGGTGACATAGAGGCCCGGAATGCCGATGGAGCCGGCGGCGCGGGTGATTTCCATCATCTGGTTGAGAACGATGGCCGGCTGTTCGCCGCCCGCATGGCCGCGCGCTTCGAAGCCGACGGCGTCGATGGCGCTATCCACCTCGTTGGTGCCGACGATTTCGGCGATCATGTCGCCCAGCCGGTCGCCCTTGGAAAGATCGACGGGTTCAAAACCGACTTTTGCCGCGTGCGCAAGGCGATCCTTGTTGAAATCGCCGATCATGACGACCGCAGCACCCAGAATCCGGGCGGATGCGGCGGCGGCAAGGCCTACCGGGCCGGCGCCCGCAACATAGACAGTCGAACCGACGCCGACGCCCGCCTTGACGGCGCCGTGGAAGCCGGTCGGCAGAATGTCGGACAGCATGGTGAGGTCGCGGATCTTCGACATCGCCTTGTCGCGGTCCGGGAACTTCAGCAGGTTGAAATCGGCATAGGGGATGGTGACATAACGGGCCTGTCCGCCGATCCAGCCGCCCATATCGACATAACCGTAAGCGCCGCCGGCGCGAGACGGGTTCACCGTCAGGCAGACGCCGGTATCCTGCGACTTGCAGCAGCGGCAGCGGCCGCAGGCGACGTTGAAGGGCACCGAGACGATATCGCCGATTTCGAGCATCTCGACATCGACGCCTTTTTCGATGACTTCGCCGGTGATTTCATGGCCGAGGACAAGGCCCGGCATCGCCGTGGTGCGGCCGCGCACCATATGCTGGTCGGAGCCGCAGATGTTTGTGGAAATCACCTTGAGAATGACGCCGTGCTCGATACGGCGTCCATCCGGCGCCTCAAGCTTCGGGTCGTCGATATCGCGAACTTCGACCTGACCCGGCCGCATGTAAACGACGCCTCTGTTCCTGCTCATATCCATCTCCTCCATGGTTTAAACACCGTACCTGTCCGCTCCTCCGGAAACAGGTGACTCCATGGGTGCAGCAAACCATGTGAGGGGAGATGTGGCGTTCGGGAATACGACACGCGGTGTGGTCGTAACGACACCGCGTTTCGACCGATGTCACGGTGGTGTTATCTGTCGAGCGGTTTTCTGAGGCGGCCGGCGGCGTCCTGAATATATTGCCAGGCGACACGGCCCGAGCGGCCGCCGCGCGTGGTCGCCCATTCCAGCGCTTCGTGATGCAGCGTTTCGCGGTCCAGACCCAGATCGAAATGCGCCGCATAGCTGTCGATCATCGTCAGATAATCTTCCTGGCCGCATTTGTGGAAGCCGAGCCACAGGCCGAAACGGTCCGAAAGCGAGACCTTCTCCTCCACCGCTTCCGAAGGGTTGATGGCGGTGGACTGCTCGTTTTCCATCATGTGGCGCGGCAGAAGATGGCGGCGGTTGGAGGTCGCATAAAACAGCACATTGTCCGGCCGTCCCTCGATGCCGCCGTCGAGCGCCGCCTTCAGCGATTTATAGGCCGTATCGTCATGGTCGAAGGAGAGGTCGTCGCAGAAGACGATGACGCGATGGCCGGAGGCTTTCAATATGTCGAGCAAAGCGGGCAGGGTGTGGATGTCCTCGCGGTGCACTTCCACCAACTTCAGCGAAACGCCGCTTGCCGTGCGCACATCTTCGTGAACGGCCTTGACCAGCGAGGATTTGCCCATGCCGCGCGCACCCCACAACAGCACGTTATTGGCGGCAAAACCCTCCGCGAAACGCAGTGTGTTTTCGTGGAGAATGTCGCGGACATGGTCAACACCACGGATGAGCTTCAGGGCGATGCGGTTGGGGCGGGGAACCGGCTGGATAAAGGAGTTGACTGGCGCCCAGACGAAACAATCGGCCGCATTCCAGTCGTTTACGGCGGGCGCCGGCCCGGCCAGACGTTCCACGGCGATGGTGAGCCGGCGCAGTTCTGAAAGAAGCAGGGAGGCCGTTTCTTCTCGAATCATGGTGTTTCTTCCGCTTGTCTGGTGTTCAAAACTCTGTTTTGCGCCCGGCCTAGCATGGCGTTTCAGGCCCATAAAGGTTAAGAGGTCCGGAATCGGTACGGCGTGGGCCCTGCATCTGTTGCAATCCCGGCGTTCCCCACTATATTCCGGCGGCTTGAAAGCTGGGGCGGCATCCAAGGTCGTGCCGTAATTCTGAGGAGTTTTATATGTTCATTAGTCAAGCTTTTGCCCAGGACGCAGCGGGCGGCGCATCGGCCTTCGGTTCCGGCCTTGAAATGCTTTTCCTGTTTGCGCCGCTTATGGTGGTCTGGTACTTTTTCCTTATCCGCCCGCAGCGCGCGCAGATGAAGAAGCGCCAGGAGACGCTGACCAATATTCGCCGTGGCGATCAGGTCGTTCTCGGCGGCGGCATCGTCGGCAAGGTGACCAAGGTCATCGATGACAATGAACTCGAAGTCGAAATCGCCGAAGGCGTGAAAATCCGTGCCGCCCGTGCCTACATTGCCGAAGTGCGTGTGAAGGGCGAAGTGGTCAAGACGGAAGCCGCTTCCTGATCCTGCCGGATTATCGAATGCCCGATTGCGAATTTTGACGGGTTGCGCAAAGCGCGACCCCAACCCTGACCGAGATCGAAATGCTTCATTTTTCCCGTTGGAAAACAGTCTTCATCTGGCTGCTTGTGCTGGCAAGCGTCTTCATCGCCTCTCCCAACCTGTTTACGGACAAACAGCTGGAGGGCATGCCTGCCTGGTACAAGGACAACAAGGTAACGCTCGGTCTCGACCTTCAGGGCGGTTCGCACATCATGCTCAAGATCGAGCGTTCCGACATCGTCAAGGAACGGCTTGAAACGATCGTGGGCGATGTGCGTACGCAGCTTCGCGACGCCAACATCCGTTATTCGGGACTCACCGGCAACGGCCAGCAGATTCAGGTCCGCATCAGCGATCCCGCTCAGGTGGAAGCCGCCAAGAACGCGCTTCGCGACCTGACGCAGCCGGTGTCCGCCGGCACGCTGGTCGGCGGCTCCATCACCGAAGTGACGATGAATGACGGCGGCGACAATCTGCTCAGGCTCAACCTGACGGATGAAGGCATCGACTACCGCCTGTCATCCGCCGTTTCGCAGTCCATCGAAGTCGTGCGCCGTCGCGTTGACGAAGTCGGCACCACCGAGCCGCTCATCCAGCGTCAGGGTTCTGACCGCATCATCGTGCAGGTGCCCGGCCTTCAGGATCCGCAGCGCCTGAAGTCGCTTCTGAACCAGACGGCAAAGCTCTCCTTCCGCATGGTCGATACGACGATGCCGGTACAGGAAGCCATGAACGGCCGTCCGCCCGCGACCTCCGAGGTTCTCTATTCGCAGGACGATCCGCCGGTTCCCTATCTGGTGGAACGCCGCGCGCTCGTTTCCGGCGACAATCTCGTCGACGCGCAGGCAAGCTTCAACCAGCAGACCAACGAGCCGGTTGTCACCTTCCGCTTCGACAGCCGCGGCGCGCAGCGTTTCGCGCAGGCGACGCAGCAGAATGTCGGCAAGCCTTTCGCCATCGTGCTCGATAACCAGGTCATCTCCGCACCTGTCATCCGTGAGCCGATCATTGGCGGCTCGGGACAGATTTCCGGTAATTTCTCGGTGCAGGGCGCCAACGACCTCGCGGTTCTGCTGCGCGCCGGTGCGCTGCCGGCCACGCTGACCGTGGTTGAAGAACGCACCGTCGGCCCGAGCCTCGGTAACGACTCCATCACCGCCGGCCTGACGGCCAGCGCCATCGGCGCCGTCGGCGTCCTCATCTTCATGTTCGTCTTTTACGGCTTCTTCGGCCTGCTGGCGAATATCGCCCTCATCGTCAACGTCATCATGCTGCTCGCTGTGTTGAGTGTGATCGGATCGACGCTGACCTTGCCGGGTATTGCCGGTATCGTCCTGACCATCGGCATGGCGGTGGATTCGAACGTTCTGATCTATGAGCGAATACGCGAGGAGGTGAAGAGCGGCAAACCGCTGATCCAGTCATTGGATAACGGCTTCACCCGCGCCTTTGCGACCATTATCGACGCCAACCTGACGACGCTGATCGTGGCAAGCGTGCTGTTCTACATGGGCACAGGCCCGGTGAAGGGCTTCGCAGTCACGCTGGCCGTCGGTATCATCACCACCGTCTTCACGGCCTATACGCTGACGGCATGGATGTTCGGCTACTGGGTTCGCCGCAGCCGTCCGAAACACCTGCCGAAGGGTGTCCGCACCGCCATGTTCGACGGTCGCGACATTCCCTTCATGCGTTATCGCCGCGTGGTGTTCATGATCACCGGCGCCATCATGCTCGCCTGCGTCGGCGGTTTCGTGGCCAAGGGTCTGAACCTCGGCATCGATTTCCAGGGCGGTTCGGTCATCGAAGTGCGCGCCAAGCAGGGTGAAGCCGATCTCGCCGATATTCGCGATCGTCTGAACCAGCTCAATCTCGGTGAAATCCAGGCGCAGAATTTCGGTACGCCGCAGGATGTTCTCATCCGCATCCAGGCGCAGGACGGCGGCGAAAATGCCGAGCAGTCCGCCATCACCATGGTACGCGGCGAGCTTGAGGACAAATACGACTTCCGCCGCGTGGAAGTCGTCGGTCCTGCCGTTTCCGGCGACCTGACCGTTACCTCCACCATCGGCGTTATGCTCGCCATGGCGGCGATCATGGTCTACATCTGGGTTCGCTTCGAGTGGCAGTTTGCACTCGGCGCGGTCATCTCCATGGTGCACGACGTGGTCTTCACTATCGGCCTGTTCGTCTTCCTTGGGATAGAGTTCAATCTGACCAGTATCGCGGCGATCCTTACGATCATCGGATATTCGCTGAACGATACCGTGGTCATCTACGACCGTGTCCGTGAAAACCTCAGGCGATACAAGAAGATGCCGCTTTCCATGATCATCGACGTGTCGCTGAACCAGACTCTGTCGCGTACGATCCTTACCGGTCTGACCGTACTTCTGGCACTGCTGGCACTGTATCTCTTCGGCGGCGAGGTCATCCGTTCCTTCACCTTCGCCATGCTGTTCGGTGTCGGTATCGGCGTGTTCTCCTCGGTTTACATCGCCGCTCCGGTGCTGATCGCCTTCAAGCTGCGTCCTGACAGCAAGGATGCGGAAGATGAGAAGGACGACAAGAAAGAAAACAACACCGGCGCCATTGGCGGCAAGCCTGCCGTCTGATGGCCGGCGGGATTGAAATACGCCCGGCCCATTTTCCCGGCCGGGCGCCCATCGATGCCTATGGCAATGGCGGTTTCCGTTTTGCCGACATGTCGCATCGCGGTTCGCTTCTGCTCCTGCCTTCGGGCATCTATGGGTGGGAGCCTGTCGATGCGAAAGAACTGACGGTCGGACATTTCGAAAAGGTTCTGGCGGAAGCGCAGGATATCGAAGTGCTGCTGATCGGCACGGGCGACGGCATGCGGGTCCTGCCGAAAGAATTGCGCGCCGCCTTCAAGGAGGCGGGCATTTCCGTTGACCCTATGAGCACGGGTGCTGCCGTGCGCACCTATAATATCATGCTGTCGGAATCGCGCGCCGTGGCTGCGGCGCTGATTGCCGTCGAAGGCTGACAGGACGTTTCGCGCGGGGAACCATGGCACCCACAGAAAATCTCGACGTCTGCCTTGCGACGCTGCGCGATACCGATCGCGACCGCTATCTCGCCTGTCTTCTGTCGCCTGCCGACAGGCGTAATGCGCTTGCCGCGCTATACGCCTTCAATGCCGAAATCGCCCGCATCCGCGATTCCGTGCGCGAAGCGCTGCCCGGCGAGGTGCGCATGCAATGGTGGCGCGATCTTCTCGACGGTAATCCGCACGGCGACAGCCAGTCCCACCCGGTGGCTGCCGCGCTTTTGACGACGATCGAGCGATATCGCCTGCCGCGCCCGGTTCTCGCCAATATGATCGAGGCGCGTATCTTCGATCTCTATGACGACCTGTTCGAGGATCGCAATGCGCTGGAAGGCTATGCCGGAGAGACCGCATCCGCATTGATCCAGCTTGCAAGTCTCGTGCTTTCCGCTGAAGACGCCGCATCCAGCGCGGAGGCGGCAGGTCACGCGGGCGTGGCGCAGGCCATGGCCGGCATGCTGCTGCTCATGCCGCTGCACCGGCGTCGCGGACAGGTCTATATTCCCGCCGATATGCTGGCTGCGGCCGGGCTCGACCGCGAGACCTTTCTTGAAGGGCAGGACAGGCAGCGCATCGGTATCGCCATCGAAATTTTCGCGGCCCATGCGCTGGATCATATCGAGAAGGCGAGACGCTCGAAGATTTCGAAAAATGTCTTTGCCGCCTATCTTCCCGTCGCCCTGTCCGGGCCGGTCATCGCCGCCGCCCGTAAGGCGGGGAGCGGCGTATTCGACGGCGACCTGCAGCTGTCGCAGCTTCGCCGGCAATGGCTGCTGGCAAAGGCTTCCTTCCTCAAGCGTTTCTGATGGCGCGGATCGCGCCAGGCGGTGAAACGACGTCGATCCCGCAAAGCCACACTTCACACAAGCCTCGGTCTATATGAACCTGAACCGGGTTCGCATCGTTTCGATTCGCGAATCTTGATGTTTCGATGCTGAGGGAGCGTCCCGGATGAGTATTGCGATCTGGATTATCGTTTTCGTGCTGCTTTCGGTCTTCGCTGTTTATGCCTGGCGCATGTCGCGGGCGACGGATGAGGATAACAGTCATGATGTGGGGCAGGCGATCATGGATTTCGCCCGCGCCTTTCCCAATGAGGCGATCAGAAGTCTGCATATGACGGCGGATGGCGGCGCAGCCTTCGTGCGACTGCACGACAACAAGGCCGGCTTCATGCGCAATATGGGGTCGCATTATGTGTGCGTGATGATCGATCCCGAGCGCATCCGGGTCGAAAGTCTTGAAAGCGGCGACGGTTTCGTCGTCACCTTTTTCGACATGCCGAAATATAGCGGCTCATACCGGTTCAAATCGGCCGGAGAGGCGGCCGAGGTTTCCCTCTGGCTGCTCGGCAGTCTTGTGGAGGCGCAGGACCATCACGACGAAGGGCCGCTGCCCTCGAACGGTTGAGGCATGTCAGGTGTCGACTGTCACTGCCCGTCAAGCGGCGGGTTCGCACCGACCTGCTGGCGCTCGCGCCAGATGATGAACAGGCCGGATGCGACGATAATGAGGATGCCGAGCCATTTCGACGGCGTCGGGAAATCCGAAAACAGCGCATAACCGAGGATCGTCGCCGAGATGATCTCGAAATACTGGAACGGCGCCAGCAGAGAGAGCGGCGCCAGCCGGAAGGCCCTGACGATCAGCAGGTGCATGTAGCCGGATATCGATCCCAATAATATGAGAAGGGCAAGTGCGAAGCCGGATTGCGGCAGCGAGACGGCAAAATCCTTGTCGCCAAGTGCATCGCCGGCGAAAAGTGCGGCCCCCATGAACACGGTTCCCGCAATGCCAGACATTGTCTGCATGACCAGCGGGCTGTCGGCATCGCCGATGGCGCGGTTCAGGAAGAGGTAGAGCGTATAAAGAAAGGCGCAGGCGACCGGCAGAAGCGATGTCCAGCCGAAGATTTCGAAACTCGGCTGAATGACGATCAGCGCGCCGCCGAAGCCGACCGCGATCGCCGTCCAGCGCTTCCAGCCCACTTTGTCGCCGAGGAAGAGGGCCGACATCATCGTCAGCATGAAAGGCTCGACGAAATAGATCGCGAAGACATCGGCGAGCGGCATGTATTTGACGGCGGCGAAGAACATCAGGCTGGCCGAGGCGTGAAGGACGCCGCGCAGGCAGTTCATCCATGGCCGTTTGGCGCTGAACAGCGCCCTGGGCGACACCACGAGCAGCAGCGGCAGGGTGCAGAGCACCTGGAAAAAGAAGCGGTAGAAGGTCACCTGCGCCGGCGACATGCCGCCGCTCACCGCCATGTATTTGGCGATCGCATCCATGACCGGCAGCACCAGCATGCAACCCGCCATGATGGTCATGCCCTTGGCGATATCGTTGAAACCGGTCTGGCTGGTCATGGATTGGGGAGTCATGGGTCAGGCTGCGCTTTCGACCAAAAGGTCCAACGGGAGAGGGGACGCCCGTAAGGTCGCCCCCCTTCCGGGGTCAGGCGGCCTTCTGGCGCGGCAGGCTCTTCATATCAATGACGAAACGATAACGCACATCGCTTTTTATCATGCGTTCATAAGCGTCGTTGATCTGATCGATATCGATCATCTCGATTTCGGCGGCGATGCCTTTTTCGGCGCAGAAATCCAGCATTTCCTGCGTCTCGGGAATGCCGCCGATCATCGAGCCGGCAAAGGTCTTGCGGCCCGGAATGAGGCTGAAGGCCAGCACCGAGAGCGGCTTTTCCGGCGCGCCCACCTGCACCAGCGCGCCGTCACGTTTCAGCAGCGCCAGATAGGCGTTGATGTCATGGTCGGCGGCCACGGCGTCGATGATGAGATCGAGGCTCGAAGCGGCCTTCTTCATCTGCTCGGCATCGCGGGAGACGATCACCTCGTGTGCGCCGAGCTTTTTCGCATCCTCCGCCTTGCTGGGCGACGTCGTGATCATCACCACGGTTGCGCCCATGGCATTGGCGAGCTTGACCGCCATATGGCCAAGACCGCCAAGACCGACGACGCCGACACGCTTGCCGGGTCCGGCGTTCCAGTGACGCAGCGGCGAATAGGTGGTGATACCCGCGCAGAGCAGGGGTGCTGCCGCCGCCGGGTCGAGGCCTTCGGGAATGTTGAGGACGTAACGGTCATCGACGACGACGTGGGCGGAATAACCGCCGAGCGTATGCGCACCGCCGCCCATCGCTTTGTCGGGCGAATTATAGGTGCCGGTCATGCCGTTTTCGCAATATTGCTCCAGCCCCTCGGCGCAGCTGGCGCATTCCCGGCAGCTATCGACAATACAGCCGACGCCGACGCGGTCGCCCGCCTTGAACCGGGTGACCTGCGCGCCGACACGGCCGACGCGGCCGATGATTTCGTGGCCGGGAACGCAGGGATAGAGGGAGCCCGGCCATTCGCTGCGGGCAGTGTGGATATCGGAGTGGCAGACGCCACAGAATTCGATCTCGATTTCGACATCGCGCGGGCCGGGATCGCGACGCTTGATGGTCGCGAGCTTCATCGGCGAAGAGCCGTCATCGCAGGCATAGGCGGACGTTGTAAACATGATCGTTCCTCCTCTTGTGGTGATCGATGCTGGAAACACCGGCCTGCGGCAAAGGTTGCGGTGGGATCAGCCGCTTGCGCCGGTTTCGGGCACTGCCTCGCCAAACACCTCCTCAAAGGCCTCGCGCAGCAGAACGTCGACGTCGCCGATCATAACCGGCAATCCAAGATCGACAAGGCTGGTGACGCCATAGGCGCTGATGCCGCAGGGAACGATGCCGGAAAAATGCGAGAGGTCTGGATCGACATTGATCGAGAGCCCGTGGAAGCTCACCCATTTGCGCAGCCTGATGCCAAGTGCCGCGATCTTGTCCTCGGCCATGCCGCCATCGGGAAGCAGCGGTTTCTCCGGACGCCTGACCCAGACGCCGACGCGGTCCTCGCGCCGCTCGCCACGCACATTCATCTTGTCGAGCGTGCGGATGATGACATCCTCCAGCGCCGCCACATAGGCGCGGACATCCTGCCGCCGCCGCTTCAGGTCGAGCATGACATAGACGACCCGCTGTCCCGGCCCGTGATAGGTATATTCGCCGCCACGACCCGTGGCGAAGACGGGGAAACGCTCCGGCTCTATGAGGTCGGCGGCATCGGCGCTGGTGCCGGCAGTATAGAGCGGCGGGTGTTCCAGAAGCCAGACGAGCTCGTCTGCCTCGCCGCTGGCAATGGCGGCGACTTCACGCTCCATTTCCTCAATCGCCTGCTCATAGGGGACGAGGCCTTCCGAGATTCGCCAGCGTATGGGCGGTGATCCGGCGGCGGGCAGCATGTTTGTCTCGATATCGGTGCGTGTGAGCATGAAAAAGTCCTTTCCACAGCCTTCTCGCAAAATGGCGACAAGGCCGCAACCCCAGCATTTCCGGGCTTCCTGCATATAGGATGGTGCGGTGCGATTTTTAATTTCAAAAAACTGTCACGACGCTCTTGTGCACCGAAAATCCTTTTGCTACATGCACCCCCGTCGGCGCAAGTCGACGCCTACCACGATGCGGTCGTGGCGGAATTGGTAGACGCGCAGCGTTGAGGTCGCTGTGGGGCAACCCGTGGAAGTTCGAGTCTTCTCGACCGCACCAAAGAAACCCGCTTCGGCGGGTTTTTTCTTTTTTAGCCAGTCATTTAGCTTGCCCTCTGTTTTCTGCCCCAGGTTCCTTGGACCGTGTTGGATGTAACCCGGGGCCACGTCAGTCTGTTCTATCCCGCAGCCAGAGCGCCATGAATTAAGGGCGGCAAATTATCGACCTGCCGCCGTTCGGATTGAATGGACGAGGTGGATCAGCGTCGGTTGCGCTGCCCGTCACCGACACGGTAGGGGTCCCCATCCATGACCTGATCCATGCGCCACTCGTTTCCACGATATGGACTATGCCAGGTCTGGCACCCGGCCAGAAAGACGGTTGCGGTCAGCAATCCGAAAGTGAGGGCGGCTCGCACCATATTGAACTCCTTCGACATGTCATCACAAGCCATGTAGGCGCAGCCAGGTGGTTTTGCGATGTCTCTTCGAAATTTATCGTCCATTTCGGAACCCTGGAGCACCTCCGGTCAAAACGGAATCGTCGGACGTGCTCTATCGCTTTGTTTTTTCGCATTTCCGGACGTGAAACCGCTACGCACTTTTACTGGAAATGCTCTAGCTGGATTCGGCCATCGTAAATTTCGGTGGATATCGATGCACGCTGCAGTAGTCGTGCGGTTCCCCCCTACAAAAACGAGGGGTGGAATATTAGAGGTCCGATGTTAGCTTTTGTCAGGAAAATATGTCTGGGGGTTTTCGTGCTGGGGGACAAAACGGATTCAGACAATGCGCTTGGCTATTACATGTGGAGCATTTCCGACAACAGGCTGATCATGGATGCGGTCACTGCGGAATGCCACGGGTTTTCGGAGCCGGTTGCGTCACGCGGGGTGACGATCGAGGAGATTCTCGAAAGAATCGATGTCGAGATGCGCGATCAGGTGGCGCAGGCCATTTTTGAGAGCATCACTACCGGTGTGTTTTTCGACCAGCGCTACAAGGTCAATCTGCCGGACGGGTCGGACCGGTGGATCGTGGCGAAGGGCAGGGCGATTTTTGATGCCGACAATACGCCGTTTCTGGGCATTGGCAGCGTTCGGGATATTACCCTGAAAAAAACCTATCAGTTCGAGCCTCGGCAATAGCGGCCGGACGGGGTGAAAACCGTGCATAAAAAGAGGCGGCTTTCGCCGCCTTTTTTCGTCTGCACCGTGCGGGGACATCAGAAGACGGCAAGATATTTCAGCAGCGAAATAATGCCGATGATGATGACGATCACCTGTGCGATCTGTTTCGCACCGCCGCCGACCGGCAGTCGCGCGATAAGCCACAAGACGAGCACAATCACCAGAAAGGTGATCAGAATGCTGACGAGCGTAGATGTAACCATATGTCCCAGCTCCCTTTTCAATCAATACTCAACGGTCGTTCACCGTTGCGTGAGTAAAAGCGCGAGGCTAATTTTGGTTCCATCGGGTGAAATCGCGGTGTGAGGTCGGGCATGAATCAGTTCAGGGTTAAAAAGCGGCCGACGGGCGCTGTCGTCACTCTTGGCCGTCTCGGGCATCCCGATGTCGTCACGGCCACCGGAGGCGCTCTGACGGTGGTGACGGCGGCCTCGGAGCCGGGTTTCAATCCGCTCGACCTTCTTTATTCGTCGCTGTCGGCCTGTCTGGCGCTCAGCGCGCGGATTGCAGCAAGCCGCATGGGCGTGCTCGACCGGTTCGAAAAGGTTACGGTGCATGTATCCGGCGAAAAGGCTGAGGAGGAGCCGTCGCGGATCGTGCGTTTCGATGTCCGGATAGAGATAAAGGGGGATTTCGATGAGGCGACGCGCAGCGCCATCGCCCATATGGCCGAGGATATCTGCACCGTCAGCAACACGCTGAAGGGCGATGCGGAATTTGCGCTTTCGATTACCGGCTGACCATCAGGATTTCCGGGATTTTTCCCATTTTTTCACCAGCCGGTCGCGCTTGAGCTTCGAGAGGCGCTTCAGCCAGAAAATGCCGTCCAGCTGGTCGATCTCGTGCTGGATGCAGATGGCGTGAAATCCCTCGGCGGTCTGTCGGTGTTCGCCGCCGGCTATGTCCTGAAATCTCACCTCGATTTCCAAGGGCCGCTCCACCTCGTCGGTAAAGCCCGGCATGGAGACGCTGCCCTCCATATGCCGCATGGTCTGCGTGGATTGGCTGACGACTTCAGGATTGATGTAGGTAAGCACGGTTCCCGGTGTCAGCTCCAGCACGAAAACTCGCTGTTTTATGCCGATATGGGCGGCGGTGATGCCGACACCGGGCGCGGCGCGCATCGTATCGATCAGGTCCGCCACCAGCTCTTGCAATTGCCCGTCGAAAGCCGTGACCGGCGCGCAGATTTCGGACAAGCCGGAATGAGGGTAGGGCAGGATCGGCCTGATTGCCAAGGAGTGCTCCGTTCGTTTCAAATCCGCAGGGACGCCGCCGCAAGGGCCTGTCCTTCTTCGGTCGCCTCCAGAAAGCTGCGCTGGGTGCGGGCATCGCGTTTTGTCACCCGCACGAAACGTGGCGACAGGGCAGTGATTTCGCGCAGAATGAGGGCGTGCGCAAGCCCCAGCCGGTTGGCGATGCTGCGGCTGTCAGCGGCGATGTTCAGATAAACCGAAAGAAGGATCGCCGCACCCGTGGCGGTCAGCGCCTGTAAGGAGCATTCCTGAACCCGCTCCACCGCCGCCATGAACGCGGCGGCGGATTGCTCCTCTTCCATCAGGAGGCATCCCGGCGCAGGCGAACGGAGACGAGCACCGATTTCGATGTCGGCGTGAAACTGCCTTCGCCATAGCTCGACAGCGGCACCAGCACGTTAAGTTCGGGATAATAACCGCCGACGCTGCCCTGAGGGATATTATAGGGCACCAGCCGGAAATTCCGCGCAATGCGTTCCACGCCGTCGCCATATTCGCCGATGACATCGACGCGCTGGCGGGAATGGGCGCCGAGCGCTTCCATGTCCTTCGGGTTCATGAAGATGACGTGGCGCTCGCCATAGACGCCGCGATATCGGTCATCCATGCCGTAGATCGTGGTGTTGTATTGATCGTGGCTGCGGAAGGTCTGCAATACGAACAGGTCATCGCGCGTGAGCGCCTGCTGGTGTTCGGTTTGTTCGGGCAGCGGACCGCTATAGAAGGTGGCCTTTTTCGCCGGTGTGTTCCATTCCCGTTCGGCTGCTGCGTTGCGCAGATGAAAACCGCGCGGCACGCGGACGCGCTCGTTGAAATTATCGAAACCGGGAATGACCCGCTCGATCATGTCGCGGATGAGATCGTAATCATCGGCAAGCGCCTTCCAGTCGACTTGGGCATTGCCAAGCGTCGCCTCGGCGATGCCTGCAACGATCGCGACTTCCGAACGCAGCTCATCCGAGGCCGGCGGGTTGATGCCGCCGGAACCGTGCACCATGCTCATGGAATCTTCGACCGTGACGATCTGCGACCGGCCGGCCGAATTGCGGTCGATTTCCGTTCGACCGAGGCAGGGCAGCACAAAGGAGGTTTCGCCCGGCACCAGATGCGAATGGTTGAGCTTGGTGGCGATGTTGACGGTCAGCTTCTGCTTTTCGAAGGCCTTGACGATCAGCGGGCTGTCGGGCGTCGCACGCATGAAATTGCCGCCGAGCGCGATGAAAGTCTCCGCCTTGCCGTCCAGCATCGCGGCGACGGCTTCGACGGTATTGTGGCCGGGCTTGCGCGGCATGGGGACGCCGAGTTCCTTTTCCAGCGCGTCGATAAGCGCCGGCGGGGCTTTCTCGTCGATGCCGACGGTGCGGTCGCCCTGCACGTTGGAATGGCCGCGCACCGGGCAAAGGCCGGCGCCGGGCCGGCCGATATTGCCGCGCAGCAGCATGAAATTGGTGATCTCGCGAACGATGATGACCGAATGCTTGTGCTGGGTGACGCCCATGGCCCAGGTGGCGATGACGGAACCGGCATCCATGTAGATACGGGCAGCTTCCTCGATCTCCGCGCGGGTGAGGCCGGACTGGTCGAGAATGCTTTCCCAGCTCGTCGCATCGACGGCAGCGCGATAGGCCTCGAACTCCGCCGCATGTTCGGCGATGAAGTCGTAATCGATGATGGCGGGTTCGCCCGCCGCCCTTGCGGCATCGTCGGCGGCGAAGACCGCCTTGCTCATGCCGCGCACGGCCGCCATGTCGCCGCCCTGGCGCGGCTGGTAATAATTGGTGGCGATGCGGGTGCTGCCGCCGGTAATCATCTCCACCTTGTCCTGCGGGTCGGCAAAGCGCTCCAGACCCTTTTCGCGGATGGGGTTGAAGACGGCGATGCGGGCGCCGCGAAGGGCGGCGCGGCGCAGGTCGCCCAGCATACGGGGATGGTTGGTGCCGGGATTTTGCCCGATGACGAAAATGGCGTCCGTCTGCTCGAAATCCTCAAGCAAAACGGTGCCCTTGCCGACGCCGATCGAAGCCTTCAGGCCGACGCCGCTCGCTTCGTGGCACATGTTGGAACAGTCGGGGAAATTGTTGGTGCCGTAAAGCCGGACCATCAGCTGATAGAGGAAGGCAGCCTCGTTGGAGGCGCGGCCGGAGGTATAGAACTCCGCCCGGTCCGGGCTGTCGAGACTGTTGAGGATACGCCCGATTTCGGCGAAGGCATCGTCCCAGGAGACGGGCAGATATCTGTCGCTCGCCCGGTCATAACGCATGGGGTGGGTGAGGCGGCCCTGTTTTTCCAGATCGTAGTCGGACCAGCCGCGCAGTTCCGAGACGGTGCGGCTGGCGAAGAAATCCGGCGGCACCCGGGCTTCCGTTGCTTCCCATGACACCGCCTTGACGCCGTTTTCGCAGAACTCGAAAGAGGAGCCGTGTTCCGGGTCGCCCCAGGCGCAGCCCGGGCAGTCGAATCCATCCGGCTGGTTGGTCTTCAAAAGCGTGCGGGCGCCGGAAATCGGGGCACCGGATTCGAGAAGGCGTTTGCCGACGCTTTTGAGTGCGCCCCAGCCGCCTGCGGCGGTCGATGCCTTGCCTATGAAGTCCGTCTTGCTCATGGTCCTGATTCCCGGAATCTGTCTTTTCGTGCCCGCCTGCCGGCGTTTGCCGTTTGTCAAATGCTTATCCAGAAGCGCCGTTCCACGCTGCCTGTCAATGTCTTAATTGTGCATTGCGGCGAAACCTTTGTTCGCCCGTTCGACATTTGAAACGGGAACGGCGTAAAGGGGGTGGGCGTTGTCGCAAAACAAGCTGCAAAGCTTGGCTAAACATGCCTATAGCCGCTGGCCGTGGCTAAGCCTGCGAACCGGAAGAGGAATGTTGAATGGATTTTTCGCCGCAGCCGGAGAGCTTGTTTATTTGCCGCTATCCGGTTGTTGACAATAAACCTTTTAACGCCATTCTGCCTGCGCATCCGTGCACTGCGGCATTTGAATACAAGGGGACGCCAGATGACAGACCGTGACGACGATCCTGTCGCGCCCGAGGACATGAAGCCTGCGGAAGCGCCCTCCGATATTTACGCAGAAGACGGGTCCGTCCGCTCGGATTTTCTGACGATGGTGGGTGCCGCGATCGCTGACCGCGATCTGCTTTTCCTGCGCAAGAACGTGGCGCGGCTGCACGAATCCGAACTCGGCGACCTGCTGGAATCCATTCTGCCGGAACAGCGCCATGCGCTGGTGCGTCTTCTCGGTTCCGACTTCGACATGACGGCGCTGACCGAGGTGGATGAGGGTATCCGCCTCGATATCGTCGACCAGATGTCGAACGAGCAGATCGCCGCCGGTATCGGCGAGCTGGATTCGGACGACGCCGTCTATATTCTCGAGGACCTCGACGACGAGGACCGCGAGGATATTCTCTCGCAACTGCCGTTCACCGAACGTGTGCGGCTAATGCGGGCTCTGGATTATCCGGAAAGCTCGGCCGGCCGCCGCATGCAGACGGAATTCGTGGCCGTGCCGCCGTTCTGGACCGTGGGGCAGACCATCGACTATCTGCGCGAGGAGGAGGAGCTGCCGGATTCCTTCACGCAGATCTTCGTCATCGATCCCACCTTCAAGCTGGTCGGCGCGCTCGATCTCGACAAGGTGCTGCGCGCCAAGCGTCAGGTGAAGATCGAAACGATCATGCACGAGACCAACCACTCCATTCCGGCGGAAATGGACCAAGAAGAGGCCGCGCAGCTTTTCGAGCAATACGACCTTCTCTCCGCCGCCGTGGTCGACGACAACGGTCGACTGGTGGGCGTGCTGACCATCGATGACGTGGTGGACGTCATTCAGGAAGAGGCCGAAGAGGATCTGCTGCGCCTTGGCGGTGTCGGTGACGAAGAACTGTCGGACTCGATTGCCAGCACATCGCGTTCACGCGTGCCCTGGCTTGCGGTCAATCTCATCACCGCCTTTCTCTCCGCCTCCGTCATCAGCCTGTTCGATGCGACGATCCAGCAGATCGTCGCGCTGGCGATCCTGATGCCGGCGGTGGCCGGCATGGGCGGCAACGCCGGATCGCAGACCATGACGGTGTCGGTGCGGGCGCTCGCCACCAAAAGCCTCGATATTCACAACGCCGCGCGCATCATCCGGCGCGAGGCGGGTGTGGGTATCCTGAACGGCATGCTGTTCGGCTGCGCCATCGGCATTGTTGCCGGTATCTGGTTTCAGGATATCCATATCGGTGGCATCATCGCCACGGCCATGTGTCTCAACATGCTGGCGGCGGCGCTGGCGGGCATTCTCATTCCGCTGGTGCTCGACAAGTTCGGAGCGGACCCGGCGGTCTCCTCGGCGGTCTTCGTCACGGCGGTCACCGATATTGTCGGCTTTTTCGCCTTTCTGGGGATCGCGACCTGGTGGTACGGTATTTCCGGGTAGGGCCAGGCGGGCGAAAATTGACTTTTACGTGAAGGTCAAATAATATCATCCGGTTATGAATCGGATAGGCCCTTGGACAAATATTATAGCATAACCGAACTGACACGCGAATTCGGTGTTTCCACCCGTACCTTGAGATTTTACGAGGACGAGGGGCTGATTCACCCTGAGCGTCGCGGGCGCACACGGCTTTTCAGGGCTGCGGACCGCCGCCTCATTCAGGAAATCCTGCGTGGCCGCCGTATCGGTTTCACGATCTCCGAAATTCGCGAAATCATCCACGTCTACAAGGAACCGCCGGGCGAATCGGGCCAATTGGTGCTTCTGATGAAGAAGGTCGATGAAAAGCGCGCCGAGCTTCGGCAAAAACGCAAGGACATCGAAGAGACGCTGGCGGAACTCGACAATGTCGAAGAAGCCTGTCTGACGCGGCTTGCCGAAATCGGCGTTGGGACTTGAACCCGGCCCTATAGCGGTATTGGCTATTCCGTCGACGTAACTGTCGAGAATTGCTCCGAAGCCTTTCCTCTTTCGTTGCATATGGAACGAGCGGGTTTCGCTTGTTTCTTCTCCCCGCCGGGGAGAAGGTCGCGGCAGCGGGATGAGGGGGCAAGCTCTCGATTTATCGCCGACGTTGCCCCCTCATCCGACCCTTCGGGCCACCTTCTCCCCGGTGGGGAGAAGAAAAGGCAGCAAGCGCTAACGTTCTGGCTACCTGAGCCTACTGCGCCTCAACCGTGCACTGTTGCGCCACCTCACTAACCTTCGTCTGCTGATCGGCGCTGAGCTTGCCTTCCATCATCGTGTCGAACAGGTTTTCCGCCTGCAGCTTCTCCAGCGTGCAGCCGCAGAAACGCTGGCACAGTTCCAGCCCGTTCGCCTGCTCGACGCAGCTCTTTTCACAGCTCGATTTGTAAAGCTCGACCTGATCGACAGGCGGGGGCGGGGCGATGAGCGACAGCGTGTAGACGAGGCCGATCAGCACCGGCTGGTGGATGAGGTAGAATGCCAGGCTGTGACGGCCGGCGCCTGCGATCAGGTTGCGAGGCGAACTCGGGCTTCGAAAGCGGTCGAGCCAGTCGCGCGGCGTGACGAATTGCGAGACCGCAAGTCCGGCGAGGAAGGGCGCAAGCCAGGGGAGAAGCGGCACATAATCGTTCGAACGGGGCGGCATGGTGGAAAAACCGATCCAGGCCAGCCATTTTGCGTTGAACAGTTCCGATTGCAGATAGTGCGGCAGGATGAAAGCGATCGCTGCAAAAAGCAGCGTCACGGCCGCGGGTGCTCGCAGGAACAGCAGCCCGACAAGGCTTGCGGCGGCGATATTGTGCAATATGCCGAAGAAGATGAAGCTGTCCGGAAAGGCGAAATAGGTGGCGACGGTAATGAGCAGCGCCGAGCCGGCCACCATGGCAAAACGCTTGCCGAAGGACGGCCAGTTCACGCCCTTGCCATGGGCGAGAAACAGGCTGAAACCGGCCAGAAACAGGAACGAGCTGGCGATGCCGCGCGCATAGAGTTTCCACAGGCCGGTCGTCGCCGTGCCGGGTTCGAGATAGCCGAAATATTCCAGATTCCACGTGAAGTGGTAGGACGCCATGGCGATGAGGGCCAGCCCGCGCAGGGTGTCGAGACCGCCTATGCGGCCTTTGCGGCGGTTTTCGTTTGCGGCTGCGTTCGTGTCCATGGTTTCCGTTTTTCAAGCTTTCGGGGAGGCCGGTATCACGCTGGGCTTGGCCCTTGAAGTGCGGCTATTTCAAGGCCTGTTTTCTTCCATGATGGCGCGTCGTGCTTCGGAAAAGAACTGGCGGCGTAACAGCGCCACGATGATGATGACCGTGCTGGCGATGAAGACATAAGGGCTGATGAACCAGCCGAGATAACCGATGGACAGAAAGATGGTCCGCAGGCCGTCATTGAAGTTCTTAGCAGCGATGATGTTCATCTTTATGACGTTTTCGGCCGCCCGCTCCGCCGCCTCGCGATCGGCGCCGACGTCGTGGACCATGGGAATGGCGCCGAACAGGATCGTGCAATAGTTGAACAGGCGATAGGACCAGCCGAACTTGAAGAAGGAATAACCGAAAAGACAGGTGAGCCCTATGACCTTCAGTTCGAAGGCCGTGCGCCCGGCATAATGCACGAAAGGCATGTCGCGAAATACCGATTCGACCTGTTCGGTCGCGCCTAGAAGGGCGAAACATCCGCCGATGGCGAAGATGGAGGTGGAAGCGAAAAAGGCGGTGCCGTTCTGCAGGCCGGCCATGATCTGCGTGTCGATCATCTTCAGGTCGCGCTTCAGCGAATTCATGATCCAGTCGCGGCGGCGCTCGGCCATGGCCTGATTGAGGCTGGCTCTCGAAAACAGCCTCGTTCCCGTCGTGACATGGGTATAGACGGCCCATAGCAGGATGAAAACGACGATCGAGATATAGTCCATGACGGTCATCACGGGCAGGCCACCTTGCTGTTTGCGAATCTTCGAAAGCATATTGATTTGAAGGCCATGGCAAGGCAATGGCGGCGGCTGCCGTCACTCCATATTCTCCTTTGGCGTTGCGGTTTCATCATTCGGTTTTTCGCTAACTTTCCGGTAACCAAGTCGCTTTATCAATCCAGTCGCGGACGACAGGTCTGCCGGTTCCGGATTAAGGTTTTGCGTCCCGGTTCCGCCTGATTTTTGGCTAACGGCAGGGACCGATTGACAGGATAGCCGTTCGCACCTAGCCTTTCATCAGGACCGGTGTTTCCGGTATCCGGAGTCGCCAAGGCTGATATGCCCCGCATCCTGCAGGCAGGTCTTGTTTTCTCCGGTCCGGTATCAGCGGCAGTCCGGCATGAGCAACCGGGGGACGCCTTTTTCTACGAATCGTTCCCTTCATGTCTGCCTGTCCCTGGCTTGCGACACGGCGAAGATGCCGGTCCGCTTCATTCTCTTCCTTCAGGTTTTAGATGACAGATAAAAACCGCTCCGTTTTCATTCTTGGCGGCGCGCGCTCCGGCAAGTCCCGTTTTGCGGAAGAGCTTGCGGGCAAGTCCGGTGGAAGCCTGCATTATCTGGCCACCGGCCGGGCATGGGATGACGAGATGCGCGACCGCATCGTCCATCATCAGGCGCGGCGCGGCGGCGAATGGGCCACGCATGAAGCGCCCGTCGATATTGCCGCCGTGCTGGAGCGGCTAGACGCGCCGGAAAATGTCGTTCTCATCGATTGCCTCACCCTGTGGCTCACCAATCTGATGATGGAGAATGCCGATATAGAGGCTGCCTTTGCGGCGCTTGAGGCGGCGATTGCATCGGCTCGGGCGAGGCTGATTTTCGTCTCCAACGAAGTCGGTCTCGGTATCGTGCCGGAAAACCGCATGGCGCGAGAATTTCGCGATCACGCCGGCCGCCTGCATCAGCGAATCGCCGCCATTGCCGGTGAGGTCTATTTTGTCGCCGCCGGTCTGCCCCTGAAGATGAAGGGCTGAGACGGCACCCGCGAAAGCAGGGCCGACATCACCGCGCATTTTTGCTCTTACGCAAATTTCTCTCATAAAGCCGCGCCCCGTTTTGCCGGGGCTGCGACAGCTTTGCTTTCTTGATCTGGATCAAGGTGGCGTTGCCCTGCCGGTGGCAATGCTCCAACCGACGCAAAGGCGCGTTTCCGCTCTCCCAGGCGCGTGCCGCGCCTTTCGTCGGTCGGCTTGCACGTTGGGGGAAACCAACAATGAATTACACGTTAGAAACCGCGATCGTGGCGCTCGGCGCCTTTCTCGCGTTGCTCGGGGCAGCCTTTGCCCATGATAGTCTTTTCGCCGCCCATATGTGGGTGCTGTTCTTTACGCTTCTGGTCAGCACGGTGCTTCTGCTGCGCCGTGTCTCCTTCGCGCCTGTCGATTCAGCCGCGCGTGCCCGCCTCAAGTCGGAATATTTCGACGAGGTGGTGAAATACGGCGTCATCGCCACCGTGTTCTGGGGTGTCGTCGGTTTTCTGGTTGGTGTCGTGGTGGCGCTTCAGCTCGCTTTTCCCGATCTCAATATCGCGCCCTATTTCAATTTCGGCCGGATGCGGCCGCTGCACACATCGGCGGTGATCTTCGCTTTCGGGGGAAATGCGCTGATCGCCACATCCTTCTACGTGGTGCAGAGAACCTGTCGGGCGCGCCTGTTCGGCGGCAATCTCGGCTGGTTCGTGTTCTGGGGCTACAACCTCTTCATCGTCATGGCCGCCACCGGCTATCTGCTCGGCATCACGCAGGGCCGCGAATATGCGGAGCCGGAATGGTATGTGGACATCTGGCTGACCATCGTCTGGGTCGCCTATCTGCTTGCGTTCCTCGGCACGATCCTCACGCGCAAGGAGCCGCATATCTATGTGGCGAACTGGTTCTATCTGAGTTTCATCGTCACCATCGCCATGCTGCATATCGTCAATAATCTGGCGGTGCCGGTGTCCTTCCTCGGGATCAAGAGCTATTCGGCCTTTTCGGGCGTGCAGGACGCGCTGACGCAATGGTGGTACGGCCATAACGCCGTCGGCTTCTTCCTGACGGCCGGCTTCCTCGGCATGATGTACTACTTCATCCCGAAGCAGGTGAACCGCCCGGTCTATTCCTACCGCCTGTCGATCATCCACTTCTGGGCGCTGATCTTCATGTATATCTGGGCCGGTCCGCACCACCTGCACTATACCGCGCTGCCGGACTGGGCGCAGACGCTCGGCATGGTGTTCTCGGTCATGCTGTGGATGCCGTCGTGGGGCGGCATGATCAACGGCCTGATGACGCTTTCGGGCGCATGGGACAAGATCCGTACCGATCCCGTCGTGCGCATGATGGTGATGGCGGTGGCATTCTACGGCATGGCGACCTTCGAAGGCCCGATGATGTCGATCAAGGCCGTCAACTCGCTCAGCCACTATACCGACTGGACCATCGGCCATGTTCATTCCGGCGCTCTCGGCTGGAACGGCATGATCACTTTCGGCGCGATCTATTACCTGACGCCGAAACTGTGGGGCAGGGAGCGTCTCTATAGCCTGCAACTGGTCAACTGGCACTTCTGGCTCGCCACGCTCGGCATCGTCGTTTACGCCGCCGTCATGTGGGTGGCCGGCATCCAGCAGGCGCTGATGTGGCGCGAATATGATAGCCAAGGCTTCCTCGTCTATTCCTTCGCGGAATCGGTCGCGGCGCTGTTCCCCTACTACGTGATGCGTGCATTGGGCGGCCTGATGTTCCTCAGCGGCGCGCTGATCATGGCCTACAACGTCACGATGACCATCCTCGGTCATCAACGCGAGGAGGGCGCCAGCAAAGGCGCGGCACCCTCGCTGCAGCCTGCTGAATAAGGAGCGGCCCCATGTCCATTCTTGACAAACACGCCGTCATCGAACGCAACGCGACGCTGCTTCTGGTCGGTTCCCTGCTGGTCGTTTCCATCGGCGGCATCGTTGAAATCGCACCGCTCTTTTATCTCGAAAACACCATCGAGAAGGTGGAGGGCATGCGACCCTACACGCCGCTGGAGCTGGCCGGGCGCAACATCTACATCCGCGAGGGATGTTATGTCTGCCACAGCCAGATGATCCGGCCGTTCCGCGACGAGGTGGAACGTTACGGGCATTATAGCCTGGCGGCGGAATCCATGTACGACCACCCGTTCCAGTGGGGCTCCAAGCGCACGGGGCCTGATCTTGCGCGCGTCGGCGATCGTTATTCGAACGAGTGGCACGTGCAGCATCTGGTCGATCCGCGTTCGGTGGTGCCGGAATCGATCATGCCCTCCTATGCGTTCCTGAAGACCACGCCGCTGAAGATCACCGACGTTTCCATGGAGCTGAAGGCCAACCGCGCCGTCGGCGTTCCCTATAGCGACGAGATGATCGAAAAATCCGCTGCCGATCTTGCCGCCCAGGCCGACCCGAATGCGGATTCGTCGGAACTTCTGGCGCGTTATCCGAAGGCGAAGGTGGGCGATTTCGACGGCGATCCGGCCAGGCTCACCGAAATGGATGCTCTGGTCGCCTATCTGCAAATGCTCGGCACGCTGGTCGATTTCTCGACCTATGACGATGCCGCCGGATACCGGTGAGGAGGTTTAAGCCATGGAAACCTACACGGCCATGCGCCACTTCGCCGATAGCTGGGGCCTGCTTGCCATGACCCTGTTCTTTGCCGGCGTCGTCGTTTTCACCCTTCGCCCCGGCTCGAAAAAGGCCGCGGACGATGCCGCCAGCATTCCGCTTAGGGAGGACTAAGATATGTCCGAAAAACACATTGATGACATCAGCGGCGTCGAAACCACCGGCCATGAATGGGACGGTATCCGCGAGCTGAACAATCCCATGCCGCGCTGGTGGGTCTGGACCTTCTATTTCACGATCCTCTGGGCTATCGGCTACACCATCGCCTATCCGGCATGGCCGCTGATCAATGGGGCGACGCAAGGGTTACTCGGCTGGAACAGCCGCGGTGACATCGCCGCCGAAATTGCCGATGCAAAACAGTCGCAGAGCGTCCTTGTCGACAAGATCGCCAATTCGTCGCTTGCCGAAATTCAGGCCGACCCGACCCTGATGCAATTTGCCCTTTCCGGCGGCGCTGCCGCTTTCAAGGTCAATTGCATTCAGTGTCACGGTTCGGGCGCTGAAGGCGGGCAGGGCTATCCCAACCTCAACGATGACGACTGGATGTGGGGCGGCAGCGTTGACGACATCTATACGACGGTGAAGCACGGCATTCGTTTTGCCGACGATGCGGATACGCGCGCTTCGGAAATGCCGGCCTTTAGCGATATCCTCCAGTCGAATGAAATCCGCGAGGTTGCCGCCTATGTCGTCAGTCTCACCGGCACCCCCTCCAACCCGGCGCTGGTGGAGCCCGGCAAGCAGCTCTTTGCCGACAATTGCGCCTCCTGCCACGGGGAAGACGCCAAGGGCAATCGCGAATTCGGCGCGCCCAATCTTGCCGATGCGATCTGGCTGAAGTCCCAGGGCGAAGAGGGCATTGTCTCGCAGATACGGTCGCCCAAGCACGGGGTCATGCCCGCCTGGGGGGAGCGTCTCGGCGATACGACGGTCAAGCAGCTGGCGATCTTCGTGCACTCGCTTGGCGGTGGTGAGTGATAGCAAAGACAGGAAATGGAAAGGGCTGTGTCATGCGGCCCCCGGATAGATGACAGCGGGCCTGAAAGCTCTCTTCCGTCATGCTCGGGCCTGTCCCGAGCATCTGCAACGTCTCGATTTAATTGGACGTGATTAGATCCTTGGGACAAGCCCAAGGATGACGTCGAGTGTAAAGAAGCTCTGCCATCACACTCAAAGGGCCGCTATGCGGCCCTTTTTTCTTTATCGGTCCGACCAGACGGCCAGTTCGTATCCATCCGGATCGGTGAAATGGAAACGCCGCCCGCCCGGAAAATCGAAGATTGCGACGCTGATCTGCCCGCCGGCGGCTTCGACGCGCCGCTGCACATCTTCGATATCGGTGGCGTAGAGAATGACGAGCGGTCCGCCCTTGGCCGAGACCGGCGCCGTGGTGGTGAAACCGCCGGTCAGCCGGCCATCGGAAAACTCGCAATATTGCGGACCGTAATCCTTAAAGGACCAGCCGAAGGCGCCACCGTAAAATTCCTTGCTGCGCTCGATATCGGTGACGTTGAATTCGACATAGTCGATCCGCCGGTCGTTCGTATTCGTGGTCATGCTTCCTCCATCAATCCGTTTCGAGCAGCGCCTTCAGCGTTTCGAGATCGGCCGTGACAGCTTTTGCGTCCTGCTCGAAATCCTCGTCCGTCATGCCCTGAAGGCGAAGCAGGGTGAAACTCACCTCCGTACCGCTGCCATTCGGCGTTACCCGTAGCGCGTTATAAACCTTCACGCCATCCGGCAATGTCACGACATGGTCGATGACGCCGAACTCGTTTGCGGGCGCAAAATTGACGCGCACTTCGCCAAGCGGCCCGCCCTCGGCGATCCAGTCCTCGCCGTCCGGTGTGAGGCCGCCCGCAAGGCCTGCGGCCCAGCGGGGCATGTTCTGCGGGTTGGAGGCGAAGTCATAGACGTGGCTCCAGGGTTTTTCGACCGACAGATGAATGATTCTCGACTGCATGACAGGCATTTCATCCTCCCTTGGCGGCGCGTTCCCATACTGCGCCACTTTGTCGTCACTTGATGTAAGTCAAGGATGTTTCACCGGGGAGATGGGAGAAAGCAAGGAGATAAAAACGGACTCCTATCATGAACATCTATCGCGCCGGACAGGATCGCCCGCAACAGCCTGTCGAAAGGCTGGAAGCGGAAGCCGTCAATTCCGCAAAAACGCGCAAACCGCTCTACGAGGCACGCAGGAAGATTTTTCCCAAGCGCGCTGAGGGGCGGTTCCGGCGGTTCAAATGGCTGGTGATGCTGGTCACGCTCGGCATTTATTATCTGACGCCGTTCCTGCGCTGGGATCGCGGTCCCTATGCGCCGGATCAGGCGGTGCTGATCGATATCGCCAACCGGCGCTTTTATTTCTTCTTCATCGAAATCTGGCCGCAGGAGTTCTTCTTCGTTGCCGGATTGCTGGTCATGGCCGGGCTTGGGCTCTTTCTTGTCACTTCCGCTGTCGGGCGTGCATGGTGCGGTTATACCTGTCCGCAGACCGTCTGGGTCGACCTGTTTCTGGTGGTCGAGCGGGCGATAGAGGGCGACAGGAACGCGCGCATGAAACTGGATGCCGCGCCCTTCACATTCGGCAAATTGCGCAAGCGGGTGCTGAAACACGCGATCTGGCTGGTGATCGGCGTTCTGACCGGCGGCGCCTGGATTTTCTATTTCGCCGATGCGCCGACACTGGCGATGCAGTTCATGACCGGGCAGGCGCCGATGATCGCCTATTCCACCGTCGCCATCCTCACCGCCACCACCTATGTCTTCGGCGGGCTGATGCGGGAACAGGTCTGCACCTATATGTGTCCCTGGCCGCGCATTCAGGCGGCGATGCTGGATGAGAATTCGCTTGTCGTCACCTATAATGACTGGCGCGGCGAACCGCGCTCGCGGCATGCCAAGAAGGCTGCGGCGGCAGGGGAGAGCATCGGCGACTGCGTCGATTGCAATGCCTGCGTCGCGGTCTGTCCCATGGGCATCGACATCAGGGACGGGCAGCAGCTGGAATGCATCACCTGCGCGCTCTGCATCGATGCCTGCGACGGGGTGATGGACAAGATCGGCAAGCCGCGCGGGCTAATCGCCTATGCTACCCTTTCCGAATATCAGTCCAACATGGCGCTGGCGACCGGCAATGGTGAGCATGCCATCCGCCCCGCCAATGTGCGCGAGGAGGACGGCAGATTCAGGAAGAGCATCCGCCACTTCAACTGGCGCATCGTCTTCCGGCCGCGCACGCTGCTTTACACGGCCATCTGGTCGGCGGTCGGCATCGGCATGCTGTTTGCGCTGGTGACGCGCGAGCGGCTGGCGCTGAATGTGCTGCACGACCGCAATCCGCAATATGTGCTGGAATCGAACGGCTCCATTCGCAACGGTTATACGGTGCGCATTCTCAACATGGTGCCGCAGCCGCGCATAATGAGCCTGACCATCGAGGGCATTCCGAATGCGGTGATGAAGATCAACGGCATGCCGGAAACGGCCGCGCGGACCTTCGAGGTGACGGTGGAGCCGGACGAGGCGACGACGCTGAAGGTCTTCGTCACCCTGCCGGGCAAAGATGTCGCGCGGGCGGCGGAAAATTTCGAATTCATCGTCAGCGATACGGGCGGCCATGAGACGGCCCGCTACGACGCTGTCTTCAACGCTCCGGGAGTGAAAAAATGACCGTGAACAATCGCCAGACGTCCGGTTTCACTTTTACCGGCTGGCATATGCTGGGTGTCATGCTGCTGTTTTTCGGCACCGTCATCACCGTCAACATGGTGATGGCCTGGAACGCGGTCAACAGCTGGAGCGGGCTCGTCGTGCCCAATACCTATGTGGCCAGCCAGCAGTTCAACGCCAAGGCGGAGGCCGCCAAGGCAAGGGCTGCGACCGGGATCAAGGGCAAGCTCATCGTGGATGAAACGACGGTGCGTTACGAGGTGTTTCATCCCGACACCGGCCCGGTCGACACCGATAAGGTGACGGCGCATTTTCGCCGGCCTGTCGGGGAACGCCAGAATTTCGACATGGAACTGACCCCGGTTTCCACCGGTGTCTTCACCGGCCCGCATGACATGCTGCCGGGCCAATGGATCGTCGAGGTTACCGCCGTCAAGGACGGCCGGATCATCGTGCATGAGGGCACGCGGATCGCCGTCATCAGGGGGCGCCAATGAGCTGCTGCGCACCGGGAACGGAAGGTTCGCTACAGCTTGGCGAGCCGGTCAATCCGCCATCGTCGGAGGAGTTGCTGCTGGCGAGCCGCGATCTGGGGCAGGGATTGCGCCAGACCGATCTCAGCGTGCCGGATGTGTATTGCGGCGCCTGCATCACCACCATCGAGACCGCGCTCGGCCGTCTTGGCCAAGTGGAGCGGGCGCGTGTGAACCTGTCGTCCAAACGTGTGGCGGTCGTCTGGAAAGAAGAGGTCGACGGCGTCAGGACCGATCCCGCCGATCTTGCCCGCGCTATTCTTGCGACGGGATACCGCACGCATCTTTTCGCCAGCGGGCAGGATGCCTCGGACGCGTTGCGCTCGCAGCTGATCAGGGCGGTGGCGCTGTGCGGCTTTGCTTCCGCCAATATCATGCTTCTGTCCGTCTCCGTCTGGTCGGGGGCGGATGCTGCGACGCGCGACATGTTCCACTGGATTTCGGCGATGATCGCCGCGCCGGCGCTGATCTATGGCGGTCGTTTCTTTTACCAGTCGGCCTGGAATGCGCTGAAACATGGCCGCACTAATATGGACGTGCCGATCGCGCTTGCCATCACGCTCTCTTATGCCGTCTCGCTGTGGGAGACGATCCATCACGGCGAACATGCCTGGTTCGATGCGACCGTGTCGCTGCTGTTCTTCCTGCTGATCGGCCGAACGCTGGACCATATCATGCGCGACAAGGCGCGCTCGGCCATTGCCGGGCTTGCCCGTCTTTCGCCGCGCGGGGCAACGGTGATCGGTGAGAATGGAACGCGGGAGTATCGGCCGCTTGCCGATATCCAGCCGGGAATGTCGATTACGATTGCGGCCGGGGACCGGGTGGCGGTGGATGCCGTGGTCGTCTCCGGCAGCAGCGATCTCGACATGTCCATCGTCAACGGCGAAAGCGCGCCACGCCGCGTTGCGGCAGGCGACAGTCTTCAGGCCGGTACGCTCAACCTCACCGGTTCGCTGACTGCGCGGGTGACGGCATCGGCGAAGGATTCCTTCCTCTCCGAAGTGATCGGGCTGATGGAAGCGGCCGAAGGCGGGCGTGCGCGTTACCGCCGTATCGCAGATCGTGCCGCGAGCTATTATTCTCCCGTGGTGCATCTTCTTGCGCTGGTGACGTTTCTCGGCTGGGGCATTTTCGGTGGCGACTGGAAACAGGCGATGCTGATCGCTATTGCGGTTCTCATCATCACCTGCCCCTGCGCGCTTGGTCTTGCCGTTCCCGTGGTGCAGGTGGTGGCCGCCGGAAGGCTTTTCCGGCACGGCATCATGGTCAAGGAAGGCTCGGCCATGGAGCGGCTGGCCGAAATCGATACCGTGCTGTTCGACAAGACCGGCACCCTGACCGTCGGAAAACCGAGATTGGTCGAGACCGGCGATGTGAAGCCTGCCACCATGGCGGTTGCAGCGGGGCTTGCCGCCCATTCGCGTCATCCCCTGTCGAAAGCCCTGCATGCTGCCTATAGCGGCGCTGTGCCGACCTATGAGGCGGTACGGGAAATTCCGGGCTCCGGCGTCGAGGCGGAGACGGAAGCCGGAACCTACCGGCTCGGTAGCCGCCGTTTCGCGTGCCCAGGTGAAGCGAGCGTCGATAATGGCGATGCGCGGTCGGAAGTGGTGCTGTCTCTCGACGGTCGGCATCTGGCGAGCTTCGGCTTCGAGGATAATCCGCGCGCGGGTGCGGTTGCGGCTTTGCGTAATCTCTCAGTGCGGGGCCTGATGCAGGAAATCATCTCGGGTGACCGGGCCGCCGCCGTCAGCGCCATGGCGCAGCGGCTGGGGATCGACAACTGGCATGCGGACCTTTCGCCGAAGGACAAGGCGGCGCGCTGCGCCGAACTTGCCGGAGAGGGCCGCAGGGTGCTGATGGTGGGAGACGGTATCAACGACGCGCCGGCGCTTGCCGCCGCGCATGTGTCCATGGCGCCGGCCACCGCCGCCGATATCGGCCGGCAGGCCGCCGATTTCGTGTTCATGCAGGAGGATCTCGATGCCGTGCCTTTCGCAATCGAGACATCGCAGCGGGCAGGAAGGCTGATCCGGCAGAACTTCGCGCTTGCCATCGGCTATAACATCATTGCCGTGCCGATTGCGATTGCCGGTTATGCGACGCCGATGATTGCGGCCATCGCCATGTCGACATCGTCCCTGATCGTCGTCGCCAATGCCCTGCGGCTTGCCGGTACGGCTGAAACCGTCCGTCCTCAGAACGAAGCGAAGACCGGATTTGCAGGCGAGGGGGCGCAACTGGCATGAACATGCTGATCTATCTCATTCCCGTCGCGCTGTTTTTAGGCGCGCTTGGCCTTTTCGCCTTCCTCTGGTCGGTGCGCTCCGGCCAATATGAGGATATGGACGGGGCTGCCTGGCGGGCGCTGGATGATGGTGATGACCGGCCCCGACGATCATAGGAGGCGAAGCGGGCTTAACGTTTTGAGTGGGCCTCGACCTGTCGCAAATATGCAAAGCTGATTTGCGTCATCAAAATTTAATCGTTTCAGTCGCCCCCAGCCTTGCCGTTTGTTCATTACAGTGCCACAACACGACCACCTAAAAGCAAGATGGAGGCACATCCGTGGAACAGGCAGAAATCGGTTTGATCGGTCTCGGTGTCATGGGCTCGAACCTGGCGTTGAACATCGCGGAAAAGGGCAACAAGATTGCCGTATTCAACCGAACCCCTGAAGCGACGAAAAAATTCTACGCCGAGGCTGGGGACTTGCAGGGACAGTTGATCCCCTGCGAAACCATCGAGGAATTCGTCGCCGCCATTCGCCCTCCGCGCCCGATCATCATCATGATCAAGGCCGGCGACCCGGTCGACCAGCAGATGGAAATCCTGAAACCGCATCTCGCCAATGGCGACATCATGATCGACGCCGGCAATGCGAATTTCCGCGATACGATCCGCCGTTTCGACAATCTGAAGGATAGCGGCCTGACCTTTATCGGCATGGGCGTTTCCGGCGGTGAAGAAGGTGCGCGCCATGGACCTTCGATCATGGTCGGCGGCACCGAGGATAGCTGGAAGCGCGTCGAGAAGGTGCTGACTTCCATTTCCGCGAAGTACAATAACGATCCGTGCGTGGCATGGCTCGGCAATGACGGCGCCGGCCATTTCGTCAAGACCATCCATAACGGCATCGAATATGCCGATATGCAGATGATCGCCGAAATCTACGGCATCCTGCGTGACGGCCTTGGTATGAGCGCCGTCGAAATCGCCGATGTTTTCGCAGAATGGAACAAGGGCCGCCTGAATTCCTACCTGATCGAAATCACCGAGAAGGTTCTGCGCGCCGCCGATCCGATCACCGGCAAGCCGATGGTCGACCTGATCCTCGACAAGGCTGGCCAGAAAGGCACCGGCAAGTGGTCGGTCATCGAGGCGCAGAATATGGGCGTCGCCGCAACCGCCATCGAGGCGGCCGTGGCTGCGCGTATTCTTTCCTCGCAGAAGGACGAGCGTGAAGCTGCCGAGAAGATCTTCGGCCTGCCGACCGTTGCGCCTGCACCGGCTGACAAAAAGGCGTTTATCGCCGATCTGGAAAGCGCGCTTCTGGCCGCCAAGGTCGGCGCTTATGCGCAGGGCTTCGCGATCATGTCGGCCGCTTCCAAGGAGTTCAACTGGAACCTGCCGATGCCGACGATCGCCCGAATCTGGCGCGCCGGCTGCATCATCCGCTCGGAATTCCTCGATGAGATCACCTCGGCCTTTACCAAGGACCCGCATGTGGCCAACCTCATCGTGACGCCTGCCTTTGCCGGCATCGTCAAGGATACCGACGCGCCGTTGCGCCGTGTCGTTTCCTATGCCGTTCTCTCCGGCCTGCCGGTATCGGCGCTGGCTTCGGCACTCGGTTACTTCGACGCCTATCGCCGCGGCCGCGGTAGCGCCAACCTCATTCAGGCGCAGCGCGACTTCTTCGGCGCGCATGGTTTCGAACGCACCGACGGTGTGGACAAGCCGCATGGCCCTTGGGGCAGCGGCGCCGACATTTTCTGATCGGCTGAAACGACAAACAAAAAGGCCCGCGAAAGCGGGCCTTTTTTTCATTTCTGTTGCTAGTTCAACTCAGCGGGCGGCGGCGAGGCCGACGATCAGGCCGCTGACGGCGTTGATGAGCAGGAACTGGTTGTCGACGCGCACCCAGCGCTGGTCGCGGCGCGGCTCGGCAAGGCGATAGCGGCGATAATCGCGGCGGTCGATCACGTGGCGGCGTTCACCCGCAGACAGGCGCTGGCCGCGATCCCAGCGGTGCTTCTTGACGATGACCTTTTTGGTGGTGACCTGGCGCTCGACGGTGACGCCGCGATGGCGATCGTCGTGGCGGCTTTGGGCCTGAGCCATCGGAGCGGCGAGAACGGTAGCGGCCAGAAGAATGGTGACGAACTTTTTCATGGAAGTTTCCTCTTGGGTTTCGATGAGGAGAACTTACGAATAAACGAATGAACGGAAACTGAATTTAAAATTACATTTATGTAATGGTTGTTAACGGTTAGGGGTGGGAGTTAATCTTTTGTTTTGAGATTTTTGGCCCGGCTTTTGCAATGTGCAGACCGCCCGGCGGAACCGGGCGGTCTCTCCTCGGTCAGACGCGTTCGGCGGATTTTGCCCAGAGGTTGATATCCGCTTCCTTGGCGTAACGGTCGATTTCGGCAAGTTCCTCGGCCGTGAAATCCGGCTTGTCGAGCGCCTTCACGCAATCCTCGACCTGTTCGACACGGCTTGCGCCGATGAGCGCCGAGGTGATGCGGCCGCCGCGCAGAACCCAGGCAATCGCCATCTGCGCCAGCGTCTGGCCGCGCCGCTCGGCAATGCTGTTGAGTGCACGGATGTTCTCGACATTGCGCTCGTTGAGGAAAGCGGGGTTCAGCGACTTGCTCTGCGCGGCACGGCTGCCCTGCGGCACGCCACCCAGATATTTCGTCGTCAACATGCCCTGCGCCAGCGGGGAGAAGACGATGGAGCCGATGCCCAGTTCTTCCAGCGTATCGACGAGACCGTCTTCCTCGATCCAGCGGTTGATCATCGAATAGCTCGGCTGATGGATGATGCAGGGCGTGCCGAGATCCTTCAGGATCGCGGCGGCCTCGCGGGTGCGCTTCGAATTGTAGGACGAGATGCCGACATAAAGCGCCTTGCCCGAACGCACGATCTGGTCCAGCGCGCCGCAGGTCTCCTCAAGCGGCGTGTTGGGGTCGAAACGGTGGGAATAGAAAATATCGACGTAATCCAGCCCCATGCGCTTCAGGCTCTGGTCGCAGGAGGCGATTACGTATTTGCGGCTGCCCCATTCGCCATAGGGGCCGGGCCACATGTTGTAACCGGCCTTGGAGGAGATGATCATCTCATCGCGATAGCCCCTGAAATCCGTCTTCAGGATTTCACCGAAGGCGGTTTCGGCGCTGCCGGGCGGCGGGCCGTAATTGTTGGCGAGATCGAAATGGGTGATGCCGAGATCGAAAGCGCGGCGGCAAATGGCCTGTTTGGTCTGGTGCGGCGTGTCGTTGCCGAAATTGTGCCAGAGCCCGAGCGAAATCGCCGGCAGCTTCAGGCCGGTCTTGCCGCAGTGATTATATTTCATGGATGCATATCGGTTTTCGGCCGGTTGCCAAACCATGGGTCTTCCTCCGCTTGCTGATGACTGGCTGCCGGAGAACCCGGCAACCTTTTGAACCGATGAAGACAGGCGTGGGTTCACCTGTCATTCCCGAGAGGGATGGTTATGCCTTTCTCCGCATGGTTTCAATGCCGGGATTGGGCGAGGATTGGCAGGTATGAAGATCGAAGATGCGGAAATGCGGCTGGGGGCCGTCCGCTTTCGGGGTGAAGATGATACGGCGCGTTTCGCCGGCGGCAAGATCGAAGAGATTGTCGGAATAACGTCCGGGCTGATCTGCCTCCAGCATGACGAAGAGGGCGAGACCCGTGGCGGTGACATCGATTTCGAACTGGCCGTTTTTCAGTGTGTTGGTGGTGAATGTCAGGCCGGCGGGCTGAAGTTCCAGCGCCTTGTAGCTATCGCGCACATGATGGCCTTCGCCGGTCATGCCGTTAGACGCGATGAAGCTCCAGGCAAGTACGGCGCCATCAGGCAGGCTGTCCATGTCGATATCGGTCAGCATGGCGGCCCTGTCGGTCGCGCAGGTGCCATTGGCGGATTTCAGTGGCACGCGGTTGCCGTCCATGGTCAGCGCAACGATGTTCATGTCGATTTCCACATCCTCGGCCGTGTCGTTGACCATGGAGAAGCTCACCCGGCGTCCATCTTCTGAAGGGATGGCCGAGACCGTGACGGGCTGGAAGAAACGACGGGCGGCATAATGCAGCGCTTTCCAGCGGCCGCCATAATCGAGGCTCGACCATGAGGCGACCGGCCAGGTGTCGTTCAGCTGCCAATAAAGCGTGCCCATGCAATGGGGCTTGAGCGAGCGCCAGTAATCGACGGCCGTGCGGATGGCCAGCGCCTGCTGCACCTGACTGAGATAAACGAAATTCTCGAAATCCTTCGGGAAGCGGAAGTAACGGAACATGGTGCCCGCAATCCGCTCATTGCCGCCGACATTCTTCTGGTGCAGCTCGATGACCGGGGAGGCGATGTTCATGTCCCTGTCTTCCGCGTAGGTGCGGATGACGGGTATGGATGTATAGGACTGGAACCCGAATTCGGAGCAGAAGCGCGGTTTCACCGAACGATAATTGTCGAACGACTTGTTCTCGTGCCAGACGGACCAGTAATGCATGTCGCCGGAACCATCCGCGTGCCAGGCATCGCCATAGTCGAGATAACCCGACGCGGGGCTCGATGGCCACCAGTGCGCTTCGGGAGCGGCTTTTTTCAGGGCCCGTTCAATGGTGCGGTTCAGACGGTCATAGGCCACGAGATAACGGTCGCGATTGTTGCGGGATTCATCGAACCAGGTCAGCGCACCCACCAGCTCGTTATCACCGCACCAGAGCGCGATGGAGGGATGGGAGGAGAGGCGTTTAACCTGATAGTCGACCTCGTGTTCGACATTATCGAGGAAGTCCTCGCTGCAGGGGTAAAGGTTGCAGGCGAACATGAAATCCTGCCAGACCAGCAGGCCGAGGCGGTCGCAGAGATCGTAGAACCAGTCTTCCTCATAGAACCCGCCGCCCCAGACGCGGATCATGTTCATATTGGCCTCGACCGCAGAGCAGAGAATGTCTTCGGTCTTTTCCCGGCTGGTCAGCGAATAAAGCGCATCGGCGGGGATCCAGTTGGCGCCGCGGCAGAAGATTTCACGGCCGTTGATGCGGAAGGCAAAGCGGCTGCCGGCCTCGTCCTTGTCCGTCAGAAGCTCGATGGTCCTGAAGCCGATCTGGCGGGTGACTGTCTCATCAGGCAATTCCACCGTCAGCGTGTAGAGCGTCTGTTCACCACTGCCGGCCGGCCACCAGAGCTCCGGATTTTCCACGAAGAAGACGTGGCGCACCACCGTTTCACCGGCGCCGACGCCGCAATCGAGCCTGAGCCTTTCGTCATTCAGCGACAGATAGACCGGCAGGCTCGCCGGGCCTTCGGCAAACAGCGTGACGGCCACATGCAGTTCCACGCCGCCTTCGACATGATGCTGCGAGGTGACGATATGTTCGATGCGGGCTGTATCGAGGCGCTTCAGCAGGATTTTGCCGTAAAGGCCGAGCGGCGCAATCGCGATATTCCAGTCCCAGCCGAAATGGCATTGCGGCTTGCGCAGCATGTTGCCATTGGCAATCGGCGAATTGCCGGGGTGATAGGGAATATAGAAAGGCTGTCGTGCCTGTCGTTCCGCGCCGGCCGCGATGTTGGAATGGAAATGGATGCGGATGGTGTTTTCACCCGGCCGCACAACCCGCGAAACATCCGGGCGGTAACGGCGGAAACAATTGTCGGCGCTCAGCACCGGGATGTCGTTGACGAAGACGATGGCGACGGTGTCGAGGTAGTCGATATCGAGATACCAGCTGGCATCCGCCTCATCGAGAATGAAGGTTCGCTCGAGGATCCAGTCCTGCTGCGCGACCCATTGCACCGCCTTCTCATTGGCGCCGTGATAGGGATCTGGAATGATGCCCGCATTTTTGAGCGCGGTGTGAATATCGCCCGGTACGGAAAGCTGGGTGGCGTGGTCTCCTTCCACCGAGGTCAGGCGCCAGGACCCGGCCAGATCGATGACGGTTTCGGGCGAGGAAGAAGAAATCATAATCGGACCCTGCATAGTATGAATTCGAAGAAGACTGGCCTGCATCATGGCGCAGGCTTGTGTCAGAATCTGGGGGAATGGATGCCCGCAAAGCGGCTGCCTCACATTTATCCGGCTTTGCGATTTCCTCCCTTCGGCAACGTTACCGTAAAACAATCGTTCCGTCATGCCTATGAGTGACAATCGGTAACATGAAAAATGCCGGGGAAGGCTGGGTCTTGATAATGACGTTGCCTCGTCCAAAATTCTTCGATTTTTATTATTTTATATTAGACTGTTAAATAAATTTTTTAATCTATATAATTAGGAAATTTATCCAATGATATCCGGACTTTTGGCCCCGTAAGAAAAGGATCGCGGTCGGGAAATATTTTCCGGACCTATATCGTTTTAGCTGAATTGGCGGATAGCCGGACAAGACCGGCCTTTGACCGCAGACCTTTGCCTTTGCAACGGAGCAAAAGCTATCTATGATTATCGTTCGGTAAAGCGTGGCGAAATGACATGAACGATACTGGTAAATCCGGCAGGGACGACATACCCGCGACCACGGGCGAGCGTCCGACCTTGAAGACAATCGCCTATATGACGGGTCTCGGCATCACCACCGTCTCGCGCGCACTGAAGGATGCGCCCGATATCGGCGCTGAAACCAAGGAGCGCGTGCGGCTGATCGCCCGGCAGATCGGCTACCAGCCAAACCGCGCCGGGGTGCGCCTTCGTACCGGCAAGACCAATGTGATTGCCCTTGTGCTGAGCGTCGATGAAGAACTGATGGGTTTCACCAGCCAGATGGTATTCGGCATCACCGAGGTTCTTTCCACGACACAATATCATCTGGTCGTGACGCCCCACATCCATGCCAAGGATTCGATGGTGCCGATCCGCTATATTCTCGATACCGGTTCGGCGGATGGGGTCATTATTTCGAAGATCGAGCCCAACGATCCGCGTGTTCGTTTCATGACGGAGCGCAACATGCCCTTCGTCACCCATGGGCGGTCCGATATGGGCATCGACCATGCCTTTCATGATTTCGATAACGAAGCCTATGCTTATGAGGCGGTCGAGCGACTGGCGCAATGCGGACGCAAAAGGATCGCCGTCGTTGTGCCGCCATCGCGGTTTTCGTTCCACGATCACGCCCGCAAGGGGTTCTTGAGGGCAATCAGGGATTTCGGCCTTAGCGAATTTCCGCTGGGTGCCATCACCATCGAAACGCCGCTCGAAAAAATCCGCGATTTCGGCCAGCGGCTGATGCAATCGGATGACCGTCCCGACGGCATCGTTTCGATCAGCGGCAGCAGCACCATTGCGCTGGTGGCGGGTTTCGAAGCGGCAGGTGTGAGGATTGGCGAAGATATCGATATCGTCTCGAAACAGTCCGCCGAGTTTCTGAACTGGATCAAACCGCAAATCCACACCGTCAATGAGGATATCAAGCTGGCGGGCAGGGAGCTTGCGAAGGCCCTTCTGGCGCGCATCAACGGCGCGCCGCCGGAAACCTTGCAGAGCATCAGCGGCCCTGTCTGGTCTTCGATGGCGCCGAAGCCGTAACGAGCCGATTTGCGATTGATGGCGCGACGTCTCCACCCAGCGATTGTCGCGCCTCCGTTCCTTATGCGGTACTTTATATTTCAAGTGCAAGTAACTGGTTTGAAATATGTATTCTTCCGATCATTTACGCCTCGGCCGTATTCCGGTTCAAAGCCGGAATGACGGAAGCGGGGCGTTAGGGGCGGCAATGCGCATCAGGACAGGCAATCCTTCAGCGAGCCTGCAATGCCGCGCATCAGCTTGAAATAGAGGTCCGGGCCGGGTTCCAGTGTCGCTGCCTCCGGATCGAGCGTCGCCGATTTCGCGGCGGTGCCTTCGGTAATGACCGAAATCAGCTTCGGCTCGAATTGCGGTTCAGCGAAGACGCAGGTTGCGCCGAGCTGGCGAACCTTTTCCTGCATCTGCTTGACGCGGTCCGCACCCGGCAGGGTTTCGGGGCTGACGGTGATCGACCCCGCCGTCTTCACGCCGTAACGATGCTCGAAATATTGATAGGCATCGTGGAAGACGATGAAGGGCTTGTCCTTCACCGGCTTGACCGTTTCCTTGAGTTCGGCGTCGAGCGCATCGAGGTCGTCGATCAGTTTTTTGGTATTGGCCTGATAGGTCGCGGCATTGCCGGCATCGGCCGCGATCAGCGCGGTTTCTATCGTCTGCGCCATGGCCTTGGCATTGGCGGGATCGAGCCAGAGATGGGTGTCATATGCACCGTGGTCATGGTCCTCGTGACCCTCCGCATGGTCGTGTCCATGATCGTGCGCGCCTTCCTCTTCAGCATGGCCGTCATGCGTCTCGTGGCCTTCATCGCCATGGTCATGTGCTTCAAAGGGGCCGCCTTCGCGGAAGGGCAGCTTTTCCAGACCCTTTGCGTCTTCCAGTTCCACCACGGTTGCCTTGCTGGCAAGCGCTTCGAGCGGCTTTTCCAGGAATGCTTCCAGTCCCGGCCCAACCCAGAAGACCACATCGGCCTTTTCCAGCTTGCGGGCATTGGACGGTCTGAGATTATAGGTATGCGGCGAAGCCGCGCCCTCGACGATGAGCTGTGGTTCGCCGACGCCCCGCATGATGGCGGCGACGAGGGAATGAACGGGCTTGATCGAGACCACGACATCGGGCGCGGCGGTGGCGCCGGAAGCGGCGGCCGCTATTGCCACCGATGCCATGAGCGGGATCAGGAACGATTTCATGAAATGCACTCCACTTGAAGAAGTATAGTTATGTTATTACATTTATTGCGTAACTCTATAACGTATGCAATAGCGGTAAGCAACATCGCCGAACGGACAATCCCATGCTTCATTCCGCCCATCGGGGCAAAGAGATACTGGTTTCCCTTGCCAATGCCGGCGTGCAGCGCAACGGCCGCTGGCTGGTGCGCGGCGTGGAGTTTTCCGTCAGCAAAGGCGAGATCGTCACGCTGATCGGGCCGAACGGTTCCGGCAAATCCACCAGTGCGAAAATGGCGATCGGCGTCGTGAAGCCGACCGAGGGCGAGGTTTCGCGCATTGCCGGTCTGAAGGTCGGTTATGTGCCGCAGAAGCTTTCCGTGGACTGGACCATGCCGCTTTCGGTGCGGCGGCTGATGACGCTGACCGGGCCGCTGCCAGCCCGCGAAATCGATGCGGCGCTGAATGCGACGGGCATTGCGCATCTCGCCAATGCGGAAGTGCAGCACCTTTCCGGCGGCGAGTTCCAGCGCGCGCTTCTGGCCCGCGCCATCGCCCGCAAACCCGATCTGTTGGTTCTTGACGAGCCCGTGCAGGGTGTCGATTTCTCCGGCGAGATCGCGCTCTATGACCTGATAAAAAATATCAGAAATTCAAATAATTGCGGAATTCTGTTAATCTCGCATGACCTGCATGTGGTGATGGCCGAAACAGATACCGTCATATGCCTGAACGGCCATGTCTGCTGCCGGGGCACGCCGCAGGCGGTGAGCCAGAGCCCGGAATATATGCGGCTGTTCGGCGGCGCCGCAGCCAAGGCGCTCGCGGTCTATAGCCACCATCACGATCATACCCATCTGCCCGATGGCCGGGTGCAGCATGCGGATGGTTCGGTGACCGATCATTGCCACCCCGAGGATGGGCACCATCATATGCATGACCACGGCCACCGTCACGACAGCCATGACGAATGCGGCTGCGGCCATGAGCATGAGGGACATACGCCATCCAGGCACGGACAGGGAGAGCGCCATGTTTGACGATTTCTTCGTTCGCGCCATGGTCGCCGGTATTGGCGTTGCGCTCACTGCCGGTCCTCTCGGCTGTTTCGTCGTCTGGCGTCGCATGGCCTATTTCGGCGATACGATGGCCCATTCGGCGCTGCTCGGCGTCGCGCTGTCGCTGCTGTTGCAGCTCAACCTCATCGTCAGCGTCTTTTTGGTGGCGTCGGCCGTGTCGATCCTGTTGCTCTTTTTGCAACGGCGTCAGGCGCTCTCCGCCGATGCGCTGCTTGGCATCTTGTCCCATTCGGCACTGGCGATAGGACTCGTCATCGTCGCTTTCATGAGCTGGGTGCGCATCGATCTCGTCTCGTTCCTGTTCGGCGATATTCTCGCCGTTACCCGCAGCGATATCGCCCTGATCTGGGGCGGCGGGCTGGTGGTCATCGTCTCAATGGTGTTCCTGTGGCGGTCGCTGCTTGCCTCCACCGTCAATACGGAGCTGGCCGAGGCCGAGGGGTTGAACCCGGAGCGCGCAAAGCTGATCTTCACGCTGTTGATGGCGCTGGTGATCGCAATTGCCATGAAGGTGGTCGGCATCATGCTCATCACGTCGTTGCTGATCATACCGGCGGCGACCGCCAGACGCTTTTCCGCGACGCCTGAGGTGATGGCGGTGGTGGCTTCGCTGATCGGCGCGGTCGCCGTTGTCGGCGGCCTGTTCGGCTCGCTCAGTTACGATACGCCGTCCGGCCCATCCATCGTGGTTGCCGCGGTTATCCTCTTCGTTATAAGCCTGTTGCCGGCGCCGGGTTTTTCCCGCGCCGCGGATGAAGGAGGCAAATCATGAATGCGCAGACCCAGCAGAACCTCACCAAGAACCAGTCGCTGGTCATGAATGCCCTCTCAAACGCGCATCAGCCGCTCAGCGCCTATATGATCCTCGACAAGCTACGGGATGAGGGTTTTCGTGCGCCGCTGCAGGTTTACCGGGCGCTGGAAAAGCTGGTTGAGTTTGGTCTCGTGCACCGGCTTGAGAGCCTCAACGCCTTTGTCGCCTGCACCCATACGCAGGCGGAGTGCTGCTCGCACCACCATGGCACGGTGGCTTTCGCCATCTGCGAATCCTGCGGGCAGGTGACGGAATTCCACGATCATGAAATCGACCACCGCCTCGAGCGCTGGGTGAAGGACAGCAAGTTCAAGGCGGAAAAGACCACCATTGAAATTCGCGGCCTCTGCGCCGCCTGCTCGGCTTAGTCTCACGGCAGGGCGGGCGTGGATGCCCGCCGTTTCCTATCCTTCGATGATCGCCAGATCTTTCGAAAAACGCTTCCAGTTTTCGATGTATTTTTCCGCCGAGCGGCGAAGCCCCGCGGCGGCCTCATCATCCAGCGTCCGGATGGCGCGCGCCGGCGAGCCGACAATCAGGGAATTGTCCGGAAATTCCTTGCCCTCCGTCACCAGCGCATTGGCGCCGACGAGGCAGTTGCGGCCGATTTTTGCGCCATTCAGGATCGTCGCGCCCATGCCGATGAGCGAATTGTCGCCAATGGTGCAGCCATGCACGATGGCATGGTGGCCGATGGTGCACATTTCGCCGATGACGGCGGGAAAACCGGGATCGCTATGCACCATCACGCCCTCCTGAATATTGGTGCCGCGCCCGATGCTGATCGGCTCGTTATCGCCGCGCAGCGTTGCGCCGAACCAGATGCCGACATCCTCGCCGAGCGTCACCGAGCCGATGACATTGGCGTCGGGGGCAACCCAATAGCGATCAGGCGCAGGGGTCTGTGGCACCCGGTCGGCGAGGCGGTAAAGCGGCATGGTGGTGTCCTCCCTTTTGTTCTTCGACGGCCTCAGGCAACCGTGACGCCCAGCGTGCCGATACCCTCGACGCCGCATTCGATCCGGTCGCCACGCACGATGGGGCCGACGCCGGCCGGCGTGCCGGTCATGATGACGTCACCGGCGGTAAGCGTGAACAGCTTGGAAAGCTCGGCAATCACTTCCGGCACCTTCCAGATCATCTGGGCAAGATCGCCCGTCTGCTTGCGTTCGCCATTGACGTCGAGCCAGATCGCACCGGTAGCGGGATGGCCGATCCTGTCTGCTGGGACGATGGGGGAGACCGGTGCGGAATATTCGAAGGCCTTCGCGCCTTCCCAGGAGCGGCCCATCTTCTTCAGGCCGTCCTGCAGGTCGCGACGGGTCATGTCTATGCCGACGGCATAACCCCAGACATGGCCCAGCGCCTCGGAGGCCGGGATATCGGCACCGCCGCTTTTCAGAACCACGACACACTCGACTTCGTAGTGCACATTCGATGACAGCGGCGGGTAGGGGAAGTCCTGACCGGCGGGCAGCAGATTGTCCGGGTTTTTCTGGAAATAAAAGGGCGGCTCGCGCGAGGGATCGTGGCCCATCTCAATGGCGTGATCGGCATAATTGCGGCCGACGCAATAGACCCGCCGTACGGGGAACAGATCGCCCGTGCCTTCCACGGGCAGGAGAACGGGTTTCGGAGCGGGGATGACGGTGGCGGCCATGTGGATTTCCTATCGTCTTTTTCGGTGCAATTCTTGTCCCGCGATTCCGGGGCGATTTCCAGTTCAAAATGACCCTGCCTGCAAAACTGGCTTTTTACGGTCCTTTGCTGTAGAAGCCGGCGCAAAGAGGTTAATCCATGTACAGACAAGCGCTTGCAAACGGCGAAAAAATCTTCGCCGTGGCCCCCATGATCGACTGGACCGATACCCGCTGCAGATTTCTGCACCGGCAATTGTCGAAGCGTGCGCTGCTTTATACCGAAATGATCGTCGCCGACGCCATCATCCATGGCCAGCGCGACAGGCTGCTCGGTTATCACCCTGAGGAACATCCCGTCGCGCTGCAGCTTGGCGGATCGGATCCGGCCAAGCTCGCCGAGGCGGTGCGGATCGCCGGCGATTACGGATATGACGAGATCAACCTCAATGTCGGCTGTCCGTCGGATCGGGTGCAATCCGGTACCTTCGGCGCCTGCCTGATGCGTGAACCGGAGGTGGTGGCGCAATGTGTCACCGCGATGAAGGCTGTCGCCCGCGTGCCGGTTGCGGTGAAATGCCGGATCGGAGTGGACGATCAGCAGCCGGAAGCGGTCCTGCCGGATTTTCTGAAGCGGGTTGTTGCGGCGGGCGCGGACGCGGTCTGGGTTCATGCGCGAAAAGCCTGGCTGCAGGGGCTTTCGCCAAAGGAAAACCGCGAAGTGCCGCCGCTCGATTATGATCTCGTCTATCGCATGAAGCGGGAAAACCCCGATGTCTTTATCGGCATCAATGGCGGTATCGCCGATCTCGATCAGGCGAGCGGGCATCTCCAGCATATGGATGGCGTGATGCTCGGCCGTGCCGCTTATCACAACACGTCCATTCTTGCCGATGTCGACCATCGCATCTATGGCGAAGAGGCTCGCCAGCCGGACTGGATAGCGCTGCGTGACGCTATGATGGCCTATGCCGCCGACTATATCGCAGCGGGCGGACGTCTCAACCACGTCACCCGCCACATGGTCGGTCTGTTTCAGGGCATGCCCGGCGCGCGCCGTTTCCGGCAAATCCTCTCCAGCGACGCCACCCGGCCGGGCGCTGGCCCGGAGGTGATCGAGGCCGCTTTCGCGGCCATCGATTTCAGCCCGACGAAAGACATGGCGGGCTGAAAGCGCTCAGACCGCCTTTTGCAGTTCCTGCGCACCAACAGGCGCATTGACCTTGCCGCCGGTGATGAAGAAGGCGAAGACATCGCGCGGTGTCTTTTCGACCTTCCGATCCGGCGCTATCAGCGGCAGATCGCCCGGCACGCCGCCCTTCGCATAGGTCTTTACCCGCTCGGCCCAGTGGTCGATCTCTTTTTTCGGGTAACAGGTCTTGGTATCGTCCTCGCCCTTCTGCAGGCGGCAATAGACGAAATCGGCCGTCACATCCGGCAGCATCGGATAGTCATGATGATCGGCGCAGACGACGGCGACCTTATGCCTGGCGAGAAGATCGATGAATTCCGGAACCTGAAATGTCTCGTTGCGCACTTCGACGACATGGCGAAGACGGATGCCGTCCTGCTTCTCCGGTAACAGGGACAGAAATGCGCCGAAATCCTCCGCGTCGAATTTTTTCGTCGGCGCGAATTGCCAGAGGATCGGGCCGAGGTGGGACCCGAGCTCCGTCAGCCCCTGCGTCAGAAACTTCGTCATCGATTCACCGGCCTCGGCCAGAACCCTGCGGTTGGTGACGAAGCGGCTCGCTTTTAGCGAGAAGATGAAATCCTCGGGCACTTCGGAAGCCCATTTGGCAAAAGTTTCCGGCTTCTGGCTGCTGTAATAGGTTCCGTTCACCTCTATGGCCGTGAGCTGCCGGCTGGCATGCTCCAGCTGGCGCTTCTTCGGCAGTTTTTCAGGGTAAAAAGTGCCTTCCCATGGCTCGAAGGTCCAGCCGCCGATACCGGTGCGGATCGTGCCTGACATATTCATCTCTCTAATCTCCTCCACCGGCCCGATCCACTGATGACAATTCACATGAGTTGCCACGTGTGTTCTCTTGAAATTTCTCAAGTGTAAATCTTGGATATTTTTCTATCCATTCTGTTCTTTGCATTGCCCGCGCGGAAATGTCAGAGATGCAATATATCTTGCTTAGCTCAAACATTATTTCATTCTTCTCGCGTTCCACCTTTATGACAGCACCTAGGGGGTGCTTTTCTAGGTCGGCCGTTCCCATCGCCGTATATCGATGAACAGGCACTGGAGTCAGATTGCACCATCGATCTGACACCAATAAGTGCAGCTCCCAATGGAATTCATCTAGGTGCCACCACAGATTTCTGTATGTTTCAAACTTTCTGTCGTTAATCGGGTTCGCCCGTTCAACTTCAATGCAGATTACCGACATAACGTCTTCATCGATAAACCAAAGATCAGGAATAATTCCTTCTTTCCAAACCTCTCCTCTCTCCAGGAATTCCTTCCAAGAGGTTGATTCTTCGGTGTTAGCCCATCCTTCTTCATTCCATTGAAGCTCTTGGATTGCTTTTCGAAATCCAGAACGTCTGGCTGCCCGATATGACTGCTGAAGCAATGTTATTGCGGTCTCGTGTATCGATCCAACCAATTTGTTCTACTCCGCAGCCTCCCGTTTTCCGGCCGGCCGGCGCTCGAGAAGCTCCTTCAGGAAGTGACCGGTATAGGAACGTTCGACCTTGACGATGTCCTCCGGTGTGCCGGTCGCCACCACCTCGCCGCCGCCCGTGCCGCCTTCGGGTCCGATGTCGATGATCCAGTCAGCCGTCTTGATGACTTCGAGATTATGTTCGATCACCACGACGGAATTGCCCTGTTCGACCAGCGCATGCAGCATTTCCAGGAGCTTGTTGACATCGTGGAAATGCAGGCCGGTCGTCGGCTCGTCGAGAATATAGAGCGTGCGGCCCGTCGAGCGTTTCGACAGTTCCTTGGCGAGCTTGACGCGCTGCGCCTCGCCACCGGAGAGCGTATTCGCCTGCTGGCCGACCTTGATGTAACCGAGGCCGACATCGAAAAGCGATTGCAGCTTGTCGCGCACGGCCGGCACAGCGGCGAAGAACTCCACGCCTTCCTCCACCGTCATATCCAGCACATCGGCGATGGACTTGCCCTTGAAGGTGACATCGAGCGTCTCGCGATTGTAACGCTTGCCGTGACAGACATCGCAGGTGACGTAAACGTCAGGCAGGAAGTGCATCTCGATCTTGATGACGCCATCGCCCTGGCAGGCCTCGCAGCGGCCGCCCTTGACGTTGAAGGAAAAACGGCCCGGCGCATAACCGCGCGCCTTGGCCTCCGGCAGGCCGGCGAACCAGTCGCGGATCGGGGTGAAGGCGCCGGTATAGGTGGCCGGGTTGGAACGCGGCGTGCGGCCAATCGGCGACTGGTCGATATCGATCACCTTGTCGATGAATTCGAAACCGTCGATGCGGTCGTGTTCGGCCGGGATTTCGCGCGCACCCATCACCCGGCGCGCCGCCGACTTGTAGAGCGTCTCGATCAGGAAGGTGGATTTGCCGCCGCCCGATACGCCGGTTACGGCAGTGAAAACACCGAGCGGCACGGCGGCCGTGACATTCTTCAAATTATTGCCGCGTGCGCCAAAAACCTTGATCTCGCGGCCCTTCTTGGGCTTGCGGCGCTCCGCCGGCACCGCGACGCCGAGTTCGCCGGAGAGATATTTGCCGGTCAGCGATTTCGGATTGGCCATCACCTCCTGCGGTGAGCCTTCAGCGATCACCTGACCGCCATGAATGCCGGCGGCGGGGCCGATATCGACCACATAATCCGCCGTCAGAATGGCATCCTCGTCATGTTCGACCACGATGACGGTATTGCCGATATCGCGCAGGTGTTTCAGCGTATCGAGCAGGCGGGCATTGTCACGCTGGTGCAGGCCGATCGACGGTTCGTCGAGAACATAGAGAACGCCGGTGAGGCCTGAACCGATCTGCGAGGCCAGCCGGATGCGCTGGCTTTCACCGCCGGAAAGCGTGCCGGAATTGCGCGACAGGCTGAGATAATCCAGCCCGACATCGTTGAGGAAACGCAGGCGCTCGCGGATTTCCTTAAGAATACGGACTGCGATCTCGTTCTGCTTGGCGTTGAGGCTTTCCGGCAGCACCTCGAACCAGTCGCGCGCGGTGCGGATCGACATTTCGGTGACTTCGCCGATATGCAGCCTGTTGATCTTGACGGCGAGCGCTTCCGGCTTCAGGCGGTAACCGGCGCAGGCCGGGCAGGGGGCCGCCGACATGTAGCGTTCGATTTCCTCACGCGCCCAGGCGCTGTCGGTCTCTTTCCAGCGACGCTCCAGATTGGGCACGATGCCTTCGAAATTCTTCACCGTCTTGTAGGAGCGGGCGCCGTCCTGATAGTTGAATTCGATCTTGTCATCGGTGCCCTGCAGGATGGCATGCTGAGCCTCTTTCGAAAGATCCGACCACTTGCTCGACAGCTTGAAACCGAAAGCCTTGCCGAGCGCTTCCAGCGTCTGATTGTAATAGGGAGAGGAGGATTTCGCCCAGGGAGCGATGGCGCCGTCGCGCAGGGTACGGGCGGGCTCCGGCACGATCAGGTTTTCATCCACCTTCTGCTGCGAGCCGAGGCCATCGCAGCTCGGGCAGGCGCCGAAGGGATTGTTGAAGGAGAACAGCCGCGGCTCGATTTCCGGAATGGTGAAGCCGGAAACGGGGCAGGCGAATTTTTCCGAAAACAGCACACGTTCATGGGTTTCGTTGAGCGACTTGTTGGCGGAGCCGCCGGCGGCGGTTTCTTCCGGCGGCAGGGGCTTGTCGGCGAATTCCGCGACCGCCAACCCGTCGGCGAGCTTGAGGCAGGTTTCGAGACTGTCGGCAAGGCGCGCGGCCATATCCGGGCGCACCACCGCACGGTCAACCACCACGTCGATATCGTGCTTGTATTTCTTGTCGAGGGCGGGCACGTCGGCGATTTCGTAGAACTGGCCATCCACCTTGACGCGCTGGAAGCCCTTCTTCATGAGATCGGCGAGTTCCTTTTTATATTCGCCTTTGCGGCCGCGCACCATCGGCGCGAGAATATAAAGACGTGTGCCTTCCTCGAAAGCGAGGATGCGGTCGACCATCTGGCTGACCGTCTGGCTTTCGATCGGCAGGCCCGTGGCCGGCGAATAGGGGACGCCGACACGCGCGAACAGCAGGCGCATATAGTCGTAGATTTCGGTGACCGTGCCGACCGTGGAACGCGGATTGCGCGATGTGGTCTTCTGCTCGATGGAGATTGCCGGTGACAGGCCGTCGATCTGGTCGACATCCGGCTTCTGCATCATTTCCAGGAACTGGCGCGCATAGGCCGAAAGGCTTTCGACATAACGGCGCTGGCCCTCGGCATAGATCGTATCGAAGGCAAGCGAGGACTTGCCCGAACCGGAAAGGCCGGTCATGACGATCAGCTTGTTGCGCGGCAGGTCCAGATCGATGCCCTTGAGGTTGTGCTCGCGGGCGCCACGGATGGAAATCGTCTTCAGTTCACTCATGACAAGGCTCGGACAAAAATAACAGGCTTGATGGCAGCGCGTCCTTATGTAGTGACGCAGCCGGATGTGTCGAGGTCTATTCCCAATCGGTCGCAGCTTTTCGGAATGCTTGACTCGAAATCTGCGATTTAATAGAACAAAAAAGGAACGAATTGCAAGCGCGAATGTCTGCTACCGCAGCTTAAGATTATTCTTTGTGGATAGTTCCATGCTTGCGGTGCCCTTTGCGGGCGGCGGCAGCTATTGTGTGGCGAATTTTTTGAAATGCAATTGCCGGTCATGATGGCCGGCGGACAGGATGACGAGATGGCTGGTAGCGTAAACAAGGTAATTCTGATCGGGAACGTGGGCGCCGATCCCGAAATCCGCCGGACGCAGGATGGCCGTCCCATCGCCAATCTGCGTATTGCCACTTCGGAGACCTGGCGGGACCGCAACAGCGGCGAGCGCCGCGAAAAGACCGAATGGCACACTGTCGTCGTCTTCAACGAAGGCCTGTGCAAGGTCGTCGAGCAATATGTCAAGAAGGGCGCCAAGCTCTATATTGAAGGCCAGCTGCAGACGCGCAAATGGCAGGACCAGACCGGTAACGACCGTTATTCCACTGAAATCGTGCTGCAGGGCTTCAATTCCACGCTGACGATGCTCGATGGTCGCGGTGAGGGCGGTGGCCGTAGCGGCGGCGATTTCGGCGGCGGCAACGATTATGGCAGCGGCGGCGGCTCCAGCTATGGTGGCGGTTACGACCAGCAGTCCTCGTCGCGCGGCGGCTCTTCCCGTGGCGGCGGCCAGCCTTCCGGCGGCTTCTCCAACGATATGGATGACGATATTCCGTTCTGACGCTGATATCGAAGAAACTATCACAAGTCAGAATTTTTGTGATTTTTTCCTATTCTCTGGTATTTTGGGAGGACTGACGGGAGATTTAAACACATGGCGACCATGACCGTTTCCTTGCCAGATCCCATGAAAGAATGGATCGAGACCCAGGTCCTGACAGGCGAATATGCCAGCGTCAGCGACTATGTGCGGGATTTGGTGCGTCGTGACCGGGCGCGACGGGGGCAGGAGTTCAGCGTTGATGAGCTTCGCCAGATCGTCGCGGATTCCCGCGTGAGCGGCATCGGTTCCCGCAGCATGGATGATCTGTTTACGGAAGCCGAACGGATAGCGGCCGCACGTGGAGTTGTGCGTGAATAGCTATCGGCTGACTAAACAGGCCGAAAGCGAAATTCTCGATATCTTTATCTATGGCGTTGAACAGTTCGGATTGAGACAGGCACATTTTTACAAGAATGAAATGGAAAGCTGTTTCCAGTTGCTTGGCGATAATCCGCGCATAGGACGTCTTGCCCCGACGATTGGGGAAGGTGTGCGCCGACATGAGCATGGAAGCCATATCATCCTCTATGAAATTGACGGTTCAGGCGTCCTCATTCTCACGGTGGTGCATGGTAGAAGCATCCGCCGCCTAAAGCTTTGACGCTTTCGGGTAGCGGTTGACGTCCTTGAATTTTTCAGCGTGTGTTCTTCCCGTTCATTGGCTTGAGTGCTGCCGCTTATGCCGCGACCTTGTCCGCCAGCATCGCGACCATGACATCGGATTGCGACACGATGCCCACCATCTTGCCTCTGGCGTCGATGACCGGCAGGTAATGCAGTCCTTCTTCGGCAAAGCGGATGATGGCCTCTTCGATTGCCGTTTCCGGCCGGACGGTTCTGACCGGCGACGTCATGATGTCTTTGACGGTATCGTTGGGGGCGCTTGCGCCGGAGAGGATGAGGCGCAGCCGCTGCAGGAAACCGATGGAGGGGCGGCCGTTTCTCCAGCTTGCCTTTTCCAGAAAATCCGTCTGGGTGACGATGCCGACGATCTCCGCTTTATCGTTGGTGACCGGCAATGCCTTGAAATGGTGGCTGTGCATCAGCGCGTGGGCATGGCGCAGACTGTCATCAGGCGCAACACCGACGACATCGCGCGACATGACGCTGGCGCAATCGAGATGCAGCGCACGGCGACGCCAGGAGCGCAATTCGGTCTTGCGTAAAATGGTTTCGAGCTCGTCCCGGTCGATATCCAGGACCTGGTCATATTCCTTCAGCACCTCGTCGAGGTCGTTGGAGGAAAATCCGATTTTCTGGATGGGGGTCGGATCGGTAGTGCCATGGGCGGCCTTGCCAAGCTTCAGGCCGTGAGGATAGGCGCGGCCGGTGGCATTGTTATAGGCGAGGGCCAAGGCAAGAAGGATCAGCGAATTTCCGGCGACCGGCCATAGCAGGAAGCCATAACCGAGGCTGTGTATGGCAGGGCCGCCGAGAACGGCGGTCAGCGCCACGGCACCGCTTGGCGGGTGCAGGCAGCGCAAAACCATCATCGCGGCAATGGCGAGGCTGATGGCGAGCGCGCTGGCAAGAAATAGATCCGGAACCAGCAGTGCGACTGTTACGCCCACGAAGGCCGAAACGAGGTTGCCGCAGAGGATCGACCAGGGCTGCGCCAGCGGGCTTGAGGGCACGGCGAACAGAAGCACGGCCGAAGCGCCCATCGGGGCGATCATGGCGGGCAGGGTGGGATCGAAACTGAGAGCGAGACTTCCCATAAGGCCGGTCAGCAGAATGCCGACAAAGGCGCCGGTTGCGGAGCGCAGCCTTTCCCTGTTGCTGACGGGTGCGGCATCCGGGATGAGGCGACGCAGCGTGGAACGCATGGAGATAACTTTCGAATCCGAAAAAAACATGCGTCTTTTAGCCGAAGCGGCGGTCGGATTTAAAGGGAGGATTTTCCGGCGTTTTAGCGGTTGGCGGGAATTTATTGCGCAGGCACCGCCAAGGGGCGGCTTTTCAAAAAGCGAAGGCCGATTTTATCCCGTCGACCACGAATTGCACGGAAAGGGCGGCAAGCAGCACGCCGAGCAGACGGGTCAGGATCGCGCGACCGGTATTGCCGAGAAAACGGTCCATCCGCTCCGAGACTATCAGGGCCGCATAAACGAGAGCCATGGCGAAGGCGAGGATTAGGATGAGCACCAGCATCTCGACGGTGGTTTTCATCGAGCCGGCAAGTAGCACGGTCGCGGAAATGGCGCCCGGCCCGGCGATCAGGGGCAGCGCCAGCGGAAAGACCGCCAGATTGTGAAGGTGGTCCTTGGTGATGGCGATCTCGGAGGTCTTTTCCTTGCGCTCCTGGCGTTTTTCGAAAATCATCTCGAAGGAAATCCAGAACAGCAACAGGCCGCCGGCGATGCGGAAAGCGCCGAGCGAGATGCCGAGAAGATTGAGGATGGCAAGGCCGAAGAGCGCGAAGACGGCGAGAATGCCGAAGGCGATGATGGAGCCGCGCAGCGCCACCTGGCTGCGCTGGTCGCGCGTCATGCCGGCGGTCAGCGCCAGAAAGACGGGGGCGAGGCCCGGCGGATCGAGCGTGACCAGAAGTGTGGTAAGCGCGTTGATGAGCGTTTCGCTGCTGGCCATTCTTTCCCCGTCTCATCTGTTTTTAGGGCGGAGCCTACGCAAGTCGCCGGCACTTTGAAAGGGAGCGGCGGCGCTTTTGCCGGGCTAAATCGTGAAATGCGGCGTTCGTCTTGCAAATGACGCAAAAGCCTGTTCAAAACTCGCCGGGAAATTGGCTTAACGTGGCTGTTTCCGCTATAAAAATCCATCCGATTCTTAACAGAGAATGTGATCCGTTTTGACTGACCAGAGCCCCCCCGGCGGCGGAAAACTTCCGCCAGGCATTGAACCGATTTCCATCATGGAGGAAATGCAGCGGTCGTATCTCGATTACGCCATGAGCGTCATCGTGTCCCGCGCGCTTCCCGATGTGCGAGACGGCCTGAAGCCGGTTCATCGCCGTATTCTTTACGGCATGTCCGAACTCGGCATCGACTGGAACAAGAAATACGTCAAATGTGCCCGCGTTACCGGGGACGTGATGGGTAAATTCCATCCGCACGGCAATGCGGCGATCTATGACGCTTTGGCGCGTATGGCGCAGGACTGGTCGCTCCGCCTGCCGCTGATCGACGGGCAGGGCAATTTCGGCTCCATCGACGGCGATCCGCCGGCGGCGGAACGTTACACCGAATGCCGTCTGGAAAAGGCCGCCCATTCGCTGCTCGACGATCTCGACAAGGAAACGGTCGATTTCCGCGACAACTATGACGGCACCTTGCAGGAACCGGTCGTCATTCCGGCGAAGTTCCCGAACCTTCTGGTCAACGGGGCAGGCGGCATTGCGGTCGGCATGGCCACCAATATTCCGCCGCACAATCTCTCGGAAGTCATCGACGGCTGTATCGCCATGATCGACAATCCGGCGATCGAGCTGCCGGAGCTGATGCAGATCATTCCCGGCCCGGATTTCCCGACAGGCGCGCTGATCATGGGCCGTTCCGGCATCCGTTCGGCCTATGAGACCGGCCGCGGCTCGGTCATCATGCGCGGCCGCGCTACCATCGAGCCGATGCGCGGCGACCGCGAGCAGATCATCATCACCGAAGTTCCCTATCAGGTGAACAAGGCGAACATGATCGAAAAAATGGCCGAACTGGTCAAGGAAAAGCGCATCGAGGGCATTTCCGACCTGCGCGACGAATCCGACCGTCAGGGCTATCGCGTCGTCATCGAATTGAAGCGCGACGCCAATGCCGAAGTCATCCTGAACCAGCTTTACCGCTACACGCCGTTGCAGACCTCCTTCGGCTGCAACATGGTGGCGCTGAACGGCGGCAAGCCGGAGCAGATGACGCTCATCGACATGCTGCGCGCTTTCGTGGCCTTCCGCGAGGATGTGGTCAGCCGTCGTACGAAATATCTGCTGCGCAAGGCGCGCGAGCGTGCGCATGTGTTGGTTGGCCTGGCGATTGCGGTTGCCAATATCGACGAGGTCATCCGGGTTATCCGTCATGCGCCCGATCCCGCTTCGGCCCGCGAAGAGCTGATGACGCGGCGCTGGCCGGCGCAGGATGTGGAAAGCCTGATCCGTCTGATCGACGATCCGCGCCACCGCATCAATGAAGACGGCACCTATAATCTCTCGGAAGAGCAGGCTCGCGCCATTCTCGAACTGCGCCTTGCCCGCCTCACCGCGCTCGGCCGCGATGAAATCGGCGACGAGCTGAACAAGATCGGTGCTGAAATTTCCGAGTACCTCGAAATCCTGTCGTCGCGCCTGCGCATCCAGCAGATCGTCAAGGACGAGCTTGTCGCCATCCGTGACGAGTTCGGCACGCCGCGCCGTTCCGAGATCGTCGAGGGCGGTCCCGATATGGACGATGAAGACCTCATCGCCCGCGAGGACATGGTCGTCACCGTTTCGCATCTCGGCTATATCAAGCGCGTGCCGCTGACCACTTACCGGGCGCAGCGTCGCGGCGGCAAGGGCCGTTCCGGCATGGCGACGCGCGACGAGGATTTCGTCAACCGTCTCTTCGTTGCCAATACCCATACACCGGTGCTGTTCTTCTCCTCGCGTGGCATCGTCTACAAGGAAAAGGTCTGGCGTCTGCCGATCGGGACGCCGCAGTCCAAGGGCAAGGCCCTCATCAACATGCTGCCGCTGGAGCCCGGCGAGCGCATAACCACCATCATGCCGTTGCCCGAGGACGAAACGACCTGGGAAACGCTGGACGTGATGTTCTCGACGACGCGCGGCACGGTTCGCCGCAACAAGCTCGGCGATTTCGTGCAGGTCAACCGCAATGGCAAGATCGCCATGAAGCTGGACGAGGAGGGCGATGAAATCCTCTCCGTCGAAACCTGTACGGACCGCGACGACGTGCTGCTGACGACCGCGCTCGGCCAGTGCATCCGCTTCCCCGTGGACGATGTGCGCGTCTTTGCAGGCCGCAACTCCGTCGGTGTGCGCGGCATCAACATGGCCGAGGGCGACCGCATCATCTCCATGACCATTGTGGGCCATGTGGAAGCTGAACCGTGGGAGCGTGCGGCCTATCTGAAGCGCTCGGCTACCGAGCGGCGTGCCGCAGGCGTCGATGAGGATGATATCGCGCTCGTCGGCGAGGAAGTGACGGAGGAGGGTGAACTCAGCGAAGAGCGCTATCAGGAACTGAAGGCACGCGAAGAATTCGTGCTGACGGTTTCCGTGAAGGGCTTCGGCAAGCGTTCCTCTTCTTACGACTTCCGCACCTCGGGTCGCGGCGGCAAGGGCATCCGCGCCACCGATACCTCCAAGACCAACGAGATCGGCGAACTCGTCGCAGCCTTCCCCGTGGAAGAAGGCGACCAGATCATGCTGGTTTCCGATGGCGGTCAGCTCATCCGCGTGCCGGTCAACGGCATTCGCATCGCCAGCCGCGCCACCAAGGGTGTGACGATCTTCTCGACCGCCAAGGATGAGAAGGTGGTTTCCGTGGAGCGCATCAACGAGCCGGAAGGCGACGACGAAGCAGAGAACGGCAATGGCGAAGATGCCGCCGACGATCTGCCGGATACGCCGGAGGCACCGGATAACGAGGCGTAAGCCGCCTCGTTATCTTCGGTTACCAATCAACAAAAACCCCGCGGCGCTCAGGCTCCGCGGGGTTTTTGTTTGTATCTTATCGACTGTGTTTGATCTTCAGCGAATGCGAATATGGACCGGAGCGCGACCCGAGCGGCTTGCGACATGAAGGTGGATGTTCGCTTCCGGCTGATTGGAGCGCCAGGCGCGGGCGCCATGCGACAGAAGCAGCGCCACGAGATCGCGTGTCTTCGCCTTGGAACGATTAAGACCGAGATCGGCGATACGCATCGCCGCTTCGTGAATGGGATGCAGAACCGACAGGCTGCCATGCCCGTTGCCAGACGCAATGTCCGAATAATTCTCGTTGACTGCCATCTTGGAAAGCCTCGCTACACATTACAAACTTCGAGGAGACAGGCGATGTTTCGACCATGAACCACCGCCTGTGGAAACGTCTGTTACTGGAGTGACGCCCAGCAGCTGACGCCTTTCTTTTTCAATGCATTGCATGCATTCACCGCGGCGTTCTGGCCATCGAAGCCGCCGAAACGGGCGCGGTAGATCTGGGAGCCGTCCTTACTGAAGGCGACCGTGAAGGGTTTTGCGGAGCGCAGTGCGGCGCCGCCCTTTTCCTGCGCGTTCTGCAACAGGCCGCGTGCGGAGTTTTCATCGGGAGATGCACCGATCTGGATGACCCAGCCGCCCTGCGGAGCCTCGGACCTGGCCGAAACCGAAGGGGCGGAGAGGACAGGCGCCGTGGTGGAAGCGGTGACGATATTGTCCACCTTGGTCGAATTGGTGATCAACTTGCGGTCCGGTGCAGCGGGCGCCTGATTGATTGGATCCTTGCCCTTCTGCCAGGTGGCGGCTTCCATGGCCTTGACGGCTGCATTGGAAGAGGAGCCTGCGAAGGCGGTAACCGGGGCTTCTTCGTAACGGGTCTGCGGCACCGGACCGGAATTGGGCAGGCCGGCTGCGGTTGCTGCAACTGCCACGGAAGGAACAGCAGCGGCCACGGCGACGGGCTCTTCGACCGGCGCTGAGCGGGTCTGCGCGATCAGGTTGCTGTTGCCGCCACGCGATGCCTGCGGCAGGTAGGTTGCAACAAGCTTGCGCATGGTGGCGTCACGGGCAGCGCTCGAGCGGCCGCCGAGAACGACGGCGACGATGGAGCGACCGTCGAGCTGAGCCGATGTGGCAAGGTTGCTGCCGGCTGCACGGGTATAACCGGTCTTGATGCCATCCACACCCTTCACGGTTCCGACGAGGCGGTTATGGTTGCCGATAACCTGCTTGCCGAAGTTGAAGGTGCGGGTGGAGAAATAGCCGTAATATTGCGGGAAATGCTGGCGAAGCGCGACGCCGAGACGGGCCTGGTCGCGCGCCGTTGTCATCTGCGCCGTGTTGGGCAGGCCGTTGGCGTTGCGATAGGTCGTGCGGGTCATGCCGAGTGCACGGGCCTTGGCGGTCATCATTCTGGCGAAACGGTCTTCCGAGCCGCCGAGATATTCGCCGAGCGCGGTTGCCATGTCATTTGCGGACCGGGTGACGAGTGCAAGGATAGCCTGTTCCACGGTAATGCTGCCGCCGGCGCGCACGCCGAGCTTGGATGGCGGCTCCTTGGCGGCGTTGGCTGACACCGGCACCTTGGAATCGAGCGAGATACGTCCGGTATTGAGCGCCTCGAATGTCAGATAAAGCGTCATCATCTTCGTCAGCGAAGCCGGATAACGCAGCCCGTCCGGATCCTCGCCATAGAGGACCTTGCCGGTCTTGGCATCGATGACGATGCCCGCATATTTCGGATCGGCCTTTGCGGTTTGAACGGATGTTGCGGTTATGAACGCCGCAGCAAGGGTTAACGCAATAAACCTTACGAAAGACGTCGCACCCGCTTTGCGCGAATGTGCCCCAGATAGACTTTTCAACACTGCTGAACTCTTCAATCGCATATTTCTGTTCCGCTCGGACACGCCCCGCCCGATGCTCCGGGAAGAAACTTTATCGGGATGGCGTTACCAAGTGGTTTATGAAAGGTATCTGCCTTCCATAAAATGCGACTTTTCGCACGCAATCTGTGCCGTGCTGTTTCACCGATTTCCGTCTTTTACGAGGCGGCGCTCGATATAGTTTTTCACATCCGCGTCCAGCTTTTGCCATTGCGGCAGCAGGGCGGAGGAGAAACGGTAAAACAGACTGAGGTCCTGTCCGGCGTGAATATCCCTCTGGCAATCGCTGCCGGTGGCCGCCTGCGGCGTTTGCGGCAGCAGGCAGCGCACCACATAGGCGCTTTTGCCCTCGCGCTCGCCGGTCAATATGACTTCCTTGCCGTAACCGGAATCAGCCCGCAGGCGGTGCAGCAGCAGGCCGTGCTGCAGCGGCACGGGCTCTCCTTCCGTCAGCCGCGAATAGATCGGCCCGAAACGACCGGACATGTCCTCGGACATGGTGCTTTGCGAAAGCTGGATGAAGATCAGCCCTGCCGCCTGCGCCGGATCGTCGAAGACGGCGCGATTCGCTTCCTCGTAACCCTTGAGGTCGGGCCAGCTCAGATAAAGGTCGACGCGCTCGCGTTCTCCGCCGAGGCGCTCGGAAGGCGCCCGCAGGGTGTTTTTGGCAAGCTTCAGCCGGTCGTTGCCGATGACGATCTCCACCTCCTCGGTGGCCGTCGTATGGCCCGCCTGGAGAATCCGCTCGCCATACCATTTAATGCCGACATTGAGGACGCCGAGAAAGACGAGAAGAATTCCGGCGATGAGAGCGGCCCGGAGCATGAGTGACGATGAAAGCAGGGGTTTCTGGTCGTTCATGGGCTTCCATATTCGTTCCGGCCGCCGGATAAATTTCAGGCCGGGAAATAGCCGTGCAAAGCTTTAACCCGAGGCGATCGGCATTGAAATGATGTTTTGCCGCTGCTACCTGATAACGACCAAGCAAAGGACGGCATATGGCAGCGCGCGACAGATATTCCCGGAAGCTCGAATGTTCCAGATGTGGTCATCAGGGTTTTGCCGAAGCGTCGGAATCGGATGACAAGAGCCGTCGGGACGTCGATTTTCGCATCGATGAAATGCCGCGTGGATTTCGCGCGGAGCGCGCCTCGGGCGATCCGACGGATTTCATGATCCGCTGCGCCCAGTGCGGCAATATATTCCGTTTCCTGCAGAAAACCGCCTATGCGCCCGGAGGCGAGCCGCGCGTGAAGGCCTGAAGGGAAGGTACCGGCATGACTTTACCGCAACAACCGAACGGAGCGCCGCAAAGGCGCAAGCCGATCTGGCCGTGGATCGTGCTGCTGGTGCTGACGCTTTCAGCCATTTATTCCTATAATCGCGCCAACGAAATCATCGCGGAATTGTCCGATACCTTGCCGCCGGCGCTGCTGAACCTGTTCGAAGATATTCTCCGGGGTGACGGCCGGCATGGCAATGGCGGGCCGAGCATCGGCGTCTGAGGCGAGGGCGGTATAGAGAGCCGCTGGCCTTTTGGGCCGCGCTTCGTCTTCTGGGCCATAAAAGAAAAAAGCCCCGCAAAGAGGCGGGGCAGGTTGATCGCTCGGGGAAAGTTGGGCAATGCCCGGGAGCGATGGGTTGATATAAGTGACAATAGTGCTGACGCGATAGGCCATTTCCGTCCCAAACAGTACGCCTATGCATAAATTTCGCTCAATCAGCAGATTTTTGAACGATGAGTTCGGAAAATCTGTAAGACAACTTGACAGACTTTCGCTTTATTCTTCGCATTGCCTCGAATTGCACATATTCGCCTTTAACATAACGTGACATGAGCAGACGCATGGATAAATCGGGAATCCTCTTCGTGGCGCTTTTGCTGGTGCTTGTCGCAATCGTTTTAAGCCTGACGCTATTCGAGACGGCTCAGCAGGTGCCCTCGATACCTTCAGGCGACGGATCCCTGCTGCCGCCGGCAACGCCCCCGGGGCAATGATCTGCCAACCGTAAGAGAACGGCGATGCAGCTCGCCCGGGCGGGATTGACGGCCTTTTTCAAACCGCTATAAAGCCTCACCACCGATGGATGGGTGTCCGAGTGGTTTAAGGAACCGGTCTTGAAAACCGGCGTGCGTGAGAGCGTACCGTGGGTTCGAATCCCACCCCATCTGCCATCAAGCGCAAAGATCATTCGAACAACGCTGCGACGAGGGATGCCTCGATCGCTTTGCTCAGCTTTGGAATGGCTCGAATTTAGCGCGAATGAGAAACCCGCCTTGCGGCGGGTTCCATGTGTTCATCCAATCAGATTTCCGGGCAGCCCCGTTCATTGGCGAAGGTGATGCGATCCGGTCCCCGGCGCGTGAAGCCTTCGACGACGACACGACCAGGGGTGACGCGCACGACCTCTGGATCGCGCAGGCCTGCCTCACGGGCGGCGGCGCGGGCTTCGCGTTCGCTGCAGCCACGCATGCGGGGCGGGCCGCGGCGGTCTAGGTCCCGGTCACGATCGCGGATGACGGGGCGAACGCCATCGGGGCCGATTCTGAGTTCCATATCCTGCGCACCTGCGGGGATCGGCGCGGCGAAGGATACCAGGGCGATGCCCATCGCAAGAGCTGTGGTTTTCATAAGCTTGATCATGTTTCCTCCCTCAGCCGAAACCGGCGGAAAGCTCGTTTGTTTGCGGGGAGAGAACGCGGTTGCCGTCCGTTTGTTCCTTGCGGATGCGGTGAACGGGAGATGTTGAGGCGGGTAAATCCGGCCCGATGGACGGGCTTAAAAGATAGAAATCATTAACCACGTTCGTTACAATTTTATCGAATTTGCAGAAGTCGTTCGCATTTTCGCCACGTTATGCACAAGATTAAGCGACTGTTAGGTGCTTCGATGGCAGGGGCAAATAATCGAGGCAAGTGAGGGTGCGGTTCTCCGAGCCAATAGCAGCGTGGGGCAGACGATTTGAATTCTTCGGTCAAGAAACTCGGCATCAACGCCAGGTCGGGCGTGAAGTGGCTTGCAATTTCCGTGCTTTGCGCCGCAACCGCATCGTGTTCCACGACATCCGAGACCAAGCCTAAGCCCAAGCGCAGCAAGGAATATTTTTCCGAATCCGAATATGGCGTCAAAGCCAGCCCGCGCGTGGCCGATGGCAAGGCCATTCCCAAGGGCGGCGGGCGAGAGCTGATCGGCAATGCCTATACCGTCAAGGGCCGCCGTTATTTCCCGAAGGAAGAGCCGGGTTACAACAAGACCGGTCTTGCTTCCTGGTACGGTTCCGCCTTCCATGGCCGCCTGACCGCCAATGGCGAAGTTTACGACAAAGAACATCTTTCTGCCGCACATCCGACATTTCCCCTGCCGAGCTACGCGCGCATCACCAACATGGAAAATGGCGCTTCGGTTCTGGTGCGCGTCAACGATCGCGGACCGTTCCACGAAGGCCGCCTGATCGACGTTTCCAGCAAGACGGCCGATCTTCTCGACATGAAGGCCACCGGCACGGCCAATGTGCGGGTACAATATGCCGGCCGAGCACCGCTCGATGGTCACGACATGCCTTATCTGATGGCATCCTATATTCCGAAGGGTTCGCGTTCGCCGGGTGTAGCACCCGAAGGGCAGATCGCGACGGGCGTGATGGTGGCTTCGGCCTCGCCGAATTTCGTTCCGGCTCCTGCCTCCAACCCGAATTATGGCGGCTCCGCACAGACGGCGCTCGTCGGTTCCAAGAAGAATGCGGCGCTTCAGGCCATGCCGCTGGTCAACGGCCCGGCGCCGGCTTTCGAGCAGTTCGCGATCCTGCCGGAAATTGGTCCTATCCTGGCCGAGCGTCCGGAAGGCAATTTCATGCGTGAGCCGGCGGCGCCCGGCGGCAATTATCTGCGTGTGCCGACGCCTTCCTCCAAATTTGCGGCGGCCTATTCCGAAGAATCTGCTACGGTCTCCAGGACCGCGAGCGCCTTCGACAGCGTGCTCGTCGACCGTGGCGCGCTGAACGAGCAATCGATACTCGCCCATGTGAAGCGTCAGCAGGCCAAGTCGCGCTGACGGATTGAAGGATACGGCCGGCCTCTCGCCTTTATCGCGGGCAGCCGGTTACGGCAGGCAGGACTGGGCGGTTTCATGCGCAAGGCCATTCATCGCTCCTATTGTTCGGTCGTCGCAGCGGCAGCGTTTGCGTTTTTCAGTGCAGGCCCGGTGCAATCACAGACCGGCCCCTTCATTGCGAAGGCCGAACAGGCCTATATGATCGATGCCGAAACAGGCACGGTGCTTCTTTCGCAAAACGAGAATCAGCCTTTTCCGCCCGCGTCGCTTGCCAAGCTGATGACGGTGGAAGTGGTGCTGGATGCGCTGTCAAAGGGGCAGATGACGGCAGAGACGGCTTATCCCGTCTCGGAATATGCCTGGCGCACGGGCGGCGCGCCCTCGCGCACCTCGACCATGTTCGCGGCGCTGAAATCCTCCGTCAGCATCAACGATCTTTTGACCGGCATCATCGTGCAGAATGGCAATGACGGCTGCATCGTCGTTGCCGAGGGCATCGCGGGTTCGGATGCCGCTTTCGCCAAGCGCATGACGGCGCGGGCGGGCGAACTGGGCATGAGCAGCAGCACCTTCACCAATTCGACCGGGCTTCCCGATCCCGGCAACCGGACGACCGCGAGGGACATGGTACGTCTTGCGCAACATCTGCGCGACACCTATCCCGAGCGTTACGGGCTTTTCACCAAACCGGATTTCGAATGGAACCGGATTTTCCAGCGCAACAAGAATACGCTCCTGATGCCCGGCAGCGGCATAGACGGTCTCGGTCTCGGTTTTGCGGAAGGTAGCGGTTTTGCCGCTGTCGTTTCGGCCGAGCGGGAAGGCCGCCGGGTCTATCTGGCGCTTGCCGGCATCGTGGACGACAAGACGCGGCAGGAAGAGGCCCGCCGGGTGGTGGACTGGGGCCTGACCGCCTTTGAAAAACGCCATCTCTTCAGCAAGGACGAAGCCGTCGGGTCTGTCAGCGTTTATGGCGGCGATGTTTCGCATATCGATCTTTCGCCGAAGGAAGATGTCAGCGTGCTGGTGCCGGTCAATAATCCGGATCGTATTTCCGGCCGCATCGTCTATCGCTGGCCCCTGAATGCACCGCTGGACGTCGGGGCAAATGCCGGAACGCTTAAGATTTTTTCGGGCGAGCGCCTGTTGCGGGAAGTACCGCTTTATACGAAGGCGGCAGTCGGCAAGGGGTCTCTCACCCAGAATGCGACAGGCGCGCTGAAGGAACTGCTGCTGTTCTGGCTCTGAAAGCCTGTTCCATGCGCGGCCTTGTTCCTATGCTTTTGTTCAGGCATCGGATTTTCTGAAAACCGCTTCACAGATTTCGGTTCGATGCTGTAAACAGGCATTTCGAATTCGAGGAAACCCGTGCAGGACGTGACATTGGCCGAAAAGACCGGATTGTTCATCAGCTTCGAAGGCGGCGAAGGCGCCGGCAAGTCGACGCAGATTCGCACGCTTGCCGAGGCGCTTCGCGGCCGTGGTTTCGAGGTGGTTGTGACGCGTGAGCCGGGCGGCTCGCCGGGTGCGGAGGCCGTTCGGCATGTTCTGCTCTCGGGTGCGGCGGAATCCTTCGGGGTGCGCATGGAAGCGATCCTGTTTGCGGCGGCGCGCAACGACCATGTCGAAGAGGTCATTCGCCCGGCGCTTGCGCGCGGCGAGATCGTGCTTTGCGACCGGTTCCTCGATTCGTCCCGTGTCTATCAGGGCACGACCGGCAATCTGGAGCCGGATTTCATCGAGACACTGCAACGCATCGCGATTGACGGCGTCGTGCCGGAACTGACGCTGATTTTCGATATCGCCGCCGAAAAGGGGCTCGCCCGCGCCAGAAAGCGCGCGGATGAAGGCGCTGCGCCGGACCGGTTCGAAAAAGAGGAAATCGAGACCCACGAGAAGCGGCGTGAGGCCTATCTGGATATCGCGCTCGCCGAGCCGCGTCGTTGCCGGATCGTCAACGCCGACCAGCCGGAAGAAAAAGTGGCGGAGGATGTCATTTCCTTCGTCGAGCCTTTGCTCGAACAGCTGAAAACAGCAACGGGCGCGGCGCATGAGTGAGGTTCAGGGCGTTCTCGACGGTGCGATTGCGCCGCAGCAGAACACGAAGCTTTTCGGACATGAGGAAGCGGAAGCCTTCCTCGCGCAGTCCTATCGCTCCGGCAAGGGCCATCATGCCATTCTGATCGAAGGGCCGGAGGGGATCGGCAAGGCGACGCTTGCCTTCCGTTTCGCCAATCATGTGCTCAGCCATCCCGATCCGTCGCTGGCGCCGGATTTTCTCGCCGATCCCGATCCGCAATCGCTGGTCAGCCGGCAGATTACCGCAGGCGCCTCTCATAATCTGCTGCATCTGACCCGTCCGGTGGATGAAAAGACAGGCCGTGTGAAATCCGCCATTACGGTGGACGAGGTGCGGCGGGCAGGGCACTTCTTTTCGCAGACATCGGGCACCGGCAACTGGCGTATCGTCATCATCGACCCCGCCGACGATCTCAATCGCAACGCCGCGAATGCGATCCTCAAAATACTGGAGGAGCCGCCGAAACGGGCGATGTTCCTCGTTCTCTCGCACGCGCCGGGAAAATTGCTGCCGACCATCCGCTCACGCTGCATGCCGTTGAGGCTCCTGCCGCTTTCCGATGCAGCGATGGTGCAGTCCCTCGACCATCTCGGCATCAGCCCATCCGGCGAAAAACGCGATGCCCTGCTTGCCGCCTCCAAGGGCAGCGTGGCGCAGGCGTTGAAGCTGATGAATTACGGCGGCTCCGACATTGTCGAGGCCTTTGCGGAGGTCATGGCGGCTGAGGGACCTGGCGTGCGCAAGCGGATGCACAAGCTCGCCGAGGTTCTGGCACAGAAGGACGGCGACATCGTTCTCGGCTTCTTCATGGAGCATGTGACGGAAGAGCTGATGGAGCGCGCAAGGGCGGCGGCGATGGCGGGCGATATCGCGGCGGCGGAGAAACATGCACGGCTTTCCTCGGCGCTCTCGGAACGCATCACCGTGGCGCAGGCATATAATCTCGACAAGAAGCAGATGGTGCTTTCCATTCTGGAGGATATTCGCTCGGTTTAGGTGCGGGGATCAGGAATCATACCCGAAATGGGGAAGTTGTTGTTTCGCTGCTGCGAACAATGGTTTAAGAGCGGTCTATCCAAAAAACAGCCTGTAAAGTCGATAGACCGTCATGACAGACAAGACACCATTCTACATCACCACCGCGATCTCCTATCCTAACGGCAAGCCGCATATCGGTCATGCCTATGAGTTGATTGCGACGGACGCCATGGCACGCTTTCAGCGCCTGGATGGAATGGATGTGTTCTTCCTGACAGGCACCGACGAACACGGCCAGAAGATGCAGCAGACGGCGCGGGCGGAAGGCATTTCGCCGGAAGACCTGGCTGCGCGCAATTCCGACCAGTTCCGCGCGATGGGCAAGCTGCTCAACGCCTCGAACGACGATTTCATCCGCACCACGGAAGAACGTCACCACGAGACCTCGCGCAATATCTGGAACCTGATGGCCGACAGCGGCGACATCTACAAGGACAGCTATGCAGGCTGGTATTCCGTGCGCGACGAGGCCTATTATGCCGAGGACGAGACGGAAGTGCGCGCTGACGGCGTTCGTTACGGGCCGCAGGGCACGCCGGTCGAGTGGGTGGAGGAGGAAAGCTACTTCTTCAAGCTCTCCGAATATCAGGACAAGCTGCTGAAGCTCTATGAGGAGAACCCGGAGTTCATCGGCCCGGCAGAACGCCGCAACGAAATCATCTCCTTCGTCAAATCCGGTCTGAAAGACCTGTCGATTTCCCGCACCACCTTCGACTGGGGCATCAAGGTTCCGAACGATCCGAAGCACGTCATGTATGTCTGGGTCGATGCGCTGACCAACTACCTCACCGCCACGGGTTACATCGAAGACAGGAACGGCCCGCGCGCCAAATATTGGCCCGCCGACGTGCATATCATCGGCAAGGATATCATCCGCTTCCATGCCGTCTATTGGCCGGCGTTCCTGATGAGCGCGAAGCTGCCGTTGCCCAAGCGGGTCTATGCGCATGGCTTCCTGCTCAACAAGGGCGAGAAGATGTCGAAGTCGCTCGGTAACGTCGTCGATCCCGCCAATCTGGTGAACCATTTCGGTCTCGATCAGGTCCGTTATTTCTTCCTGCGCGAAGTCTCCTTCGGCCAGGACGGCAGCTATAGCGAAGAGGGCATCGCCACCCGCATCAATGCCGATCTTGCCAACGGTATCGGCAATCTCGCCAGCCGTTCGCTGTCGATGATCGTCAAGAATTGCGATGGCCAGATCCCGACGCCCGGTGAGTTCACCGAAGAAGATAAGGCGATGCTTGGCTCCGCCGACGGGCTGCTGGCGCTCTGCCGCGAGGAGATGGGCAAGCAGCTCATCCACCGCGCGCTTGCGGCCATCATCGCCGTCGTCTCGGAAACCGACCGCTATTTCGCCTCTCAGGAGCCGTGGGCGCTGAAGAAGACCGATCCCGAGCGCATGGGCACCGTGCTTTACGTTACGGCGGAAGTGGTGCGCCAGATCGGCATTCTCCTGCAGCCCTTCATGCCGGAATCCTGTGAGAAGCTGCTCGATCTCGTTGCGGCACCTGCCGACAAACGTGATTTTGCCGCACTCGGCGAAGCGGGCCGTCTGGTTCCGGGCACGCCGCTTGAGGCGCCGAAGCCGGTCTTCCCGCGTTACGTCGCACCGGAAGCGTGAAGGCCAGACCCATGCTGATCGATACGCATTGCCATCTGGATTTTCCCGATTTCGAGGCTGAGCGCGACGATATCATCGCCCGCGCCCATGCTTCGGGTGTGAGCCAGATGGTGACGATTTCGACCCGGGTGCGCCGGCTGCCCGAACTTTTGAAGATCGCGGAAAAATATCCGTCGGTCTTCTGTTCGGTCGGCACGCATCCGAACAATGCCGATGAGGAACTGGATATCTCCGCCGACGAGCTTGTGCGGCTGGCGGAAAGCCACGGCAAGATCGTGGCGATCGGCGAGGCGGGTCTGGATTATTTCTACGATACGCAGAAGCCGGAAGACCAGAAGACCGGCCTCATTCGCCACATAGAGGCCGCAAGACGAACGAAGCTGCCGCTTGTCATTCACAGCCGAAGCGCCGATGACGACATGGCTGCTATTTTGCGCGCCGAAAGCGGAAAGGGACCATTCCCCTTCATCCTGCACTGCTTTTCCGCCGGTCCCGAGTTGGCGAAAACCGGTGTCGAGCTTGGCGGTTATGTGTCCTTTTCCGGCATTCTGACCTTCCCGAAATCGCAGGATATCCGCGATATCGCCGCCACCGTGCCGCTGGACCGGCTGCTGGTGGAAACGGACGCGCCCTATCTTGCGCCGAAGCGCTGGCGGGGAAAGCGCAACGAGCCGTCCTACGTGGTCAATACCGCTGAGGTTCTGGCCGAGGTGCATGGTGTTTCTTATGAGCGCATGGCCGAAATCACCACCGAAAACGCCTTCCGCTGCTTTTCCAAGATGACAAGGGTGTAGATGTGGCAATCTACCGTCGTCGCTTCACGGTTCTCGGTTGCGCGTCGTCGCCCGGCGTGCCGCGCATCAACGGCGACTGGGGCGCCTGCGATCCCGAAAACCCGAAGAACCGGCGCACGCGAACGGCCTTCATGGTGGAGCAGATCGGCCCGGATGGCGGCAGGACGACTGTCGTCATCGACACAGGCCCGGATTTTCGCGAACAGATGATCGCGGCGAAGGTGGAGGCGGTGGATGCGGTGCTTTACACCCACGCCCATGCCGACCATCTGCACGGTATCGACGATCTGCGCATCTATTTCGCCCTTCAGCAAAACCGCATTCCGATCTATGCCGATCCCATTACCATGGCGCGGATAAAGGACGGTTTCGCCTATTGCCTGGAGACCCCGCCGGGCAGCAGCTATCCGCCCATCGTCGAACCGCGGATCATCGCCGATATCGACGCGGCGCTGATCATTGATGGGGCAGGCGGGCCGATCCCATTCAACGTGCATATGCAGCAGCATGGCGATGTGCATTCGCTGGGCTTCCGTATTGGTGACGTCGCCTATTGCACCGATGTCAGCGATTTTCCGGCAGAAAGCCTGCCGAAGCTTGCCGGTCTCGATGTCCTCGTCATCGACGCGCTGCAGCACCGTTATCACCCCAGCCATCTTTCACTGGAACAGGCGCTTGGCTGGATCGAAAGATTCGCACCTAAAAGGGCGATCTTGACCCACATGCATATTCCGCTCGATTATGAGACGGTGATGCGGGAAACGCCTGATCATGTCGAACCGGCTTATGATCAGATGCGTTTCGAGATCGAGATCGAATCAGCCTGACGCCGCCTGAAAAGGAACAGCATGTCGACCAAGCCTTTCCGTGCACCCAGTATGGCGAGCTTCTTCGACAATCTGCGCGCCAGTCGCCTGCGGGCGATGTTCCGGCGCGGCGAACTGGGACTGGTGCTCCTTGCCGTCTTCATCGGCATTGCGGCCGGCCTTCTGGTGGCGTTGATCGGCGCCTTGAGCACGGCGTTGCATATGCTGGTTTTCGGCGTCGAGCGGCTGAGCAGCAGCGATCTTTCCGGACGGATCGTGCTTGCCGGCCCGATCATCGGCGGCATCGTGCTCGGGCTGATCATCTTCGTTCTTTCGAAGACCCGCAAGAAACCCATGGTCGACCCCATCGAGGCGAATGCGCTGCACGGCGGCCGGCTGTCGCTGACGGACAGCATCATTGTCTGTGTGCAGAATATCGTCTCCAACGGTTTTGGCGCATCCGTCGGGCTTGAGGCCGGTTACACCCAGATCGCCAGCGGCGTCGCCTCGAAGATCGGCATCAAGCTGAAACTGCGGCGAGGGGACATGCGTATCCTTGTCGGTTGCGGTGCGGCGGGCGCGATTGCTGCGGCCTTCAACGCGCCGCTGACCGGGGCGTTCTACGCCATCGAACTCATCATCGGCACCTATACCGTTGTGACGCTTGCGCCGCTCATCGTCTCGGCACTGGTGGCGACGACGGTCATCGGGATTATCGGCGGCCATGGCATCTCGATCGATATTGTCGATGCCAGCCGTGTAACACCGGCGGATTATGTGCCCGCCATCTTTCTCGGCGTCGTATGTGCGGCCATCGGCATCGTGCTGATGCAGGCGGTGTCCTTCATCGAAGAAACCGCACGCAAAAGCGCCATTCCGGGCTGGCTGCGTCCTGCCATCGGCGGCGTGGCGGTTGGCGGGCTCGCGCTGATTTCACCGCAGGTGCTGTCGAGCGGCCATGGCGCGCTGCATCTCAATATCGATGCCGAACTAACGATATACGGGGTAGCCGGGCTGTTCCTGCTGAAAGCGGCGGCGAGCGCTATTTCCATCGGTTCGAATTTCCGTGGTGGCCTGTTTTTCGCGTCGCTGTTCATGGGCTCGCTGCTCGGCAAGATTTTCGCACTCTGCGCACCCTATATCGGTTATGGCTCGACAGCGCCTATCGTCTATGCCGTGATCGGCATGAGCGCCTTTGCCGCCGCCATTATCGGCGGTCCGCTGACGATGACGTTTCTGGCGCTGGAACTGACTGGCGACTTCCAGATCACGGCGCTGGTGCTTGCCGCTGTCATCACCACTTCGCTCGTGGTGCGCACCACCTTCGGTTACTCCTTCGCCACCTGGCGTTTTCACCTGCGGGGCGAGAGCATTCGCAGCGCCCACGATATCGGCTGGATCCGCGATCTGACGGTCGGCAGGATGATGCGCGCCGATATCCGCAAGGCCAATGTCAGCATGGGGCTTCCGGCCTTCAAGGAGAAGTTCCCGCTCGGTTCGACGCAACGGGTAATCATGACCCATGATGACGGGCGTTATGCCGGCATCGTCCTGGTGCCGGAAATCTACGCCGACCCGATGGATCGCGACCCCAGCAAGATCAGCCTCGAAACCTATCTGCAATACAAGAACGATGTGTTGCTGCCGACCATGAATGCCCGTCAGGCGGCGGCAGCCTTCGATGCGGCGGAGAGCGAAGCGCTGGTTGTAGTCAATGACAAGATCGAAAATCGCCCTGTCGGATTGCTTACCGAAAGCCATACGCTGAGGCGCTATAGCGAAGAACTGGATTTGAGACGCCGGGAGGCGTCAGGTGAGTTTTGAAATTACATTAGATTATCTGTTTTATGTATTGATATAATTATATTTTTATAATCTTCATTTCCTGGTTTTAATCCTTGGCCGGGAACGGTCTTTTCGCCGCGCAGACGCGCGTCGGCCGGATTTCTGCGACCGACACAGGAACGAGGGCGGAGGAGCGACTCCGGCCCGGGAGCCAATTTGTCGCGTATGTGATGCACAACAACTCCACCAAAGTCAGCTTTTTACCCAACATCCGGCGGCACTGAACATGTGATCCCGCACGGCATTTTTCGCCGTCATGTCATTTTTCTCAGCGCCCGCTTGACAAAAAAACATTCGCCGCAATAAATAGACTGACTGCTTAATTAATGAAATACCAAGTCGGAAATAGCCAGTCGGGGAAGGCAAGGTGGGACATGTTCGCACCTGTCCGGTCCCGAAGCCCGAGTGGCCAGATATTTTACTGCCTTCATCCTTACCGGCAGCGCCGGGAGCCGGTGAAACTTGGAGAGTGCGATGCCTTCAGACAGCAGCACGGTTGAGACGATGCCTCTTGCGACGTCCTGCGGTGAACTCGAAACGGTTTCGGGGGCCGGGTTTCGCGGGCTCGGTCTTCCGCATCGCCGTGCGCCGCTTTATGGAGTGATCCTTGCCGGAGGCCTGTCGCTTTTCGGCAATGCGGTGGCGGCCGTTGCGTTGCCGTGGATCGTGCTGTCCCTGACCGGCAATGCCGCATGGACAGGGATAGCGGCGGCGGCTGGCATGATACCGCTGGTTATCGGCGCTTTCTGCGGTGGCCCTGTCGTCGACCGTTTCGGTTCGCGCATCGTTGCGGTCACCGCCGATCTCGCCAGCGCCATGAGTATCGCGGCCATACCCTTTCTCATGATGGCGGGGCAGATGGATATCAGCCTTCTGCTCGGCCTGATCGTGGTCGGGGCGCTGCTCGACGGCCCGGGCATGATCGCCCATGATGCAAGGGTGCCGGAACTTGCCCGCATCGCCCGGATGCCGATCGAGCGGGTCACCTCGATAGATGAGTTGCTCGAAAATGCGGCGATGATTTTCGGCCCGCCGGTCGCGGGCATCGCCATTGCCGCTTTCGGGATGGAATATGCCTTGATGATCACGGCGGCCTGTTCGCTGCTCGCCGCTATGATCGGCGCGATCTGTTTGCCGCGCCATAGGCGCAAGTCCGCCGGTGCGGATAGCGGCGATGCGACATTTGCGGGTCTGCGCTTTCTGCTGACGGAGCCGCTTCTGCGTCTTCTGCTTGTCGTCGCCATGGTGATGCCGGCGGTTTTCGGGGCGCTCAACGCCGTTGTCCTGCCGGTGCTGTTCAAGGCCAGCGGAGCGGATGTCCTCGATCTCGGGCTGTTTCTTTCGGTCTCTGGGGCCGGGGCGGCTTTGTCTGCGGTGGTTTTCGCCATTCGCGGCCACTCGTGGAACAGCCGGGCCGTGCTGCTCGCCGGCATATCCGGCGCGACGTTTTCCATCGGTCTCATCGCTTTCCTTCAGAGCGGTCCCTTGCTGCTCATCGCGGCCGCCCTGATCGGCCTTTCCACCGGGGCGCTCGGCCCGCTCGCCAATGCGATGTTTCTGAAACGCGCGCCGGCCGCGATCCGCGGCAGCGTGCTTGGAACCACGGCGGCGATTGCGATGATGGCGACCCCGCTTGCCGTGCTGATCGCCGGTTTCGGTCTGGAAGCCGCCGGCGCCGTCTGGTTCTTGTGGGGGCTCAGCGCCACGCTCTGCCTGCTGGTGTTCTGGGTTTTCTTCAGCCCGGCCGCACGCGCGCTGGCGAAATCGCCGCCATGAGCGGGCGGCCACCTGTTCCTTCGAGACGCAATCAAACCCGCTCCTGTGCCGCAGTATACGCCTGGCAGCCGAAAATCCGGTTCGGGCGGGTGCTTCTCCGCTCCCAATTCGCCTTTTACGGGTAAGGCGGATTGACAGGCAATCATGATATAATTAATGGACTAAGTGCTCAATTAATTTATGGGAGCAATCATGGCCCGCAAGCTGGATCCAGCCAAGCATGAAGCCAAGCGGCAGCAGATTCTCGAAGCCGCCATTACCTGCTTCGCGCAAAACGGCTTTCACCAGACCACCACGGCGCAGATTTGCGCGGCGGTCGGCATGAGCTCCGGCAATCTCTTCCATTATTTCGACAGCAAGGAAGCGATCATCGAAACGATCGTTGCCGAAGAGCGACGGGAAACCGCCGACTATTTCACCGCACTCGGCGCGGCGGACGATAAGTTCGGTGCGATTTTGGGTTTCGTCGACGCCTCGCTGGAGCTTGCGACCAATCCGACCTATGCCCGGCTGGTATTGGAAATCGCTTCCGAAGCCATTCGCAATCCAGCCATTCATGCGCTTGTGCGCACCGCCGACCAGGAAATTCGCGCAGGCATCGCCGATCTCGTGCGCAAGGGAATGGAGCGGGGACAGATCGACGCCAATCTCGACGCCGAGCGCGCCGCCACCTGGATCGCCGCATTGATCGACGGTGTTTTCTCGCGTCTGGCGGTCGATCCCGATTTCCGGCCCCTGAAAGAAGCCGATATGATGCATCTGATCATCGGCCGCTTCCTGGCGGCACGGCAATATTCCAATGCAGCGGATGAAGCCGGACGATGTCCGACGCCGGTAACGGCTGGGGCATAGGCCCGTACCGAATAGTCCCGAAAACCGGATTGCGGTCTCAAGGACGGTCGTGTCGTGGCTTTATGACGCGAAGCTGGTTCAAGCGCTTTCAGGGCAGGGCGAGGGGAATTTCTTCGCCCGGCCTGTCGACCATGACGATATCCGTCACTTGACACATTCAATATATCCATTATTCTGGATATATGGATAACAGTAGTGCAATAACCGCGCTTGGCGCGCTCGCCCAATCTACCCGACTGGAGACCTTCCGGCTACTCGTGCGCCACGAGCCGGATGGCATTCCGGCCGGTGAGCTTGCGCGTCTTGTCGACGTTCCCCAGAACACGATGTCGGCGCATCTCGCCACGCTTTCCCGGGCCGGTCTGGTCAAGAGTGAGCGGCAGAGCCGGTCTATCATCTATCGCGCCGATCTTGACGGGTTGCGTCTGCTGACCCTGTTTCTGCTGAAGGATTGCTGCGGTGGTTCGACCGAGCTTTGCGCGCCTTTGATTGCAGAACTGACACCCTGCTGCAGCCCGCAGGCAAAGTCGTCATGAACCCGCCGGGCTGGTGTCCGCCATCTCTTCTGCTTCGATCGTGGGGCTTGCCAGACCACCGATCTAACCACGGACCGAAACCATGACCGACAAGATCTATAACGTGCTCTTTCTGTGCACGGGCAATTCCGCTCGCTCCATTCTTGCCGAATCCATTCTCGCCAAGGAAGGTGAGGGGAGGTTCAATGCCTATTCCGCCGGCAGCCGGCCGAAGGGAGAGGTAAATCCTCACGCCCTGAAGGAACTGGCGGTGCTGGGGTATCCTACCAGCGGGCTCATCTCGAAAAGCTGGGACGTGTTTGCCGGGCCTGATGCGCCACGGATGGATTTTATCTTCACGGTTTGCGACAGCGCCGCCGGCGAAGCCTGTCCAGTCTGGATCGGCCATCCGATGACGGCCCATTGGGGGATAGAGGATCCCGCCGCTGCGGTCGGCTCGGAGATCGAGGTTCAGCGCGCCTTCGCGCAGGCCGCGCGTTTCCTCAAGAACAGGATCGTGGCTTTCGTCAGCCTGCCCCTGCAATCCATCGATCGAATGGCGCTGGAAGCCCGGCTTCGACAGATCGGTGCATTGGATGGAACCACCAATCCTGAAGGAAAGTCGGCCTGATGTCCTTGTTCGAACGATATCTGACCGTCTGGGTGTTTCTGTGCATCGTCGCCGGTGTCGCGCTCGGCCATTTGATGCCCGGCGTCTTTCAGCTCATCGCTGCGGCCGAGATCGCCAAAGTGAACATTCCGGTCGCGATCCTGATCTGGCTGATGATCATTCCGATGCTGCTCAAGATCGATTTCCGGTCTCTTTCGCAGGTCGGCATGTTCTGGCGCGGCATTGGCGTGACGTTGTTCATAAACTGGGCCGTCAAGCCTTTCTCGATGGCGCTGCTCGGCTGGTTTTTCATCGGCTGGCTGTTCCGACCTTATCTTCCGGCTGGTGAGATCGATTCCTATGTCGCCGGGTTGATCATCCTTGCTGCGGCTCCATGCACCGCCATGGTCTTCGTCTGGAGCAACCTTACACGGGGTGAGCCGCTGTTTACGCTGTCGCAGGTCGCGCTCAACGATGCGATCATGGTCGTGGCCTTTGCTCCCGTCGTCGGCCTGCTGCTCGGCCTTTCCGCCATTACCGTGCCCTGGGATACGCTTGTTCTCTCCGTTGCGCTCTATATTGTCGTTCCGGTCATCCTTGCGCAGCTGATCAGGCATCGGCTCATGACTGACGGAACATTACGGATGCTGGATTGCGTTCTCGCAAAGCTGCAGCCGGTTTCTCTGACGGCGCTGCTCGCGACACTCATTCTTCTCTTCGCCTTTCAGGGCGAGCAAATCATCGCCCAGCCGGCCATCATCGGCCTGCTCGCCATTCCCATCCTCATCCAGGTCTATCTGAATTCGGGGCTTGCCTACCTCCTGAACCGCATGACGGGTGAACGCCATTGCGTCGCCGGGCCTTCCGCACTGATAGGCGCCAGCAACTTCTTCGAACTCGCGGTCGCGGCCGCCATCAGCCTGTTCGGCTTTCAGTCAGGTGCGGCGCTGGCAACCGTTGTCGGCGTCCTCATCGAAGTTCCGGTCATGCTTTCGGTCGTCTGGATCGTGAACCGCTCGAAGGGCTGGTATGAGGCTGCACCCGCCGTTTCCCGAACCATAATGACCGAAAGGCAGTGACCATGGACGCCACCATCTATCACAACCCGTCCTGCGGGACGTCGCGCAACACGCTGGCGCTGATCCGCGCGGCAGGGATTGAACCGACCGTAATCGAATATCTGCGGGAACCGCCGACACGCGAAAAGCTTTCAAGAATGATTGCAGATGCGGGCCTGACGGTGCGCGAAGCCATGCGCGAGAAGGGGACGCCCTATGCCGAGCTCGGTCTCGACAATCCGGACCTGACGGACGACCAGTTGCTCGATGCGATGATGGAAACGCCGATCCTGATCAATCGTCCCTTTGTCGTGACACCGCTCGGCACCAGGCTCGCCCGTCCTTCAGAGGCCGTACTGGATATTCTGCCGGACACTTTCAAAGGGCCGTTCTTCAAGGAGGATGGCGAGCAGGTCCTCGATAATGAAGGAAAGCGCATTGTCTGACAGGTTTCCCGCGTTGCAGGCGCATCACCTGCACAGCATTGACCCAGAGGCTCTGCGTCCGGCGTTTTCGACCCATAAACCGCGCATCCTGATCCTTTATGGCTCGCTGCGCGAGGTGTCCTATAGCCGTCTGCTGGCATTCGAGGCTGGGCGGCTGCTCGAACGGCTCGGTTGCGAGGTTCGGATATTCGATCCGAAGGGCCTGCCTTTGCCCGATGAAGCGCCGGCCAGCCATGCCAAGGTGCAGGAACTGCGTGAACTTTCCGAATGGTCGGAAGGACAGGTCTGGGTAAGCCCGGAACGTCATGGCGCAATGACCGGCATCATGAAGTCGCAGATCGACTGGATTCCTCTTGCAATCGGTTCTGTACGGCCGACACAGGGCAAGACGCTCGCTGTCATGGAAGTGTCCGGCGGCAGCCAGTCCTTCAACGCCGTGAACCAGATGCGAATTCTCGGCCGATGGATGCGGATGATCACCATTCCCAACCAGTCCTCGGTGGCAAGGGCGTATCAGGAATTCGACGCGGAAGGCCGGATGAAGCCGTCATCCTATTATGACCGGGTCGTGGATGTCTGCGAGGAACTGGTGAAATTCACGCTGCTGACGCGTGGCGCTTCCAGCTATCTCAAAGATAGATATAGCGAACGCAAAGAGTTGGCAGATGAACTTGAGAAACGTGTTTCGCTAAAATCAATCTGACGGGCTGGGTTCGGTTCAACGCTTCGTGCTTTTCAATTCCGGAACCATATGATCAGTTCGATTGTGGCGGGAGAAGATATTCACGGGCTTTCGAGGTGTTGAACCTGCCATGGCTTGATCGTGCGGCGACGTATGTAACCAGCAATAGCCGCACAAATCTGGAACTACAGGATCAAATAAGTTCCATAATCTATCTTATGCGATTATTGTTTGTGGATTGGCGCCATCTCCCTGACGGGTGTTTTTTCGGCACACAGTCAAAGTTGGTCTTCCCCTATGGGCGGGATTTTGAGGATCTGCCGGCGTGGTGCGGATTAAACCTCTTCCTGTGGTGTTCTCCTGAGTGCGACTACTCATCAAGGAGCTTGCGCCGTGAAATATTTCCACTCCATCACTCTCCTTATCCTGACATTGGTTTGTTCGCCGGTCTCTGCCAGTCCATTCTCGTCGGCGGCCGGGCGCTATCGTATCGATCCTGCCTCTCACATCCGCTTCTCAATTGCGCAGGTTGCCGGTCCCGGGATCAAGGGCACAATTCCTGATATTTCCGGCCGCTTCGACATCGACCCGGACCAGCCGGCCAGATCTTACGTCGAAATCAGTCTCAACCCTTCCAGCGTCCAGACCGGGCAAGAACGGGTGGAAAACTTCCTGCGATCCAGCGCGGTTTTCAATATCGCCGTTTATCCGCAGATCGTGTTTCGCTCCAGCCGCGTTACGCAGGACGGACCGCGCAGCGCTGTGGTTGAAGGCATATTGACAGCCAGAGGCATATCCAGACCCGAAACGTTTCACGCGACATTCGTTGAACAACAGAAGGGATCCGTCACCTTCCACGTCACCGGCAATGTCGCACGCCTGCCCTATGGCATGGGTGTCGGAGTGCCGCTCTATTCGAATACGGTTGCATTCGACATCGATTTGAAGGGCATCAGATAAAGCGAGGGGGCATCAAAAAATCGAGCGGCGGTGGGATTAAGTGCCGCGGGCGGGTGTTTGTCTAATATCGGGCATATCGTCCAATCCGTTACCCTTCAAAGGACTATCGTCATGCGTGCACATCATTTCATTCTGGCCGGCGTTGTGGCGCTTGCCGCCACGGCCGCCCTCGCCGAACCATATGCCGGTGGCGCCGTGGTTGAAAAGGCAACGGCCAAAGGCACGATCCTGACCGACGCCAAGGGCATGACCCTTTATACATTCGACAAGGATACCAATGGCGCGTCGGTCTGCTACGACGGCTGCGCAAAGAAATGGCCGCCCCTCGCCGCCTCGAAAACCGACAAGGCGGATGGCGACTATAAACCAATCTCCCGCAAAGATGGTACGATGCAATGGTCGCATGACGGAAAGCCGCTCTATCGCTGGCAGATGGACAGGAAGCCCGGCGATGTCACAGGCGATGGCGTCGGCGGCGTCTGGCACATTGCCAAGGAATAGTATCCATGCCGGATTTTCTGGACGAGATGACGAGTTGCATACCAGCGCTTCGCCGCTACGCGAATGCGCTTACGCATGACCGTGACACGGCTGACGATCTCGTCCAGGACTGTCTGGAAAGAGCCATCCGTAAAAAGGCGCTGTGGAAACCGCAGGGACCGTTGCGTCCGTGGTTGTACCGAGTGCTCGTCAACGTCTACCGCAACAATCTGCGCGGACGAAATCGCCGGCCCTCGCAAGTGCCGATCGACGATGTTGCGGAACAGCTGTTTGTGCCGGCGGCGCAGACGGGCCGGATTGCGCTTGCCGAAATGGCCCGTGCCATTGAAAAACTGTCCGGCGAACATCGCGAGGCCCTGCTCCTCGTCGTCGTCGAGGGCCTCAGTTATGCGGAAGCGGCAGATGTTCTTGAAATTCCGCTGGGCACGCTGATGTCCCGTCTCGGGCGGGCCCGAACGGCTCTCGCCCGGATGACCCAGGAAGACCAGCCAAATCTCAAGGTGATAAAATGACCGGCAGCGAACCGCAGATAACCGAAGCCGATCTGATCTCTTATGTCGACGGTCAGCTCGAAGACCCACGGCGTGACGCCGTTCGTGCCCACCTCGCCTCCAATCCGACCGATGCGCGCAAGGTTGCGATGTGGCAGCAGCAGAATGCGACGCTGACGGCTCTCTACGGCCCTCTTGATACCGACGCCCTGCCCGAGCGTCTCAACGTGTACCGCATTGAGCGACGTCTGCGGTCACAGCGCGCCGATTGGCGTAACATGGCGGCGGCATCTATCCTCATTCTGGCCGTTGGGTTGACGGGCGGCTGGTTCGGGCGCGGGCTGTTGTCGCAGGTCGCGGAACCGACCCCCTCCATCGTGGCGGATGCAACGCAGGCGCATAAGCTGTTTGCGAGCGAGGTTCTGCATCCGGTGGAAATCCGGGCCGATGCGGAGAATGCTTCCAGCCTGCCGAAATGGATTTCGAAGCGGCTGGACCGCAAACTGAACATTCCCGATCTCACCCGCCACGGTCTGTCCCTTGTCGGCGGCCGGGTTCTTCCCAGTTCCGAAGGCGCCGCCGCCCAGCTGATGTATGAGGATAAAAGCGGGCAGCGCGTCACTCTTTACATCGTGGCTGCGGCCGATTCGAGCGACACCGCCATGCAGCGGTCCAGCCTCGGTTCGCTGGAGGCCATCTCCTGGGACGACGAAACCATCCGCTGTGCGTTGGTTGGCAACCTGCCGTCCGACCGTATGGACGCCATCGCGAAAGACACCTATCAACAATTGAGCTAGCCGATGAGATACTTCGAGGATCATTCCGATAGCGCAACGACGCGGGAACGGCCGTGGCGTAATACGTCCATATCCTACGGACTGTTGGCAATCGCGTTCCACTGGACAATCGCGGTGCTTTTCCTAGCGCAGCTTGCGCTGGGATACGTGATGAGCCGCGACAATATCGACCCGGTTCTTCAGTTCGACCTGTTCCAATATCACAAGTCGATAGGATTTCTGGTGCTGGCCCTCGCCGTGCCGCGTTTCCTGTGGTCTGTTTTCAGTAGAAAGCCGCAGGCTCTAGAAGGTGATGGACTGGCAGCGAGGTTCGCCGCGCGGGCCGCTCACGCCGCGTTGCTGTTCCTGACGCTTGCCGTCCCCCTCGCCGGTTGGGCAGTCGCGTCGACCTCGCCTCTACAAATCCCCAGTTACGTCTTCGACCTCGTGGTCGTACCGGGATTGCCTCTGGTGATTTCCGACAAGGCGGAGGCCTTCTGGAGCGAGATTCACGCCACCCTCGCCTACCTTGCCGCAGCTATCGTCTTTCTTCATGTGGCGGCGGCGTTGTGGCACCATTTCATCCGTAAGGACGCGACGCTCCGACGTATGCTTCCATTTCCGACAGCCGCAGATAACAGGCGCAAAACCGCCTCTTTCCGGAAATAAACCCACAAGCCGTTATTGTATAAGTATTTGTTTCTATTATTTTTTTATGAGGGACAATATCCATCCGGTGGCGTCGTTCGAACCGGAAAGAATGGGCGGATCACCTGACGTTGCATAAAAGTCGCATCGTAACGGCTTTCGGCCTCTTCGCCGCGCTGGACGACTCTGTTTCGGAGCGATCGTTTGTTACTGTCGCCGCCGAAGAGCATTGGCGCATCGAGGTAGACTTTGCCTAAGTAAATACCGGTCTCAATCCAGTTTCACCCGTATTGCCGGATAGCCGCAGGCTGTCGGCGTATGATCATGTTCATCGGGTGGTGGCAAGAGACCGGTCTGGCATTGTTATAATGTGCCCTGCGCAGCGCCGCTGTCTCAGCTCTTCACCACCCCAGAACACCGCCATGCCGTTCCCGTAAGGGTTTTCTCCTGCACCATCTTGGTGGACTTCCGAATGGAAGACCAAGAGACTATGTGCAACTTACTTCGGGTCCAATGGACCGTTACGCCACGAACGGCGCCCCAGCCCTGGCTTGCATGCAGCGGATGCGGCGGCCTGAGGGCATTTCAGGCCAGCGGCAAGATCCGGCTCAATGCCAATGGCCGCAAGCTGGATGCCTGGCTTATCTATAGATGCATAATCTGCGACAAGAGCTGGAACAGGCCGATTTTCGAGCGCCAGAATGTCCGGGACATAAGCCCTGCCGTTCTCGAAGCGCTGCAGTCCAACGATCCGCAATGGATAAGGGCGGAGACCTTCAACCTCGAAGCCTTGAGACGTAAATCGCAGCGCGTCGACGAGTTTCCCGAATTCGATATCGCGAAACAGATCCGGGATGAACCTCCCGACTGGGCAATGGCGGAGATTGATCTCACGGTTCCGTTTCAGACCGGCATACGCCTTGACCGTCTGCTGGCGTCTGAACTCGGGCTTTCGCGGTCGATGCTGCAGAAGCTTCAGGATGACGGTTCGATTCGGGCGCAGTCCGACCGTTCCGATCTTTTGCGGCGGCGCGTTAAAAACGGCACCCGGATTGTGATCGCGCGCTGCGACGGCTTCGATCCGGAGCATTTGTGGAGACCCGTCACGGCGGATTTCTAACGGCATGGCGAGGGCCTGAAGGTTCAGGCCCTCGCTTGCGGCATCGTTAAATCGGAAAATCCTATACTCCGCCTCAGGCGAGCGCCTTCTTCACCGCAGCGAGACCACGGCGCAGGAACGGATCGGAATGGACGTAGAAGAATTGCACGCCACGCTCCCGCCAGTGCGGCATTTCTTCCAATGTCGCGAGCGTTCCCGCGATTTTTCCGGCTGCGCGTATCTTGTCGACAGCGATGGCGACTTTTTCTATCACCACCTCCGGGCGCGGCTCACCGAATGGCGGCGCGGGCGGATAGCCCATATCCTGCGAAAGATCGCCGGGACCGATGAAGAAGACGTCGATACCCTCGACCGTCAGCATCTCGTCCAGAGTGTCGACCGCATCGACGGTCTCGATCATGGCGATGACGAGCCGCTTTTCATAATCCGACGGCAGGGCGTAACGCACCGCATCGACAATCGCGCGGGCCTCGTCGGCATTGCCGACCATGGGCACCATGATCCCGTCCGCGCTGGCATTCAGGTAGCGGATGATGAGCGGCCGCTCGTGCGAATGCGGACGCACGATGGCAGCGCCACCGACGGAGCGCACCACCTGCCCGGTCGCCCGCACATCCTCGAAGCTCCATGTGCCGTGCTCGCAATCGAGGAAGATTGCGTCCGCGCCCAGTTCCACCAGCCGGGCGGAAAGGCCCGACGACGTATGGTGCGGGGTGAACATGCTGATAGCTTCACCCGCCGCAAGACGGGCGCGTAGCTTTGCTCCATTCATGGACGTCTCTCCCTAGTTCTTTTTCGGCATATCCGGCGTATCGTCCGGCGCGCCCACCCAGCGAGCGACTTCGATATCCTTTGAAGTGTCACGCATATGGGTCGGGCAGATGTGCAGTTCCGGAATGACCGCGCTTTTGTTCAGGCTGGCGCAAAGCAGGATGGCGCGGGCGACGTCATGCGGATCCATCATCACGGCGCGTTCTTCCTTGAGAGGCGGCCGCGCGCGGTTGTTCATGATCGGCGTATCCGTCTCGCCCGGCAGGATGGTCGTCGCACGGATACCCTGGTTGCGATAGGTATTGTGCAGGAAGGTCATGAAGTTCTTCACGCCCGCCTTCGCCGCACCATAGGCCACGCCGCCCAGAAGATTGGGATTGAGGGCGGCAAGCGAAGAGACGGTAATGATGGCGCCTTCACCCTTTGCGATCATCTCCGGCAGCACCGCCTGTGTCAGGTTGAACACGGCCGTCAGATTGACGTTGATGGTGGCGTTCCACTCCTCCTCGTCGATGAAGCGGGCGTTGAGCACCTTGCTGGCGGAACCGGCATTATTGACCAGAATATCGATGGGACCGACGGCCTCGCCGATCGACTTGACCGTGTCGAAGATCGCATCGCGCGAGGCGATATCGAGCGTGCGAGCGATGGCCTTGCCCTTTTTCTTCTCGATCAGTTCCGCGACCTCGCGCAGCGGATCGAGACGGCGTCCAGTCAGAACGACCGTCGCCCCTTCTTTCGCCAGCAGAATTGCGGTTTCGCGGCCGATGCCTGAACCGGCGCCGGTTACCAGCGCAATTTTTCCGTTCAACAGTCCCATTCTCATCTCCTATTCGGCTGCGGCAGCAATGGCGCCAGAATAGCCGAAGATTTCTTTCGCCGCCTTCGCGGTTACCAGACCTTCGGAAATATCCTGTTCGATCAGCGCGCGCGAACGCTCGCTGGCCCTGCCCCAGCCGCCACCGCCGGGTGTCTGGACTTCCAGACGTTCGCCGGTCTGAAGCACGACCTTACCCTTGGGGAAATGCGACTTGCCCTGCTTCATCACCTTGCCGGCGGACCCGCTCTGGCCTTCCACCACGCCGAAGCAGGGGTGGCGGACGCGTTCCGATGCCAGATAAATGTTCATCGGGTTTTTGCCGAGATTGCGCAGAACGACGCGCTGGCCAAGGCCGCCGCGATGTTTGCCGGCGCCACCGGAATCGGCGATCAGTTCCTTGCGTTCCGTCAGCACCGGAACGGCGACCTCGAACATTTCGATGGCCGTGACCTTGCAGTTGGAGGGGAAGCTCAGCGTGTCCAGCCCGTCAAATTCGGCGCGTGCGCCCTGCCCGCCATGGAAATTCTGCACGGAACCATATTGCGTGCCATCGTTACGCTGACCGACGCAATTGGCCGCCCAGATCGGCGCACCGCCGCTATCGCCCAGAACCTTTTCCGGCACGATGCCTTCCAGCGCCTTGAAGATCAGCGAAGGAATGACGTGACCGATGAGATTGCGCGAATTGCCCGCCGTCCACTCCTGCGGATTGAGAATGCAGCCGAGCGGCGCTTCGTCGGTGATCGGGACGATGCAACCCTCATTATTGGGTGTTTCGGCATCGAGCAGGCATTTCAGCGCGTAGACCGAATGGGCGTAACGGTAGTTCGTGCGGCAGTTGATCGAGTGCAGGACCTGATCCGACGTGCCGGTATAATCCACATGAATGGAATCGTCCCTGACAATCACCGAGGCTTTCAGCTTGACGTCGACATCGTAGCCGTCGAGCAGGACTTCGGCGGAATAGGTGCCGTTCGGCCATTCGCGGATCGCCTTGCGCGTCTGCGCCTCCGAACGGGTGTGGATGGCGTCGGCCAGCCCATCGACATCGTCCAGCCCGTATTCATCGAGGAATTTCACCAGTTCGCGGCCCATGACATTGTTGGCGGCGATCATCGATTCCAGATCGCCGCGCACTTCCGTGGGAAGGCGGACTGAGGCTGCGATGATATCGAACACATCCTCGTTCGGAACGCCGGCCTTGAGCAGCTTGACGATGGGGAAACGGATGCCTTCCGCGAAAATGTCGCTGGCTTCCGAATGCAGCGGCGCGCCGCCAATATCGGGAAGATGGGCGATGGACCCCGCATAAGCGACGACCTTGCCATTCTTGAAGATCGGCGTGATCATCGTCACGTCGGGCAGATGGCCGGTTCCGATTTCCGGATCGTTGGTCGCGAGAACGTCGCCCTCTTCCAGTATCTCGACTGGAAACTTCGGCAGGAAATATTTCTGTGCCGCCGCGGGCAGCGAGGTGATGAAAACCGGGATCGACCAGGTGCATTGCGCCAGCGCCCTACCCTTACTGTCGAGAAGTACCGTAACGTAATCATGGTTCTCACGCACGATCGGCGAAAACGCCGTCTTGCCGAGCACGTTGTCGGCCTGATCCGCGATGAAGATCAGGCGGTTCCACATGACCTGAAGGTTGATCGGATCGTTGAAATCGGTTGCGGGTTTCGACATTTGACTGCCCCCTTAGAGAATATTGATCACGAGATTGCCGTGGGCATCGACATGGAAGGTGCCGCTCGGCCCGACAACGGCTGTCGATTCACGCTGTTCCACAATGGCAGGCCCCTTCACGTCGTGGCCGACCGGCAGCTTGTAGTGGTCGTAAACCGAGGTCTCGACATAGCCGCCCGCCTCCTGAAAATAGACCTGCCGGCTACCTTTTAGGGCTTCGGCAACGACGGTTTCATGCGGCCGGGTGACCTGATCCTTCTCGCCGCTGGCGCGCAGACGCCAGGTGATGACTTCCAGCGGTGCAGCCACCGTGCGGCCGAACAATTCGCGATAGAGCTTGAAGAAACTGTTACGCAATTCTTCGAGGAAAATGTCCTTCGGCAGGTTGCGGTCGGGAAGGACCACCGTAATCTCGTGCCCCTGCCCCACATGGCGCATATCCACGGTATAACGATTGGTGATTGTCTCCTTCGGAACGCCGGCGGCCGAAACGACCTCCGCGCCCTGAGCGGAAAGATCATCGAGCAGGCGGTTCATCGCCTCGATATCCCAGACATCGAGCGCCATCGGATGGCTTGCGGAGAGATCGACGGCAACCGGCGCGATCAACAGGCCGATGGCGGAGCTGACGCCCGCGCCCGTCGGGCAGATGATACGCGAAATGCCGAGCTTGCGGGCGATGCCGTAGGCATGCACTGGCCCTGCCCCGCCGAAGGCCACCATCGGCAAAGAGCGCGGATCGACGCCAAGATCGGTCGCGTGCATGGCAGCGGCCTTGCTCATGGATTCATTGACGAGATCGTGGATGCCCCAGGCGCAGCGCTCGACGGTCACATCGAGAGAAGTGGCCAGTTTGGACATCGCCCCGTGGGCCGCGTCCCTCGACACCTTGAACGAGCCGCCGACGAAGGATTCCGTTCCCATGTAACCGAGCAGAATATCGGCGTCGGTTACCGTCGGTTCGGTTCCGCCGCGCTGATAGGCGGCCGGACCCGGCATGGCGCCGGCGGAATGCGGGCCGACATCGAGAAGGCCGAGCGGGTTCTTCGCGGCGATGGAACCGCCGCCAGCGCCGATCTCGATCATCTGGATCGACTGGATTTTCAGCGGAAAACCGGATCCCTTGCGGAAACGCTGGTAATGCGCGACTTCGAGATCGGTGCCGACATTCGGTTCGCCATCGGGAATGAGGCAGAGCTTGGCGGTGGTGCCGCCCATGTCGAAGGAAAGAACGCTCGCCTCACCTGCCGTGCGGCCGAATTCGGCGGCGGCGACAGCACCTGCGGCGGGGCCGGATTCGATCAGGCGCACGGGAAGTTCGGCGGCGCGGCGGCTCGGCACAAGACCGCCCGAAGAGGTCATCCACAGCACCTGCCGGTCGATGCCCTTCCCAGCAAACTCCCGCTGCAGATGGGCGACGTGGCCGGACATTTGCGGGCGGGTATAGGCATTGACCACCGTTGTCGAGGCGCGGTCGAATTCGCGCATTTCCGGGCAGACCTCAGAAGAGAGCGAAACAAAAATGTCAGGGTCTTCCTCACGCAGGAGTGCGGCGACGCGCTGTTCGTGCTGCGGATATTTATAGGCATGCAGCAGGCAGACCGCCACCGAGCGGATGCCTTTTTCCTTCAGCCGTCCGGCGATCTCGCGAACGGTCTCTTCCTTGAGTTCCGTCATCACCTCGCCATCGGCGGCGATGCGTTCTTCGGCGCCGAAACTGTTGGCGCGGGTGACCAGCGGATCGGGATATTTGATGTTCAGGTCATAGAGATCGTAACGCCCCTCGTTGCGGATGCGCAGCATGTCCTGAAAACCGTCGGTGGTGACGAAGCCGGTCTCCACGCCCTTGCGCTCCAGCACGGCATTGGTAACGACGGTGGTTGCGCCAAGCACCTGCAGGTTCTCGATGGCAATCGCGTCCGCATGTTTTTCGAGCAGCTCAGACACGCCCTGCACAACGGCTTCGGCCGGATTTTTCGGCGTGCTCAGGACTTTATGGAGGTGAAGTTCGCCGCTGTCGTCCAGAAGCGCGAAATCGGTAAAGGTACCGCCAGTATCGAAAGCCAGTTTTGCCATTGTTTCCCTCGAGCGACCATGCAGCCTCTCTGGCTGCCTTGTGGATCCAAATTTGAATCCGTTCACTGATGGAAAATTGAAGCCTTCAGCCGGCCTTTACCAACACAACCTCGGTCTGCCGCCATAGGGTTTGCTTATAGCGAATTCAGATGGCGCGAATGCCGGGGTGGTGGCCGCTCTTGAGCTTTGTGACGATCTCGAGAAGCACGGAACGCGCCGCCAGAGCCGGCTCGGAAAGCGGCATATGATCGGAGACGCAGAGCGACACTGTTGCATCGATGACAGGTGTTTTGAGGGGATGTAGCTGTGCGCCGCTGAAGCTCGGGGTCTCCAGTACAACCGAGGCCGGAAGGATGGTCGAGCCGAGGCCGTCCAGTACCGCCGCCCCGAGTGCCGGTACGGATTCCAGCTCGGAAATGACCTCCGGCTTTGCGCGCGCCCGCGCTAGCCCTTCATCGATGAGCCGGCGAAGGAAATGCGCCTTGCTCGGCAGCAGCATCGCGTGGCCATCCAGCGCCGAGAGCGGAAGCGGCTGACCGGGTTCAGTCGGCAGCTTCATATCGGCGGGCGAGACGAGGAACATTTCTTCCCGGAACAAAGGTTCCAGCGTCACGCCCTTGATCGGATCGGAGGTGTAGATCAGCGCCATGTCCATCTTGCCAGTCATGATCAGCTCGCTGAGAATATGGCCGAAACTGTCGTTGATATGGACCGTGATGGCGGGAAACCGCGCCCTCATCTCCTTGATAAGCGGCAGGGACAGCGCGCTGGACGAGGAATAGGTGGCAAGCCCGATGGAGACGCGGCCGGAGACCGAGCGGGCGGAGCGGTCGATATCGGTCTGCGCCTGCTCGATCTGCTTCAGCATGATCTGTGCATGGCGATAGAGGATCAACCCCGCTTCGGTTGGCGTGATACCGACATTGCTGCGCAGCAGGAGCTGGTGTTTGAAATGCTGTTCCAGCGACGCGATCTGCTGCGACAGCGCCGGCTGTGCCACACGAAGAATGCCGGCGGCACGCGAAACGCTGCCGGTATCGACGATCTTGACGAAGCTCTTGAGTTTTTTGAAATCGACGCTCATCGGTCCCCACTTTTTTGGGGAAATCCTAGCGTATCGAGGAGGAAACGGGAATGGATTTCTGCAAGGACGGCGCGTAATTTCAATGGGATAGGGGTTTTCGGTATATGTGCACGACGCAACTGTGCGCGTACATCCCCACCTCCGTCATTCCGGCCTTGAGCCGGAATCCAGTCGACGCGCGTCTGCGCGGCGGGACAAGTCTTTTCAGCCCAAGGACTTGGGCTGGCTGGATTCCGGCTCAAGGCCGGAATGACGGGAGGTGAAAAACTGCACAAACCGTTGTAAAGGCGAGCCTGTTTACGGGTCCGATTTGCCCTACCTTAGCGCAGCCACCGCACGCTCGATGCGGTCACATGCATCCTCCAGCACCTCCATGGAGGTGGCGAAGGAAATGCGAAAATAGGGCGAAAGCCCGTAGGCCGCACCCTGAAGAGCCGCCACGCCGACGCTGTCGAGGAGATAGAGGACGAAGTCGAGATCGTTTGCGATCACCTTGCCATCCGCCGTCGTCTTGTCGATCACCCCGGCGCAGCTCGGATAGAGGTAGAAGGCCCCATCCGGCACCATGCAGGAGAGGCCGGGGATCGCGTTCAGACGTGCGCAGGCGTAGTCGCGCCGCTGTTTATAGACCGCAACGCTTTCCGTCACGAATGTCTGGTCACCGGCAAGCGCATGGGCGGCGGCGGCCTGGCTGACGGAAGACGGGCAGGACGACATTTGCGACTGCAACTTGTTGATGGCGGCGACGAGGGCTGCCGGCCCGGCCCCGTAACCGATCCGCCATCCCGTCATGGCATAGGATTTTGAAACGCCGTTGGTCAGAAGCACCCGATCCTTCAGTTCCGGAACGACGGCAACGAGGGTTTTCATAGGCTCATCCCTGAACCAGACCTGATCGTAAATATCGTCGGAAAGGATCATGACATGCGGATGGCGCAGCAGCACCTCGCCCAGCGCCTTCAGTTCCGCTTCGCTATAGGCAGCACCCGTCGGGTTCGAGGGGGCGTTGAGGATCAGCCACAGCGTCTTCGGGGTGATTGCCGCTTCCAGCGCTTCGGCCGTCAGTTTGAACCCCGTTTCCTCCGGGCATGCGACGATGACGGGCGTGCCGTCATTGGCAATGACCATATCGGGATAAGACACCCAGTAGGGAGCCGGAATAATCACTTCCGCACCATTCTCCACGCTTGCCATCAGCGCCAGAAACAGGATCTGCTTGGCGCCGCCGCCAACGCAGATTTCACTATCGCCATAGGCGATGCCAAGACGCTTCTGGAAGTCGCCGATGATCGCCTTGCGAAGCGCCGGCGTGCCGTTGACGGCGGTATATTTGGTCTCGCCCCGGTCTATGGCGGCATGCGCTGCCGCCTTGACGGCTTCCGGCGTATCGAAATCCGGCTCGCCCACCGTCAGATCGGCGATATCGCGGCCGGCGGCCTTCAATTCGCGGGCGCGAGCCGCCGCCGCCGTGCTTGGCGAAACCCTAATTTTCGACACGCGTGATGCTGGCACGAAAGTGCTCATGGTCTTTCCTCGTCTCAATCTAAAGCTTTGGACCTGTCAATGCGCGGCTTCGAGTTCGCCGCGCATCTTTCCGGTCAGGAACAATTCGCCAAGTTCGTCATGGGTGATCTCCGCCGGCGTGCCGTCCCAGATCACCTTGCCGAGACGGAGAATGACGGCGCGCTCAGCCACCTCCATGGCCTTTTTGGTGTTCTGCTCGACAAGCAGGATGGTCATGCCATTTGCATGCAGCCGCAGGAGTTCATCGAAGACGATGCCGATTGCGGCCGGCGACAGGCCGACCGAGGGCTCATCCACCAGCAGCACCTTCGGCCGCTGCAGAACCGCCATCGCCACTTCGAGCAATTGCTGCTCGCCGCCCGACATATTGCCCGCGAGCGTCGAGCGTCGCGTCTTCAGGATCGGGAAAAGGTCGTAGACATAATCCCGGTCCGCCTTCACCTTTGCATCGCGAATGGTATAGGCGGCCATTTGCAGGTTTTCATCGACGGTCATGACCGGAAAGTTGCAACGGCCCTGCGGTACGAAGGATATGCCCTCCCCCAGAATGGCGCGCGACGACAATCCGGCGATGTTCCTGCCGCGCCAGTCGATGCCGCCTTCCTTGATGGTCGTCATGCCGTAGAGCGTCTTAAGCAGGGTGGATTTGCCCGCACCGTTCGGCCCCATGAGGGCCACGAATTGGCCGGTCGGCACATCCAGATCGACGCCGTTCAGGATATCGAGATTGCCGTAACCCGCGCGCAGGCCCTGGATGGAAAGATTGCTGTCAGCCGCCAAGATAGGCCTCCCTCACACGCTGGTCCTGAATGATGTCATGCGGCAGTCCCTCGACCAGTTTCGTTCCCTGATCGAGCACGACCACACGCTGGCAGATGCTGGTGACCACATCGATATTATGTTCGATGACGAGGAAACTCACGCCGAGCGATTTATTCGCATATTGGATCGTCTCCACCACACGCTCGATGATCTTCGGATTGATGCCCGCCATCGGCTCGTCGAGCAGGATAAGCTTCGGCTCCGGCATCAGCATGGAGGCGAACTGGATGAGTTTCTGCTGGCCGCCGGACAGATTGCCGGCGGGCTGGTGGCGAACGTCCCAGAGGCCTGCCATCTTGATCAGTTCGCGCGCCCGCTCTCTCAACCCGGCCACGCGGCGGCGCGACATGCCGCCGAGGCCGAATGTCGACAGGAGTGAGGGAAATGTGAACATCTGACCGGCGATGACGAGGTTTTCCTCCACATCGAGCGCCTTGAAGGTGACTGTCTTCTGGAACGATCGCAGCATGCGGCCTTCACGGGCGATGCGGTTGAGCGACCAGCCGGTGATGTCCTGCCCGTCCAGTATCACCTTGCCGGTATCCGGCCGGGCAAGCCCGGTGCTGCAATCAAAAAAGGTGGACTTTCCCGAGCCGTTAGGCCCGATCAGTCCGGCTATCTCGCCGCGATTGATGTGCATGCTGACATCGTTGACCGCCTTCACCGCACCATAGGACTTGCTGAGGTTCTTTATCTCAAGGATGGGAAGATGAGCCGTCATTTCGAGCCTCCGATCGCGTTCCAGAAGCGATTGATCAGGGGAGCAAAGCCCTTTTTGAACCAGAAGACGAGAACGAGAAGGCAGAAGCCATAGGCGATCATCCGCACTTCAGGAGCCACGCGCAGCGCCTCTGTCAGACCGACGAAAAGCAGGCTGCCGAACACGGTTCCCGAAATCATGCCAGCACCACCGCCAAGAACGATGATCAGCATCGTCGTGGAATAATACATCTGGAAGGTCAGCGGGCTGACCACCGTGAGGTAATGGGCATAGAGGCTGCCCCCTACCCCGGCAAAGACGGCGCTCAGCATGAAAACGATCAGCTTGTAACGCCAGGTCGGAACACCGAGGGATTCCGCCAGCGTTTCGTTTTCGCGAATGGCGACCATGTTGCGGCCCGCCGGCGAGCGGACGATTGCCCATGCGGCAAGCGTTCCCAGAACGCAGATGGCCAGAGCCAGATAATAGAAGCTGGTGGTTCCGCTGACCGTGAAGGAGAGCGGTCCGAGCTCGAAATAGGGCTTCGGGATGCCGGAAAGGCCCATGTCGCCGCGGGTCAGCGAAATCCAGTTCTTGGCGATTGCCTGGCCGATGATGACGAAACCGAGCGTACACATGACGAAGGACGTTGAACGCAGACGCAGCGCCGGAATGCCGAGCGGCAGGGCAAGCGCGCCGGAGACGAGGCCCGCGGCAATGAGGTTCACGTAAAACGGCGTTTCATAGTGAACCGCCAGCAGACCGGCGGTATAGGCGCCGATGCCGAAGAAAGCCGCCTGCGCCAGCGACAGCAGACCGGTATAACCGACGAGCAGATTGAGGCCATGCGCCGGCAGCATGAAGATGAGCGCGATGATCAGCGAGTGGGTAACGTAACGCGTGCCGATGAAGGGCGCGGCAAGTGCTACGACGATCAGGACGGCGGCGAGCGGAATGCGCAGATCGCGGCGGCGTGCCTGGGGAACGGTGTCTGTGAGAGACATGTCGAGTCCTCAAAATTCGAGTAAATTCGGCGGGCGCGGCTTCTAAAAGCGCGCCTGCGTCGAAAACAGGCCGTGCGGACGCCACATCAGCATCAGGATCAGCGTTGCGAAGCCCACCGTGTCGCGGAATTGCAGCCCGACATAGGTGGCGACGAGGCTTTCGGCGATGCCGAGGATCATGGCCGCGAAGAAGGTGCCGCGTACGTTGCCAAGGCCGCCCATGATGATGATCGGCAGGGTCTTGAAGGTGATGAGTTCTCCCATGCCGCCATAGACGCTGACATTGACCGGCGCTGTCAGCACGCCCGAAAGTGCTGCAAGCGCGGCGCCCAGGATGAAGGTGCGCAATACGACCTGCGAGACATCGATGCCGACCACGCCGCAGCATTCGACATTTTGCGAGACCGCCCGCATCGCCATGCCGAGACGGCTATAGGTCACCATCAGCTCCAGACCGACGAAGACGATCAGACACACGACCAGAATGAGCACGCGCTGCTGCGCCAACGTGAAGCCGAGGATGGAAATCGGCTCGATATAACCGCCGGCGAAAAACTTGTAGCCGCCGCCGAAGACGAAAATGATCGTGTTCTGCAGGATCAGCGCGATGCCGAGGGTGGCGAGAACGCCGGACTCGGCCGGCGCTCCCACCATTCTGCGCATCACGAGCTGGCCGACCACATAGGCCACGACCACGGTGGAAAGAACGCCGACGACGATCGAAGCCTCATAGGAAAGGCCGAGATAATCGATGGCGAACCACGCCCCGAAGGTTCCGAGCATGTAATATTCGCCATGAGCGAAGTTGATGGCTCTCAGCACCCCGAAAATCATGGTCATGCCGACGGCGACGATCGCGTAGACGGAACCGGTGACGATCCCGTTTACGACTTGCTCGAGAATTGTCGAGAACATGGCTGTACCCCTCCCGGTCTGTCAGTTCGCAGGGTACTGGATTTCCGCCGTATAAGCGCCCTTTATGCTCGGCTTGCCGTTCTCGATCTGCAGAAGGATCATCGGAAGGCGCGCCTGATTGTGATCGTCGAAGGTCACTTCGCCGACCGGGCTCTTGTACTTGATCTTGGAGAGCGCTTCGCGGACCGCATTGCGATCAGCGCTTCCGGCTTCCTTGATCGCCTGGGCGAGCAGGTTGACGGTATCCCAATGCACATAGGCGTGATTGTTCGGCGCTTCCTTGTAGGTGGCGGTGAATTTCTCGACGAAGGCCTTGCTGGCCGGACTATCGAACTGCGGCAGCCAGGCTGCGGCCTCAACTGCGCCTTCCATGGCTTTCGGTGCGGATTTGATCGTCTTTTCGGTGTTGAATTCACCGTTGCCGATCAGTGTAACCTTGCCAGCAAGTCCGAGTTCCAGCATCTGACGGGCGACAATCGGCGTCGTGTCGGCGAGACCATACATGATGATTGCCTGCGCGCCGTTATCGCGGATCTTCGCCAGCACGCTGCGGAAATCGACCTCCCCTTCCTTGTAATAATCCTCGCTGAGGATCTCGCCCTTGAAGTCCGGCAGGTATTTCTTAGTGAAGGTGATGGCGGAGCGGCCGTAGTCGCTATCGACCGACAGGACGGCGAATTTGGTGAAACCACGCTGTTCGGCGGCGTATTTCGCCACGACGAAGGCACGGTTCTCATCCGTCGGATAGTTGCGGAATGTCCATTTGAAACCGCCGACGCCCGCCTGATAGGTGATCTTCGGGTTGGAGGACGCGGCGTTCAGCAGCAGAACCTCGGCATCCTCGGCGACGGGCTGCATGGCGAGCGTCACGGAGCTGGAGACGTCGCCGATGACGAAATCCACTTCGTCCTGATCGATCAGGCGGCGGGTGGCCGAAACACCTTCGACCGGCGTGCCCTGGCTGTCGGCATTGAAGAGTTCGATCTGCTGGCCGTTGATGCCGCCGGCCGCGTTGATATCCTTTACCGCGAGTTCCGCGCCATGCATGGAGAAAGCGCCGTAGCGCGCATTCGGGCCGCTCATCGGCGCGACGAGGCCGAGCCTTATCGTGTCGGCCGCATAAGCGGCGGCGGAGAGCGCCGGCGACAGGCTCAGGATCGGAGCGACCGCTGCGGAAACCAGTAGAAGTCTGCGAGTAATACCGTTTTTCATGTTCCCACTCCTTTTCGGATTTATCTGTTCCGGCTTTGGCCGGGCGAGCTTTTGCCGCTTTTGCGGTTCTTGTCGATTAACGTCATGCTAATCTTTCAGGCAGAGTAGGTTCATCGCCGGATATTTTGCCAACACAAGTCCTTTCTGCCGCTATAGCGTTTCCTTATGCCGGCAGTCGTTTCCCCCTATCCAGACGTCGTGTGTCGATTTTTGCATGTCTTCCATGCAGGCAAATGCCTGTATTTTTCGCGTCAGAATGGGCATATTTTATGCAATCTCATCACTGGAAACCATGAAAATGAAACTTCACGAAACCGTTCGAAACTATTTCCGCAACCGTCGCGCCGTGGCCGAACTGAGCGCGCTCGATGACAGAAGCCTTTCCGACATCGGCGTCAGCCGCTCGCATATCCGTTCCGCCGTGGAAGGCCGCCGCTAACAGGCCGAAACGGACGCCTTCATGGGCGTCCGCGCGCAGCACGATCTTCAGGCGCTGAAAATTGCGCCTCAGAATCGGTAAAGCTCCTGTAGAAATCCTCTCCAAATATTGGGCGGCGCTTTCAGAGCGCGGCCGAGAGGAGAGTCGAATGAACCAACCCGATTATTCCCCCGATTATTCCATCATCGCGAGAACCCCATCTGTCGAGGACTATCTGCGCCTTCGCGCCGTGGCCGGGCTAAGCCCCTTTTCACGGGAGGCGGCAGAGAAGGGGTTGCAGGGCACGGTCTTCTCCGTGCTGGTTCTGCATGCGGGTTCCGCCATCGGCATGGGCCGGCTGATCGGCGATGGCGGCTGCTTTTTTCAGATCGTGGACATTGCCGTCGATCCCGCCCATCAGGGTCGGGGCTTGGGCAAGGCGGTCATGGAGGCGCTGATGAGCCATGTGAAGAGCGAGCTTCCCGCTTCGGCCTATGTCAGCCTGATCGCCGATGTGCCGGCAAACAGGCTATACGAAAAATTCGGTTTCAAGGAGACCGCGCCGAGGTCGCTCGGAATGGCCTATCGCGTCAGCACCTTGGCTTGATCGCAGGCAGTCCGCAGTGAGGGGCCTCCCGTCGATGCGGTTCAGCCGTTCGATGCAGCTTTGAAAATCGCCAACTGATCGGCAAAGGCGCGTTTATAGGCGGGACGCGCCTCGCCGCGAGCGACATAGGCTGCGAGATTTGCGTATTCATCGAGAATGCCCGAACTCTTTATCCGTTGCAGCACCGATATCATCAACAGATCGCCGGCGCTGAATGCGCCGTCAAGCCACTCGGCCTTCCCCAGTCGGCTGGACAATTCGCCGAGCCGCTTGCGAATACGTTCATCGACGATCTGCAGGCGCTCGCCGTGCCAGCTTTTGTCCCTTTCGAGAAAGCCGGTGACAAAATGCTCGACAATGGGCGGCTCCATGGTGCTGAGCGCGGCGAACATCCACATGATCGCCCGCGCCCGCGCATCCGCATCCTGTGGCAACAGGCCGGCATGGCGTTCGGCTATATGGAATATGATCGCACCGGATTCGAACAGGACGAGATCGCCCTCCTCATAGGTCGGGATCTGCCCGAAGGGCTGAAGCGCCAGATGCGCCGGTTCCCGCATCGCCTTGAAGGAAAGAAGGCGAACGTCATAGGGCTGGCCTACTTCTTCGAGTGCCCAGCGGACGCGCATGTCGCGGGCGAGACCCTTGCCGCCATCGGGCGAACGTTCAAAAGCGGTAATGGTGACTGTCATTGCTGTTCTCCATCAATCCCCACCCCCGGAATGCTGTCGCCTGACGTTGCGTCACACTATGCGCTGGGATGAGCGAAAACAACGTCGTCGTGTTTTCGGCACAGGCTCAGGCGGCGGCGCGCTTTCGACGGGATACCCAGATCAACACCGGCAATGCGGTAAAAGACAGTGCTGCGCCCGCCAGGAAGGTGCCGAACGAACCATGGAGGTCCCACAGCAAGCCGGCGATGACATTGCCGACCAGCACCGCCAGACCCGTCATCAGATTGAAGACGCCGAAGGCCGTTCCCTTGAGATGTGGCGGCGCCGTTTCCGCAATCAGGGCTGCGAGCAGACCCTGCGACAGGCCCATATGCAGGCCCCACAGAAGAATGCCGAACAGGAACAACGGAATGGAATTGGCAAAAGCGAGCGTGAGATAAGAGGCCACCAGCACGGCCACGCTCGCCGCGATAATCCCTGAGCGGCCGATCCTGTCCGAAAGCCGGCCGGCGGGATAGGCTGTCAGGCCATAGACGGCATGCATGATGACCATCGTGATCGGTATCCATGCCGGCCGGAAGCCCGCCTCTTCGGATTTCAGCAACAGGAATGCTTCGCTGAAACGCGCCAAGGTCAGGAGCGACGCCGCAATGATGACGATCCAGACCGCCTGATTGAGTTTCGCAAAATCGGCGAGCCGGAATGGCTTTTCGGCTTTCGGTCTTGCGGGCGCATCCGGTTCCTTCACACCGGCGATGAGGATGAACACCGCAAGGAAAGCGGGAATGACCGCGATCCAGAAAATGGCGAGCACATTTTCGCTGAGCGCGAACATCAGCCCGATGGCCGCCAGCGGCCCGATGAAGCCGCCGACCGTATCGAGCGACTTTCTGAGCCCGAATGCGGCGCCACGAATTTCCGGCGGTGTCACATCGGCAATAAGGGCGTCGCGCGGCGTTCCGCGAATGCCCTTGCCGACCCGGTCCACCGCCTTGGCGGCGACGATCCAGCCAAGCGAGGTGGCGAAGGGAAAAGCGAGTTTCGAGATTGCGCCGAGACCGTATCCAAGCACGGCGAGCATTTTCCGCCGCCTCGTCCAGTCCGCGATAATCCCGGAAAACAGCTTGGTCGTGGTGGCGATGGCAACCGACATACCCTCGATGAAACCGACAGTGACCGCGGAAGCGCCGAGACCGGAAACGAGATAATAGGGCAGCAGCGTCTGCACCATTTCCGAAGAAATATCCATCAGAAGGCTAACGATGCCGAGCACCCAGACCGTCGCTGGAATGCGTGCCCGAACCGTTGCAGAAACAGGCGCAGAAGAAGTCGTCATGATGGCCCCCCGATCGTCTCTGGAATAATCATGTCCTCCTGAAACAATCAACCGGGCGGATATCGTGCAACCGCGACAAACGGGGAAAATCAGGGTTATCAAATCTCTGTGGGGCTGAAGCAAATACCGCCGAAGCCCGATGAAAGGGCTGGCCATTTCACGCAAAAACTCTAAGCTCCAGCGCCGGACACGGATTGCCGAGAACCATCAGTTTTCAGTTCAAATCATTAGGGAGAAAACATCAGATGAGCCTGCGTATCAACGACATAGCACCCGACTTCACCGCCGAGACCACCCATGGTCCGGTGAGCTTCCACGACTGGATCGGCGACGGCTGGGCGGTCCTGTTTTCGCATCCGAAGAACTTCACCCCCGTCTGCACGACGGAACTCGGCGCGATGGGCGGCCTGCAGCCGGAATTCGAAAAGCGTGGCGTCAAGATCATCGGTATTTCGGTCGATCCGGTCGAAAGCCATGAAAAATGGAAGAACGATATTCGCACCGCGACCGGCTTCAACGTCGATTATCCGCTGATCGGCGACAAGGACCTGAAAGTCGCCAAGCTCTACGACATGCTGCCCGCCGGTGCTGGCGACAGTTCCGAAGGCCGCACGCCTGCCGACAACGCCACCGTGCGCTCCGTCTTCGTCATCGGTCCCGACAAGAAGATCAAGCTGGTCCTCACCTACCCCATGACCACCGGCCGCAACTTCGAGGAAATTCTTCGCGCGATCGATTCCATTCAGCTCACATCCAAACATCAGGTGGCGACCCCGGCCAACTGGAAGCAGGGCGAGGATGTCATCATCACCGCCGCCGTTTCCAACGAGGATGCGATTGCCCGTTTCGGCTCCTACGACACGGTTCTTCCCTATCTGCGCAAGACCAAGCAGCCCGGCTGATTTGAAGCCTGTGATGGGGCGGTGAAACATCATCGTCCCATTCGTCCTCAGGTACGACAGCGCGCTCTAGCCGGCTTCCTGCCTGACGACGCGCAGCATGGGCCGGGCATCGAGTTCGGCGGGCGTGAAACGCGCGAGAAGGTCGAAAGATGTTATGGCTTCGCCGGCAGCGAAGCGTCGCCCGTTGACGACGAGATGCCCGAGGCCGAACAGGGTGAGAAGCGCTTGCGTCGCATCTCCGGCCAGGGTTTCGAAAAGCAGATTCGTCTGGCCGAAATGTTCCAGACCTGTTGTCCAGGCCCTGATCTTTTCCTCCTCCTCCATCACGAAGGTTCCGAAGGCCAGCATCGCCGCCATTTGCTGCGGTTGGTCCAGATGGCTGTTTGCATAGTTCAGATAGTCATCGAGATTAGCGCGGCCAACGATCATGTCGAGATAATGCAATGCAACGGCCTGCATGGGGGCGACCTGATGAATGCCGAGCAGGGCTGAGGCGATCTCGTTATGGGCGATTTCAGGATCGTCCTCATCCGCCATGATGAGGAATCTGAACTCGCACTGATGTGTTGCACGGCTGAAATCGTCATATGCCGCTTTGGCATCGACGCAAAAGATCTTTGACCAGTCGACCCTGGCTTCCGCGACCGCCGGATATTGGGCGGGCGCAACCGGCGCCGCTGCAACCGGCTCGGGAGTGCCGACAAAAACCCTGGTCGAACCGCGCAGACCGTCAAACACGCCCTTTTCGCTCAGCCGCTCACATTCATATCCCTCCTCGCCCCACGCTTGCGTCAGGGTCAAATCCGAGATCGTGGGTTCGCTGTCGAAATAGAGTGTCGCCTTGAAAAATTGAGTGTCGCCATTTGCCATTGCAAATCCCGTCCATGGCATTTCCTGCGCTCTATGGCTTTATGATCCCGCCATGATAGTCAAGCCGGTATGTTTCGACATGGCCCCGGTAAATGCGCTCGATGCCGGTGAAGGACCGGAACTCACCCTCATTCGTATCGACATAGACCAGATTTTCCACCGGGTGGGTGAAGCCGCCAAGGAACCGGCCCTCACGATAGAGCGTGGAAAGCGACCGCTGAATGACACTGCCAGCCGTGGCGCCGTCGATCATGTCGGGCCGGAGGATGCGGCCGTAGTAACTCATCGCCCACACCGCTGTTCCCTCATGCCAGACGACCTCCTGGCCGATGAAATCGGTTCCCCCGAAATAGCTGTCGATATAATGCCAGTCGCCGCTCTGATAACCGAGATCGTGCGATCCCTTGCGCGTGGGCGTCGCCGATTTACTACCGCCGCCGACATAGGTGGCGGACTTGGCCTGCACGATGAACTCTTCCAGCATGGGAAACCTTTCGGGATAAGAACATAAAGTGAACATAAGCGATTTTCAGGACGGTCGCAAGTGCGTCCCCTGCCCGGCATCGAACCCGCATTTCAGCAATGGCGGGCTTGGTAATCGCGGCGTTTGCGCTTAGAAGCGTGGCAGGAATTATCCGAAAAGAGTGCCCATGCCGCAAAACCCGCAAATCTATGTCGATGCCGATGCCTGCCCCGTGAAGCCGGAGATTCTCAAGGTGGCGGAGCGGCATGGGCTGGAAGTGACCTTCGTTGCCAATTCCGGTCTGCGCCCGTCGCGCGATCCCATGGTGAAAAACGTCATCGTATCCGCTGGTTTCGACGCGGCGGACGACTGGATCGCCGATCATGCCGGTGAGAACGATATTGTCATCACCGCAGATGTGCCGCTGGCCGGGCGCTGCGTCGCCAAGGGTGCGTTGGTGACCGGGCCGACGGGCCGCGTTTTTGACCAGTCGAATATCGGGATGGCGACGGCGATGCGCGATCTTGGCGCGCATCTGCGCGAAACCGGTGAAAGCAAGGGATATAATGCGGCTTTCTCACCGCGTGACCGCTCCGCTTTTCTGGAGACGCTTGACCGTTTCTGCCGCCGTGTCAAAAAATGACGGCGCCAACGGAAAGGTGCCGCCCATGACCCCGGCCAATATGAAAAGCAACAGCTATCGCCGCCATCAACCTTTCGTCATTGCCTTTTTGGTCGGTGCCGTGAGTCTTGGCCTGGCGCTGGTTTTTGCGCCGCCGCTGGCGATAGAGATCGCGGCCGTTCTGTTCTTCCTGACCTACCTCATCCTGATTGCCTTTCGCCTGTCGGGCCTGACGGCGCAGCATCTGAAGGCCCATGCCGATAGCGACGATCTGCCTGCGGTCGCCATCATCGCCGTCACGCTGCTTGCCGTTGCCGTCGCGGTGGTATCGCTGTTTCAGGCCCTCAACCATACCGGCGAAACGGTCTGGGCGCTGCTCATCGCCTTCGCCTCGGTGATCTTCGGCTGGCTGACCATCCACACCATGACCGCCCTGCATTACGCCCATCTTTACTGGCGGCCGGCCATGGTGGATGGCAAACGCCAGCATCGCGGCGGCATGGATTTTCCGGGCACGAAGGAACCATGCGGTTACGACTTTCTCTATTTCGCCGTGGTGATCGGCATGACGGCGCAGACGTCGGATGTGGGGATAACCACAACCGCCATGCGCAAGGTCACGCTGCTGCACTCCATCGTTTCTTTCTTCTTCAATACGGTTCTGGTGGCGGCGGCGGTCAATGCAGCCGTCTCGCTTGCGGGCTGAACCGGGAAATTTCACAAGGAATGGCTTCATGAACATTATTTCGCAGAATACGGCCTTTGGCGGCATGCAGGGCGTATTTTCGCACACATCGGAAACCCTGAAATCGGAGATGAGCTTTGCGGTTTATGTGCCGCCGAAGGCGATCCATGAGCCCTGCCCTGTCCTGTGGTATCTTTCCGGCCTCACCTGCACCCATGCCAATGTCATGGAAAAAGGCGAATATCGCCGCATGGCCTCCGAACTCGGGCTGATCGTCGTCTGCCCGGATACCAGCCCGCGCGGCAACGATGTGCCGGATGAGCTGACCAACTGGCAGATGGGCAAGGGCGCCGGATTTTATCTAGACGCCACAGAGGAGCCCTGGTCCGAGCACTACCGGATGTACAGCTATGTGACGGAAGAACTGCCTGCCCTCATCGGCCAGCATTTCCGTGCGGATATGAGCCGCCAGGGCATTTTCGGCCACTCGATGGGCGGCCATGGCGCGATGACCATTGCGCTCAAGAACCCCGAGCGTTTCAAGAGCTGCTCCGCCTTTGCGCCGATTGTGGCTCCCTCTTCGGCCGACTGGTCCGAGCCGGCGCTGGAGAAATATCTCGGTGTGGATAAGGCCGCATGGCGTCAATACGACGCCTGTGCGCTGGTCGAGGACGGCGCGCGTTTTCCCGAGTTCCTGATCGATCAGGGCAAGGCCGATAGTTTTCTCGAAAAGGGCCTGCGCCCCTGGCTGTTCGAAGAAGCGATCAAAGGCACGGATATCGGCCTGACGCTGCGCATGCATGAGCGATACGACCACTCCTACTATTTCATTTCCACCTTCATGGATGACCATTTGAAGTGGCATGCGGAGCGGCTGGGATAAGGATGGAGAAGCAGGCTGGCGGCGCCCTGTAAGCGCCGCCGCTTCAGATTTAACCTGACATCACGGGATGCGGGCAATGACCTTGATCTCGAAATCGAAGCCGGCAAGCCAGTTGACGCCGACAGCCGTCCAGTTCGGGTAAGGCTTTTGGCTGAAAATCTCCTGCTTGACGGTCATGATCGTTCCGAACTGGTTTTGCGGGTCCGTGTGGAACGTCGTTACATCCACAATATTGTCGAAAGTGCAGCCCGCCGCTGCAAGCGTGGCCTTGAGGTTTTCAAAGGCCAGCCGGACCTGACGTTCAAAATCAGGTTCAGGCGTTCCATCGGCACGGCTGCCGACCTGGCCAGAAACGAAAAGAAGGTCACCGGATCGGATAGCTGCGGAATAGCCATGCTCCTCGTAAAGCGCATGCCTGTTAGCGGGGAAAATTGCTTCGCGTGCGGTCATTATGCATCTCTCTTTTGGCTGAGTGGTCATGGACGCGAGAAGCGTTGCTCTTTTTGAAAGAGGCTTCGGACGCCCATTTACATACGTTACGTATGCCAGATAGTTACATACGCGCCGCATGTCAATTCCATATACGCGACGTATGTGAATTTAAGAGCACCGAAGATGCGCCTGATTGAAGCTTGAAATATTTCGGAAGCTGAAATGCGGACGAATAGGCGTCGCGCCCTCGCCTTTTGTGTCCTGCTTATGGAAACAGAGCCGTCGCCAGCGTCGTCGGGCCGGGCCGGCTGAGCCTGAATTCGCGGATCACGCGTTCGGCGACGCCATAGGCAAGTTCCTGCTCTATCGACTGATTGTCGAAGCTGACGACGGTGGCTGTGAATTTGGCCTCTGCGATCACCTCTCCCGTCGCAACGGCGGCGGCGCGGACGATGACCTTGGCTGACGCCCTTTCACCGAACAGGAACGGGCCGCGTGTAACGGATGCGAGGCGGATGGTCAGTACCACGCGCGGCCGGGTTTCTCCACGCGCCGTGGTTTTGATCGCATTCTGCACCTGCGCATGAATGGACTGCATCAGCGCCGGAGCGACATCCGGGCGTGCCGCGACGAATGCGCCGCGCACATCGTAAAGCAGCCGGTCGGTATTGGTCGCCTCCGGTTCCAGCCTGAAAGACATGAGCGTGAAACACGCCAGCACAATGGTGCCAAGGCGTTTCAGCGTGGTATTCATGATTTGCGGCTCCCCTAACGTGAGGTAACCGCATATTCGGTCATCAGGGTTAGAAAAGCGTTAAGAAGCGCTCTTCAGCGACTCCAGAACATTGAGTGCGGCGCGCATATCGACAAGCCTGACGGCGCGGCGTTCCAGCGCTTCCTCGTCCTCGCCCCATTGCTCGGCGGTCCAGTCCTCGTCCAGATGGGCAAGCGCCCAGGCTTCCTCCAGCGTCAATTGCCCTTCCGCCAGCGCCAGCGCCAAAATGGCGGAGCCGGTCAGCGACGTCATGGTGTGAAGAGCGGCAAGCGCGATCGGTGTGTCGTATTTCTTCAGCGTTACCGCGAAAGCCGCGATGGCTTCGCGCGGCTGATCCTGATGCATCACGCCTTCAACGAGAATGAAGCGCGCTCCGAGCACATTGGCCGCCCAGTCCAGAACCGGATCCCAATGGTCCGTCTGGCGCGCAACCAGCGCTTCCGGATCGCCGGCGCGATAGCAGAGGAGATCGGAAGAGGAAAAACGAAGTATGTCCTCAAAAACCGCCTGCGTGTCGTTGGCGACGCCATCAATGGCCGTGTTCACATGCCGAGAGACGGGCATGACCACCGGATTGACCACTTCTTTCTGGGCATCCCATTCATCGCGAAGCAGTTCCGCCAGCGCGCGTGTCGGGACGGTCAGCGGCTTCTTGGCGGGGGTGCGCAGCGGCTTGCCATCGAGAAGAATGGTAAAACCGCCCTCTTCCGTCTCACCGACGGTGACATCCTTGTAGAACCGCTTCGGCAGAGGTTTCTGCATCTGGATCTGCGCGCGCAGGATCGGGTCGGGATGGCTCAGGCCCTCCGAAAGGTCGTTCAGGAGATCACGCATGGCACGTCCTCGTCAGTCGGATAGAAAGGTTATTCAAGAATATCGGCCGGAACATAGGCCGGGATTTCGCGCGGGTGGCTGACAACCGCATCCGCGCCCGCCTTCCAGAGATCGTCGACCGAGGCATAACCCCAGGCGACGCCGATTGCTTTCGCGCCCGCAGCCTTGGCCATTTGCATGTCATAGATCGCATCGCCGATAACGACAGTATCGGCCGGAACCATGCCGGTTTCATGGCAGCATTCCATCACCATGGCCGAATGCGGCTTGGAGGGGCAATCATCCGCCGTGCGCGAAACGATGAAGTGATCGGCAAGGCCGTGGGTCTGCAGGATATGGGTAAGTCCGCGCCGACCCTTGCCTGTCACCGCCCCGATCAGCACATCGTCGCGTTTCGAAAGCGTATCGATCAGCGTGGCGATACCGTCGAAAAGCGGCACGGTCATTTCCGGCCGCTCCCGCAGGGGATGATAGATTTCCCTGTAACGTTCCGTCATCGCCTTCGCTTCGTCATCCACATGCGCCTTGCCGAGCATGCGGGCGATGGCGATATCCAGCGTCAGACCGATGATCGCCTTGGTTTCGGAGATATCGGGGCGCGGCTTGCCGAAATCAGCGAAAGTATCGGACATGACGGCATGGATCAGGCCGGCGCTATCCACCAGCGTTCCGTCGCAATCGAAAAGAACCAGTTTCATGGGCTGTCAGTCTTCCCTATCGCCATCGGCCACGTCGAGACCGAGCAGGTTCCAGGTCTGTACCATATGCGGCGGCAGGGGTGCGCTGACCCGAAGCCGGCCGCCATTCGGATGCGGAATGTCGATATGGCGCGCGTGGAGATGCAGGCGCTTCTGGATGCCGCCCGGGAAATCCCAGTTCGGATCGTCGATATAATATTTCGGATCGCCGATGATCGGGTGGCCCATATGCAGCGCGTGAACGCGCAGCTGATGGGTGCGGCCGGTATAGGGTTCCATCTCCAGCCAGGCGAGGTTCTGCGCGGCGGTATCGATGACGCGGTAATAGGAAACGGCGTGATCGGCCCCCTCCTCGCCATGCTTGGCAATACGCATGCGATCGCCATCCATCGTCTGTTCCTTGACCAGCCAGGTGGAAATCTTGTCCTGATGCTTGCGCGGCACGCCCTTGACCAGCGCCCAATAGGTCTTCTTGGTATCGCGTTCGCGGAAGGCGGCGGTCAGCTTCTGCGCAGCACCGCGGGTGCGGGCAACCACCAGCACGCCCGACGTATCGCGGTCGAGGCGGTGCACCAGACGCGGCTTTTCGCCCTTCTGGTTGGTCCAGGCTTCCAGCAGCCCGTCGATATGGCGGGTGACGCCCGAACCGCCCTGCACGGCAATGCCGGCCGGCTTGTTGAAAACGAAGACCTTGTCGTCCTCATGCAAGAGCATGCGCGCCAGAAGCTCGCCATCTTCGGAATGTTTGAGGTCCTTCGATCCGATCGGGCCGCTCTTGACCTTAAGATCGGAATCGACCGGCGGTACGCGCACCATCTGTCCCGGCTGCACGCGTGCATCCGTCTTCACCCGGCCGCCATCCACGCGCACCTGGCCGGAGCGCAGAAGCTTCTGCAACTGCCCGAAACCAAGTCCCGGATAATGAATCTTGAACCAGCGATCGAGGCGCATACCGGCCTCGTCGGCCCCGACCTTGATATGCTCGATACCTGCCATGAAATTTCCAGTCTTTCTGTCCTGATCGCGCGCCCTATTCGTCGGCGCGCCGTTTGGACCAAGCCTTTAGAACAAACTGCGGCCCAAGGCCAGCCCGGCGAAAACCGCCGCGATGGAAACCGCAAGGCTTGCAAGCACGTAAACGGCCGACAGCCCGAGCGCGCCGCGCTCAAACAGCGCGACCGCATCGAGAGAGAAGGACGAGAATGTGGTGAACCCGCCGAGCACGCCGGTGACGAGAAACAGGCGCATTTCCATCGAAGCGTTTAGCCGCCGCGCCACAAGCTCGACCAGCAGACCGATCAGGAAAGATCCGACCACATTGACAGCAAGGGTTCCCCAGGGAAAATTCGGTCCGGCCAACCGCATGCTCCAGACCCCGACCAGATAACGGAACACGGAACCGATTGCGCCGCCCGCAGCGACAAGGGCGATATTGATCATGGGGAATTGTGTCTCCGGAAGAAATCGTCGGACCGGACGGCCCAGGACATTTTTAGACCATGGGAACCGCCGGCGAAACCCCTTTGCCCGGCGCTTTCGGCTATTAAAATACGATTAAATTGCAGCTGTGCGATTTAGCCTTCCAACAATGGGCAGCTGTTAATCTCCGGTTTTTCAAGGTCGGCGAAGATGGCCGGAGGTTCGATGACACAGGTTCTTTCCGTTTCCGCGAATACAGCGGCCTATGCGCTGGAGGCCATGAAGCCGCCGCAACGCGTGCCGCGCAAGAGCGAGGTTGAAGAGGCCATTCACGAGCTGGCGCGCAAGGCCGAACATGGCGATGACTTCCAGCTCAGGGGCCTGATGACGACGATCAAGCCGCCGGCCCTCACCCTCTATTTCCTGATCGCAAGCAGCCAGCGCCAGGAGCCACAGGCGACACTGGAACAGGCCGTGGAGGCCTACGAGGAGAACAGCTTCACCTCAAAATCTGAAAGTAATTTATAGATCAGTTGGATATATAGATACTTTAATGTCAATTCTTCAGTGGCAAACCATATAGGCGGGATCCCCGCATTCAGCCTGGTGTCAGACTGATCTTCTAGAGATTTGCGACCGAGTTCCGGAAAATCACATGGGCGAATGCCATCCTGCCTTTTCCACCACGGCGCTGAAGAACAAACACGATAGATGAAAATTTGCGGCTACCGGACCTGTCACGCGTTCCGGTAGCCGTTTTTCATCGGTCAATTATGCTGGTGGTCGCCGCCGCCCTTGGCTGCGCCTGCGGACAGCACGATCTCCACCTTGCCGGCCTTTTCGAAGATGAGCGTCACCGGCACCTTGTCGCCTTCGGCAAAGGGCTTCTTCACATCGAAGAACATCATATGCAGGCCGCCGGGCTTCAGCTCCACCGTCTGGCCGGCGGGAATGACGATGCCGTCATCCAGCTTGCGCATTTTCATGACGTCGTTGACCATGGCCATCTCATGGATTTCGGCACGTCCGGCGGACGAAGATTCGACACCGATCAGCTTGTCGTCGCTATCGCCGGTATTCTTGATGGTCACGTATCCACCGCCCACGGGCTGGCCCGGCAGCATGGCCTTGGTCGTTCCGTCCGACACTTCGAGGCTGCCGGCCTTCACGACATTCATATCCATGGCCGAGTGATCATGGCCGCCGGCATGTGCAGACTTTGCGGCGACGCGAATGGTGGGAGCGGGACTTTTCAGGGAATGCGGATCGACGCCGGCCGCCGCCACTTCGTCCCAGGCAACCTTGCCCTTGTCACCGCAGAGCTGCGTTACCTTGAATGGCAGGTCCTGCCCCGCCTCTATACCGGAGATTTTTCCCTGCACGGCGAAGGTGTCGTAGAATTCATCCGGCAGGTTGCCGCCCTTCCAGCGGATTTCGACCGGTCCGCTTTTAATCTCCTTGCCGTGGTTCTTGTAGGCCTTCTGGTAGTCTCCCTTGATGACCTCCAGCTCCCAGCCAGCCTTGGGCTGCGGCTTGGCGGAAATGAATCCTTCCGGCAGCTTGATCTGAACTTCGGTGGTGGCGAGCCCGCCCTCGCAGCCATGCGGCACCTGGAGGGCCGCGACGACAGTGCTTTCCTGTTCGGCCGAACCGTCAACGAATGTGGCGTGGGCGAAAGCCTGCGCGGTCGAAACCGAGGCGACGAAAAGGCTGCAGGTGATGATCTTGGTGGTTTTCATTTGCTTGTCCCTGCGACTGCTACCCCTCTGGGTCCGCGCAGCCGCTCCGTGCCGCCAAAGGCGGCGATGATCCCGTAAAACGAAAAATCAGGCGGACAGGGATGGCGGGCCGCGCGCGGCGGGCTTCTGGATCGTCAGCACGGAGCGGAAGCTCCATTCCGCAGGCAAGCGATTGTCGAGCCAGGCAAATTCAGTCTTCAACCAGCCAGCCGTATCGGGCGTCGGCAGAAGAATGGACGAGGCGAGGAGACAGGCCTCGCAAAACAGGATGGCGTCGCCGGAATGGGCGGGGCCTTCCTTGGTATGGGAAGCACTGACGCCGCTGCCATGGCCAAGGCAGATTTCCGCAAATGTGCCGTCCGGCAACCGGTAGCTCTCATCCAGCGCAACGGCGGGTGCTGCGGCAAGTGCCGGCTTGTGGGCGAAACCGAGGGACAACATCAGGGTCGCGCAGAAAATGCGAAGCATTTTCTCCATCCCCATCGGCCGTCTTTTTCGATTTGCATCCATGTTCTAGGCGATATCCCTGTTTCTCTCCGATTTCAAAGGGGAATTTTGCCGCAGGCCAGACCGTCGCAAGGGAACAATAGATGCCAGGCGGCATTTTCCTGCCGCAACCATCGTTCAAGGGAGGCCCGACAATGCCAGCCAAATCGAAGGCACAGCAGAAAGCAGCGGGCGCCGCACTGGCGGCCAAACGCGGAGAAATGAAGAAATCCAGTTTAAAAGGTGCTTCAAAAAGCATGGAGAAGTCCATGACGGAAAAGGAACTTGAGGATTTCGCATCGACGAAACACAAGGGTCTGCCGGAGAAAAAATCCGACTGAAGGAAGCCGCCGAGACCATCTGTCGCCGCAGATCGCTGCGTCGATGGCGCAGATGGAGCAAGAATCTGTTCAGATGCGTCATTTGGTCCTTGCCAATAATGGGTCTTCGAAGATAATGAGCGTCGCATCATCGTTGGGAGAAACCGCTTCACTGCGGTGCCGAAGGAGCAACCGCCCCGGAAACTCTCAGGCAAAAGGACCAGCGGTGACGACGGAACTCTGGAGAGAAGCCACCTTTCATAAGGACGGCTCGCCGAAGGGATAACAATCTCAGGCGACAAGGACAGAGGGGGCTCTTGAACCCGGCGTGTTTCAGCGCCATGACCTGAGCCCGCGCGATCTTTCGCGCAACCCTGGAGGCGTCCTTGGACGATACCGCCGAGCTTCAAATCACGCCGCTCAATTCCCTGCATCTATCGCTTGGCGCCCGCATGGTGCCTTTCGCCGGTTATGACATGCCGGTGCAATATCCGGCCGGCGTTCTGAAGGAACATCTCCAGACCCGCACCTCCGCCGGCCTCTTCGACGTTTCCCATATGGGCCAGGTGATCGTGAAGGCGAAGTCCGGCAACAATGAAGATGCCGCGCTCGCGCTGGAAAAGCTGGTGCCGGTGGATATTCTCGGCCTGAAGGAAGGCCGGCAGCGTTACGGTTTCTTTACCGACGAAAATGGCGGCATCCTCGACGACCTGATGATCACCAATCGCGGCGATCATCTTTTTGTCGTCGTCAACGCCGCCTGCAAGGATGCCGATGTCGCCCATATGAAGGCGCATCTTTCCGACGCCTGCGAGATAACGCTTCTCGATGACCGGGCGCTCATCGCGCTTCAAGGACCGCGCGCTGAGGCCGTTCTGGCTGAACTCTGGGCCGGCGTCTCGGAAATGAAATTCATGGACGTGCAGGAAGTGCCGCTGCATGACGTGCCCTGCATCGTTTCCCGCTCCGGTTATTCCGGTGAAGACGGCTTTGAAATCTCCGTGCCCGCCGACAAGGCCGAAGAGATTGCCAAAGCCCTGCTCGAGCATCCCGATTGCGATCCGATCGGACTTGGTGCGCGCGACAGCCTGCGCCTCGAAGCCGGCCTTTGTCTTTATGGTAACGATATCGACAGCACGACCTCTCCCATCGAAGCCTCGCTCGAATGGGCGATCCAGAAGGCGCGCCGCGCCGGTGGTGACCGCGAGGGCGGTTTTCCGGGTGCGAAGCGCATTCTCGGCGAACTGAACGACGGTACATCGCGTCGCCGCGTTGGCCTGAAGCCCGAGGGCAAGGCGCCGGTGCGCGGTCATTCGAAGCTCTTTGCGGATGCCGAAGGCAAGACGGAGATCGGTGAAGTGACCTCGGGCGGTTTCGGCCCTTCGGTCGAAGGTCCCGTCGCCATGGGTTACGTGCCTGTTTCCCACGCTGCTCCCGGTACGGCTGTCTTTGCGGAAGTGCGCGGCAAATATCTGCCCGTCACCGTCGCCGCCCTGCCCTTCATCAAGCCCACCTATAAACGATAATCTTCATCCCATCTCCGGAGAGAATACGATGCTGAAATTTACCGCAGAACACGAATGGCTGAAGTTCGAAGGCGATATCGCCACCGTTGGCATCACCAGCCACGCCGCTGAACAGCTTGGCGATCTCGTTTTCGTCGAATTGCCGGAAGTGGGCGCTACCTTCTCCAAGGATGGAGATGCGGCGACCGTCGAATCCGTCAAGGCGGCTTCCGATGTCTATTGTCCGCTGGATGGCGAAGTGGTGGAAATCAACCAAGCCATCGTCGATGACCCCTCGCTGGTCAATTCCGACCCGCAGGGCGCCGGCTGGTTCTTCAAGCTGAAGCTTTCCAACGCCGCAGATGCCGATACGCTGCTCGACGAGGCAGCCTACAAGGAGCTGATCGCGTAATGACGACGCCCACCGAATTCCATTTCACCGACTATCAGCCCTATGACTTCGCCAACCGGCGTCACATCGGGCCGTCACCGTCGGAAATGGCCGAGATGCTGAAGGTCGTTGGCTATAAGAGCCTCGATGCCCTGATCGACGCCACCGTTCCGTCCTCCATCCGCCAGAAGGTGCCGCTGACCTGGGGCGCGGCACTGACCGAACGCGAGGCGCTCGACCGTCTTCGCGAGACGGCCAACAAGAACCAGGTTCTGACCTCGCTGATCGGCCAAGGCTATTACGGCACCATCACGCCGCCGGTCATCCAGCGCAATATTCTGGAAAACCCGGCCTGGTACACGGCCTATACGCCCTACCAGCCGGAAATCAGCCAGGGCCGTCTTGAGGCGCTGCTGAACTACCAGACCATGGTCTGCGATCTCACCGGTCTCGATGTCGCCAACGCATCGCTGCTCGATGAAGCGACGGCGGCTGCCGAAGCCATGGCCATGTGCCAGCGTGTTGCGAAAACCAAGGCGACCGCCTTCTTCGTTGACGCCAATTGCCATCCGCAGACCATCGCGCTGATCGAGACGCGCGCGGCCCCGCTCGGCTGGAAGGTGATCGTCGGCAACCCCTTCACCGATCTCGATCCGGTCGATGTGTTCGGCGCGATCTTCCAGTATCCCGGCACCCACGGCCATGTCAGCGATTTCTCCGGCCTGATTTCCCGCCTGCACCAGACGGGCGCGATTGCCGCGGTCGCCGCCGATCTTCTGGCGCTGACGCTCTTGAAGTCTCCGGGTGAAATGGGTGCGGATATCGCCATCGGCACGTCGCAACGTTTCGGCGTTCCGGTCGGTTACGGCGGTCCGCATGCGGCTTACATGGCCGTCAAGGATGCCCACAAGCGCTCCATGCCCGGCCGTCTGGTCGGCGTTTCGGTCGATGCGCGCGGCAACCGCGCCTATCGCCTGTCGCTGCAGACCCGCGAACAGCATATCCGCCGCGAAAAGGCGACGTCGAACATCTGCACCGCGCAGGTGCTTCTGGCCGTCATGGCCTCGATGTATGGCGTCTTCCATGGCCCGCAGGGCATCAAGGCGATTGCCCAGCAGACCCACCAGAAGGCCGTGCTGATGGCCAAGGGCCTGGAAAAGCTCGGCTACACTATCGAGCCGGAAACCTTCTTCGACACGATCACCGTTGAAGTCGGCCATATGCAGGGTGTCATCCTGCGCTCGGCCGTGGCGGAAGGCGTGAACCTGCGCAAGGTCGGCGCCACCAAGATCGGCATGAGCCTTGACGAGCGCACGCGCCCGGCAACGCTGGAAGCCGTGTGGCGCGCATTCGGCGGCAATTTCTCGATCTCGGATTTCGAGCCGGAATATCGCCTGCCGAAGGAACTGCTGCGCACCAGCCAGTACATGACGCATCCGATCTTCCACATGAACCGTGCCGAAAGTGAGATGACCCGTTACATCCGCCGCCTTTCGGACCGCGATCTGGCGCTCGACCGCTCGATGATCCCGCTCGGTTCCTGCACCATGAAACTGAACGCAACAGCGGAAATGCTGCCTATCACCTGGCCGGAATTTTCCGACATCCATCCCTTCGTGCCGGCCGATCAGGCGCTTGGCTACAAGGAGATGATCGACGATCTCTCCGAAAAGCTGTGCTCGGTCACCGGCTACGACGCTTTCTCCATGCAGCCGAATTCCGGCGCGCAGGGGGAATATGCGGGGCTTCTGACCATCCGCAACTACCACCTTGCCAATGGCGGCACGCATCGCGACGTCTGCCTCATTCCAACCTCGGCGCATGGTACCAATCCTGCCTCGGCGCAGATGGTCGGTATGAAAGTGGTGCCGGTGAAGGTGCGGGATAACGGTGACATCGATATCGATGATTTCCGTGCAAAAGCAGAGCAGTATGCGGAAAACCTCTCGTGCTGCATGATCACCTACCCGTCCACCCACGGCGTGTTCGAGGAGACGGTTCGCGAGATTTGCGAGATCACCCACAAGCATGGTGGACAGGTCTATCTCGACGGCGCCAACATGAACGCCATGGTCGGTCTCGCCCGTCCCGGCGATATCGGTTCTGATGTTTCGCATCTCAACCTGCACAAGACTTTCTGCATTCCGCATGGCGGCGGTGGCCCCGGCATGGGACCGATCGGCGTCAAAGCACATCTTGCTCCTTACCTGCCCGGCCATCCGGCGACGGACGGCCGTGAGGGTGCGGTGTCTGCTGCCCCGTTTGGTTCGCCGTCGATCCTGCCTATCTCCTGGAGCTATTGCCTGATGATGGGCGGCGAAGGGCTGACGCAGGCGACCAAGGTGGCGATCCTCAACGCCAACTACATCGCCGAACGGCTAAAGGGCGCTTATGACGTGCTCTACAAGTCCGAAACCGGACGTGTGGCGCATGAATGCATCATCGATACCCGCCCGCTGGCAGACAGCTGCGGCGTGACGGTGGATGATGTCGCAAAGCGCCTCATCGACTGCGGTTTCCATGCGCCGACCATGAGCTGGCCGGTTGCCGGCACGCTGATGATCGAGCCGACGGAATCCGAAACCAAGGCGGAAATCGACCGTTTCTGCGATGCCATGCTGGCTATCCGTGAGGAAGCCCGCGACATCGAGGAAGGCCGTGCGGACAAGACCAACAACCCGCTGAAGAACGCGCCGCACACCGTGGAAGACCTCGTCGGCGAATGGGATCGTCCCTATAGCCGCGAAAAGGGCTGCTTCCCGCCCGGCGCGTTCCGCATCGACAAATACTGGTCGCCGGTCAACCGCATCGACAATGTTTATGGCGACCGCAACCTCATCTGCACCTGCCCGCCAATGGAGGCTTATGCCGAAGCAGCGGAATAAGGCATCGGTGCGAACCGACATACGAAGGCCCGGAGCGATCCGGGCCTTTTTTCGTTATGGCAAGGTTTTCGTTATCTGGCGATCACGCTTCCGCATGGTTGATCCTGGCATAGTCCGTGTTAAACAGATGACGCTGCGACATGGGGATGGAGTGGGAATGCGTCTGATTTGCCTGAACGGCTGGGGCGGAAAGCTTCATGACGAGCTCGTTCCCTATATTGCCTCGTCCGACCCCGATATCTTATGTCTGCAGGAAGTGGTGCACACACCGGCCGCCACGCAGGACTGGCTGAGTTATCGTGAGCACGGCATTGACTTGCCGCAAAGGGCGAATTTCCTGCGGGATGTCGCGGACGCGCTGCCTGATCACGTAGCAGTGTTCTGCCCCGCGGCGCAGGGCGATCTCTGGCAGGGCGAGACTCGATATCCTTCCCAATGGGGACTGGCGACCTTCGTGCGCAGGTCCATCGCCATCGTTGCGCAGGCGCAGGGTTTCGTGCATGGCGCCTTCTCTGCGGATGGATATGGCGATCACCCACGTTCACGCACGGGCCACGCCATCAGGGTTTTTGACTTCATGACCGGTCAGCCCGCCATCATCGCCCATATGCATGGGCTGCGCGACCTCGACGGCAAGCACGATACCGCCGCCCGCCTGGCGCAGGCAAAACGCCTTGTCCAACTTGTGAAAAACATTGCGGAGGATGGCGACCGGATCGTCGTCTGCGGCGACTTTAATGTTCTGCCTGAGAGCGAAACCTTCGCCGTGTTGAAGGAACTGGATCTCACCGAACTTGTCACCACGCGCGGCTTCACCGACACCCGGACCTCGCATTATGCCAAACCGAACCGCTATGCGGATTACATGCTGGTCAATCCGGCTGTAGAAGTCGATCACTTCGATGTGGTGAGACAGCCTGAGGTCTCGGACCATTGCCCGCTGCTGCTCGAATTCCGCTAAGATTCAACATCCCAACGGCCATTTTCTCATGACTGCCTTAGCGCACAAGCCGGATATCGCTCGTCACCACCGTTTTGCCGGTCCGTGCGTCCTTGTCGGTGGTGCGCAACCGCAGGCCATTATCGCCAACCTTTTCAATGGTCATGGCGGCGACACGGTCACCGTTGATATCGCGATTCCAGCGGACGGTCAGGTTGATCGCATTTCCCTGTCTCGTGCCGGAAAGGGCAGACGGGCGGCCGGAAGGGCCGGTATAGGCGCCGCTATAGCGCCCGCCCTTCGCCGAGAGATCGGCGGCGATTGCGCGCTTTACCACAAGCAGTCCCCGGCAAGTGCCGGACATGTTAAGCGAAGATGCTCCGGTATTGGAGTTGAGCGTACAGTTCACGCTGATCGGCGGCGTGCCAATGCGGGTAATCACGGTTCCCTTGCCCGCCCAGGTGCCTTTCAGCGACGAGAGGAATTCGCGTTCATCCGCATGCGCGGGCTGTGCGCCGAGCAATCCGGCAGAAAATAAAATCGCAAAAGCCTTGGTCTTCATGGCGAGTATCCGTTTTTTCCACGAAGGCTAACTCGCTTGCGCCGACAAACGTTCCTTCGGTCTATTCTGCAACCGTCAAAAATATCGGCGGACCAATATTTCCGTTGTGTCAGTGCAACCAAATGCGGGCACAGATGTTTCTCGCCAGCCTCGATCAATTTCCCATCCTTTCGCGCATATTTTCGGAGCATATTTCATGACGACAATCGGCGTCCCGGCAGCGCGCGGCGGCATTTCAGACCGCACGCTTTTTGCCCTTGCAGCGCTGAACTTTTTCCTCGCCGATGCCCGCGACGGCCTTGGGCCGTTTCTGGATGCCTTTTTAGCGACAAAGGGCTGGTCTTCGCTTTCGCTGGGCATGATTGCCACGGTGGGCGGCCTCGTCGGTCTGCTTGCCACGCCGCTCTGTGGCGCGCTGGTGGATGGCACGACGTGGAAAAGGCTGCTGATCGCCATTCCCGTCATCCTCGTGACCATCGGCGCGCTGATCACGCTGATCTTTCCGGATGCATGGATAGTCTGGACCGGTCAGATCATGACGGCCGTCGTCGGTGCCGTGGTCGGGCCGGCACTTGCTGGCCTCACACTCGGCCTTGTCGGCGAACGCCTGTTCTCCCATCAGATTTCACGCAACGAGTTCTGGAACCACGGCGGCAATTTTGCATCGCTTTTCGCGACCTATGTGGTGGTTACCTTCTTCGGCATGAACGGTATCATCGGCCTCATGCTGCTGACCGCTGCAGGCGCATTGGTCGCGACGGCGGCTATCGACCCTGATCGAATCGACCACAACGTCGCCCGCGGCCTTGCCGAAGACAAGGGAGAACCCGGCCCGTCCGGCATCAAGGTGCTGCTGCAGGAGCGCGGGCTGATCTTTCTCGCCATCATTCTGCTTGTTTTCCACTTCGGCAACGCGCCGATGAGCCGGTTGATCGCACAGGATTTCGCCATCGAACTGCAGACGCCCTTCCGCACCACCGCCATCATTACCGGCGTCGCGCAATTCGCGATGATCTTCGTCGCCGCAATGGCCCCATGGCTGATACGCCGTTTCGGTCTCTCGACCGTTTTCATCATCGCGCTGATCGCGTTGCCGATACGCGGCCTCCTCGCCTCAGCCTTCACGGATTTCTGGGTGATTTTCCCGGTGCAGTTTCTCGATGGCGTTGGCGCCGGCCTGCTTGGCATCGTCACCCCGGTTGCGGTGGAGAGGATTTTGAAGGGCACCGGTCGTTTTAATGTCGGCCTTGCCAGCGTCATGATGGTTCAGGGTATCGGCGCATCGTTCAGCAATGTAGTCGCAGGCTGGCTGGTGACGAAGGGCGGTTATTCGCTGTCGCATCTCGTCGGCGGCGGCATTGCCGCTATCGCCATCGGGCTTTTTCTTCTCTATCGCAACGAGATAGCGCCGAAACAGGATGACGACGACGCCTCTCACCACCGGCACTGAAGGCGCAAACAAAAAGGAGGCCTGACGGCCTCCTGAAATCTCGTAGCTTTTTATGGGATCAACCGACGAAAGCGCGTTCGATCACGAATTCGGCGGGCTTGTTGTTGGCGCCTTCGTTCAGGCCGGCCTTTTCCAGAAGCTCCTTGGTGTCCTTCAGCATCGCCGAGGAGCCGCAGATCATGCCGCGATCGATTTCGGGATCGAGCGCCGGAACGCCGAGATCCGCAAACAGCTTGCCGTTTTCGATCAGCGTGGTGATACGGCCCTTGAAGGGGTAATCTTCGCGGGTGACGGTCGCATAATGCTTCAGCTTGTCGCCGACGATCTCGTTCAGGAATTCGTGGTTGCGGATTTCCTCGACCAGATCGAAGCCGTATTTCAGCTCGGCCACGTCGCGGCAGGTATGGGTGAGGATAACTTCCTCGAACTTCTCATAGGTCTCCGGGTCACGGATCAGGCTCGCGAAAGGCGCGATGCCGGTGCCGGTGGAGAACATGTAAAGCCGTCTGCCGGGCGTCAGCGCATCCAGAACCAGCGTGCCTGTCGGCTTCTTGCGCATCAGCACCGTATCGCCGGGCTTGATCGCCTGGAGATGCGATGTCAGCGGACCGTTCGGAACCTTGATCGAGAAGAATTCCAGTTCCTCGTCCCAGGCGGGGCTGGCGATGGAATAGGCGCGGTAGATCGGCTTGTCGCCAACCATCAGGCCGATCATGGCGAATTCGCCGGAACGGAAACGGAAGCCGGCCGGGCGCGTCATGCGGAAACGGAACAGGTGGTCGGTATAGTGTTCCACCGATAAAACCGTCTCGGCGTAAACACCGTCAGGTATCTTGATCGCGAAATCTTCCGTCTTGGCTGGCGCGTTCATTTCAGGTTCCGTCCATTCTTATTCGATGCGACATTCTCCGACCGGGCAATTATACCATTTTTGCTCCGGTTTGAAGGCATGAGAATGTCAATACTGCCATGTGCGTAGGAAATATGTATCAAAAACTCATATTTCCACGCAACGTGTCATAGAGACGCACGACGACGCCAGCTATAGGCCTCACCGCCGCTCGCAGGCTTGGCTGTCGGCTGGTAATAAACCGGGATTTCCGGCAGGCGATTTTCGGACAGGCGGCGGATGGCCGTGCCGTTCGTTACCGCAAAGCTGGTGAAACCGGTGCGCAACATCAACGGCACCTGATCGATCAGGACGTCGCCAACCGCCCTCACCTCGCCCGCAAAACCGAGACGGCTGCGCAGCAGCGAAGCGTGGCTGAACCCGCGACCGTCATTGAAGGCCGGGAAGCTTACGGCGACAAGGTCGATACGGTCGAGATAAGGTCCGAGCCGCGTCACATCGTCGGCGGGCGTGATCAGAACACCGAGGCCGATATCGTTGCTTTCGGCGGCACGAACCAGAAAATCGGCAAGCGGGAGCACCGGCTTCTGCTCCGCCGTCGCTTTCACTTCTTCCGTTTCGATCACCCAGGGATCGTTTTCCACGAAGCCGTCGCGGTTCCAGATTTTCGTCATGGCATTCTCCTCAGGCGGCTTCTGCAGCGGAACCGTAGAGCGCATCCTTGAACGGTTGCGGTCCAACGCGGCGATAGGCTTCGAGGAAGATTTCTTCCTTCGAAAGGCGAAGCCCGAGATAGGTGTCGACGATGGTTTCGATGGCGTCGGTGACTTTTTCCGGCTCGAAGCCACGGCCGATGATTTCACCGATCGAGGTGTTCTCATCGCCCGATCCGCCAAGCGTGATCTGGTAGAGTTCCGCGCCCTTCTTTTCCACACCCAGCAGGCCGATATGGCCGACATGGTGGTGGCCGCAGGCATTGATGCAGCCGGAAATCTTGATCTTCAGCTCACCGATTTCCGCCTGACGCTCCGGCGAGCCGAAGCGGGTGGAAATTTCCTGCGCCACCGGAATGGAGCGCGCATTGGCGAGCGCGCAATAGTCCAGCCCGGGACAGGCAATGATATCGGTGATGAGCCCGGCATTGGCGGTCGCAAGGCCAGCGCCTACAAGCGCGCGATAAACCGGTTCGAGATCGGCCAGCGCCACATGCGGCAGGATGATGTTCTGCTCATGGCTGATACGGATTTCGTCGAAGGCATATTCCGCGGCGATATCGGCGACGAGTTCCATCTGCTCATCGGTCGCATCGCCCGGAATGCCGCCGATCGGCTTCAGCGAAATCGTCACCATGCCGTAGTCGGGATGCTTGTGCGGCGCGACGTTCTGCTCGACAAAACGGGCAAAGCCTTCATCGGCCCGCTTCCAGCGCGCCAGGCTTTCCCAGCCTTCCGGCCGGTCCTTCAGCGCCGGCGGCGCGAAATAAGCGGTGATTGCCGCAATATCGGCATCCGGAAGCTTCAACTCGGTGTTCTTGAGTTCAGCGAATTCGACCTCGACCTGGCGGGCCAGTTCTTCCGCACCGGTTTCATGCACGAGGATCTTGATGCGCGCCTTGTATTTGTTGTCGCGGCGGCCGTGCAGGTTATAAACGCGCATGATCGCCGTGGTGTAGGACAAAAGGTCCTCTTCCGGCAGGAAGTCGCGGATTTTCTTGGCGATCATCGGCGTGCGGCCCTGCCCGCCGCCGACATAGACGGCGAACCCGATCTCACCCTTGTCGTTCTTTTTCAGATGCAGGCCGATATCGTGCACCTGAATGGCGGCACGGTCGCGCTCGGCGCCGGTGACGGCGATCTTGAACTTGCGCGGCAGGAAAGAGAATTCCGGGTGTACGGAAGACCACTGGCGCAGGATTTCCGCATAGGGACGCGGATCGGCGACCTCATCGGCGGCCGCACCGGCGAAATGATCGGCGGTGACGTTGCGAATGCAGTTACCCGAGGTCTGAAGCGCGTGCATTTCCACGCTCGCCAGTTCGGACAGGATATCCGGCGTATCGGAGAGACGCGGCCAGTTGTACTGGATGTTCTGGCGGGTGGTGAAGTGGCCGTAACCCCGGTCATATTTGCGGGCGATATGGGCCAGCATCCGCATCTGCTTCGAATTCAGCGTGCCGTAAGGAATGGCGACGCGCAGCATATAGGCGTGCAGCTGAAGATAGACGCCGTTCATCAGGCGCAGCGGCTTGAACGCATCCTCGGCCAGTTCGCCGGAAAGGCGGCGCTCGACCTGATCGCGAAACTGCGCCACGCGGCCTTCAACAAATGCGTGATCGAACTCGTCGTAACGGTACATATTCTTCCTCAGACTGCGATGAATGCTGCATCGGCCGGCTTGAAGCCGGTGGCATAGTGCACGGTGGGGCCGGCGGCGCGAATGCGTTCGCGAAGACGCGTCGGCCAAAGCTTGCCGTTCTCCTCAATGACATCGATGACGGCCACATCGACGACCTTGTTGGCGGAAAAATCCCGCTTGCCGATTTCCTCGAACGAGGCGACGGCCTCCGCATGGCGGGCAACGATTGCGCCCTGCAGGTTCTCCGTCCACTCCCCGTTGGCATCGAGCCAGACGGCGATGCCATCGCTCAGGCGGTTGGCGGTCAAAACCTTGTCAGCCATTTACATACTCCCGTTTGAAATCCGCCGGCCGCACTGACGATGCAAGCGCCTCGGACCTGTCAAAATTGGCGCCCGCCACCGCATCGCCGATGATGACCATGACCGGGCCGGTCAGTTCATCGCGATGTTCGAGCTCGGGCAGATCGTTCAGTGTGCCATGCAGCAGGCGGCGATCCGCGCGGCTGGCGTTTTCGATGACGGCGACGGTGGTTTCCACACCCAATCCCGCGTCGATCAGCCGCTTCGCGACCGAAGCAGCAACACTGCGGCCCATATAGACGGCGATGGTGGCGCCGGAAACGGCAAGCCGTGCCCAATCGGGCAGGACATCGCCGGCCAGATCGTGGCCGGTGGTGAAAATCAGCGATGAAGCGACACCGCGCAGCGTCAGCGGCAATTCGAAATCCGCAGCCGCGGCGAAGGCCGACGTGATGCCGGGCACGATCTCATAGGCAATACCAGCCTCGCGCAGCGCCGCCATTTCTTCACCCGCCCGGCCATAGACCAGCGGATCGCCGGATTTAAGGCGCACGACGCGCTTGCCATCTTTGCCGAGGCGCACCAGCAGACGGTTGATCTCATCCTGCGACTTGCTGTGGCAGCCTTTGCGCTTGCCGACGGAGAGCCGCTCGGCATCGCGGCGGCCCATATCGACAATCGCCTGCGGCACAAGCGCGTCGTAAACGATCACATCGGCTTCCATCAGCACGCGCTGCGCGCGCAGCGTCAGCAGATCTTCAGCGCCCGGTCCTGCGCCGACGAGCCAAATACGGCCTTCGCTGCGTTCGGGCGATTGCAGCAGGCGGTCGACGGCCTGACGGGCGGAGAGCGTGTCGCCAACGGCGACGGCATCCGCCACCGCACCTGAAAAGAACCGCCGCCAGAAATTGCGCCGTAAGGCGCCCTTCGGCACGTTCTCCTCGGCTGCGTCACGATACTGCACAGCAAGGCGCGCAAGCTTGCCAAGCGACGGCGAGAGCATCTGATCGATGCGGGCGCGGATCATCTGGGCAAGGACCGGCCCTGCCCCTTCCGTGCCGATAGCCACGGCGACGGGCGCGCGGGCGACGAGCGCCGGAGTGAAAAAATCGCAAAATTCCGGCTGATCCACCGCATTGGCGGGGATTTTCGCGGCGCGCGCGACGGTGACGATCTCACGGTCCAGCGCCTCATCGCCGGTAGCGGCGAAGACCAGCGTGGCGCCTTCGATCAACGCACCGGCGAAAGCCAAAGCCCGATGATCAATGCCGTTTTCGCCGATATAACGGGCAAAATCGGCTTCCGGCTGATCGGCATAGGCAACGATATGCGCGTTGGTGTTGGCGAGAAGCCTTACCTTCGCGAAGGCTTCATCGCCATTTCCGAAAACAGCGACCTGCCGCCCCTCGACCCGGAAGAAAGCGGGGAAGGTTGAAAGGCGGTCGCCAGCAGCGGAAAAATCATGTTCGTTGTGCATTGGACATATATCCCGCATTGCGGTGCAAGATTGAAGAAACAGAAATTCAAGCCTTTCCGGCACCTGGATTTTTATTTCTCGAAGACCCCGGTTTTGGAGGAAAACAAACCGGCGATGCTTTTCCACACCTGCGCAAGCCCTGAGAATCCCCTCGCAATCCCTTGACAAAGCGGGTCCTCGCGCCGAACAAGGAGCGACCATCGACTGCCGATTTCCCCATGCGAAGACCGCTTTTCCTTAAAGCGGCACGAAGGACCAGACCCGTGACCAGCCCCACCCTCGCCGCCCGCCTTCTCGATGTCATCGAACACGATATTCTGCCCTTGACGGCACGTGGCGTCAGCCTTGGCAACAAGGTTTTCGGTGCGGCGATCCTGCGCAAATCGGACCTGTCGCTGGTGATCGCCGAGACCAATAACGAGCTGGAAAATCCGCTCTGGCATGGTGAAGTGCACACGCTGAAGCGGTTTTACGAGCTGGGCGAAAAGCCGAACACGAAGGAGCTGATTTTTCTCTCCACCCACGAACCCTGCACCATGTGCATGTCCGCCATCACCTGGGCCGGCTTCGATAATTTCTACTCCTTCTTCAGCCACGAGGATTCCCGCGACGCTTTCGCGATCCCTCACGACCTGAAAATCCTCAAGGAAGTTTTCGGACTGGAACCGGGCGGCTATCGCCGCAACAATGCCTTCTGGAATTCGTATTTCATCGCCGATCTGGTGGAGGGTGAAGAAGACCCGCTGAAGACCACGTTGAAGGCGCAGACGGCCCGCATCAAGGCCGCTTATGACGATCTTTCCACCAGCTACCAGTCGTCCAAGAGCGGCAACGACATTCCATTGAACTAGAGCATTTCCGCGGGAGGTGCGCGGCGGTTTTCCGTCCGGGCGATGCGCAGAAACAAAGAACGAAGGTTTGAGACACTATGGAAGCCTCGAAGGATATTTCCCGCCTGATCGAGATCATGGAAGCCCTGCGGCAGCCGGAAACCGGTTGCCCTTGGGATGTCGTGCAGACCTTCGAGACGATCAAGCCCTATACCATCGAAGAGGCTTATGAAGTTGCCGACGCCATTGAGCGAAAGGATATGGACGATCTTTGCGAGGAGCTGGGCGACCTTCTGCTACAGGTGGTTTTCCATGCCCGCATTGCCGAAGAGATGGGCGAATTCGCCTTCGGCGATGTGGTGCATGCCGTGACCTCGAAGATGATCCGACGGCATCCCCATGTCTTCGCCGTATCCGACGCCGACACGCCGGACGGCGTCAAACTGCAATGGGATCGCATCAAGGCGGAGGAAAAACGCGAGCGTGCAGAGCGACGCGCGCGACGCGGCATCAACGAGGATTTCAAGGCCGGTTTTCTGGGCGACGTACAGCGCAGCCAGCCGGCGCTGACCGAGGCCCTGAAGCTGCAGGAACAGGCAGCGCGTGCCGGTTTCGACTGGTCGAACCCTGCTCCCATTCTCGACAAGATCGAGGAGGAAATCGCCGAACTGCGTGAGGCGCTGGCGGAAGGAAAACCGGAAAAGGTCTCGGACGAGCTCGGCGATCTGATCTTCGCCCTCGTCAATATCGGCCGGCATGTCAAAGCCGATCCGGAAAATGCGCTGCGCGGTACGAACACGAAATTCCGCAGACGTTTCAACCACATCGAAACGTCGCTCACTCAAAATGGCGAAACGCTGGAAGAAGCGAGCCTCGAGAGAATGGAAGATCTCTGGCAGGCGGCGAAACGCATCGAACGTTCGCTTGATACGGTTTCATCCTGATCGCAGGGATATGCGGTGAATCCGGTAAGGCACGGCACTTCCATTATGACTGCCGAATGCATCTGGCATCCGCAACCGTCACTCCGGATTTAGTCCGAGGTCCAGCGCGATAAAGTCTTTGATCGCAAAAGGCTCTTCTCACGGCGCAGACGCGCCGTGGCTGGATTCCGGCTCAAGGCCGGTATGACGGAGAGAGTTTGGGACAATGCAAGGAGCGCTCAGCGCTCCCAGTCCTCGCGTTCGCGGACAGTCACTTTACCAAGCTTCCGTTCCAGTTCGGCCGCTTGCGCTTCCGAAAGGCGCACATCGAGCGCGACCGATCCGTCCTCATGGTCTTCGCGACCGTCGACGATGGAATTATTGTAAATCCAGGAGATGAGCGGCAATTGCTCGACGGACAGAAGCACCGTCGTTTCCGTCAGAACACCGGAAAGACGCTTTGAAATTTCGTCCATCAGGGCATCGACGCCCTCGCCCGTGATGGCCGAAACGGCGCGGATATCCGAACGACCCTCGGCGCGCTGCATGATGGCGTCATGCGCTTCCGGCTCGAGACGGTCGACCTTGTTCCAGACCTCGATGATGCGCTTTTCCGCTTCCTTCTCGTCAATGCCGAGGTCACCGAGAATACGCAACACATCCGCAGACTGAGCGGCATTGTCCGGATCGGACATATCGCGCACATGCAGAACGAGATCGGCTTCCAGCACCTCTTCCAGAGTGGCGCGGAAAGCGGCGACCAGATGCGTCGGAAGGTCGGAAATGAAACCGACCGTATCGGACAGGATGACGGTGCGGCCATGCGGCAACTTCATACGGCGCAAGGTCGGGTCCAGCGTGGCGAACAGCATATCCTCCGCCAGAACGCCGGCGCCGGTGATGCGGTTGAACAGCGTGGATTTGCCGGCATTGGTGTAACCGACCAGCGCGACGATCGGATGCGGCACCTTGCGGCGCTTCGCGCGGTGAAGCTGGCGCGTGCGCACCACCTGCTCCAGTTCGCGCTCCAGCTTCACGATGCGTTCCTGCAAAAGCCGGCGGTCGGCTTCGATCTGGGTTTCACCCGGACCGCCCATGAAGCCCGCACCGCCGCGCTGGCGTTCAAGGTGGGTCCAGCTTCGGACGAGGCGGCCCTTCTGGTAGTTCAAATGCGCAAGATCGACCTGCAGCGTGCCTTCCTTGGTGGAGGCGCGGCGGCCGAAAATCTCAAGGATCAGACCGGTGCGGTCGATGACCTTGCAATTCCACTGCTTTTCGAGATTGCGCTGTTGCACCGGGGTCAGCGGATGATCGACGATCACCAGGCCGGAATCGGTCTCGTCGAGAAGATGACCGATTTCCTCGATCTTGCCGGTTCCGAACAGCGTGGCGGGGCGCGGCTGGTTCACCGAAACGATGAGACCCTGCGTCACTTCCAGATCGATGGCGAGCGCCAGTCCCTTTGCTTCCTCAAGCTTGGCTTCGACCGAACGGCCGGGGGCAGCCGGGCCGGCAGCCGCATCGCGCGTTTCGCGCTGCTTTAGGACCGGCACGAGGACAACCGCACGCATGTCGTCGCGGCGCTTTTCCTGCTCCGGAATAATCGATTCGTTCGAGGTGTCGCGCGTTGAAATGGGTTCAGCCTTGTCCAGAAAGAGGATTGCGGCCGACCGCATCCGCGCGGGCGGCCATGGGGATTAACCTGACGGCACGGGAAATGTTCCCGGTCCGGGTCAGTCTATGTCGAATATCCGTCGAGGGAGCCCGATCAGGCAGCGCCTTCTTCGCTTTCGAACATCTGCATCGGCTGGCCGGGCATGATGGTGGAGATCGCATGCTTGTAGACAAGCTGCGAATGACCGTCACGGCGCAGAAGCACGCAGAAATTGTCGAAGGAAGTGACAACGCCCGTCAGCTTGACGCCGTTGATCAGGAAAATCGTGAGCGAAATCTTTTGCTTACGAACGGTATTGAGGAAGAGATCCTGAAGGTTTTGAGAACGTTCCGCCATGGCGCCGCTTCTTTCTTTTTTGCCGGCAGGGATACCGGAAAATAATCAATCAATAATAAGCCGGCCGAGTCTTGTCCCCCGCTTGGCCGACCTCAAACTCTGGTATCAAATCGTGTTCCGTTCCGCAACGGTCAAAACAGCCGAATGAGTACGAGTATTGACCCACATTTTCAATTCGGGACAGTCAAAAATATTGTATCGAAACACGGAAAAGTTGTTCCACGTCGCGCACCGCATCGGCGGATGCGAACAGCACGACCCGGTCCTTCGCCTTGATTTTCGTGCTGCCATCCGGGCGGATCACCACGCCGTCGCGATAGATCGCCCCGATGCGCACACCCTCCGGCATATCGATGTCGCGGAAGGACTGGCCGACCAGCGGCGACGTCTCCAGCGCTTCCGCCTCGATCACCTCCGCCGAGCCGCGCTGGACGGCATAGACTGAGCGGATGCGTCCCTTGCGAACGTGCTGAAGCACGCGGGAGATCGTCACGGCCCGCGGGTTGATATAGGCATCGAGCCCCAGAGAGCGGGCGACGTCGTGGAACGACGTACTGTTCAAAAGCGCCAGATTCGATTTGCAGCCGAGCTGCTTGGCAATCACCGCCGCCAGAATATTGGTCTGATCGTTATTGGTGAGCGTCACCATCAGATCGGCATCCTGAATATCGGCCTGCATCAGGATTTTCTGGTCGAGCGCCGAGCCGTGCATGACGATGGTGTGGCTTAACTGTTCGGATGCGGCAACCGCCCTGTCGCGGTCCGCCTCGATGATCTTCACCCGCGTTTTCGGCTGCATTTCCTCGATCTTGCGGGCGACGAAGTGGCCGATATTGCCGGCGCCGGCAATCACGATGCGCTGCGCTTCCTGCTCCTCATGGCCGAAAAGGCTTAGGGTGCGACGGGCGTGCTGGCGCTGGCAGATGACATAGGCAAGGTCGCCCACCCGCAACTGTTCCGAAGAATGCGCTACCTTGAGGATACCATCCCGATACACGCCCACCACCGTGGCGATGAGGTCTGGAAAGAGGCTGGAAAGCTGCTGCAGCGGCGTGTTGATGACCGGGCAATCCTCCATGCATTCGATCGCCAGCATGTAGATCGTGTCGTCGGCGAAACGCACCACATCCGTTGCGCCCGGAAAGGCGATGCGCCGGAGCACCATCTTGCCGACTTCGACTTCCGGCGAAATCGTCACGTCGATGGACATGTTCTCGCGGCTGAAGAGATCGGCATATTCCGGCTTCAGATAGCTCTGGTCGCGGATGCGGGCGATCTTGGTCGGCACGCTGAACAGGGCATGCGCCACCTCGCAGGCGACGATGTTGATCTCGTCATGCAAGGTCACGGCGATGATCATGTCGGCCTGGTCGGCGCCGGCCTTGGCGAGCATGTCGGGATGCGCGCCATGGCCGACATAACCACGCACATCCAGCGTCTCGGTAATGGCGGTGATGAGCGGCGCGGCGGTATCGATGACCGATACTTCATTATCTTCCCGCGACAATTGTTCGGCGATGCCGTAACCCACCTGCCCTGCGCCGCAAATGATGACTTTCATGCTGTCTCTCTGACGGAATAATCGGTTACGGCGAAGCGCCTTCTTTCCTTATACGCCGAGAGATTTCAGTTTGCGATGCAGTGCAGACCGTTCCATGCCGACAAATTCCGCCGTTCGCGAAATATTGCCGCCGAAGCGGTTGATCTGCGCCATCAGATAGTCGCGCTCGAACATTTCACGGGCTTCGCGCAGCGGCAGGGTCATGATGTGCTGATCGCCCTGCGCCGAAATCTTCGGCAGCATGTCGCCAATATCCGACGGCAGCATATCGGCCGAGATTGGCGCTTCACCGCCTTCTGGACGGGCGAGAATCATCAGCCGCTCGATATTGTTGCGCAGCTGGCGGATATTGCCCGGCCAGTCATGTGTCTGGAGAACGGCCATGGCGTCGTCGCCGATCTTGCGCGGGCGGATGCCGGCCTGCTCGGAAATCTGGCGCATGAACATATCGACGAGGAAAGGAATATCCTCGCGCCGTTCGGAAAGCGCTGGCACCTTCACCGGCACGACAGCGAGGCGATGATAGAGATCTTCACGGAACTGGCCTTCGGCAATCAGGCTTTCGAGGTGATGGGCGGTCGAGGAAATGATGCGCACATCCACCTTCACCCGCTTGCCGCCGCCGACGCGCTCGAACTGCTGATCGACCAGCACGCGCAGGATCTTGTTCTGCGTCTCGCGCGGCATTTCGCCGACTTCATCGAGATAAAGCACGCCGCGATGGGCTTCTTCCAGAGCGCCGACCTTGCGCGGCTGCCCAGGCAGGCCTTCCGTGCCGAAAAGCGCGATTTCCATGCGGTCGGGTGTGATCGTCGCGGCATTGAGCGCCACGAAGGGTCCGCTCGCACGCGAGGACTTCTTGTGCACCATGCGCGCCACAAGTTCCTTACCGGAGCCGGAGGGGCCGAGGATCATGATGCGGCTGTTGGTGGGAGCAACCCGGTCGATGGTCTGACGAAGCTGCGACACCGCAAGCGACGCACCGACGAGTTCAACCGCGTCACCGGTACGCTTCTTGAGTTCCTGAACCTCGCGCTTCAGCTTGGAGTTTTCCAGCGCCCGCTCAGCGATCAGAATGAGGCGGTCGGCCTTGAACGGCTTCTCGATGAAATCGAAGGCGCCGCGCTTGATGGCGTTGACGGCGGTTTCGATATTGCCGTGACCGGAAATCATGACCACCGGGATTTCGGGATGGCGGCTCTTGATCTCATCCAGCAGCGCCAGACCGTCGAGCTTCGAACCCTGCATCCAGATGTCGAGAAAGATGAGACGCGGCACGCGCTCCGAAATGGCGGCCAGCGCGCTGTCGCTGTCGAACGCCATGCGGGTCTCGTGGCCCTCGTCGGAAAGAATGCCCGCTACGATTTCGCGAATGTCCGCCTCGTCATCCACGACCAGAATATCAGACGCCATATGCTGCTTCCTTGTTATTTTCGCCGCCGACCGCCTCGATATAGGGCAGCAGCACTCTGATCATGGCGCCGTGGCCGTGATCGAACTCCGGCGGGGCATCGTGGAGTTCCAGATACCCGCCATGCTCTTCGATGATTTTCTTGACGATGGCGAGGCCGAGGCCCGTGCCCTTGTCCCGCATTGTCATATAGGGTTCGAGAATGCGGTGACGGTTCTCGACGGGAAGGCCGCGGCCATTGTCGATGATGTCAGCCACGAAACGCGAATTGGCCTCGTCGAAAGCGGCGCGCACCAGAATCTTACCCGGCCGCTTTTCGCCTTCCACCGCCTCGATGGCTTCCGTCGCATTCTTGATGAGATTGCCGAAGGCCTGACCCAGCATGCGGGCATCGAACATGCCCTCCAGCGGGATATCACCCAGTTCCGTCGTGAACTTCGTGTCGGCGGCGCTGATCTCGCGCAGGAATGCCGCATCCTTCAGGATCGCCCGCAGGTCCGACTTTTCCTTCGTCGGCTTCGGCATGCGCGCAAAAGCGGAGAATTCATCCACCATCCGGCCGATATCGCCGACCTGCCGGACGATGGTGTCCGTACACTGGTCGAAGACGGCGCGGTCGCTCTCGTCGATCTGCTTGCCAAAACGACGCTTGATACGTTCGGCGGAAAGCTGGATCGGCGTCAACGGGTTCTTGATTTCATGCGCTATGCGACGCGCCACATCCGACCATGCGGTCGAACGCTGGGCGATGACGAGATCGGTGATGTCGTCGAGGGTGATGACGTAGCTGTCACGGCTGTCACGGGCGTCCTCACGGGTCACCTGCACATTCAACGTCCGTTCCTTGCCGCGCCGCATGATGTTGATCTGCTTGCGGAAATTGCCGCGTGACCAGGTGTTGGCCTCGTTGACGACCTGCTCGATTTCGGGCGCGATCTCCGACAGTTGCGCGCCGATAAGCTGCTCGGATGTCTGCGCCAGGAATTCCTCGCCCGACGGATTGACGATGGTGATCCTGCGGTTCTCATCGACACCGATGACGGCGGCGGTAACACCTGACAGCACGGCCTCGATGAAGCGGCGGCGGTCGTCGATATCGTCCTTGGCCTCGATGATCTGTTCCTGCTGGCTGCGCAGTTCCGAGACCATCTTGTTGAAGGTGCGCGACAGTCGCCCGACGTCGCCATCGACCGCGCGGACGGGAACCAGCACATGCATGTTGCCGGTGGCGACACTGTCTGCCGCACTGATGAGGAGACGGATCGGCCGCACGATACGGTCGGCCACCGCAATCGCCGTCCAGATGGCGGCGAGAAGCACGATCAGCGCGAAACCGAGATAAAGAATTGCAAAGGCGATCTGCAGCGGCGCGCGGCCCGCCTCCATCGCCTTGTATTCAGCGCGGTTCTCTTCCATCAGCCGCATCGCGCTCATCACCTTGGGATCGACGGCGCGCACCGTGTAAAGGAAGGTGCCGCTGATGCCTTCGAGCTTGATAATGGCGCCGACGAGGTTGGTGATACCGGGCGGTATCAGCGTCGGCTGGCCGGCGGCCGCCTTTTCAAGCGCGTCATGCGGGATGGCGGGAAGCGGTTTTTCGGTCTTGATGTCGGCCTGAGCAACGGCGTCGCCGTCCTCCTGCACCAGAAACGCGCCTAGAAGGCCGCGCCCCTTGGCCTGACGGGTCATCAGGTCGACGAAGCCGGTGCGATCCAGATAAAAAAGCGCACGGTTGCGGTCGAGGTCGGTCGCCATCGACAGGGTCTGACCCTGAAGATAACCGGCATTCTCCATCATATAGGCCTGGGCGATATTGCTCGATGAATCGACGATCGACTGCGTGCGCAGCGAAAACCAGCGGTCGAGGCCTACATTCAACGTGAGGCTGGCGAAGATGGCGACGAGCACCGCAGGCGTAATCGCCACGATGGAGAAAAGCACGACGATCCGCACGTGCAGACGCGCAGCCGCCCTGCCCTTTTTACGCGCTTTCAGCAGCCGGTTGATTTCGCGCCCGATGAGGAAGATCAGGCCGATCACGAAGATCGAATTGATGACGACGGAGGCGATGACGACGTTCGATGTCGGCGCGATTGGCGTGACGCCCAGAAGCACGAACAGGGTGAGGATGGCGCAAACGAGAGCGACGCCGGCGAGCACCAGCCCCGGCAAAGCGAAAGACATCCTGCGATCGGCAACCACCATGCCCGCTGCTTCATCGGCAACGGCGTTTTCGGCGGCGGGTTTCCGCATGCACTACTCCCAATCGCTGGCCAGCCAGCACCACATTTCTGAAGTCAGGCGAGACGCGCCTCAGACCGGCGAATCTCTTTCCTTCCTAGTGTTTTTCAAGCAACACAATGTGGCGAAAGTGCAACGACAAATGCGACCTTGTCAACATTCTCAGGTTGGGCGGGAGCTGCGATAAACGGAAACGCCAAGCTCGCGGATTTTCTTGCGCAGCGTATTGCGGTTCAGGCCGAGAAGATCGGCGGCCTTGATCTGGTTGCCGCGCGTCGCAGTCAGAGCCGCGAGAATCAGCGGATATTCGAGTTCGCGCAGAACGCGGTCGTAAAGGCCGGGCGGCGGCAGGCCATCGCCGAAACTGGCGAAATAATCCCGCATATTTTCTTCCACCGCCTGCGAAATGGTGAGCGAACCGGTGCGAACCGCCATCTTGTCGAGCGGGCTGTCGGGAACATCCGATTGCAGTTCCTGCTCGATGATCTCGCGGGTGATGACTTCCTGCGGATAAAGCGCCATCAGGCGGCGGATCAGGTTTTCCAGCTCGCGCACGTTGCCCGGCCAGGCGTAGGCCTTCATGACCTCCAGCGCCTCGCTCTCGAAACGCTTGCCTTCCAGTCCTTCCTTCTCGCCCTGCTGGATGAAATGGCGCACCAGATCGGGAATATCCTCGGCGCGGTCACGCAGCGGCGGCAGCCGCAGCGGCACGACGTTCAGGCGGTAATAAAGGTCTTCGCGGAAAAGGCCCTGATTGATCGACTGCTTCAGATCCTTGTTGGTGGCGGCGACGATGCGGACATCCGTGCGGATCGGCGTGCGGCCGCCCACTGTCGTATATTCGCCCTGCTGCAACACGCGCAGCAGGCGCGTCTGGGCATCCATCGGCATGTCGCCGATTTCATCGAGGAACAGCGTGCCGCCCTCGGCCTGCTCGAAACGGCCGGTGGAGCGGTTCTGCGCGCCGGTGAAGGCGCCCTTCTCATGGCCGAAGAGTTCGGATTCGATCAGGTCGCGCGGGATAGCTGCCATGTTGATGGCGACGAAGGGACCGTTGCGGCGCTTGCCGTAATCATGCAGCGCACGCGCCACCAGCTCCTTGCCGGTGCCGGATTCACCGGTGATCATCAGCGTCAGGTCGGTCTGCATCAGGCGGGCGAGAACGCGGTAGATTTCCTGCATCGCGGCCGAGCGGCCGACGAGCGGCATGCCGTCCTGCATGTCGTCATCGAGCTTCGCCGGCTTGCGCTTCGGCTCAGACAGGGCGCGGCCGATGATGGCGATCAGCTCCGTCAGATCGAAGGGCTTCGGCAGGTAATCGTAAGCGCCTTTTTCCGAGGCCTTGATGGCCGTCATGAAGGTGTTCTGCGCACTCATGACCAGAACAGGCAGGTCCGGGCGGGCCTTCTTGATACGCGGCAGAAGGTCAAAGGCATTTTCATCCGGCATCACGACATCGGTTACGACAAGATCGCCCTCACCCGCCGAAACCCAGCGCCAGAGCGTGGCGGCATTGGAGGTGATGCGCACGTCGTAACCGGCGCGGCTCAGCGCCTGGTTCAGCACCGTGCGGATTGCGGCATCATCATCGGCGACGAGGATCGTAGCTGTCATTGGTCATTTCCTGTCGTGTTCGGCAAAGAGCGGTCGTCGAGCGCCACTTCCGGCGAGACGGGCATCAATACGCGGAAAGTCGTGCGGTGGTTCTGGCTGTCGCATTCGACAATGCCGCCATGGGCGCCGATCAGCTTGGCGACAAGCGCCAGCCCAAGGCCCGAACCATTCGTCTTGGTGGTGATGAAAGGATCGAAAAGATGCGGCAGCAGATCGGCCGGAACGCCCGGACCGTTGTCATGCACGCAGAATTCAAGCGGCAGCGAGATGCGCTCGCGGCTGCCGGCGACCGAAAGCCGCATGCCGGGGCGATAGGCGGTGGTGAGGATGATCTCGCCGTCCGGCTGGTTGCCCACGGCTTCCGCCGCATTCTTCACCAGATTAAGAAAGACCTGCACCAGCTGATCGCGATTGGCATAAACAGGCGGCAGCGACGGGTCGTAATTCTCCGAAATCTTGATATTGCGGGCAAAGCCGGCCTTGGCGATGGCCTTCACATGATCGAGCACGGAATGGATGTTGACCGGCACGCGATCCACCGGCCGCTCGTCGGAAAACACCTCCATGCGGTCGACCAGCGAGACGATGCGGTCGGTCTCGTCGCAGATCAGTCGCGTCAGTGCCCGGTCTTCATCGGCAACCGAGGTCTCCAGCAACTGGGCAGCGCCGCGAATGCCGGACAGCGGATTCTTGATCTCATGCGCGAGCATGGAGGCAAGGCCTGTGACAGAGCGCGCCGCAGCGCGATGCGTCAGTTGCCGGTCGATCTTGTCGGCCATCGACCTTTCCTGGAAGACGACCACCACCGATCCCGGCTCGCTGACAACGGGCGCGACATAAAGATCGACCAGCTTGTCCTGACCAAGACGCGGCGAACTCAGATCGACGCGATATTCGTTGACCGGCGCGCGGCGCTCCCGCACCTGATCGATCAGTGCGAGCAACGGGCTGCCGAAGGGAATGAAGGTGGAAACGCGGTAGCGCGCGAGATGGGAGGCGCTCGCCCCGAAAAAGGCTTCGGCTTCCCAGTTGGCGAAGGCGATGAAACCTTCGGCATCCACCAGAATAACGGGGTTCTGCACCGCGTTCAGAACCGCCATGGCAAGCGGGTTTCCATCTGCCGGGCTGTGTTTGTCAGCGCTCATGCGGCCTTCCTTGCGGCGTCTTCGCCCGCATTTTCGCTAAGGGCGGAGCGCAGCAGATCCGCCACTTCCGCCGTGTCACGCGATGTCATGATTTCAGCCTTGTCAGTCGTGGCGATCTCCGGCGCGAAACGGTCGAGATACCAGCCGAGATGTTTGCGGGCATGCCGGAGACCGGCTTCCCTTCCGTAAAATTCCAGCATCATCTCGTAATGTTCGATGGCAATGGCGGGAATATCGTCGCGGTGCGGCGCTGAATGTCCGGCAAGCACCGCCGGCAGCCAGGGCTGCCCCTGCGCGCCGCGACCGACCATGACGGCATCCGCACCCGAACGGCGCAGGATTTCGCGTGCATCATCGGCCGTTTCCACATCGCCATTGGCGATCAGAGGCACGGAAATCACCTCGCGCACGGCGTGGATGGCGTCCCAATCCGCACGCCCCTCGTAAAACTGCATACGGGTGCGGCCGTGAATGGTGATGAGCTGGACGCCTGCGGCTTCGGCACGGCGGGCGATCTCCGGCGCATTGATGGTGTTTTCGTCCCAGCCGAGCCGCATCTTCAGCGTCACAGGTACGTCGACTGCATTGACCGTCGCCTCGATCAGCGAGAGTGCATGATCGGGATCGCGCATCAAAGCCGAACCGGAATAACCGCCCGTGACCTTCTTGGCTGGACAGCCCATATTGATATCGATGATTCCAGCGCCGTTATCGGCCGCGATCTTCGCCGCCTCGGCCATGAAATGCGCCTCGCGTCCAGCAAGCTGCACCATATGCGGAACCATGCCGGCATTTTTCAGCCGCGCCCAGGATTCGCCTCGGTTGGCGACGAGCTCACGGCTTGCCACCATTTCCGTGACAACAAGGCCCGCGCCGTAACGCCAGGCGAGCTGCCGGAACGGCAGATCCGTCACGCCCGACATGGGCGCCAGCACGGCACGATTACGGATCGTGACTGAGCCGATGCTGAACGGTTCTGACAACTCCGGAAGATGCAATTGATGATCTTTCATGCAGAAGGGTTATTTGCATTATTTTTAGACAGTGTTTGTGCAGTTGCCAAGCACTTTTAGAGGGTTGCACCTTTTATTTGCTGGGCGACTGCCTGCCTGTTTTGCTGTCGGCAGCAATTTGTGCAGGTTCGAACACGCAATGGTGGCTGATCCTGCGGCATGCAGGGGCGAATGCGCGTCTTATCGGGCTGGCCATCCGGGTTTTGAAACGCTAGAGCAGGACTGTCAACCGCTAAGGGTTGCGCACAAAGCATAAGACCAATGCAGGAAAGTACTATGAAACTCGGCATCGTCATCGTCGCCGCCGGACGCGGAGAAAGAGCGGGCTCCCCCGAGGAAGGGCCGAAACAATATCGCCCTATCGGAGGCAGGGCCGTGATCGAGCATACATTGTCGACCTTCCTCGATTGGGACCAGGCCTCCCCCATCGTGATCGTCAGTCATGCCGACGATGCAGCACTGCTGTCGCCGATCCTCCAGCGGCTTGATACCGGCAAGCGGATCGTTACCGTCACGGGCGGCGCGACACGCCAGCAATCGGTGCTTGCCGGACTGGAAGCGCTCTCTTCGGAAGAGCTGACGCATGTGATGATCCATGATGCCGTGCGGCCTTTCGTTCCCGTGGACATGCTGGAACGGATCGTCGCCCTGCACCGGGCCGGCGCCAGCGGCGTCCTGCCTGCCCTGCCCGTCACTGACACGCTGAAGCGCGGCTCGGATGGTCGCGTCGTAGAGACGGTTTCCCGGCAGGGGCTTTATGCCGCGCAGACACCGCAGAGTTTCGGCTATGGCGATATTCTCGCCGCGCACCGCGCCGCTGCCGCCTCCGGAAAGTCCGATTTTACCGATGATGCTTCGATCGCCGAATGGGCGGGACTGACGGTGAAGCTGACCGAGGGTTCGGTCGACAATGTAAAACTCACTCTCAAGCGGGATATCGCCATGGCCGATGAAAAGCTCTCCCACGGATTGCCGGACGTGCGCACCGGCAATGGTTACGACGTGCACCAGCTGGAGGCCGGCGACGGTGTGACGCTGTGCGGCGTCTTCATCGAACACGACCAGAAACTCAAAGGTCATTCGGATGCGGATGTAGCCTTGCATGCGCTGACGGATGCGCTGCTCGCCACCTGCGGTGCTGGCGATATCGGCGATCACTTCCCGCCTTCCGATCCGCAATGGAAGGGAGCGGCCTCGCGCATCTTCCTCGAACATGCGGCCAAAGTAGTGCGCGACAATGGCGGCACGATCATGAATGCCGATGTCTCGCTGATTGCGGAAGCACCGCGCATCGGCCCGCACCGGCAGGCCATGCGCGAAGCACTGTCGGACATGCTGGGCATCGCGCTGGAGCGCTGCTCGGTAAAGGCGACGACCAATGAGACCATCGGTTTCGTCGGCCGCCGGGAAGGCATCGCTGCAATCGCCACCGCTACCGTCGTCTACAGGGGCAGACCTTTATGAGCCTTTTTCCCGCCGACATAGAAGAGCTGGCGCGACAGATCATTGCCGATTTCACCGCGCATGGCTTCATGGTCTCGACCGCGGAAAGCTGCACTGGCGGCCTGATCGCCGGTGCCCTGACGGAGATTGCCGGCTCCTCCGCTGTCGTCGACCGTGGTTTTGTCACCTATACCAATGAAGCCAAGATGGACATGCTGGGGGTTAGCGTCGAAACGCTGGCGAATTTCGGCGCGGTATCCCGGCAGACGGCGTTGCAGATGGCGCATGGCGCCCTCTTCCGTTCCCGCGCGGATTTCGCCGTGGCGGTAACTGGCATCGCCGGTCCGGGTGGCGGTTCCCCCGACAAGCCGGTGGGGCTGGTGCATCTGGCCGCCAGGGCGTGCAGCGGTAAAATCCTGCATCGGGAAATGCGTTATGGCGAGATCGGCCGCACCGAAATCCGGCTTGCGACGGTGAGGACCGCGCTTGAGATGCTGATAGCCCTCAATCAGGCCGGGTCCGTATAAATTTTATCCGCACGCGTTTCGAAGGCTTCCGCGAACATGCGGAAGGCCCGGTCGAACATCGACCCCATGACCGCGCCGAGCAGACGGTTCTTGAATTCGTAATCGATGAAGAAATGAATGGCTGAGCCGCCCTCGTCCGAGGCCTCGAAACGCCAGCGATTGTCGAGATATTTGAACGGTCCGTCGATATATTTCACGTCGATGGCGCGCTCGACCGGGTTCAGCAGCACCTGCGTGGTGAAGGTTTCGCGAATGGCCTTGTAGCCCACCGTCATATCCGCCACCAGCAGCACCTTGCCATCGCGCTCCTTGCGCGAGCGGATGGTGAGCGCCTCGCAAAGGGGCAGAAACTGCGGATATTTCTCCACATCGGCGACGAGGTCGTACATGCGGTCGGGCGAGTGTTTGACGTGGCGATGCGTTTCGAACTGTGGCATGAGCGGCAGTTAATCCTCGATACGCAGAAGATCAAGAAGGCGGCGAAACTGTTTTCGGCTTTTCAGCTGGAATACCGGCACATCAGGACCATAAAGCGCGAAATTCTGCTCGAAGATCGGCGTATGGCGCCGCTCGAAATTCCAGATATAGCGCAGGAATTCGATGTCTATTCTTTCGGGGCAACCCTCCGCCATTTCCGGGCGGGCCTTGCCATAACCCTTGATCACCCGGCTGACGGCGCCCCACAGGCAGAGCCAGCGCGGCATGCGCACCCACAAAACGATGTGGGATCGCGGCAGCCGTATATCGAAAGACGACGGATTGCTGCCGTCCATGAGCCAGCGCTCCTCGGTAATGATGGTGGCTATCCTCTCTCGCTGCTCGTCGCGCGGACGCGCCTGCCAGCCGGGCAGCCAGAAAACATCTCGATCCATGGAGATGTAGCGAAGTCCGAAATTGCGCGCGAGCTTCTGCGAAAGCGTCGACTTGCCGCCGCCGGAACAGCCCACGACCATGATTCGCTGCGCCCCGGCGATGATCGCAGCAGCATCTTCCACCCTGTGAAGATAGTTTGGCATTTCAGAAACCTCATCTGACTGCTGGATTTTTCTGCCATCGCCCCGCAGCGATATCTTCGCCGCGCATGACAGTTACGGAAAATTGACTATTGTAACCCCGTCGCAGGGATTGCTATTTATTTGCGACTAATATTACACCCATTGGATGCAACGGCGCTGGAAGCTCCCGATTTCACCCAGCGTATTCATCCTTGGGTTCAGACCCGACATATAACCGCTTTGAGCCACTGAGTGAGCCGATGGACGATTTTTCCAACATCATCAACCTTCTCGAATCCGCCAAGCAACTCGCATCGATGAACGGCATGCCGGTGCTTGCCTATCTGATCGACGTCGCGAAATGCGAGGCGAGAGAGAACAAGCCGGTTCTGCGCAAACGCAAACGCGGCGAATCGACCGCCAAGGAAGACTGTTAATTGCCGGCGCGCAGAGCCGACCGATAAAGCCGACTGGCCCAATCTTCAAGACGATGTCATAATCAAACAATGAACTGGCCGCTTTTTCGAGGCGGCCATTTCTTTGCACAATGGAAACGACAGCGTCATGACAGCCGCATCCGCCGATATCAGAACCTACAGGGAAGAAAGACCGAAGGAACGGCATGGCTTCGTTCAGATCGTTCTTCCGGTCTCCGGGCGTCTTCTGATCGATGTGGCCGGACGGCAGGACGAATTGTCGACCGGACGCGGCGTGTTCATCCATCGCGATGCGCCGCATACGCAGGAAGCGACGGCAAGAAACCACTCGCTGGTGGTCGATATCGATGAAGGCGCCCTTCCCGAGCAAACGCTCGAGAAATTCGCCCATTCGCCGTTTCTCGACATAGCGCAGGATACGCGGCAATTGATCGCCTATATGCGCGGCGTCATCGGAACAGAGGGACGACGCGACGATATTGCCGGCCTGTGGGCACCGCTCCTGGTCGACAGCCTTGCCAATGAGAAAGCCGACATTCGCCAACGCCTGCACAGGCTCGTTGCACTTATCAGGGCGGAACCGTTCTTCCCCTGGACCATCGAGATGCTCGCCTCCTGCGTGACGATCAGCGACAGCCGCCTACATGCGCTGTTTCTCGAGGAATTCGGCCTCCCGCCTCACCGCTGGCTGGCCAGGCTGCGCATGGACAAGGTCTGCGCATTGCTCAGCAATTCCACCCTGCCGATTGCCGAGATCGCCTTGCGGGCCGGTTTTTCCGACCAGACTGCACTGACGCGCGCCATGCGCAATGCAGTGGGTGAAACGCCCGCAGCCTACCGTCGGACCTACGGGATTCATTAAAACCGCCAGCATATCCGTCAGGAGTTTTTGTCAAGACAGCCGCAAAGGGCTGTGGCACATCGCAGGCAAATGTGAATGCGGATGTGACATGACATGAACAGAACAGGTCTCGGTGTTTTTTACGGCATGCTGGCGGGTGCGCTCTGGGGTGGGATTTTTCTCGCCCCGAAACTTGTGCCGGATTTTTCGGCCCTGCAACTGTCGACGGCGCGTTATCTCACCTATGGGCTGATTTCCCTCATCATCATCGGGCCGCGCCTGAAACGCGTGTCGGCCCATTTTGGCGCGCGGGAGTGGATAGCGCTCGGCTGGCTGAGCATGATCGGCAACATCGCCTACTACGTCTTCATATCGACCGCAGTGAAATTGAGCGGTGTCGCCTTCACCTCGATCATCATCGGCTTCCTGCCCGTCGCCGTCACCATCATCGGCAGCCGTGATCACGGCGCGGTGTCGCTGAAGCGGCTGTGGCCGTCGCTGGCCTTCGGCGCGATGGGGATTATCGGCATTTCCTGGCAGTCGCTGACGGAAAACGATGCGGGACTCGATGTCTCGCGCGTCATCGGGCTGGCCTGTGCGCTCGGTGCGCTGGCGTCATGGACAGCCTTTGCGGTTGGCAATGCCCGGTGGCTCTCCCGCCTTCACGATGTCAGCGCCGATGACTGGAACATGATGACCGGCGTGGTGACCGGTGGGCTTGCGCTCGCGCTCGCCATCCCGGCCTTTGGCTTTGGCGGCGAAAGCCATAATTCGGGCGACTGGCTGCATTTTGTGGCTGTTGCAGCCGGGCTGGGTTTCACCGCTTCCATTCTCGGCAATGCCTTATGGAACCGCATGAGCCGCCTTCTGCCGCTCACCATGGTCGGGCAGATGATCCTGTTCGAAACGCTGTTTGCGCTGCTTTACGGTTTTCTATGGGAAGGGCGCGGCCCGACACTGATTGAGGTCGTGGCAATATGTTCGGTGGTGCTGAGCGTCGTACTGTGCATGCGGGCGCATCGGCCGGAGAGAATCACGGCATGATTGGATTGAGGGGCGTTACTGGCGGCTGAACCATTTCACAAGCCTCGCCTCCCACTCCCCGTCATCCTCGGGCCTGTCCCGAGGATCCAATCACAGATCGTACAATCGGTAGGTCGTAGATGCTCGGGACAAGCCCGAGCATGACGTGGAAAGAGCGCACATCGCCAGATCCAGCGCCTATATTACTGACCCTTTCCGTTCCTTACTCAGCTGCCGCCAGCAACTTCTTTTCGCGCGCCGCACGCAGGCGTTCGAAATCGTCTCCGGCATGGTGCGAGGAGCGGGTCAGCGGGCTGGAAGACACCATCAGGAAGCCCTTGGTGTAAGCCACCGTCTCGTAGGACTTGAACTCTTCCGGCGTCACGAAGGCCTCGACCTTGTGGTGCTTGCGGGTCGGCTGCAGATATTGGCCGATGGTCAGGAAGTCCACATCGGCGCTGCGCAGGTCGTCCATCAGCTGAAGCACTTCGTTGCGCTCTTCGCCGAGGCCGACCATGATGCCCGACTTGGTGAACATGGTGGGATCGAGTTCCTTCACCCGCTGCAAGAGGCGCACGGAGTGGAAATAGCGCGCACCGGGGCGAACCGTGAGGTAGTTGCCCGGGACGGTTTCCATATTGTGGTTGAAGACATCGGGCTTGGCGGCGACGACCCGTTCCAGCGCGCCGGGTTTCTTCAGGAAGTCGGGGGTGAGGATTTCGATGGTCGTATTGGGCGATGCCGCACGGATCGCCCAGATGACCTTCTCGAAATGTTCAGCGCCGCCATCGGCGAGATCGTCTCGGTCGACCGAAGTGATGACGACGTGGGAAAGGCCCATCTGCTTGACGGCCTTGGCGACGTTCTCGGGCTCGGCCATATCCAGCGGATTGGGCTTGCCGGTCGCGACATTGCAGAAAGCGCAGGCGCGGGTGCAGATTTCACCCATGATCATGAAGGTCGCGTGTTTCTTGTCCCAGCATTCGCCGATATTCGGACAGCCGGCTTCCTCGCACACCGTCACCAGCTTGTGCGAACGCACCAGTTCACGCGTCTCGTGATAGCCCTTGGAGGTCGGCGCCTTGACGCGGATCCATTCCGGCTTGCGCATGACCTCGGTATCGGGCTTATGCGCCTTTTCCGGGTGGCGAATGCGCTTTTCGTCGGACGACGTCCTGTCGAGAATAGTGACCATTAAAAACCTGCTTCCATCGCCCCTGGCGACCTAAACATCTGTTGGCCCGATGCTTTAGAACAATTCCAGAAAAAGCGTAAGCCCCTTCCGGCCACGAAGCCTGTCAGCGCCGTACCAGCTTCGCCAGAAACAGCAACAGGCTGGCGCCGATGAACGACGTGACGAAATAGCCGAGCCTGCTGTCCTGCACGAAAACATCGAAGGTTCGAAGCACCGCAACGGCAACCACCGAACCGACGATGCCGAGGATGATGTTCATAAAAATGCCGAAGCGCATATCCATGAGCTTGCCCGCAAGCCAGCCGGCGAGACCGCCGATGATGATTGCTGCAATCCAGCCTACACTTTCCATTCCCACGCTCCCTGAAAGAACCAGCCCCTTTTAAGGAGCCTGCATCGAGACATATGGGACACCCGGCATGGTTAGACAATGCCGGGTATCACGGAGCACTTATGCGTTCAGCACACGCCCATAGGCGTCGAGCACGCTTTCCTTCATCGACTCCGAAATGGTCGGATGCGGGAAGATCGTGTGCATCAGGTCTTCTTCAGTGGTCTCGAGGTTCATCGCAACAACGAAGCCCTGAATGAGTTCGGTGACTTCCGCACCGACCATATGCGCGCCGAGCAGCTCGCCGGTCTTCTTGTCGAAGATGGTCTTGACCATGCCCTGATCTTCGCCGAGCGCAACCGCCTTGCCGTTCGCCGCAAAGGAGAAGCGTCCGACCCGGATGTCGCGGCCCTGCTCCTTGGCCTTAGCTTCGGTGAGACCCACAGAGGCGACCTGCGGATTGCAATAGGTGCAGCCCGGAATCTTGAGCTTGTCCATCGGATGGACATTCGGCAGACCGGCGATCTTTTCGACGCAGATCACTGCTTCATGCTCGGCCTTGTGGGCGAGCAGCGGCGGGCCGGCAACATCGCCGATGGCATAGATGCCCGGTACGTTGGTCTTGCCGTAACCGTCGATGACGATGAATCCGCGATCGGTCTTCACGCCGGCAGCCTCGAGGCCGATACCTTCGATATTGGCGACGACGCCGACGGCCGAAATCATCCGGTCGGCGGTGATCTTCTCGGAAGAACCGTCCTTCTTCTCCAGCGTCGCGGTGATGGAGTTCGCGCCCTTCTCAACCTTGGAAACCCTGGTTTCAAGGTGAATTTTCATGCCCTGCTTTTCGAGCTGCTTCTTGGCGAAGGTGGAGATTTCCGCATCCTCGACCGGCATGACCTGGCTCATGATCTCGACGACGGTGACGTCGACGCCCATGGTGCGGTAGAAGCTGGCGAATTCGATGCCGATGGCGCCCGACCCCATGACGAGCAGCGACTTCGGCAGTTCTTCCGGCTTCATCGCCTCGAAATAGGTCCAGATCAGCTTGCCATCCGGCTCAATGCCGAGCAGCGCGCGCGGGCGCGCACCTGTGGCGACGATGATGTGCTTGGCGGTATAGGTGCCCTCGCCCAGCGTATTCTTCGGCACGGGACCCTGCGGCTGAACCACCGGCTTGGTGGATTTGCCGACGACGATCTCGCCCGGCTTGGTAATTTTTGCTTCACCCCAGATGATATCGACCTTGTTCTTCTTGAACAGGAAACCGACGCCATTGTTCATGCGCGCAGCAATGCCGCGCGAACGCGCCACGATTGCCTTGACGTCCGGCTTGATCGAGCCTTCCAGCGTCAGGCCGTAATCCTTGGCATGGGTGGCGGTGTGCATGACATCGGCGGTGCGCAGCAGGGCCTTGGTGGGAATGCAGCCCCAGTTGGAGCAAATGCCGGCCAGATGCTCGCGCTCCACGACGGCAACCTTCATGCCGAGCTGGGCTGCGCGGATCGCGGCAATATAACCGCCCGGTCCCGAACCGATGATGATGACGTCATAAGATTGAGCCATTGGAAATCCTGCCTTGTCTTATTCGGAAAACGGCAAACCGCCCCGAAACGAGAATGAGTGTCAAAGTCCGAGCATCATGCGGACGACGGGCTCAAGCCCGCGGCCGATGGCCCGCGTGTTTTCAGCATCGAGATGAACGCCGTCCACCGGCGTCGTGCGGGCAACGGAGCCGGCATCGAAAAAACCGCAATCGAGATCGTCGGCAAGGTCCCGGTAAACCGAAGCCAGCATGGCCGATTCATCGATCGCATCGCGATAGATCGCCCCCATCACCGGGTTTGCCGTTTCGCAAAGCTGCGGCGGCGCGACGATCAGAACATCCGGCGCTTCCCAGTCAGCCACTTGCCAGACGTGATTGCGCGTGAGTTTCACCAATCGCTCGATACCCTTCATGGCGACAATGGCCGATCCGTGGATCGACGGCTTCATGTCGTTGGTGCCGAGCATGATGATGACGAGATCAAGCGGCGCATGGCTGTGCAGCAGCGTCGGCAGAAGCCGCGCGCCATTGCGGTCACAATCGGCCGTCAGATCGTCATAGGCGGTGGTACGGCCGCCCAACCCTTCGTGGATCACGTGCACGTCGGAACCGAGCGCCTTTTGCAAGACGCTCGGCCAAAGATCGTCATGGCTGTGACGGTCACCCGTTTCCGCATTTGATCCCCAGGTCAGGGAATCGCCAAAGCAGAGGACCGATTTCACCATGTCACGCTCCGATCAAACCAGCATGCCCATCGGGTTTTCGATGTAGCGCTTGAAGGCGCCGATCAATTCGGCTCCGAGCGCGCCATCGACGCAGCGGTGGTCGGTGGAGAGCGTAACCGTCATGACGTTGGCGATCTTGATCTCGCCGTTCTTCACGACAGCGCGTTCTTCACCCGCACCGACCGCCAGAATGGTGGCATGCGGCGGGTTGATGACGGCGGAGAAGCTCTTGACGCCCATCATGCCCATGTTGGACACGGCCGTCGTACCGCCCTGATACTCCTCGGGCTTCAGCTTGCGCTCCTTGGCGCGCTTGCCGTAGTCCTTCATCTCGTTGGAGATGGTGGAGAGCGACTTCTCTTCCGCCTTGCGGATGATCGGCGTGATCAGGCCACCCGGAATGGAAACGGCAACGCCGACATCCGAATGCTTGTGCTTGACCATGGCGCTTTCCGTCCAGGAGACGTTGGCGTCAGGCACATCGCGCAGGGCAAGAGCCAGCGCCTTGATGACCATGTCGTTGACCGACAGCTTGTAGGCGGGCTTGCCGTCCTTTTCGGGAGCAGCCGCGTTGAGCTGGGCGCGCAGCGCCAGAAGCGTATCGAGCTCGCAATCCACGGAAACGTAGAAATGCGGAACCGTCTGCTTGGATTCGACCAGACGCTTGGCGATGACCTTGCGCATGCCGTCATGCGGCACCAGCTCGTAAGAGCCCTGTTCGAACAGCTTGAGAACCGCTTCGTCGGAAGGGCCTTTGGCGAGAGCCGGAGCCGGTGCACCTGCGGATGCAGCAGCAGACGGTGCGGCCTTCGCACCGCCGGAAGCGGCAGCCTTTTCCACGTCGGTCTTGACGATACGGCCATGCGGGCCGGAACCGGAAACGGCCGAGAGGTCGAGACCGGCTTCCTTGGCGAGACGGCGGGCAAGCGGCGAAGCGAAGATGCGCTCGCCGGACTTTGCGACCGGAGCCGGCGTTGACGATGTGGCAGCCTGATCGGCGGCCGGCTTTTCAGCCTTGGCCGGGGCAGATTCTTCCTTCGGCGCTTCAGCCTTTGCAGCTTCCTGCTTCGGAGCCTCGGCCTTGGCAGGAGCGGCAGCGCCGCCCTTTGCCGCCTCGGCCACATCCTCGCCATCGGCGGCGAGGATGGCGATCAGGGCGTTGACCTTGACCGCTTCAGTGCCTGCCGGAACAACCAGCTTGGCGACCGTGCCTTCGTCAACGGCTTCCACTTCCATGGTCGCCTTGTCAGTCTCGATCTCGGCGATCACGTCACCGGGTGCGACCTTGTCGCCTTCCTTGACCAACCACTTGGCCAGATTGCCCTCTTCCATCGTCGGAGAAAGGGCAGGCATGGTGATGTTTATCGGCATCGAAACGCCTCCCCTTACTTGTAGCAGACGGTTTTGACGGCCTGAACGACTTCATCGACGTTCGGCAGAGCCAGCTTTTCGAGGTTTGCCGCGTAAGGCATCGGAACATCCTTGCCGGCGATCGTCAGGATCGGCGCATCGAGATAATCGAAAGCGGCGCGCATGACCTGGTTGGCGATGAAGTCACCGACCGATGACTGCGGGAAACCTTCCTCGACCGTGACCAGACGACCGGTCTTCTTGACCGATTCGATGACGGTGGGCAGATCCATCGGGCGGATGGTGCGCAGATCGATCAGTTCGACGTCGATGCCAAGCTTTTCGAGTTCCGCAACCGCCTTGATGGCATAGGTCATGCCGATGCCGAAGGAAACGATGGTCGCATCCTTGCCCTTGCGGTGAATGCGTGCCTTGCCGATCGGCAGCACGAAATCATCGAGCTTCGGAACTTCGAAGCTCTGGCCGTAGAGAATTTCATTCTCAAGGAAGATAACCGGGTTCGGATCGCGGATGGCGGCCTTGAGCAGACCCTTGGCGTCAGCAGCCGTGTAAGGCATGACGACCTTGAGGCCCGGAATATGGCTGTACCATGCGGCGTAACATTGCGAATGCTGTGCACCGACGCGGGCAGCAGCGCCCGAGGGACCGCGGAACACCATCGGAGCGCCCATCTGGCCACCCGACATGTAAAGCGTCTTCGCCGCCGAGTTGACGATCTGGTCGATCGCCTGCATGGCGAAGTTGAAGGTCATGAATTCGACGATGGGCCGCAGGCCCGTCATCGCTGCACCGACGCCGATACCGGCAAAGCCGTGCTCGGTGATCGGGGTATCGATAACGCGACGCTCACCGAACTCCTGCAACAGGCCTTGGGTGATCTTGTAGGCGCCCTGATATTCGGCGACTTCCTCACCCATGACGAAGACTTTTTCGTCGGCGCGCATTTCTTCGGCCATGGCGTCGCGCAGCGCTTCACGCACCGTCGTCATCACCATTTCCGTGCCTGCCGGGATGTCCGGATCGGCTGCGACTTCGATCTTGGGTGCTGCCGGAACCTTGGCGGCTTCCTTGGCAGCGCTCGGCTCCTCGGTCGCTTCGCGGGTCTTGCCGCCAGCCGCATCCGAATCGGAATTTGCGGCTTCGGCCTTCGGCTCTTCTTTCTTCGCGGAGGAAGAAATGTCGTCGGCGCTTTCGCCGTCCTGAAGAAGCACGGCAATAGCCGTGTTGACCTTGACGCCTTCGGTGCCGGCATCGATCAGCAGCTTGCCGATGACGCCTTCATCCACGGCTTCCACTTCCATGGTCGCCTTGTCGGTCTCGATCTCGGCGATCACGTCGCCGGAGGTAACCTTGTCGCCTTCCTTTTTAAGCCATTTGGAAAGCGTGCCTTCCTCCATGGTCGGGGAAAGGGCGGGCATAAGAATTTCTACTGGCATGGGTTTCCCTTTCCCGATCAGAGCAGAATGTCGGTGTAGAGCTCGGATACATCCGGCTCTGGGTCGTTCTGGGCGAAGTCGGCGCTGTCGGCGACGATATCACGGACATCCTTGTCGATGGCCTTGAGTTCGTCTTCGCTTGCCCAGCCCTGCTCCAGAAGCCGTGCCTTGACCTGCTCGATCGGGTCATGTTCGGAGCGCATCTTCTGCACTTCGTCTTTCGAACGGTATTTCGCCGGGTCGGACATGGAGTGACCACGGTAACGGTAGGTCAGCATTTCCAGAATGATCGGACCCTTGCCGGAACGGCAATGTTCCAGCGCCTGATCGGCGGCGGCCTTGACGGCGCGCACGTCCATGCCATCCACCTGGATGCCGGGAATGCCGAAGGACTGGCCGCGCAGCGAGTAGTTCGACTGGGCGGTGGCGCGGGCGGTCGAGGTGCCCATGGCGTAACGGTTGTTCTCGACGATATAGATGATCGGCAGCTTCCAGAGAGCGGCCATGTTGAAGCTCTCGTAGACCTGGCCCTGGTTGGCGGCGCCGTCACCGAAATAGGTCACGGAGACATTGTCGTTGCCGCGATAGCGGTTGGCGAAAGCCAGACCGGTTCCGAGCGAAACCTGCGCGCCGACGATGCCGTGGCCGCCGTAGAAATGTTTCTCCTTGGAGAACATGTGCATCGAGCCGCCCTTGCCTTTCGACAGGCCGCCCCTGCGGCCGGTCAACTCGGCCATGACGCCACGCGCGCTCATGCCGAGCGCCAGCATGTGGCCGTGGTCCCGGTAAGCGGTGATAACCTGATCGCCTTCCTTCTGCGACATCTGCATGCCGACGACGACAGCTTCCTGACCGATATAGAGGTGACAGAAACCACCGATGAAGCCCATGCCATAGAGCTGGCCGGCCTTTTCCTCGAAACGGCGGATGAGCAGCATTTCACGATAAGCGTGAAGCTCTTCTTCCTTCGAGAAGTCCGGGCTGTTCTTGCCGGTGAATTCGGTTGCGGCCTTTGCCGTGGTCTTGCGGCCGGATACGGTCGCTGGTTTTCGCGGCGCCATTCATCCCTCCCTGAGTTGCCGTTTGAATGGATAGAGTGGCGCGTACCATATGCAAGAAAATGCCATGCAGCAATGCTTTAAACGCATGGCACATATTCACGCTAAGATGCTGTGAATAAATCAGAAATGTTAAATTAACTCGATTTCGGTTAATTAGAAATATGTGTTCATGATGACGATTTCGTCCGTGCGGGACATATTCAGCTGGTAACGGGAAATCTCGTCGATCATGTCCCGCTCCAGCGAGCCATCGCTCATCAATTCCACCTGCCGTTCCAGCGCCACACGCGCCTGCGTCAGCTTTGCAAGCTCCGCAGTGCGGGTGATACGCTGCCGCTCCAGCCGCTCCGTCGCCTGCAGGCCGAAGTCGCCATGGATGGAATGATAGCCGAAATAGGAAAGAAAAGCGATCGTGATGGCCGGAACGATCAAACGGCCGAATCGTCTCTTTTTATGATGTCTGGTCCACATGCCGCAGAGAAGCCTTAAAACGCATAACGTGAGTCTCGAGACTAAGGCGGATTGTTTAACTATCCGTTGACCTTAAATTGTCTTTGGCGAATAGGCGCAAAAAAGCCCGCCGGAGGGCGGGCTAAGAATGGCAGCGACGTCAAAAGAACCCTCGTCATGCCGGACTTGATCCGGCATCCAGCCACAGCGCGTCTGCGCTGTGGGGAGAGTCTTTCGCGATCAAGTCCGGGGTGACGAAATGCGGATGCTACCGCTCGTCCCTGAATGAGCCCGCCAAGGCGGCGGGCCGCATCACAAACCAATACTGCCGGAATTACCCGCGCAGGATCGAACGACCGGCGTAAGCGGCCTGCGGGCCCAGCATTTCCTCGATGCGGATCAGCTGGTTGTACTTTGCGAGCCGGTCGGAACGGGCGAGCGAGCCGGTCTTGATCTGACCGCAGTTCGTCGCAACAGCGAGATCGGCGATGGTGGAATCTTCGGTTTCGCCTGAACGGTGCGACATGACGGCGGTGTAACCAGCCTTGTGTGCGGTCTCAACCGCATCCAGGGTCTCGGAGAGCGAGCCGATCTGGTTGACCTTGACGAGGATGGAGTTTGCAACGCCCATCTTGATGCCGTCGCGAAGACGCGCGGAGTTGGTGACGAAGAGATCGTCGCCGACGAGCTGGCACTTGTTGCCGATGAGATCGGTCAGCGTCTTCCAGCCTTCCCAGTCGTCTTCGGCCATGCCGTCTTCGATGGAAATGATCGGGTACTTGGCGACGAGTTCCGCCAGATATTCCGCCATCGCGCCCGATTCCAGCGTGCGGCCTTCGCCTTCGAGAACGTATTTTCCATCCTTGAAGAATTCGGTCGAGGCACAGTCGAGACCGACGAACATGTCGTCGCCCGGACGGTAGCCGGCCTTTTCAATCGACTTCATGATGAAATCGAGCGCGGCCGGTGCGCTTTCGAGACCCGGTGCGAAACCGCCCTCGTCGCCGACATTGGTGTTGTGGCCCTGTGCCGCCAGTTCTTTCTTCAGCGTATGGAACACTTCAGAACCCATGCGCACGGCTTCGCGGATGTTTTCCGCGCCGACCGGCAGGATCATGAATTCCTGGAAGTCGATGGGGTTATCGGCATGCGCGCCGCCATTGATGATGTTCATCATCGGAACCGGCAGCAGATGCGCGTTCGGACCGCCGACATAACGGTAAAGCGGCAGGCCGGAAGCTTCGGCGGCAGCCTTGGCGACGGCAAGCGATACGCCGAGGATGGCGTTCGCGCCGATGCGCGACTTGTTCGGCGTGCCGTCGAGCACGATCATCGTCTGGTCGATCTGGATCTGGTTTTCAGCGTCGAAACCGCCGATGGCGTCGAAGATTTCCGTATTGACAGCTTCGACCGCCTTTTCCACGCCCTTGCCGAGATAACGCTTGCCGCCATCGCGCAGCTCAACCGCCTCATGCGCGCCGGTGGAGGCGCCCGAAGGAACGGCGGCGCGGCCCATGGAGCCGTCTTCGAGGTAAACATCGACTTCAACGGTCGGGTTGCCGCGGCTGTCGAGGATTTCGCGCGCGATGATATCGGTAATGGCAGTCATGGTCTCTCCCTTGGGAATGGAACAGATATTTTCCGTCGCCTGTCTTAGACGATGGCGAAGAAATTACAATGACGACGGGCGGCAGAAACGGCCCGCCCGCCATTAAAATCGATTGGCACAGACAGTGCCCGCCTCGCCGCTCAGGCCTTGGTGATGGCGTCGAAGGCGAGCAGCTTTTCCAGCAGTTTCGGCATGTCCTTCAGATGGACCATGTTGGGGCCGTCGGACGGTGCATTGTCCGGGTCCTCATGGGTCTCGATGAAGAGGCCTGCGACGCCGACAGCAACCGCCGCCCGCGCCAGAGTCTCGACGAATTCGCGCTGGCCGCCCGTGGAACCGCCCTGCCCGCCCGGCTGCTGAACCGAATGGGTGGCGTCAAAGACAACAGGCGCGCCGAGCGAAGCCATGATCGGCAGCGAGCGCATGTCGGAAACAAGCGTGTTGTAACCGAAGGAGGCGCCGCGCTCGCACAGAAGCACATTCGGATTGCCGCTCTCGTTGAGCTTGGCCAGCACATTCTTCATGTCCCAGGGGGCGAGGAACTGGCCCTTCTTGACGTTGATGACGCGGCCGGTTTTCGCAGCGGCGACGAGAAGATCGGTCTGGCGGCTAAGAAAGGCCGGAATCTGCAACACATCCACCACTTCGGACACGATGGCGCATTGTTCTTCGGTGTGAATATCGGTCAAAACAGGAAAGCCGAATTCCTTCTTGAGATCGGCGAAAACCTGCATGGCGTTCTCAAGGCCGATGCCGCGCTTGCCGGAAAGCGAAGTACGGTTCGCCTTGTCGAAGGACGACTTATAAACGAGGCCGATCCCCAGCTTGTCGCAAAGCTCCTTCAGGACGCCCGCCACCATGAAGGCGTGCTCCCGGCTTTCCATCTGGCATGGGCCGGCGATCAGGGAAAATCGCTCTGTATTGGAAAAGGAAACCGAATTGGCGCCGTCGCCGGCGGTGACTTTGAGATTGTTCGTAACGCTCATCATTTTTCCTCGAAGGCGAATGCAACGCCCTGACCGGGCGCAGCGGACACCACCAGACGGCCGCCCGCTTCTGCGCTGGAGACGCCATTAGCAGCAAGCACCGCTTCTGTCACGGCAAGATCGTCAACGGAAAAGACGATGCCTGCGCCGTGCAGTCCATTGGGAGGATTGAGCAGGCTTTCGCTGAAGGCCCGTTTTTGGTTCAGCCTGATGCGCGCATTGCCGGTCGCAAAAAGAATATCTCCATCTGGAGACATCTCCTCCTCACAGGCAAATACCGTTTCGATCAGACGTACAGCGTTGGGATCGCCGCCGGAAAACAGAACGATCTCGCTGAGACCGGAAGCACCATTGGCGTGACGCTCCAGCGCCGCCCGGTCACTCGGCAAAGCCTGCAATCGCTGGCAACTGAACAGAAAGAAATCCGAAGCCGCGCCGCTCGCTGCGAATGCCAGCCGGAATGCCGCCTCACTCTGTGAGCCGTCCGGCATCCGCACGGGCCGTGAAAATTCAAAGATATCGCCTGCCGAGAAGCCGGACTCGGAAAACCTGTCATGATCGGCAATGGCGCTTTCGCTTCTTGCCACCAGGGCTGAAAAACCGTCCTCGCCATGACGCTGCCGAAAGGCCCGATCCCTACCGGTGAACACGTCGCGCCTGTTCACCGAGTCATTATATTTAGCCGGATCAGCAATGGCGAGCGGTTCCAGATAGGTGCCGTCCGCGAAGAAAACGCAGGCATTCTGCGTGCCGAAGGGATGGAGGGCCTCCGGCGCGACGGTGAAGCCGAGAAGCTCAAGGCGGTCTTTCGCCACGGCAAGAGACTGTACCGGCAAAACGAGATGATCGACACTATTTCGGTTCGCCATTTTCGAGCCCCTGTTCTGCGCGGCAGGGCGTCAAGCCGAGCCGGTTTGTGCGTGACCAAAGCACAAATGACGCCAGCAATGCAAACGATCAGCTTCGCCGGGCCGGCCTAGCCACGCACCTATGGCTTACCGGCATGCATCGAGACGGTTGATGGCCTCCACATTTTTCGCCGAAGATCCTTTCGGATCGAAATCCGATGCCAGCCAGGTGTCGACGATGGCTTTCGCCAGTTCCGGGCCGATCACGCGGGCGCCCATGGTGATGATCTGGGCGTTGTTGGATTTCGCCGCTCGTTCGGCGGAATAGGTATCATGGGTCAAGGCGGCTCGGATGCCAGGCACCTTGTTGGCGGAAATGCAGACGCCGATGCCGGTTCCGCAAAACAAGAGGCCGCGATCGAATTCGCCGGCGATGATGCTGCCGGCCACGGCTTCGGCCAGATCGGCATAAAATCCGTCCTGACTTCGATCCACGACGGTCAGCCCTTGCCTGCCGGAAAGATGGGCGAGCACCGCATCCAGCAGGGGTTTTCCGGCGCTGTCGGCGCCCGCGACAATTCTCATTTCCAAATCTCCCGTTAGTCGCGCGTAAGCCCCGACGGGCTGCGGCCGCTATCTTCTGTTTTCAAGATTGCAATCTGGCCTGTGCGCCTTCGGCCAGGCTGCGCAGGATGAGCGCGCAGGAGGTGGCGCCGGCATCGAGAACACCGAGCGAGCGTTCGCCGAGACGGCTGGCGCGGCCGATCTTCGCCACGAGATTGATGGTCGAATCCCTGCCGGTTTCGGCGGCGGCCACAAGGGCTGCGGCAGCATCGTGGAATGACGCGCCCGAGGCGGTGGCGGTGTCGAATGCCGTAACGGCCGGCACCAGCGTATCAAGCAGCGTCTTGTCGCCCACCTTGGCCGAACCGATGGAACTGACGCCTTCGAGGCCGGCATGCAGCATTCTGCTGAAGGACGGTGCATCAATAACGTCGGCATTTTCGATTTTCTCGGCGAATTCCGTAAACATCACCCCATAAAGAGGCCCCATGGAGCCGCCGATTTCCGTCATCAGGATCGTGCCGAGCGTATCGAGTGCCTTGGCAAGCGAGGCGTCCTGCCCTCTCAGCCGGTCTGCGGCCATGCCGAATCCCTTGGCCATGTTCACGCCATGGTCGCCATCGCCGATCTTGCCGTCGATCTCGCTGAGATAGGCGCGGTTTTCGATGATCCTTTCGGCCATGGAGAGAACGATGTCGCCGGACTTGGCGTTCTGAAAAGACTGCATGAATTTTCTCCTCACAGCATAACGGTGCAAAGCGCCTCGGCATCGAGCAGCGGTTTCAGCTCGTCATCCAGCGCCATCACGGTCAAAGTCGCGCCCACCATCTCAAGCGACGTGAAATAGTTGCCGATATAGGTTTTGTGGATTTTCAGGCCACGCGCCGAAATCTCGGATTCTATCGTGTCGTTGAGGATGTAGAGTTCGTTGACGGGCGTCGCACCAAGCCCGGAGACCAGCACCGCCACCTCGCTGCCGGCCGGCAGGTTGTGATCGTCGAGCACGATCTTGCACATGTCCTTCGCCACCTCAGCAGCGGATTTCAGCTTCTCAACGCGAACGCCGGGTTCGCCATGGTGGCCTATTCCCACTTCCATCGCGCCCGGTTCGATCTGGAAGTTGGGATGGCCGACCGCCGGCAGGGTGCAGGGGCCGAGACCGACGCCGATGGAGCGGCAATTGTCGATAGCCTTCTGGGCGGTGGCCCGCACCTCCTCCAGCGAAGCGCCGCTTGCCGCCTTGGCGCCGCCGATCTTCCACATGAAGATTTCGCCGGCGACGCCGCGGCGTTTCTCACGCTCCTCGGGGGCAGCGGAACACACATCGTCATTGGCGACGACGGTAGCGATCTCGATGCCGTCTTTGGCGGCGAGCTTTGTCGCCATCTTCACATTCATATTGTCGCCGGCATAATTGCCGTAGAGCACGATCACACCCCTGCCGCCATTGGCCTCGCGGATGGCGTCGTGAAAGCTCTTGGCCGTGGGTGATGAAAACAATTCGCCGACGGCGACGGCATCCAGCATGTTGCGGCCGGTGTAACCGATAAAGGCCGGCTCATGTCCGGAGCCGCCGCCCGTGACCACGCCGACCTTGCCGGCGACCGGCGCGCCCCTGGCAACGACGACACGCGGATTTTCGGCAAGTCGCACGATGTCGCGATGGGCCTTGACGAAGCCCTTCACCGTATCCTCGACCACCTCGTCGGGGTTATTCACAAATCTCTGCATTACTCTCCTCCTTTATGCCGTCTACGCGCCAGCCCCTACCGCTTCTCGGGCCGCTTCTCGGGCCGCCTCTCAGGCGACAGCGGCCGAGCTTTCGGCTCCGCCCCCGGCCAATCCTCTTTTGACCGCGTCAAGCGAAACCGTCAGCGCCTGCTCTATTTCCCGAAGCGATGCGGGGCTGATACGCCTTACCGGCTGGGCATCCGCGCGACGGTGAAGGCGCGCTGGAAACTCGATGCTGATCGGCATCTCCGGCTTTTTGGCAATCTCACCGAGCAACTTGCGGCAATCGATATTGCCCTCGCCCACCGGCACGAAAAACCAGCCTTCCGGTGTGCGTTTCACATCCTTGATATGGGCGTGAACCGAGGCGGGCAGCGCCGCCACCGCGTCATCGGCAAAATTTTTGAGTTGCGGACGATGGGACGCGGTGTTGGCAGCGTCATAATTCAGCCCCAGCCATGGGGAACCGAAACGACGCGTGAGCGCGACGCCCTCCTGCGCGATGTTGAAAAGGTTGTCGCTGCCATCGCCGGGATTTTCCAGCCCGATCACGATGCCGAAGGCCTCGGCACGGCGCAGAAGCACCTCGATATTGCGCAGGAACCGGTCTTCGCGCTGTCGAGCCGATGCATTGGTGGCGATTACCTTCGCGCCGATTCCCGCCGCAAAAGCCATTCTACCGGTGAAAATTTCTACGGAATCGTCCAGTCCAAGATCGATATGCGACGACATGGCATGGCAACCGAGCCCGGCATCGCTCAGCGAGCGGCGCCATGAGGCCATTTCAGCCGGCAGGAACGCGCTTTCGTCGAATGGTTCGGTGTAACCGACGATAAAGGCTGGCTCCACATGGCGAAAACCGATCCTGGCGATGCTCTCCAGCATCTCCTCGCGCCCATAGCCGTCATATGGCGCGCCGGACGCCGATATGATGCGATCTTTCATGCAATCCTCCCCTTGAGCCGCAGCCGAAGGGACGATGCCGATCACGCTGCAACCTCATTATTCCGACCGGAAAATGACGGAGAGGTCCGCTCGTGAGCAAGCGGAAAAAATTAACGCGCCAGTGAATTCAATTCACGTAACAACCGCATTCCTATTCAAATGCAGGATCCTGCAGGTCTTCGATCAGCCAGTCGGCAAACCGTCTTGCCAGCCTGCGCTGGCTGCCGGATTTGGGATAAGCGAGATAATGGCCGACATAGTGGAGGTCCTGCGTCGCGCCGCTCAAGGGTGCGACCAGCCGCCCGGATTTTATCTCGCGATGGGCAAGCCGTGTCGATTCCAGCGCCACGCCGACGCCATTGGCGGCGGCATCGATCGCCAGAAAACTGCGGTCGAAACTCATGGCCTGAATGGGCGGCTTGCCCAGCCCATTGGCCTCGAACCAGTCCGGCCATTGCAGACGTTTGTTGTCGCTTCGAATAAGCAATTGCCGGTTCAAATCCCGGGGTGTCCTGATCTCGTCCGCAAGCGCCGGCGAGCATAGCGGCGTGACACGCTCTCTGCCCAGCGGAATGATGATGAGATCGTCTCCCTGCGGTTCGCCATAGATGATATCGGCATCGAATTCACCATCGACGAAACGCACATAGGCGGTGCTGGCCGCCAGCCGCACCTCGATCCCCGGATTGGCGTTCAAGAATTGCGGCAGGCGCGGAGACAATACCTGCGCCGCATAGCTGGGCGCGCAATGCAGGCGCAGAAGATGCGAGCGGTTGGAGGACACCACCTCGATGCCCTGCCGCAACTCCTCGAAGGCGTTCGATGCATGTGTCAGAAGCGTCTGCCCCGCCGCCGTCAGGCGCACGGTTCGCGTGGTGCGCTCGAAAAGCGGCGTACCGAGCACCCTTTCGAGCTTGACTATGGCGTGGCTGACGGCGCTCGCCGACAGGTTGAGCTCATCGGCAGCGGCCCGGAATGAGCCGAGCCGGGCGGCGGATTCAAAGGCGCGGATGGAGGTGAGTGAAATGCCGTTCAACATTCGATTACTGAAGCAGATTCATGAGATGATGTAAACTTCGCGTTTGAAGCGCCCTCTGCCCATCTGCAATATCGAGGCTGCATTCGTCGCAGGACTGGATGCGGCGGCAGGTCGGGAGCACCGCCGTCAAGCGTATGGAGCCGGCCCGCCCGGCTGGGGAGGATTGCTTATGTTGTTGAATGGGAAGACCGCGGTTATTTCAGGCGCCGCCAGCAAGCGTGGCATCGGCCGCGCCACGGCGGAACTTTTCGCCCGCCACGGCGCCCGCGTCGCCATCGTGGATCTGGATGAAGCCGGCAGCATCGAAGCCGCGGCCTCGCTTGAGAAAGTGGATGGCGGCGAGCATCTCGGCGTCGGCGGCAATGTGGCGGACCGCGCCTCCTGCGAGGCGGCCGCGCAAAAAGTCATCGCCGCTTTCGGCAAGATCGATATCCTCATCAATAATGCCGGCATTACCCAGCCGGTGAAGACGCTCGACATTACCGGCGCAGACTGGCAGCGCATCGTCGATGTCAACATGACCGGTGTGCTGAATTTCAGTCAGGCCTTCATTCCCAATATGCGCGACAATGGCGGCGGCTCGATTGCCTGCATGTCGTCGGTCTCCGCACAACGTGGCGGCGGCATTTTCGGCGGGCCGCATTATTCGGCGGCCAAGGCAGGCGTTCTCGGTCTCGCAAAGGCCATGGCGCGCGAATTCGGTCCTGACGGCATTCGCGTCAATTCCGTCACTCCCGGCCTGATCCAGACCGACATTACCGGCGGCAAGCTGACCGACGACATGCGCCGCGACATTCTCAAGGGCATTCCGCTCAACCGTCTCGGCGATGCCATCGATGTCGCCAATATCTATCTTTTCCTTGCCTCGGATCTCTCGTCCTACGTCACCGGCGCGGTTGTCGACGTGAATGGCGGAATGCTCATTCACTGACAGCGCCCCATTCGAAGCCGGGAAGCCGGCTTCGATTTTTCTGACCGGGAGGAGGAAACCATGGCTCAGGGATATCGGCACGCAGATGCAACGAAGGAAGCGGCGCTGGCGAATGTATCGCTGGCGGAACGCGCCTGGCGCATCCGGCGCAACGCCCTTTTGATGGGTGAGGTGCAGGGACAGGGTTATGTCGGCCAGGCGCTCGGCATTGCCGATGTTCTGGCGGTGGCCTGGTTTCACACCATGCGTTACCGGGCGGACGATCCGCACTGGGAAGGCCGCGACCGGTTTCTGCTCTCCATCGGCCATTATGCGATTGCGCTTTACGCAGCGCTCATCGAGGCGGGCGTCATACCGGAAGACGAGCTGGAGACCTATGGCTGCGACGGGTCGCGCCTGCCCATGTCCGGCATGGCCTCCTATACGCCGGGCATGGAAATCACCGGCGGATCGCTCGGCCATGGGCTTGGCATTGCGGTGGGCATGGCTCTCGGCCTCAAGCGCAAGAATTCCGACCGATTCATCATCAACCTGATGTCGGATGGCGAGTTAGGCGAAGGTTCGACCTGGGAGGCCGCCATGGGCGCATCCCATCACAGGCTCGGCAATCTCATCAATCTCGTGGATTTCAACAATCAGCAGGCGGACGGCCCTTCCCGCGAGACGCTGTCCTCCGAACCTGTGGACGCCAAATTCGCGGCCTTCGGCTGGCACGTGCAGCGCGTGGACGGCAACGATATCGACAAGGTTCGCGAGGCCTTCGATATCGCCATGTCACTTGCCGATGACAGGCCGCGCGCCATCATTTTCGATACCCGGATGGGCCGCGGCGTGCCCTTTCTCGAAAACCGTGAAATCACCCATTTCATTCGCGTGGAAGCGCATGAATGGAAACTGGCGCTCGACGCTCTTGAGGAAGGACGGCCGCAATGAGTGCAGCAGCCCCCCAGAAGCGCCTCACCACATCGGCGATGATCGCCTCCATCGCCGCCGAAGGCCAGCCGACACGGCCTGCTCCCTTCGGTCACGCTCTTGTTCAGCTGGCGAAGGAACGCGAGAATATTGTCGGCCTCACCGCCGATCTCGGCAAATATACCGACCTGCATATTTTCGCCAAAGCCTTTCCCGAGCGCTTTTATCAGATGGGCATGGCCGAGCAGCTTTTGATGAGCACCGCCGCCGGTCTGGCGCGCGAAGGTTTCGTACCCTTCGCGACCACCTATGCGGTCTTTGCCGCCCGCCGCGCCTATGATTTCATCGCGATGGCGATTGCCGAGGAAAACCTGCCGGTGAAGATCGTCTGCGCCCTGCCCGGCCTGACGACGGGTTACGGCCCCAGCCATCAGGCAACCGACGATCTGGCGATTTTTCGCGCGCTGCCGAACATGACCATCGTAGATCCCTGCGATGCGACCGACATAGAAGGCGCTGTGCCGGCGATTACGGATTATAACGGCCCCGTTTATATGCGCCTGCTGCGCGGCCAGGTGCCGGTGGTGCTCGAAGAATATGGCTATCGGTTCGAACTCGGCAAGGCGAAGCTTATCCGCGATGGTGCGCAGGTCCTTTTCATATCGTCCGGCATATTGACGATGCGGGTTCTCGAAGCGGCTGCCCTGCTTGAAAAGGAGGGCGTCGGCTGTGCCGTGCTGCATTCCCCCACCATCAAGCCGCTCGATACCGCCTCGATCTTCGCGGAAGTGGACCGGGCTGATCGTCTGGTCATCGTGGCGGAAAACCACAGCGAAATCGGCGGGCTTGGAGAGGCCGTGGCAATGGCGCTGATGAAAAGCGGCCGTGCGCCGCGCCTGCGGCAGATCGCCCTGCCCGATGCTTTTCTGGATGCGGGTGCGTTGCCCACCCTGCATGACCGCTACGGCATCTCGACGGCGATGATCGTGGCGCGCGCAAGGGCGTGGCTGGAGAATGAAAGTTTTGAAGTACCGCGCGGTTCGGTCTAAAGGCTGAAGCTGAAACATGGTGCGGAATCAGCCGGAGGGAGCCGGCGGTTTCAAGGGAGTGGAGCGCGTTATCCGCGTGTTCGGACAACGCCGAGGGTATTTAAATCCAGGGAGGAGAAAAATGAGTATTTCCATCAACAGGCGTATGTTCCTGACCGGTACCGGACTGGCACTGGCGGCGCCGGCCATTCTGACGACGGCCCGCAACGCCCGGGCCGCCACAACGTTGACGCTCGGCCACGGGGCTGCGCCGGGCAATCCGCGTACGCTCGCGGCCGCGAAATTCGCGGAACTCGTTGCCCAGAAAACCGAAGGCCGCGTGGCGATCAATGTCGCCGGTTCGGAAACGCTTGGCAGCGACGCCGCCATGCTGACCAGCCTGCGCACCGGGGCGCTGGATTTCACCGCCAACAGCCAGGGTCCAGTTTCGAGCGTTGTTCCTGAACTTGCGGCACTCGGCCTGCCCTTCCTGTTCAGCAACGCCGATCAGGCGATCAAGGTGCTCGAGGGCGATGTCGGCGCATCGCTCGATGCGCGCTTCCAGAAGGTCGGCATCGTGCCGCTCGACTGGTGGGACAACGGCATCCGCCATGTCTCCAACTCCAAACACGCCATCACCAAGCCGCAGGACGTCGCGGGCCTGAAAATCCGTACCCCCGCCGACCCGATGACCATGGATATTTTCAAGGCGCTCGATGCGGCGACGGTTCAGATCGCGTTTGGCGAACTCTACATCGCGCTTCAGCAGGGCGTCGTCGACGGGCAGGAAAATCCGCTGGTGAATATCGAAAGCTCCAAGCTTTACGAGGTCAACAAGCATATCAGCCTCACCGCCCATAAATGGGAGTCTACCCCGTTCCTGATGTCCAAATTCGCCGAGGGGCGGCTGGGCAAGGATTTCGAGGCGGTCAAGGCGGCTGCGAAGGAGGCAGGCGCGCTTCAGCGCAAACTCTCGGCTGAAAAGGCAAGCGCGTCTCTGGCCGCCTTCAAGGCCAATGCCGCCATCAAGGTGGTGGAAGACATCGACCACGCCGCTTTCGCGAAGGCCACCGCGCAGGTGCTGGAGACATGGAAGCAGAAGCCCTTCGGCGATTTCGTCGCCGAGCTGGAAAAGGCCGCCAAGGGCTGACGATCAGGATGCCGGGCCGGTTCATGCCGCCCGGCCTCACCTTCATGTCCACCGACAGGATCGGCGGGAGCCTCGCTCACGCCGACATTCATACGGTTTCAGTTTTCAGGAGATGCGCCAATGCTCGAAGGAGCCTTGTCCGCCGCCAATCGCGTTGACAGTTTCATCGCCATCCTCTGCCGCATCATCATCGTGGCAACCGGCATTCTGCTCACGCTCATCATGACCGCAAACGTCATCGTCCGTTATCTATCGACATCCGGCGGGCTGGATTTTGCGGAAGAATTGCCGACCATGCTGTTTCCATGGTTCATCGTCGCCGGCATTACCCTTGCCGCGCAGAGCGGCGCGCACATGGCGGTTGAATGGATTTATGACAAATTCGACGAACGCGGCAAGGTGGCGGTTCTGCTGTTCGCCAATCTCGTGACGGTCGCAAGCTTCGTCATTCTCGCGCAGCAGGCGCTTGTCGTCGCCGAGATCGCCGGCGCGGAAATCAGCCCTGTGCTGCAGCTGCCCAACAGCATCGGATATTATTCCATCGCCTTCGGCGCGGCGCTGGTCTCGGTCACGACCGCAACCGCGAGCCTGCGCATTCTCTCCGGCGGCTGGCATGCCCGCCCGCACGGTGCAACCGAGGAGATGCCGCTATGACCATCGTGATGATCATCGCATTTTGTATTCTCATGATGATTGCGGTTCCGGTCGGCTATGCGCTGATCATCTCTGCCGGCGTCGCCGTGCTGTGGAACGGTTATGTGCCGCTTTCGATCGTGGCGCAGCAGGTTTACGACCAGACGCAGTCTTTCCCGATGCTGGCGCTGCCGTTCTTCATGCTCGCGGGAACGCTAATGCTCGGCGGCAAACTTGGAACCCAGCTTCTCGAACTCGCCTCCAAGGCCATGCAGCGCTGGCGCGGCGGCCCGCTTTCCACCACCGTCATTTCGTCGGTCGTGTTCGGCGGCGTTTCCGGCTCGGCGGTCGCCAATGCGAGCGCGCTCGGTTCGGTGCTCATTCCATGGCAGAAGCGCCAGGGCTACCCCGCTCCCCTCTGTGCGGCCAACAATGCCACCTCGGCCGTCATCGACGTGCTCATTCCGCCGTCGATCCCGATGATCCTCTATTCGCTGGTCAGCGGCGTCAGCATCGCCAATCTGTTCATCGCCGGCATTCTGCCGGGCCTGCTCATGGCCGTCGGCTTCATCTTCGTCTGCTGGGCCATTGCCGTGCGGCGGGGCTATGCGGTGCGTGACGAAAGCATCCGCAAGCGCGATCTGGCGATGCTTGCATTCCGCAGCCTGCCGGCGATCCTCCTGCCGATCCTCATCATCCTCGGCCTGCGCTTCGGCTTTGCGACGCCGACCGAAGTGGCTGTTCTTTCCGTCGTTTATTCGCTCGTGCTCAGCATCTTCTTCTACCGCGATCTGACGTGGAAGCGTTTCTGCGACAATTTCGTCGAGGCAGGCTCTGCAACCGGCGTCGTCATGCTGGTCATCATGGGCAGTGCGGCGGTGGGCTGGGTGCTTACCTTCGACCAGGCGCCCCAGCATTTCGCCACTTGGGTGGCCGAGAATATCTCCAACCCGATCCTGATCATTCTCATGATGAACATCCTGATGCTGATCATCGGCATGCCGCTCGATCTGCCGCCGTCGATCCTGCTGCTCGGACCGATCTTCGTGCCGCTCGCTGACATGATCGGGCTCGACCGGGTGCAGCTCGGCATGATGATGGTGATCAATCTCGGTATCGGGCTCTATACACCGCCCATCGGCACCACACTCTTCATCTCGTCCTCCATCGCCAGAGCGCCGCTCGGCGCGACGACGAGGGAATTGTGGCCGTTCTTCACCATGGCGATGCTGCTCCTTATCGCGGTCAGCTTCATTCCTGCGCTCACGATCTACTGACGTTCGGCGCGTAGCAAATCGGCAGCCAGAAACCACCGGCCGGGTCTCCCCGGTCGGTGGTTTTAGTATTCAAGATGTGCCGCTTACATCGTTCAATCTGCTTTGTTCATGGTTTCGACGATCAAATCACGATCTGCGATGCACCCTTCACGAAATTTTAGGGGATTGCGGAACACATATGGAACATATAGTGTTCGTTCTGTATTTGTTTCGCGACTTCAACGACGATTCTCAAGGGTGTTTTCCTCATGCTCACGCGCAAACAGCAGGAATTGCTTCTCTTCATTCATGAAAGAATGAAAGAGTCCGGCGTGCCGCCCTCCTTCGATGAAATGAAGGACGCACTCGATCTTGCCTCCAAATCCGGCATCCACCGGCTGATCACCGCACTCGAGGAGCGCGGCTTCATTCGCCGGCTACCTAACAGGGCGCGGGCGCTGGAAGTGATCAAATTGCCTGAGGCCTATGCGCCGGGTGCAAGGCCGCAGCGCGGCTTCTCGCCGAGCGTCATTGAAGGCAGCCTTGGCAAGCCGAAGACGCCGGATCCGGCCCCGGCCCCCAAGGCGCCCGCCAATGATCTCAGCGGCGCCGTCACCGTGCCGGTCATGGGCCGCATCGCCGCCGGTGTGCCGATTTCCGCCATCCAGAACAACACCCATGATGTGGCTGTGCCGGTAGACATGCTCGGTTCGGGCGAACATTACGCTCTTGAGGTCAAGGGCGACTCGATGATCGAGGCCGGCATTTTTGATGGCGATACCGTCATCATCCGTAACGGCAATACGGCCAATCCGGGCGATATCGTCGTAGCACTGGTGGATGATGAAGAAGCGACCCTGAAGCGTTTCCGCCGCAAGGGAGCCTCCATCGCTCTGGAAGCGGCCAATCCCGCCTATGAGACCCGCATTTTCGGACCGGACCGGGTGAAAATCCAGGGCAAGCTGGTTGGACTGATCCGCCGTTACCATTAATTGGCAACCCGCCTTTTTTCGCTAGGGGCGTCATCGAGATGATGGCGCTCCCTTTGAGGCATATTGGCTTGTTCCCTGGAACAATGCGGCCCTGCGGAAGTAAAGGGGGTGTTTCTCCTCATCTCCGGGCGGTGACTTGGATATGCCTCCTTCTCCCTGCCCTCAACTTCCCATTCATCAACGCGGCTTATGGGAGCCATGGATTATTTGCAATATTCCAAGGCCCATCCGCCAGTATAGAAATGCGCGTCATATCGGGGAAACACGTCATGTACGATCTTTATATCGCCAACAAGAACTATTCCTCATGGTCGCTGCGGCCCTGGGTATTGATGCGCACGCTCGGCATCGCCTTCGATGAAAAACTCGTTCCCTTCGGCGAAGGCGTTTCCTTCTCCACCTTCTCGCCGACCGGCAAGGTGCCCTGCCTTGTCGATGAGGGCGTGACAGTTTGGGAATCGCTGTCGATCGCCGAATATCTGGCGGAAAGACATCAGGGCGTCTGGGCGAGCGACAAGCAGGCAAGGGCCTGGTCACGGTCGGCGGCGAGCGAAATGCATGCGGGCTTTTCCTCGCTGCGCAATCTCTACCCCATGTCGGTCGGCATTCGCGTAAGACCGAAGGGTGGCGATGCCGGGCTTGCGGCCGATATAAAGCGCATCGATACGCTGTGGAGCGAAGGCCTCGCGAAATTCGGCGGGCCTTTTCTTGCCGGCCAGAAATTTACGGCGGTCGATGCCTTCTTCTGCCCGGTGGCATTTCGTTTCCAGACTTATGGCGCGGAACTTTCCCCTGCGGCGAAAGCCTATTGCGACCGGCTGCTAGCCCTTCCCGCCATGCGCGAATGGTACGAGGCCGGGCTGAAGGAAGTCTGGCGCGACGCGGCACATGAAGAGGAAATTAGCGGGATCGGCGAATTGACCGCGGATCTGCGCATCAAGACCTGACGACCCATGCTGGCGGCACTTTATTGCGATGCCGCCAGCAACCGCATGATGGCATCGGGCACGTCGCGATCGAAACGGCCGCTTTTCCAGTCGTAATAGCGATGTTCGCTCCAGGGCCTGTCCATTCCGACGATTGCGGCGCGCAGCCTGCCGACTACCCCTGCCTGATCGCTGCCGGCGAAGTCCATTTCCAGCGAACCGATCCGCCGCAGAATATCGCGGTTCAGCAGAAGTGCGCCCGAGCGGCATTGGGAGAAGGACGTTCTGCGGGAGACGATAACGATATCGGCAATATCGCAAGCCTTTCCGGCAAAGCGGCCATCTTCCAGGACGATGATCCATTCGCCGCTTCCCGCGCGCGCAGCGCACCATGTGCCTTTGCTGCAAGTGAAAACACCGGGCTCGGCGTCTTTCAGGGCCGCCGTCATCTGCCGTGCAATTGCGCTCATCTCTTGCGGATCAAGCTTCGCCTTAGGGGCCAAAGCCACGGTTTTTGCCATGGCCTCGGTCTTGAGAAAGACCGGCGGCACAGGCTGTTCCGGCAAAAGCAGCGCCCTTTGCCACTGGCCATAAACGAAACCCTGCGGCTGAGCCTTCGTCGTGTAGGCTTTGCCGTCCTCCAGCAGCGCCACCAGTTCGCCATCCTCATGAACAAGCAAATCGGGCGGATCGCGATAGGCCGTGGCGGACGACAGGCTGAAGGCGAGGAACAGAAGCGGCATGCCCAGAAGCGCAAGCCGGCTGCGCAGCAAAGTCAGCAGCAGAAAACCAGCCGAGGCGAGCCCCAGAAACCACCCGTGCGGCCGGCCCGTCGCAGCGCTTCCGCCCCAGGACGCCACCTCCTGCGCAACCTCGATGACGAGGGCCATGCCGTATCCCATGACCTTCAGGAATGGTGCGTCTAGCCCGAAAGGCATCAGCAGCATGGCGACAAGGCCGAAAGGCATGACGATCAGCGACATCAGCGGCATGGCGGCCAGATTGGCGAAAAGTCCATAGGTGGTGACACGCTGAAAATGCTCGACCGAATAGATCGCCGTCGAAAGACCACCGATCAGCGACGTCGTGATGACACCGCCGATAATGGCGCCCGCCGTTTGCGCCACCGTCATCCATGCCGGTTTGCGTCCGATGAACAGACGCTCGCGATCGATACGCCAGCGGCTCCAGGCGGCGTAGGAGGCGACGAGCGCGATGGTCGCGGCAAAAGACATCTGAAAGCTTGGGCCCATGATTTCCGAGGGCGAAAAAGCGAGAATGACCAAAGCGGAAAGCGCGACATTCCTGAGGCTGAGCGAGGGTTGATCGAACAGCACCGCGATCAGCATCACCGACATCATCAGCCAGGCGCGTTCGGCGGAAACGGCGAAACCTGAAATCAGATAATAGGCGAGTGTCATCAAGAGTGCGGCGAAAGCCGAAATCTTCTTCACGGGCCAGCGCTGCGCAAATGCCGGAAAAAGGCTGAAGGCAAGCCTCAGCCCCACGAAGAATATGCCCGACGCCAGCGCCATGTTGAGCCCGGATATGGCGACGATATGGGCAAGGCCGGAAAGCCGTAACGCTTCCATCGTTTCGGCGGATATGGCCTGTCTCTCATCGGTGACGATGGAGGCGGCAAAGGCGCCGGCATCGCCGCCGATGGTGTTGCGGATGCGCTCGGCAATGGCGGTGCGAAGGCCATAGAGCCGCATGTCGGCCCACTCCAGCCAGTCGGTCTTCGCGTCGATGCCGGGTGGAGTGAGCGTCTGTGGCGGCTTATAGAAGAATCCGGTCGCGCCTATGCCCCTGAAATAGGAGGCGAAGGCGAAATCATTGAGCCCCGGCAAGGCCGGGCCGGATGGTGGCGAAAGCCGCGCCTTGCCACGAATGGTCGCGCCGAGTGCGGCGGGCTCGCCTCCCCCGCGTGACAGGAGCGAGACCTTGCCCGGCGGCCGCGACAATGCCGGCGCTTCCGTCGTGGTGAGTTGCACCACATATCGCCAGTCCCCGCGCGCATCCACCTCCCGGCGGGTCACCGTGCCGGTAATGGTGGTGGTGACGGGCGTATCCAGCACGACCGTTCCCGCACGCCACGTTTCGACCCCGGCGAAAAGCATGCCCAGCAAAAGCAGCGCGAAAAGGCCGCAGGCCGTCGCTGCGAAGCCCGAGCGATATTTCGCGAATAAAGCCAGACCGGCGGCGATGAGACATGTAATCGCCAGAACGGAGAATGAAGGCGAGGTATTGAGGGAAAACCAGAGGATCGCACCGCAGCCGATGAAAACCGGGACGAAAAGAAAATCGTGGCCGAATGCGCGCTCCTCGGCGACGCATGCGGCGATTTTTTGAGAGGCGACAGCTCGCAGGTTCGGCTTGCTGACAAGGGCGGGCGTATCATATGTCGCGACATCGCCGGTTCTGCGAAGCGGATAAAGGATTTCCGCCGTGCCGGGCAAATCGCCCTGCATCGTTTCGGCATATCTGAAATGCTGTTTTTCCCCTTGACCGAGCAATCCGCGCCGCGCCCCTGCCGCACCGGGAACAGGTTTGCAGGCGGATGCGAGGGATTGCAATCCTTTCCTTTAACCCTGCGTTGACTGAGATTGAATTGCCATCACCGGGAAAGACGGAAGCAGAGCAATTGCGTTTGCCGCAATGCACAATTTGACCTTTGGATAGCTTGGCATCTGCGCAAGGATCATATAGCTAATCGGTAGACGCTTAACCGCGGGGCGTGTCTCAACGCCCCCACCCGCATGTTTTCGGAGGATCAGTATGACGGAAAAAAGCGCTACAGTGACACTTGGCGAAAAGCAGGTCGAACTCCCGGTCAGGGAAGGCACGATTGGACCAAGCGTCGTCGATATCGCCACGCTGTACAAGCACACGGGCTCTTTCACTTATGACCCGGGTTTCACGTCGACGGCCTCCTGCGAATCCAAGATCACCTATATCGACGGTGACGAGGGCGTTCTCCTGCATCGTGGTTTCCCCATCGAGCAGCTCGCCGAACAGGGCGACTTCCTGGAAACCTGCTATCTGCTGCTTTACGGCGAACTGCCGACTGCGGCTCAGAAGAAGGACTTCGACACCCGCGTCACGCGCCACACCATGGTGCATGAGCAGATGAGCCGATTCTTCACCGGCTATCGCCGCGACGCGCATCCGATGGCCGTCATGTGCGGTACGGTCGGCGCTCTTTCGGCCTTCTATCACGACTCGACCGACATTACCGATCCGCACCAGCGCATGGTCGCTTCGCTGCGCATGATCGCCAAGATGCCGACGATCGCCGCCATGGCTTACAAGTACCATATCGGCCAGCCCTTCGTTTACCCGAAGAACGACCTCGACTACGCCTCCAACTTCCTGCACATGTGCTTTGCTGTGCCCTGCGAGGATTACAAGGTCGATCCGGTTCTGGCCCGCGCCATGGACCGCATCTTCATCCTGCATGCCGATCACGAGCAGAACGCTTCCACCTCCACGGTGCGGCTTGCCGGTTCTTCGGGTGCGAACCCGTTCGCCTGTATCGCGGCTGGCATTGCCTGCCTCTGGGGCCCGGCTCATGGCGGCGCCAACGAAGCGGCGCTCAACATGCTCAACGAAATCGGCACGGTTGACCGCATTCCGGAATATATCGCCCGCGCCAAGGACAAGAACGACCCGTTCCGCCTGATGGGCTTTGGTCACCGCGTCTACAAGAACTACGATCCGCGCGCCAAGATCATGCAGAAGACGATGTACGAAGTGCTGGAAGCCACCGGCAATTCCGACGATCCGATCATGCAGGTCGCGCTGGAACTGGAAAAGATCGCCCTTTCCGACCCATACTTCGTCGAAAAGAAGCTTTACCCGAATGTCGACTTCTATTCGGGCATCACGCTGAAGGCGCTCGGCTTCCCCACGACCATGTTCACCGTTCTCTTCGCTCTTGCCCGCACCGTCGGCTGGATCGCACAGTGGAACGAAATGATCGAAGATCCGCAGCAGCGCATCGGCCGTCCGCGCCAGCTCTATACGGGCGCCGGCAAGCGCGACTACGTTCCGGTTTCCAAGCGCTAAGCCGCGAAACCCCATAAATCAAAGGCCGGCAGGTTTTCACCCGCCGGCCTTTTTTGTTGGGCATCCGAACAGTCCTCAGTGGCGTGCAGCAACGCCCAGGAACTGCTTGAGTTCGGCTGTTGCGGGATTGGAGAACACCTCTTCCGGCGGGCCTATTTCATGCACCCTGCCCTCATGCATGAAGACGACGCGGGAGCAGACGTCGCGCGCAAATTTCATTTCATGCGTCACCATCAGCAGCGTCATGCCTTCAGCGGCAAGTTCACGTACCACGGCCAGCACTTCCGCGACGAGTTCGGGATCGAGCGCCGAGGTGATTTCGTCGCATAGCAGCGCGATGGGCTGCATGGCGAGCGCGCGAGCAATGGCGACGCGCTGTTGCTGGCCGCCGGACAATTCATCGGGATAGGCATCGAACTTGTGCGCCAGCCCGACACGTTCCAGCATCTTGCGGGCAACGGCTTCGGCTTCCGGTTTCGGCGTCTTCTTCACCACGGTCTGCGACAGCATGACGTTACCGCCAACGGTCTGGTGCGGGAAGAGATTGAACTGCTGGAAGATCATGCCGACCTTCAGCCGCAGGGCTTTCAGATGCAGATCGTCTTCGAGAAGCTGCGCGCCGGCGACCGATATGGAACCGGCCGAAATCGTCTCCAGCCCGTTGATGCAGCGAAGCAGGGTCGATTTGCCCGATCCGCTCTTGCCGATGATGGCGATGACCTCACCGGGCTCGACATCGAGGTTGATGCCCTTCAGAACCTCGTTGCTGCCATAGCTTTTGCGGACTTCAGTGATTTCGATGAGCGACATTGAGCTTCCTTTCGAGTATCTGGCTGCTCTTCGACAGAGGCCAGCACAGCGCGAAATAGATGAGGGCGACGAGGCCATAAACGGTAAAGGGCTGGAAGGTGGCGTTGGTGACAACCGTGCCGGCCTTGGACAATTCCACGAAGCCGATGATCGAGGTCACGGCCGTTCCCTTGATGACCTGCACGAAGAAACCGACGGTTGGCGGAATGGCGACCCGCATGGCCTGTGGCAGGATGACATAACGCATCTGCTGCAGGCGTCCCATGGCAAGGCTTGCCGATGCCTCCCATTGGCCCTTGGCGACGGATTCAACGCAGCCGCGCCAGATTTCGGTGAGGAAGGCAGCTGCCCACAGGATCAGCGTCAGACCTGCCGCCAGCCAGGCCGGCACATCGATGCCGAACAGGCCGAGGCCGAAAAAGGCGATGAAGAGCTGCATCAAAAGCGGCGTGCCCTGAAAAAGCTCGACATAATAGCGTGCGAAAGCCCGCATCGATTTTTTCCGGGAAATGCGCATGAACAGCAGAAGCAGCGCCACCATGCCGCCGCCGGCAAAGGAGACAAGCGAGAGCAACACCGTCCAGCGCGTGGCGAGCAGCAGGTTTCTGAGAATATCCCAGGTGGAGAATTCGATCATCGGACACTCCTGCGCGGAAAGATGAGGTTGCCGCCCATCACCAGCACCTGCCGGAGAAGGATGGCCAGCACGAGATAAATGACGGTGGAGACCATATAGGCTTCGAAGGCGCGGAAGGTGCGCGACTGGATGAAATTGGCCGCGAAGGTCAGATCCTCGGCGGCGATCTGCGAGACGACCGACGAGCCGAGCATGACGATCACCACCTGCGATGAAAGCGCCGGCCAGATGCGTTGCAGCGAGGGCACCAGCACCACATGCCGGAAGGTTTCGAAACGGGTCATGGCAAGGCTTGCCTCCGCCTCGAACTGTCCCTTCGGCGTCGCCTGAATACCGGCACGGATGATTTCACAGCTATAGGCCCCGAGATTGACCACCATGGCGATGTTGGCGGCGGTCAGTTCCGACAATTGCAGGCCAAGCGATGGCAGGCCGAAAAAGATAAAAAACAATTGTATGAGGAATGGCGTGTTGCGAATGAGCTCCACATAGGTCGCGACCGGCGGCCGCAGCCATTTGGGCCCGAGCGCACGCACCCAGGCGCAGACGATGCCGAGGGCGATGCCGAGAACGCCGCCGATGGCAATCAATTCCAGCGTAACGGCGATGCCTTTGGCGATCTGCGGATAATAGTCGAGAAGCCATCCAAAATCGAATGTGTATTTCACCCGATGCTTCCTTTCGGCGAGGACAAACCATGCGCCGGTCCCGCCTCAAAGCGAGGCCGACGCATGCATTTTGCCGGGTTGCTCAGAGATCCTTGGGCAGGTCGGTTTTCAGCCATTTCTGCGCGATCGTGTTCAGCGAACCATCGGTCTTTGCGGTGGCGATGATGGCGTTGACCTTCTCCAGTAGCGCTGGCTGTTCCTTGTTCAGGCCGATATAGCAGGGTGAATTCTTGATCAGGAACTTCAGCTCGGGACGCTTTGGCGGGTTCTTGGCGAGAATGGCGGCCGCCACGACATTGCCCGTGGCCACGGCTTCCACCTGGCCGGCGAGGAAGGCGGAGATCGTGCCGTTATTGTCCTCATAACGCTTGATGGTCGTATCGGCAGGCGCCACCTTCGTCAGCTCCAGATCCTCGACAGCGCCACGGGTGACACCGATGGTCTTGCCGGACAAATCTTCCGCCTTGGTGACGGCAACAGAATCCGGAGCGAACACGCCGTTGAAGAAAGGCGCATAGGCGGTGGAGAAGTCGATGACCTTTTCACGGTCCGGATTCTTGCCGAGGCTCGAAATGACGAGATCGACCTTGTTGGTCTGGAGATAGGGAACGCGGTTTGCGCTGGTGACCGGCACGAGTTCAACCTTCACGCCCAGTTTCTCGCCGATCAGATTGGCGACGTCGATATCATAGCCCTGCGGGGCCATATCCGTGCCGACACTGCCGAAGGGCGGGAAATCCTGCGGAACGGCAACGCGGATCGTGCCGCGGGAGGTGATATCACCGAGCGCATCGGCAAAGGCTGCGGGCGAAAAACCAAGCGTTGCGGAAATCGCGGCAATGGCAAGCAATGAACGTCTGGAAATCATTGGGAATTACTCCTTGGGGCTTGAGGAAAGAGGCTGAAGTGAAAGGGAATTGCGAAGCTCGTAGAGCGGGTCCGGCCTGCGGGTGAGATCGAGACCGGTTTCGACTTCGTCGAGATGGCGGATGGCGAGTTCGGCGGCGCCATGAAAATCGGCAGCCTTGATCGCTTCGAAGATACGGCAATGTCCGTCATGCGATTGCTGCGCATGGAAATCGGACTGATAGAGCATGGAGATGAGGATGGTTCTGGCCGTCAGGTCGCGCAGCGTTTCGACGATGATGTCGTTGCCGGCGATTTCAGCGATGCGAATGTGAAAGTCGCCCATCAGGCAGGTCAGGCGCTGGCGGTCGCCTTTGGCAATCGCCGCCTTCTCCTCATCGAGATGATCGGCGAGGATGGCGATGCCTTCCGGGCTGACGCCGGAAAGATTGCGCAAGAGCCCATATTCGATGATGCGCCGTGCTTCATAGACCTTGATGGATTCTTCGGCGGAAGGCTCCACCACGAACCAGCCCCGGCGCGGGCTGACGGTGACGATGCCGCGCGTCTCCAGCCTCATCATCGCTTCGCGAATGCGCGTGCGCGACACGCTGAAGAGGCTGGCGAGCTGGTTTTCGCTGAGGCGGGTGCCCGGACGGATACGCGCGGAAAGAATGCCGGAGATGATGGCGTCTTCTACCGCGCTCTGGGCGCTTTCTGATGTATGGCTATCTTGCATACAAGATTGAAAGCAAGAGGTGTGCCAGACGGAAGTTTATGGGCCGGGAGCCATCCGATGGTCAGCCGTTTGCCGCCATAACGATCAAATGCAGTAAAATCGCGCCCTCGCCTGCCTGCATCGGCAGCAGGACGGCAGCCCGTGGGAGCGAGAGCCTATATGATTATTGTGAGGGACGAGCCTTGCTCTTCAGGACATCGAGAAGAATGCGCGCGCCGGTTTCGCCCGGAGGCACATCCGTATGCAAACGCTGCTGCACGAGTGCATAACCTTCGAGCATCGCCCGCCGCTCGGTGGTGCCGGAAGACAGACGCTCTGCCCAGCGCAGCATCGAACCTGCCCTTACCACCTCGTTGAAATATTCCGGCACGACGGCGTAATCGGCAATCAGGTTCGGCAGAGCCCCTGTCCAGGTCTTCACCCGCTTGCTCAGCATGGTGAAAATCCAATCGGTCTTGTAGACCGAGATCGTCGGTACGCCCGCTAGCGCGAGTTCCAGAATGACCGTGCCGGAAGCGGCAATCGCCGCATCGGCTTCAGCAAATGCATTCCATTTGAAAGCGGAATCGATACCTATTTCGGGCCTGATATCCTCCGGCCATGACGCCGCCAGTTCGCGGATGCGTTTTTCCTGACGCGGCACGGTGGGCAACAGAAACCGCGTCGGACCGTTGCGCTCAACAAAAGCTCTTGCCGCCGCCTGAAACGGCTCCATCAGCCGCGTCGTCTCCGTGGAACGCGACCCTGGCAGGAGGAGAATGGTCTTCGGTTCGCCATCTGCCGGCAGAGAACGTTCCGCCCGCTTCTGGCGCACTGCCAGCACATCGGGGTCGACGCTGAGGCGATGACCGACAAAAGTTGTCGGCGGACCGCCGAGACGGCGCATGGCTTCCGGCTCGAAGGGCAGCAGAGCCAGCACGTGATCGACATAGGAGAGCATCGCGGTGGCGCGATATTCCTTCCACGCCCAGACGCTGGGGCAGACATAATTGACGACCGGCAGATGCGGCAATTGCTGCCGGACTTTTTTCGCGACGCGATGGGTGAAATCCGGGCTGTCGATGATCAGCAGAATATCGGGCTTTGCGGCGGCGATTGCCTGAGCGGTCTGGTTGATCCGCGCAATCAGCTTCGGCAGTTTTTTCAGAACCTGCGTGAAGCCCATGATGGAGAGTTCGGAATAGTCGAACAGGGAAACCAGTCCCTGCGCTTCCAGCGCCTCGCCGCCGACCCCGACCAGCTCGACAGACCCCGTATATTGGGCCTTAAGCGAGCGGATCAGATCCGCACCCAGAAGATCTCCGGATACTTCCCCGGCTATGACCGCCACTTTTAATGCCGCCGTCATCCGATCATGTCTCCGCCAAGTGACGTATCGATGCCGCAGACGAATATGCCCGCCTCATCGGCCGCTTTCAACATCGCCTCGCGATCGAGTACCAGCGCCCGCCCGGCTTCGACGGCGATACCCGCCAGCCCGGCTTTTCGCGCATTCTCCACCGTTTCCACACCGATTGTCGGCAGGTCGGCGCGCACATCCTGCTGCGGCTTGCAGAGCTTTACGAGCACCCCCCTGCGGCGCGGGGATATCCGTCCTTCGGCGCGCAATGCCGCAACGCGCGCCAGCATGGCATCCGTGCCCTCAACGCCTTCCAGCGCGACGATACGGCCGCCGACGGCGACCGCGCCCTGCCCCACATCGAGCTTGCCGAGTGCAAGCGCGGCCTCAGCCGCCTTACGTATATCGCGCAGATCATCCTCGGCAGGTTTTTGCGCACCGAAAGGGCCTATAGCGGCCAGCAGGCCGGGGGCGATCTCGTGAGCGCCGATGACTTTTGCACCGAGCGTACCGATGATTTTGATGACCATCTGCAGAACGGCGTCGTCGCCGCTCGACAGCAGCGTCCTGACAATCGAAGGCAATTTGAGCAGTATGCCGACTGTAGGGCGGATTTCGCGCCATTCCGGCCGCCGCGCCACACCACCGGATAGCACGACGCGGTCTACCCGGTTTTCGCGCAGCAGACGGCCAAGCCCGGCGACATCGCCGACACTGATGACGGCATTGTCGAAACCGCTCCAGTCGAAACGGGAATCATCGCGCAACCGCACGATGAAAGGGTTCTCGCCCATCTCACGGGCGGCGGCCGCCACATAAAGCGGCAGCTGGCCGCTTCCGGCCACAATGGCGAGACGCCCGCCGCCTGTCACGGCTCACTTGCCCCGGTTGGGCGAAGAGATCGCGCGGTCGCTATCCGCACCGATGAAATCGATGACTTCAAGCGCCTGCGGGCAATCCAGATAGTCGTTACGGTCGATGGCCGCCGCATTGCCGCGGATCGTGCCCTCAGCCTCGAAAATCGCCTTGTAGACGCGTCTGACCTTATGGATATCGGCGCGCTCGATGCCGGCACGGGTCATGCCGACGACGTTCAGGCCGCCGAGGATGCCGGGATTGCCATTCAGCATGCCATAGGGAATGACATCGTAATTGACCGCCGAAAGTCCGCCGATAAAGGCCTGGCGGCCGATGCGGGTGAACTGGTGCACGGCGCAGCCACCGCCGAGAATAGCGCGGTCCTCAATGGTGACATGGCCCGCCAGCATGACATTGTTGGACAGCACGATGTGGCTGCCGAGGCGGCAATCATGCGCCACATGCGAATTGGCGAGGAAGAGATTATCGTTACCGATAACGGTCTTGCTGCTGCCATCGGAACTGCCGGCGTTCATCGTTACGCCTTCACGCATGATGCAGCGTTCACCGATTTCGAGGGTCGTTTCCGAACCGTCGTGGCGAATTGCCTGCGGCGTCCCGCCGATGACCGCCATGGGATGGACAACCGAACCACGGCCGATGACGGTCAGGCCGGAAACAACGGCGTGATTGTGCAGCTGGACATCGTCATGCAGCGTGACTTTCGCGCCGACATAGCTCAGCGCACCGATGACGACGTTTTCACCGATCACCGCGCCGTCTTCGATCACGGCGCTCGGGTGAATTCTGGCCGAGGCGGCAATCGTGCTCATTGCTGATCCTCGGGGATCATCATGGCGCCGACATCGGCCTCCGCCACCAGCGCGCCGTCCACCTTCGCTTCGCAATGGAATTTAAAGACATTGCCGCGCTGGCGCTGCTTGACGACATGGATTTCCAGACGATCGCCAGGGATCACGGGTTTGCGAAACCGCGCATTGTCGATTGTCATGAAGTAGACCAGGTGACCGCCCTCACCCTGGCTGCGAGCGCAGATCGCACCCGCCGTCTGGGCCATGGCCTCGACGATCAGAACGCCCGGCATGATCGGCCGGTCCGGGAAGTGACCGGTGAAATGCGGTTCATTGACCGTCACGTTCTTGATGCCAATCGCCGAGTTGTTACCGTCGATCTCGATGATCTTGTCGATCAGCAGGAATGGGTAACGATGCGGCAGAAGCTTCATGACTTCCAGAATGTCAGCCGCGCCCAGCGCCGTCTTCGTTTCTTCAGTCATTGTTTTTCTCTCCTGTTTTTTTATCACGCCCTTCAGCGCGCGCCAGAATTTCCGCCATGTCGCGCAGGAAATATTTCATCGGACGCGCGGGCGTGCCGCCATAACGGGCGCCTGCCGGAACGTCCGCCACAACGCCGCTCATCGCCGCGATCTGTACGCCGTCGCCAATGTTGATATGGCCATTGATGCCGGCCGCGCCGCCAATCATCACACCGTCGCCGATACGGGTGCTGCCCGCAATGCCGACCTTGCTGACGATGCCGCAATGGCGGCCGATGCGCACGTTGTGGCCGATCTGGACCTGATTGTCGATCTTGGTGCCTTCGCCGATGACCGTGTCATCCATGGTGCCGCGATCGATCGTGGTGTTGGCGCCAATCTCGACATTGTCCTGAATGATGACCCGGCCGATCTGCACGATCTTCAACATGCCGCGCGGACCGGGAGCATAACCGAAACCGTCCTGACCGATGCGCGCGCCGTTATGGATAATCACATTATTACCGATGAGGGCCGCAAGAACGCTTGCGCCGCCGGCAATGGTGCAATCGCGTCCGATCTGCACATCCTGCCCGATGATGACGCCGGGACCGATGCGTGTACCAGCGCCGATATGGGCGCCAGCTCCAATCACGGCGAGCGACTCGACGATGACGCCCGCCTCCAGCTTTGCGGATGGATCGACATGCGCAGCATGGGAAATTTCAGCCTCCATTCGCGCAATCGGACCCGGACGCATGGCGGAAGGATGCAGCAAGGCACCAACCTGCGCAAAAAGCGTGTGCGGGTTTTTCGATATCAGCGCAGGGGTGTGAGACGGAAGCATGTCGACAAATGCGGCGTCACAAATGACGGCGCCAGCGTCGCAGGTCTGCAACTCATCGCGGTTCTTGCGCGAAAGAATATAGCAGAGCTGATCGGGTTTTGCCCGGTAGACCGGCGCAACGGACCGAATGATCCGCTCTCCCGCTGCATCATCAGACAGTTCCGCCCCAAAACGGTCCGCGATATCTTTCAATCGCAGTCCCTCGTGGGGCGGAAAAAAGGCGTTGTATTCCATCAGCCGGAAACTCCAGAACGTTCAAAGTTGCAGTTCTGGACTGCCGATATCAGAAAGTGTTGGACATGCCAAACCGGAAACGCTGTTCCTCGTCGTAGTCTTCCTTGGCAATCGGCACGGCGTAGTCGACGCGGATCGGACCGAAGGGCGACGCCCACATCACGCCGATACCGGCGGATGCACGGATGGAGTTGTCGTCCTTCACACCTGCACTGTTGGCGACCTTGTTGCCATACAGCGTGCCGGCATCCACAAAACCAGCGAGACGCAGGCCGAAATCTTCCGGAACGCCAGGCATCGGAGCCGTGACTTCAGCAGAAGCGGCGAAATAGGTCGTGCCGCCGATGGAGTCGGAACCGATGCGCGGACCGATACCATCGTTCTTGAAGCCGCGAACCTGACGGCCGCCGAACTTGAACTGATCGAATACCAGCAGATTGTCGCCCGTCGGCATCACGTGGCCCGCCTGACCGGTGATCGAACCAATGACATCGTACTCGTCAGACAGCGTGTAGAAGAAGCGAGCCTTGGCGTAAATCTTGTAATATTCGGAATCGCCGCCGAGACCTGCAAATTCGTTCGTCAGAGCAGCCTGCCAGCCTTCGCGCGGCATGTTGCGGTCGTCGAGCGTATTGTAGTTCAGCGTGTTCGAAATGATGGACTGCGTCCAGTCACCGCCACGGATCAAGTCCTTGTAGGGCTCGGCAAGGTTGCTACCGGTTTCCCAGTCGCCCTCACCGTCATAATTGATCTGCTTGTAGGTGTACTTGAACGTCGTCGAGAGGTCTTCGGTGATCGGCGCGGTCACGCGCAGCGAGAAGCCCTGCTCGTCGTAGTCATAATAGTCTTCGCTGCGGCTCTGGCTCTTGAACAGGTCGAAACCTGCGGCAAGACGGTAGCCGAGGAAATAGGGTTCCGTGAAGGACAGCGTATAGCTGCGCGCATCATCTTCACCCGCACCGGCGGCGAGACGGATGTACTGGCCGCGGCCGAGGAAGTTCTTCTCCTCGATGGAGGCTTCGAGCAGCACACCGTCGTTCTGCGAATAGCCGGCGCCGATACCGAACGAACCCGTCGACTGATCTTCTACGTCGACAACGATGACGACGCGGTCAGGCGCGCTGCCGCCGGCGGTCGAAATATTGACCTTCGAGAAATAGCCGAGCGCTTCGAGACGGCGCTTTGCAGCCGTGATGACCGTCTGGTTGAACGCATCGCCTTCGGAAATATCGAACTCGCGACGAATGACATAGTCACGCGTACGGGTGTTTCCGCGGATTTCGATACGCTCGACATAGGCGCGCTCGCCCTGGTCGACGATATAGGTTACACCGATGGTGTTACCAGCCATGTCGCGGTCGCCGCGCGGCGTTACGCGGGCGAAGGGATAACCTTCGCCGGCCACGCGCTTGGAAATCGCTTCCATGCTCTGCTGAACTTCCTTGGCGCTGTAGCTTCCGCCCTGGTGGGTTTCCACGAGGCCCTGCAGCTCCGAACCGTCGACGCCCGGAACGGTCGATTCGACCGCAACGTTACCGAAGTTGTAACGCTGACCTTCATCGACCGTGATGGAGATGGTGTATTCGTTCTTGGACTCGTCCAGCACAGCCTCGGAGGACACGACACGGAAGTCGGCATAACCGCGGTTGTAGTAGAACTGGCGCAGCGCCTCTTCGTCGGCGCGCAGCTTGTCCTCGTTATAGACGTCCTTACGCGTCAGGAACGACAGCATGTTGGACTTCTTGGTATTTATGACGGCGGCCAGACGGCCATCGCTATAGGCATTGTTGCCGACGAAATCGATACGGCCGATCTTCGTGCGCTCGCCTTCATTGATGACGAAAGCAATGTTCACACGGCCCTGACCGACGGAAACGGTCTGCGTGGTGACTTCAACATCGCTACGGCCGATGGCGGCGTAGGCTTCCTTGATGCGGGCAATATCCGCCGTCACGATGGCCTGATTGAACGGGCCGAGGGACTGGGTCTGCACGACGCCGGCGAGCTTGTCGTCCTTGATCTTGCGGTTACCGTTGAAGACCACCTGGTTGACGAGCTGGTTCTCATTGACGGTCACGACCAGCGTGCTGCCGGAAACGCGCATGGAAACATTCGAGAAGTAACCGGTGGCGTAAAGACGCTTCACCGATTCATCGATGTCCGAATTGGAAAAGTTCTTACCCGGCGCAATGGTGATGTTGGAACGCACGGAGTCCGCACCGGACCTGTCGGCCCCGCGAACATCGATCCTGCTGATGACGGCCGCATTTGCAGCGCCAGCAGAGGCAAGCACGCCAAGGCCCGCAACCGAAGCAACACCGGCAGACAGAGCAACCGCCGACACAGCGTTCAAAAATCTTGAACCAGCCTTCATTTCAATTCTTACCTTTTTACGTTGTCCCTCAGCGGGCGGAACCCGACTCCGGCCATGTGCGTCGTTTTACCTGCTTTTCCCCTACAAGCAAGCGCGAACGTTAAATTCTGTTTACTTCGTGCTCCAGAGTGGCTCATTCGCCACTTCGGCATAAAAACAAGGTAAACAAATAACTAACAAAACCGTTAAAACACAATCCTCAGCCGATCAAGCTGCTGATATCATTCCATGTTGCAAAAACCATAAGACCCAAAATCATCATCATCCCGATACGGAACGCGACTTCCTGCGCGCCCGCGCCGAGCGGCCTGCCGCGAATGGCCTCGATGGCGTAGAACACCAGATGCCCGCCGTCCAGAACCGGCACAGGCATCAGGTTCAAAAGACCGATGGATACGGAAAGAACGGCGGCAAGCTGGATAACGGCGGAAATGCCGAGCGTCGCCATCTGGCCGGAGGCCTGCGCCACACGCACCGGACCGCCAAGCTGATCGGCATTCATGCGCCCTGTCACGAGATTGCCGATATAGTTGAATGTGCCGGTGATGACGTGACCTGTTTCGCGCACGCCTTCGACCAGCGCCTCGGACGGCGAATATTCGATATGGCGGAAATTGCCGCTGGTCTGGTCGGTGACGATGCCGATAATGCCCATTTCCAGCTTGTTGCCGAACTGGTCGGTGGTTTCGGTGCGGGTCGGGACCATCGGCAGCTTAAGCTCCTCGCCTGCCCTTTCAACAGTCACCGTGATCGGTGTGCCCGGCCGGATGCCGACGTAACGGCGGACATCCTCGAAGGTCATCACTTTTTCGCCATCGATCGCGATGAGCCGGTCGCCGGGCTGCACGCCCGCGGCGGCAGCCGCGCTGTTTTCACGGACTTCCGCCACGACCGGATCGGCGATCATCCGGCCGTAGATGCCGAAGAGCACCGCGAAGATGAGAATGGCGAGAATGAAATTGGCGATCGGGCCCGCGGCAACCGTGGCCGCTCTTTTCCACAGCTTTGCACCGGAAAGCGTCTGCGCCCTCTCCTCCAGCGACATATGCGACAGGCCGGAACTATCCGGCTTGCTCGCCGCATCCTCATCGCCGAAGAACTTGACGTAACCGCCGAGCGGGATCGCGGAAATCTTCCACCGCGTGCCGCGTTTGTCGGTGAAACCGATCAGCTCCGGGCCGAAGCCGATGGAGAATGCGGTGGAGCGGATGCCGCACCAGCGACCGACCAGATAATGGCCCATTTCATGGACAAAAACGAGCAGCGACAGCACCAGGATGAAGGGCACGATATAGCCGGTCAGAAAGCCGGTCGCCGCCATTACTGTGTTCATGACAATCTGCCCTTTGTGTCGTGACCTTTCGCGCCGCTCAGAAACCCGGCAACAGACCGCCGCCCGATCCGGGCACGTCGCCGGTTGCCGCCGCATGCACGAAAGCAATGAGGAATACCGTAAAGCAGGCGAAAACAAGACCGTCGACACGGTCCATGAAGCCACCATGGCCCGGAATGAGATGACTGGAATCCTTGACCTGGAAACGCCGTTTCACGAAGGATTCGAAGAGATCGCCGATCTGGCTGAACACCGAGAGGATAAGGGCGAGCCCCAGCACCAGCACGCTGATCCTGCCGTGATAGGCCATGGACACCGCGCCGCCGCCGATCACGGCCGCCACCGCCCCGCCGATGGCGCCGGACCAAGTCTTGCCGGGCGAGATCGAAGGCGCAAGCTTCGGCCCGCCAATGGCGCGTCCGACGAAATAGGCGAGAATATCCGTCGACCAGACGACGGCGAAGATAAACAGGATGGACACGAAGCCCGTCAGCTCGTCACCACGAATGGCTGCCAGCGATATGCCGCTCAGGCCCGCATAAAAAATGCCGCCCACCAGCCACCAGTTCCTGCCGCGCAAAATTGGAAACAGCGCCGCCGTCAGCGTGAAACCGGATAAGAGCGGCAGATCGAGCGAGGATTCTCCGAATATCGTATTGCCGGCGATGACGGCGACCGCGAACCAGCCCCAGGCATTGCCCGTCGAATTGGTCTCCGACAGCCGGGTAATCGTCGACCATTCATAATAGATGAGGATCGCCAGAAGGCCCGCGACGATGCGGAACAGAATGCCGCCATACCAGGTCGCGGCCAGAATGACCGCCGCCATGACGATTGCGGACACGATCCGCAGTCTGAGTTCACGGCTCATCAGGCGCCTGCCACGGCAACCTGCTCGGTGAGTGCACCGAAGCGGCGGTCACGCGTTGCATATTGCTCGATTGCGGAGAAGAATCGCTGGCGGTCGAAATCCGGCCAATATTCGGGAACGAACAGGAACTCGGAATAAGCGGCCTGCCAGAGCAGGAAGTTCGACAGGCGCTCTTCGCCGCTGGTGCGGATGATGAGATCCGGATCGGGCATCCCCGACGTGTCGAGTCTGGCCGAAATCATCTCCGGCGTAATGGATTCGGCATTAATCCTGCCTTCGGCGACATCGCGCGCAATCGCCGCTGTCGCACGCGCAATCTCGTCGCGGCTTCCGTAGTTGAAGGCGATCACCAGCGTCAGCTTGGTATTGTCCGCCGTCATCTGCTCCGCCTCTTCGAGGAGAGAACGTATGTCGTGCTTCAGCCCCTGCCGGTCGCCGATGATCCGCACGCGAACATTTTCGCGGTGCAGTTCCGCAAGGTCACGCCGGATGAAGGCCTTCAAAAGCCCCATCAGATCGCTCACCTCGGATTCGGGTCTGCGCCAGTTTTCCGACGAGAAGGCAAAGAGCGTGAGATAGCGTATTCCGCAATCGCCGGCCGCGCGCACGGTCTCGCGCACGGCCTCCACACCGCGGCGATGCCCCATCACGCGCGGAAGACCGCGCTGCTTTGCCCAGCGTCCATTGCCATCCATGATGATGGCGACGTGCTCGGGTATGGAGGAACGTGTCGTCGTCGGCATATCGATCCAGTAACAGGGCAGCGCGGAATTAAAACGAATAAAATACAGGTCTATCGCGAACGATATCAGACCTGCATGATTTCCTTTTCCTTCTCGGCAAGCAAGCGGTCAATTTCCGAAATCGTGTCATCGGTCATTTTCTGAACCTTTTCCGACTGTCCACGGCTTTCGTCCTGACCGATGTCACCGTCCTTTTCGGCTTTTTTCAGACCATCCATGCCATCGCGGCGCACATGGCGAATCGCCACCTTGGACTTTTCGGCGTAATCATGGGCGACCTTGACGAGCGATTTGCGGCGCTCTTCGTTCAGTTCAGGCAGCGGGATACGCAGGTTCTGGCCGTCGACGATGGGGTTGAGGCCGAGATTGGATTCGCGGATCGCACGGTCGACGGCGTTGACCATCGACTTGTCCCAGATGTTGACGCCGAGCATGCGCGGCTCCGGAACCGTGATATTCGCAACCTGGTTCAGCGGTACGCGCGAGCCATAAGCCTCGATGGTGACCGGATCGAGAATATTGGCCGAAGCGCGGCCGGTGCGAAGCGATGCGATATCGCTCTTGAATGCATTGATGGCGCCGTCCATACGGCGCTTGATATCGTTGAGGTCAACACCACTCATCTTGATACTCCATCTTGTCGGCCAAGTCGGCCGTAATCGCCCCTTGAGGCGGCATCGTTTTGATTATTTGTCGTGCACGATGGTCTTGCGGCCGCCGCCGGTCAATATCTGCGCAAAACCGCCCTTCTCGTGGATCGAGAAAACAATGATCGGGATGTGGTTTTCGCGGGCAAGTGCGACAGCTGCGATATCCATGACCGCAAGGCCCTTGCCGAGCACCTCGCTATGGGTCAGCTCGTCGAAACGGGTCGCCGTCGGGTCCTTCTTCGGGTCGGCGGAATAGATACCGTCCACCTGGGTGCCCTTGAAGATGGCTTCGGCGCCCATTTCCGCAGCGCGCAAGGCCGCGGCAGAATCAGTGGTGAAGAAGGGGTTGCCCGTACCGCCAGCGAAAATCACCACACGCCCCTGCGCGAGATGATGGAGCGCCGCACGCTGCGAGAAGCTCTCACAGATTTCAGGCATGGCGATTGCGGACAGAACGACGGTGTCGATGCTGAGCTTGCGCAGCGAGGTTGCGAGCGCCAGCGCGTTGATGACGGTCGCCAGCATGCCCATATGGTCGCCGGTAACGCGGTCGCCGCCTTTGGAGGCCACGGCAACGCCGCGGAAAATATTGCCGCCGCCGACGACAACGCCGACTTCGACGCCCATCGCCCTCGCCTCGGCGATATCGGAAGCGATGCGGTCAGCCACCGCCACATCGATACCGAAACCCTGATCGCCCATGAGGGCTTCGCCGGAAGCCTTGAGAAGAACGCGTTTGTAGATCGGCTTGGAAGACATCATGACTCCTCGGAAATGTAACCGAAACGCGGATACACGAAGGGCACCGCGTTGTCACGCGATGCCCTCCCGTTTTCCCAAGATTGGGTAAATATAATCAGCCCTTGGCGACGGCTGCGACTTCGGCTGCGAAATCGCTTTCTTCCTTCTCGACGCCATCGCCGAGCAGCAGGCGAACCATGCCCGTCACTTCGATGGAAGCGCCGGCTTCCTTTTCGGCTTCCTTGACGGCAGCGCCGACGGTCAGGTCCGGGTTGATGACGAAAGCCTGCGACAGAAGGGCGACTTCTTCGAAGAACTTGCGCATACGGCCATCGACCATCTTTTCGATGATGGCTTCCGGCTTGCCGGATTCGCGGGCCTGTTCGATGAAGACGTTGCGCTCGCGCTCGGCAACGGCGGCGTCGACTTCTTCAGCGCGGATGGCGAGCGGGTTGGTCGCAGCGATGTGCATGGCAACCTGACGGCCGATGGAGTTCAGGACAGCCTTGTCGCCTTCCGACTTCAGGGCAACGAGAACGCCGAGCTTGCCGATGCCGTCGCCGGCAGCGTTGTGGATGTAGGTCGCAACAACGCCGTGCGGAACTTCGAGCGCTGCCGAGCGGCGGAGCGTCATGTTCTCACCGATGGTGGCAATCGCGTCCTTGATGCTGTCGGCAACGGACTTGCCGGTTGCCGGATAGGTGGCAGCGGAAACAGCGTCAACGGTGCCGTTGGTGGTGAGGGCAACCTGGGCGATACCGCGGATGAGGTCCTGGAACGCATCGTTACGGGCAACGAAGTCGGTTTCGGAGTTCAGCTCAACGACGACAGCCTTGTGACCCATGGTGGCAACGCCGACCAGACCTTCGGCAGCAGTACGGCCGGACTTCTTGTCGGCCTTTGCGATGCCCTTGGCGCGCAGCCAGTCGATCGCCGCTTCCATGTCGCCATTGGTCTCAGCAAGAGCCTTCTTGCAGTCCATCATGCCTGCGCCAGACTTTTCGCGCAGTTCCTTCACCATTGCGGCTGTGATTTCGGTCATTGTTTGCCTCTTATCGGTTCGATCGGTCAGCCGGCGGAATTTGCCGTGCCGAAGTTCTGGGTGATGACTGTACCCGGCCGCACACCCTTTGAAACCGGAGAGGATTTCAGGAAAGGGGCATGCGCATTCCCAAGTGCTGCGGCGTCTCCATGCATCGAGATGATGGGTGCCGCTGAAGTATGACAGCGTTATGAAGACTGCCTTCCGTTTCAACCGCATCGGACGCCAGCGATTTCATAAAAACGTGGCGGAGCGCTTGAAACGAACAAGGCCGTCAACCCATTGAAGGTCTTTGACGGCCTTGTCATATCCTGGTCGAGGAGACGGCGACCGAGATCGCCGCCAGACAGGGCCTATATCAGGCGCCAGCCTCGTCTTCGAGAGCGGGCTCGATCGGAGCTTCTTCCGAAGCGCCGATGTCGCGGCCGGAAGCGCCCTGCTGACGGGCGATACCGTCGATGGCAGCGCGGGCGATCAGGTCGCAGTAAAGCGAGATGGCGCGCGAAGCATCGTCGTTACCCGGGATCGGGAAGTCGATGTGGTCCGGATCGCAGTTGCTGTCGATGATCGCAACGACCGGAATGCCAAGACGCTTGGCTTCTTCGATCGCGATCTTTTCCTTGTTGGTGTCGATGATGAACATCAGGTCCGGAACGCCGCCCATATCGCGGATACCGCCGAGAGCCTTTTCAAGCTTTTCGCGTTCGCGCTCGAGGTTCAGGCGTTCCTTCTTGGAGTAGCCGGACGCTTCCGAGTTCAGGATCTCGTCGACCTTGCGCAGGCGCTGGATCGAGTTGGAGATGGTCTTCCAGTTGGTCATCATGCCGCCGAGCCAGCGGGAGTTGACGTAATACTGGGCCGAACGCTTTGCGCTGTCGGCGATGATTTCCGACGCCTGGCGCTTGGTGCCGACGAACAGAACGCGGCCGCCGCGAGCGACGGTGTCGGACACGACCTGAAGGGCGCGCGACAGCATCGGAACGGTCTGAGCCAGGTCGATGATGTGGATGTTGTTACGGTCGCCGAAGATGTACGGCTTCATCTTCGGGTTCCAGCGGTGCGTCTGGTGGCCGAAGTGAACACCAGCTTCCAGAAGCTGGCGCATAGAAAAATCGGGCAATGCCATGCCTTGTTACTCCTTTTCCGGTTTAACCCCCGCGAAGCGAACAGCACCGATTTTCATCGATACCACCGGGCGGAACGGACCGGATTTCTCCCGGAACATCCCAAGCTTCGCGTGTGGAATGGTGAGCCGCATACAGTCGCCCGCATGAAAATGCAAGCATTTATGCGAAAAAACCGCAGAAACAGCCGCGTTTCAGCGGACAGGCTTGTTTTCGCAGGTTTCGGGCTTGAGAATATCGAGCTTCGCAAGCTTTCCCGTCAGAACGAAATCGCCGTAATCCATCGTCAGATCGCGGGTGATTCCGTTTTCGTAAAGCTTGAACGACATGCGGTAGATCGGCAAAGCGTCCGTGCCGGTCTTGTCGTTGTAATAGGCGATCGTTACCGGCCAGAATGCCGCCTTGGCGAATTCGCCCGCCTTGCCGGCGTCGGCATCGCCATCCTTCGGCATCTGCGACTTGCCGACAAGGGTGGAGGTGATCAGACTTTCATCGCCATCGTCCGAACCGTCGAATATGCGGGATTCGAAGATACGCTTTCCCTGTTTCGCATGTTCGATGACCTGAAACATATGCTGCGTCGGGAATTCGCTGGCGACGAGACTGACCTGACGGGCATCCGGGCGGGTCAGATCGACCTTCACGCCATCGGTGCCGTCGGTCGCAGCGCCCTGCACTTCCTTGTCCAGCTTGTCGTCGGTGTAGGACTTGGTTTCGAAGGTGAATTTCTTGGCCGTCAGATCCTCGAAGGTTGTGGTCTGCTGGTCGGTCATGCGCACGGCATCGCCGGTGTTGATCTGCGTCACGAAACGGAAATCCGTCTTGTAACCCTGACAGGCCGAGCCGGTGAACTCATAGACCATGCGGCCCGTCATGCCCTCGATTCCGGATCGATCGGACGCATCCTTGAGTTCGAGATCGTAGACGGCGCGGTGGGCGACGAGATCGGGAACCGTGACCGGCAAGGCATTGGCAGCGTTTGACAGGCCGGTCATAAGCCCTGTTGCGGCAGCGAAACCAAGCGTCCTGACAAACATGCAATATCTCCTGTTGGACTCGCCGCTCATATTGTACAAGCAACCGCCCGGCTTTTGGATCAACATCTTCTGAATGCCGGATTCTTGAAGGATTTACAACAAAACCGGAGACGAAAATGTCGGACGTCATCGAAGGCCGCCTCAAGGAACTTGGCTTTACGCTCCCCGTAGCCGCAGCACCAGCCGCAAACTACGTTCCATTCACCATCAGCGGCAATCTGCTTTATGTATCGGGTCAACTGCCGATGGAATCGGGCAAGATTGCGGTGACGGGCCTCGTTGGCCGCGATGTCGACGTGCCAGGCGCCCAGCGCGCGGCCGAACTTTGCGCCGTCAACATTCTCGCACAGGTCAAGGCCGCTTTGAATGGCGATCTCTCGAAAATCCGCCGCGTCATCAAGCTGAATGGCTTTGTTGCGTCGGTTCCGGAGTTCGTGGAACAGCACCTCGTCATCAACGGTGCTTCCAATCTCATTGCCAATGTTCTCGGTGAGCCCGGCAAGCATGCCCGCGCCGCCGTCGGCATGGCCTGCCTGCCCTTCAATGCCGCCGTCGAAATCGACGCCATCGTGGAAATCGACGTATGACGCTGAAACTCTCCTGGCTGACGGCTCAGCCCGTCGCCCATCGCGGTTATCACGATCTCAATAAAGCGGTCTGGGAAAACACGCTTTCCGCCTTTTCCCGCGCCATCGAGGCCGGTTTCGCCATCGAATGCGACGTGCAGCTGGCGGCCGACAGTGTGCCGGTGATTTTTCACGACGACGACATGGCCCGCCTGACCGGCATCAAGGGCGATGTGCGCGAACGCACATCGGCCGAGCTGTCGCTTCTTGCCGTCGGCCAGACCGGGGACCGGGTCCCTACCCTCAAGCAGCTTCTCACGCTCTGCGCCGGCAAGGTGCCGCTGGTCATCGAGCTGAAAGGCCGCGCCGGTGAAGGCGTCGACGACGGTTTTGCCGAGGCGGTGCTGGAAGACCTCGAAGGCTATAAGGGCCATGTGGCGCTGATGAGCTTCGACCACCATCTGCTGAAGGATCTGAAGGCGGCCGGCTCGCCGTGGCCGCTGGGTCTCACCGCCGAAGGCGACAAGCCGGAAGACTTCTTCAAACATGACGAAGCGATGCAGATGGGTCTCGATTTTATCTCCTATCATTGGGGTCATCTGCCCAACAGCTTCATCGAGGCGCAAAGAAAACTTGGCCTTCCGGTGATTACCTGGACGGTCAGGGATGAAAATGCGCGCGAGACTACCTATAAATATGCGGATCAGATGACATTCGAAGGTTTCGACCCGAGAGAGAACCCGTCCGCCACGGCATGACAGAAGACTATTCCATCAGCATTGCGCAATCCTTCAGGGATATCGATCCGGAAAGCTGGAAACGGCTTTCCGGAACCTCGCGCAATATGTCAGGAAAAATATACAACCCATTTATTTCCCATGAATTTTTATCATCCATGGAAGAATCGGGGTCGGCGACAGCCAAAACCGGCTGGCTCGGGCACCATCTGCTTCTCGAAAATGCCTCCGGCGCTCTCGTCGGCGCGGTGCCGGCCTATCTGAAGAACCACAGCAAGGGCGAATATGTTTTCGACCATGGCTGGGCGGATGCTTTCGAACGGGCTGGTGGTCATTATTATCCGAAACTGCAATGCTCGGTCCCTTTCACGCCGGCAACCGGACCACGGTTGCTCGTCTGCGAAAACGAGGACGAGACACGTTTCAAGGCGCTACTGGCCTCCGGTCTCGCACAGGTGACGGAAAAGATCGGCGTCTCCTCGGCACATGTCACATTTCTGGAAGAGAACGATCTTTCCGCCCTTCTGCCCCGCGATTTCCTGCACAGGACCGACCAGCAGTTCCACTTCATCAATGACGGTTATCGTGACCACGATGATTTTCTTGACGCCCTTTCCTCGCGCAAGCGCAAGGGGCTGAAAAAGGAACGCCGCGCGGCGCTGGAAAACGGCATCGAGATCGACTGGCTGACCGGAAGCGACCTGACCGAGGATATCTGGGACCAGTTCTTCGTTTTCTACATGGATACCGGCGGCCGCAAATGGGGCAGGCCCTATCTGACGCGGGAATTTTATTCGCTGATCGGCGAGCGCATGGCCGATGACGTGCTGCTAGTGATGGCGAAACGCGAGGGGCGCTATATTGCCGGTGCGATCAATTTCATCGGCTCGGATGCGCTTTATGGCCGCCACTGGGGCTGCATCGAGGATCATCCCTTTCTGCATTTCGAGGTCTGCTATCATCAGGCGATCGATTTCGCGCTTTCCAGGGGACTGAAACGGGTGGAAGCCGGCGCTCAGGGCGAACACAAGCTGGCGCGCGGTTACATGCCCGTCACCACCCATTCGGCGCATTTCATTGTCCATTCGGGCCTGCGCCGCGCCATTGCCGATTATCTTCAGCGCGAGCGCGAGGAAGTCGAGCATATCGGCGATTATCTTGATGAACACACGCCCTTCCGCAAGGGCGAGAGACAGGAACCGGACGTATAGTCCGCCATGAGGAGAGATCACGATGACGGCCAGCGCCTATGACGACAACAATATCTTCGCAAAAATCCTGCGCGGCGAAATTCCGAGCCACAAGCTTTACGAAGACGAGCATACGCTTGCTTTCATGGATGTGATGCCGCAGGCGCCCGGCCATCTGCTCGTGGTTCCCAAGACCGGCTCCCGCAACCTGCTCGATGCCGACCCGGAAGTGCTGGCGCGGACCATTCCCGTCGTGCAGAAACTCGCCGTGGCGGCCAAGGAAGCCTTCGATGCCGATGGCGTCTTCATCGCGCAGTTCAACGAGCCGGCGGCTGGCCAGACCGTTTTCCACCTGCATTTCCACGTCATTCCGCGCAAGGAAGGTGAGCCGCTGAAGCCGCATTCCGGCGTGATGGCCGATGGCGAGGTGTTGAAGGCCCATGCGGAGAAGATAAAGGCCGCACTTGCTTCGTGATGGTTGCGTAGCAGGCGCGTATCCTGCAAAGCCGTAGCACATCTCCACGCAATCACCCCGGACTTGGTCCGGGGTCCAGTGCAATCAAGTCATTGATCGCGAGAGAGTCATCTTACGGCACAGACGGGCCGTGGCTGGATGCCGGATCCAGTCCGGCATAACGAAAATGGTGTTTTTTCACTCCACAGGCCGATACGCATTCCGTTCCGGCCAAGGCCAGCTTTCAAGCACCGCCATATCGGGCCGGAATATTTCCACCTTCAGCGGATAACAGGCCGCCGTATCGCTCGAATGCGTGGCGCTGCAGTCACCGCCCGGGCAGGCGGAAAGCGCGCCGATAAGATCGATCTCGGCAAAAAGCTCCAGATAATCACCCGGCCGCACCGGGCTCGCCTTCATGAAATATTGGTGTGTGTCGCGGGTGAAACCCGTGCACATGAAGACGTTGAGGACGTCATGCACATGCGGCTCCGCCTGCCGGAATGACAGGCTCTTGGCGGAGGCCAGCGCATTGGTCAGATTGGAATGGCAGCAATGGTGGTAGTCGCCGCCACTCAGGAGCTTGTTGGTGTAGGGATCGCAGCGTGTACCGATCACGTCATGCACACCGCCGCCGTCTTCGTCGAAGCCATACCATGACAGCGTGTCGTGCGTGATCGTCGCCATCGGCCGCAGGGACGGCAGGTTGCTCCACAGCCGGTTGCCGACCGAAACATGGGTGGCGTGCAGGGCGCGAGTCTTGCCGCTGAAAAACCGCTCGGTCAGATCATGGGCGTTCCAGAGGTTCAGGTCTCCGACCTGCGGACCTTCAACGCTTACGATGCGAAAGAAATGCCCCTTCGGCACATGAAAGGTGCGGCCGTCACGCGGCGGCACGATGACCTCATCGATCTTTTCCATGCTTCGTTTGGCTTCTTCCAGACGCGCGAGGTCTGGCATTTCAAGCGTCCCGTTCGGATAAACGACAACAGGACGGATGGCGCGGCGTTCAGCGGCGTCGACGGGTTCGGCGGCGGGCATGGGGGTCATGAAATCCTCGGGCAATCAAAATCTCGAGGCGAAATTGCGCCATGTGTGCCCACCTGACAAGACGGGTTTTTCTTGCGCTCAGGCCAAGTCTTACTTACCCTTGAGACACCATGAAATTACCGCCGCTCACCACCCTCCGCGCATTCGAAGCCGCAGCCAGAAGAACGAGTTTTTCTCTGGCTGCGCAGGAACTCGGCATGACGGCAACCGCCGTCAGCCAGCATGTGCGCAATCTGGAGGCCTGGCTTGGCGTTGCCCTGTTCGAGCGGCATGCAAGGGGTGTGAGGCTTACCCCGTCCGGAAAGGAATTCGGCACGACGGTTTCGACTGCCTTACGGCAGATTGCCTCAGGCGCCGCCCGGATCCGTCAGGGCCATGACCGCATGACCGTCCGCCTTGCCAGCCTGCCCTCTGTCGTGGCGCATTTTCTGACGCCCCGCCTGCCCCGCTTTCGGGCGCTTTACCCCGATATACAGGTATCCATCAGCTATTCCGGCGCGCATCATGCAATACCGGCCGATCTCACCATAGGACATGGCATCGCCTCCGGGGAAAATGCGGTTGCGCTTTTCAGCGCGGAGACGCGGCCGACATGCGCGCCGGGCTATGTCGCTAAATTCGGTCCTTTCGACAATGTTGACAGCCTGTTACGAGCGGAATTGCTGCATGACGACACCGAGGCGGCTTGGCAGAACTGGTTCGCAGCCGGGGGAATATCCCTGCCCGATAACGCCGGTCCGGTTTTTGCGGATTTCAATCTGCTCGTGACCGCTCTCAAAGCCGGTCAAGGCATCGGCCTCTGCCCGACAGCGCTTCTTCACGACGAGATCGCCGAAGGTCGACTGACCGTGCTCTTCGACCGGGCGGCCGATACGGAGAAATATTACTGGCTGGTGGAAGGAGACGAGATGACCGCACCGGCTCGACTTCTTGCGGATTGGCTTGTTGCGGAAGCCCGAGAGAGCGGTCTCTGAGGTCGAATAAACCAGTCTCAGAAACCGAGCGCGAACAACCCACCCGCCAGAAGCAGGATCGGCACCGCCACGCCGACGATGACGCGCTGGCCTGCCATCAGAAAAGCGATGAAACCGAGCGCGGCAGCGCCGATGCGCAGCCACAGGGGGGATGCTTCCAGCGTTCCGGTTGGAAAGACGATCAGCTTGGCGGTGACGGCCATGACGAGTGCGGTGGCGACTGCCCTTACCCAGTGCAGCGCTTCGGAATCCTCCTTCAGGCGGTTACCGGCGAGAACGCCGAGCCAGCGCCAGAGATCGGTCGCCAGCCAGCCGGCAATCGCGATGAAGAGATAGGGCGCCCACCAATGTTCGGTCATCATGGTTCGCTCTCCGGTGAGACGGGTTTTATCCGGCGGCGGAACACGAGACGGTCGATCAGATAGGCCGCCGTGCCCCCGCCGATCCCGGCATAGAGAATATCGAATTCCGGTGCGATGACCGCAAAGGCAGGCCCGGCGATAACGCCGATGACGAAGGCGACCTTGACGACGGAATGCCGGGCCGAAGCCCATATCGATGCCACGAAATAGACCGGCGTGAGAAAAAACAGCACGCCGGCGACGAGTGGCGGAAAGGCGGCGACAACGCCGTAACACAGGCCGACGATGATGGCATTGACCACGGTGAGCGTCATGCCAAAACCGGCGAACCAAGCGGCGCGGGCTTCACGCGGTACCCTGGAAAGATTCTGCGTGGCAAAGACCCAGGCGGTGATTGCGACGAAATGCGAGAGAAACAGCAAAATCCATGTCGGGGTCTTCGCGCCGCGCATTTCCGGAACGATGGAGGCGACCATCGGCATCATCCGGACCGAGGACAGCGTCACCGCCAGAAAGCAGGCGGCAAGATTGGCGCCGCCGACCATGGAGCCGATCAGGATCATCTTGGCCGGCAGGGCCCAGATCATCAGCGTCATGAACACGGCTTCACCGCGCGCGACGCCCGATTCCAGCGCGAAGGCGCTGAAACCGACGAAAGATGTCATCAGAATGAGCGAGGGCAGCGAAAATATGCCCCGCATTCCCCGGAAAAACCAGCCGCTCAGGGGGATGGTATCGCTGTCGGCAGTCTGCATTGCTGACCCACTTGTGCATGTCACCCGAAATGTGCCGCAGCTTCGGGGTAACGTCATGCATAAAACAAAAAACAAAACGCGCCGGAGGTATCAGGGAAAACGCGGCGCGCTTCATACATGAAAATGCCGGGCTTTCGCCCGGCATCGGTTTATCGGTCGAAGACCTTGATCATTTCTTCTTCGGCACTTTCGGCACCGCATTGGTCTTGCGCCGCGGCTTGCTGTCCTCATCCGACTTGTCGGCCTCGGCAACAAGGACATCCGCCTCTTCATTGGCCTTCGCCGCCTTGGAAGCAGGTTTCGTCTTGGCCTTTGCCTTGCCGGGCGATTTGGCCGCCTTCAGTTCGGCCTCCGGCTGTGGCTTCACGGGTGCCGTCTCCGGCAGGACCTCGAGTATGAGACCTTCGGAGCCGTCGTCCTTCTTGCCGACGGTGACGCTGACGACGCCGCCCTTCTTGAGCTTGCCGAACAGGATTTCGTTGGCGAGCGGCTTCTTGATGTTTTCCTGGATCACGCGCGACAGCGGGCGGGCGCCCATCTTCTCGTCGTAACCCTTTTCCGCCAGCCAGGAAATCGCGTCTTCATGCAGATCGAAGGTGACGTTGCGCTCAGACAGCTGGGTTTCCAGCTGCATGACGAACTTCTGCACCACCTTGTGGATAACGGCAGTCGGCAGCGGCGAGAACGGAATGATCGCATCCAGACGGTTGCGGAATTCCGGGGTGAACAGGCGGTTGATCGCCTCTTCATCCTCGCCCGTGCGCCGCGAAGAACCAAAACCGATGGCGGATTTCGCCATTTCGGATGCACCCGCATTGGTCGTCATGATGAGGATGACGTTGCGGAAGTCGATCTTCTTGCCGTTATGGTCGGTCAGCGAGCCATGGTCCATCACCTGCAACAGAATGTTGTAGATGTCGGGATGCGCCTTTTCGATTTCGTCCAGCAGCACCACGGAATGCGGGTGCTGGTCGACGCCGTCGGTCAGCAGACCGCCCTGATCGAAGCCGACATAACCGGGAGGTGCGCCGAGCAGACGCGACACGGTATGGCGTTCCATGTATTCCGACATGTCGAAGCGCAGCATCTCGACGCCGAGCGAGGCGGCAAGCTGCTTGGCCACTTCCGTCTTGCCCACGCCCGTCGGGCCGGAGAAGACATAGGAGCCGATCGGCTTGTTCGGTTCGCGCAGGCCGGCGCGGGCCAGCTTGATGGCGGTGGCAAGCGCCTCGATGGCGATGTCCTGACCGTAAACGACCGAGCGCAGTTCCTTTTCGAGGTTGGCGAGAACCATCTCGTCATCCTTGGAGACCGTCTTCGGGGGAATGCGGGCCATGGTCGCGATGGTTGCCTCGATTTCCCGTTCGGTGATCAGCTTGCGGCGCTTGGAGGCCGGCAGCAGCATCTGCGCGGCACCGGTCTCGTCGATCACATCGATCGCCTTGTCCGGCAGCTTACGGTCGGAAATGTAGCGGGCAGACAGTTCGACGGCAGCCTTGATCGCCTCGTTGGAATATCTGAGGTGATGATAATCCTCGAAGTAAGGCTTCAGCCCCTTCATGATCGCAATGGCGTCATCGATGGAAGGCTCGTTGACGTCGATCTTCTGGAACCGGCGCACGAGTGCACGGTCCTTTTCGAAGAACTGCCGATATTCCTTGTACGTGGTGGAACCGATGCAGCGGATCGCGCCCGACGACAGGGCCGGCTTCAGCAGGTTCGATGCATCCATCGCGCCACCGGAGGTCGCGCCCGCACCGATGACGGTATGGATTTCATCGATGAACAGAACCGCGCCCGGATATTCCTCAAGCTCCTTGACGACCTGCTTCAGCCGCTCTTCGAAATCGCCGCGATAGCGGGTCCCGGCCAGCAGCGTGCCCATGTCGAGCGAAAAGATGGTGTCATTGGCGAGCGCTTCCGGCACCTTGCCTTCGACGATGCGCTTGGCGAGACCTTCGGCAATCGCCGTCTTGCCCACGCCCGGATCCCCCACATAAAGCGGGTTGTTCTTGGAGCGGCGGCAGAGGATCTGGATCGTGCGGTTGACCTCGTCGTGACGGCCGATCAGCGGATCGATCTTGCCGTTTTTCGCCTTTTCATTGAGGTTGATGCAATAGGCCTTCAGCGCATCCTGCTGCTTCTTGGCGGACGATCCGTCTTCCTCGGGATTGCTGCGGCTCGCCTTGTTTTCGCTTTCCGGTTCATCGGCACCGCGCGGCGTGCGCGTCTGCGACGTGCCGGGGCGCTTACCGATACCGTGGGAGATGTAGTTGACCGCGTCGTAACGGGTCATCTCCTGTTCCTGCAGGAAATAGGCGGCATGGCTTTCGCGCTCGGCGAAAATGGCCACAAGCACGTTCGCGCCGGTCACTTCCTCGCGGCCGGACGATTGAACATGGATGACGGCCCGCTGGATGACCCGCTGGAAGCCGGATGTGGGTTTGGAATCCTCGTCATAACCCGTGACGAGGTTCGTCAGTTCATTGTCGACGTAATCGCTGACAGTCTTGCGAAGCGCATCGAGATCGACATTGCAGGCGCCCATCACGGCGGCGGCATCCGCGTCGTCGATCAGCGCCAGAAGGAGATGTTCCAGCGTCGCATATTCGTGGTGACGCTCATTTGCAAAGGTCAGTGCCTGGTGCAGCGCCTTCTCGAGACTTGGGGAAAAAGTTGGCACGTTGCGATCCTCATTTCTTTTCCATGACGCATTGCAGCGGATGCTGGTGCTGTCGGGCGAAATCCATGACCTGGCTTACTTTCGTCTCTGCGACCTCATATGTAAACACCCCGCATTCGCCCACGCCGTGCTGGTGCACGTGCAGCATGATGCGGGTTGCCGCTTCGCGATCCTTCTGGAAAAAACGCTCCAGAATGTGGATGACGAATTCCATGGGAGTGTAGTCGTCATTCAGTAAAAGAACACGGTACAAATTCGGTCTTTTTGTTTTTGGCTTGACGCGGGTGATAACAGACGTTCCGCGGTTGGTGCCGCTGCCGTCTTCCCCTTCGCCCTCGCCCTGCATGTAGATCGGCCTAGCGATCATCTTTCATCATTCTCCAAACCGTTCTCAAACCGACAGTTCTTTGCCAGGAGGGAGAACTTCGCCTCTTCATATCTAGGTCGTTAAGACGCGATTTTAAGCCCCTTGCGAAACGGTGCAATCACTATTGCGTTTGCGAAGAGGCAAACCTCGGGAAAAGTGCGGATATGGGGGCAGCCAGGGCGCAAGAAGACACGAACCCGCAGCAGCGGCGCATTTTTCAGGCCGGATGCAAATGGATGCGACAGGTCGCGGCGCAGCCGAGTCCGGTTCGCCGCCTCAGGCCTTATTCCTTGTCGTCGAGCATTTCGCGAACGGCGATGGCGAGCTGTTTGAGCGAGAAGGGTTTCGGCAGGAAACCGAACTTGGCGTCCGCCGGCAGGTTCTTTGCGAAGGCATCCTCGGCATAACCCGAAACGAAGATGAATTTCAGGTCCGGATAGGATTTGCGCAGTTCTCTCAGCAGTGACGGACCGTCCATTTCCGGCATCACGACGTCGGAAACGACGATGTCGACCTTGCCTTCCAGTTCCTCCATCACCTCCAGAGCTTCGGTGCCCGAGCCGGCCTCATGCACGGTGTAGCCTCGGGTTTCCAGCATGCGCTTGCCGCCGCGCCGCACCGCTTCCTCGTCCTCCACCAGAAGCACGACGGCGGATTTGCCGGTGAGGTCCAGCGGCTCTTCCTTCACCGGCTCGGCTGCGATGACCGGAGCAAGCGCCGCCTCTCCGGGCTGCCCGTTGCTCTGAAAGGCCTCAACCACATGGCGCGGCAGATAAATGCGGAAGGCGGTGCCCTTGCCCACTTCCGATTCGGGATAGATATAACCGCCCGACTGCTTGACGATGCCATAGACCATCGACAGGCCAAGGCCGGTGCCCTTACCGACTTCCTTGGTGGTGAAGAAGGGCTCGAAAATCTTGTCCATGATCTCGGGCGGAATACCCGTGCCGTTATCGGCAACTTCCACCATCACCATGTCCTCGGCCGGGAATTCCGGACGGCCAAGCGCTGCGATTTCCTTCGCGTCGACGTTGCGCGTCCTGATGGTGATCTTGCCGCCGTCGGGCATGGCGTCGCGTGCATTGACGCAGAGATTGATGAGCACCTGCTCGAATTGCGACAGATCCGTCTTCACCGGCCACAGATCGCGGCCATAATCGACCTCCAGCTTGACATTGGTGCCGGAAATAAGCCTGTCCACCAGCATGCGCAGATCGCCGATCACATCCGTCAGGTTGAGGATGGCCGGACGCATGGTCTGCTTGCGCGAGAACGCCAGAAGCTGGCGCACCAGCACGGCCGCGCGGTTGGCGTTGCGCTTGATCTCCATGAGATCGGCGAAGCTCGGATCGGCAGGCCGCGCCTGTAGCAGAAGATGGTCCGACGACAGCAGGATGGCGGTCAACACGTTGTTGAAATCGTGGGCGATACCGCCTGCGAGGGTGCCAACGGCATTCATCTTCTGCGTCTGCGCCATCTGGGTCTCGAGCGCCTTCTGCTCGGTCACCTCTATGGCATAGACGATAGCCACCTCTTCCGGCGCTTCATCGTCCTGATCGATGACGGCGTTGACGTAGAAGCGGAAATGCCGGCCCTCATCGCTCGGGTGGCGAGAATCGAAAGGCGCGATATCGCCCTGACGGTCCTTGGCTTCAGCCAGCGCCTGTTCGAGCCGTGGTTTTTCATTGTCATGGATGACCGTCTCAAGCGCCACGCCGCGATCGATATCGTCACGACCGACAACGCCGGAGAACAATTTCAGGAAGGGCGCGTTGATCCGCAGGATGCGGCCTTCGCCATCGAGCGAGGCAATCGCCATCGGCGTGTTGTTGAAAAAGCGGGTGAAACGCATGGCGGAGGAGGATTCCGTATCCTCCTGCCCCTTTGGGCGCATCAGGACGATGGTGCGGCTCTCGCCGGGCGCGCCATCTTTCGAGGTGACCTGATGCACGAGGCGGGCCGGCATGCTCTGGCCGTTCACCCGTCGCATGTCGAGATCGAGGATTTCAGTGCGCTTCGCCGTGCCCTGCGGATGCACCGATTCGATCAGCGCCATGCCCTCGCCGGCGACGATATCGGAAACCGTCATCGAACCGGGCGAAAACTGCGCCAGATCGATGCCGAGCCATTCCGACAGGGTGGCGTTCAGATAAACGATCTCGCCCTTGCGCCCGGCGGAAAAGAAACCGGCCGGGGCGTGATCGAGGTAATCGATGGCATTCTGCAATTCGCGGAAGAAGCGCTCCTGATCCTCGCGCTCAGGTGTGATATCGGCGATCTGGAAGACGTGCAGCCCCTCGCCGCCCGCATCCTTCAGCACGCGGCCCTTCAGCCTGTACCAGTGCGGCCCGGTGTTAGAGTCCTCACCCAGCGGTTTGAGCAAGCGGAATTCTTCGTAACCGTCGCGGCCTTCGCGCAGCACGTTGATGAGCCGGTAAAGCGCTTCGGTCGATTCCCGGCTGCGCGACAGGAGCGTTTCGAGACTCTGGATATCGCTCGCCTTGGTGGTGCCGCTCATCCGGCAATAGGTAGCGTTGGCGTAGACCATATGCCCCTTGGCGTCGGTAATCAGCGTGCCTTCGGGATGGGCCGAGAGAAAGCGGCGGGCAAGCCCGTCCGATTGCGACTGCGGCATGACCTCGATGAAACCGATGATCGACGAGACCAGAAAGAAGATGCCCATCATGGCCAGCACGCCGAGAATGCCGAGCACGATTTCGTTTTCGAGCGAATCCTTGAAATAGACGAAGGCGGCGGCGGCGGCGATCAGAACCAGCGCCAGAAGCAGAATGCGCAAGACCGTGCCGGAACGGGCGCGCCTGTCCACCAGCGGAAGGTCGTTGTCGCTTGTCTCGCGCACCCGTGTCATCTTGGCCTCGCAGTCGTGCAGGTCGTCATTCGGTCAGCCCCATTTCCCTGACGGAATCGGGCAGTAAAATTTCTTGTAGCAACTCGCTTGACCGGCAAAAAGCTCCGCCAGGACACAAAGGCTTAAAAACGCACAGCGAAAACGGCCTGAAAGGTGTATAAAAGCCTTAAAGGACTACGGCCTGGTACAGGTCAGCGCCTTCACCTGACATTGAATGCGCGGCGCGGAACAGACGATCTTGCCGTCAGCGACGGTGCAAACCGAGCATCCATCCGTGAAGTCGACGCAGGAAGGGTTGTCGCGCACGAATTCCGCCATGGTCGCGGCGTTGTCCGGCACCTTGTCTTCGGCCCACGCCATCGAATTTGGAAACGCGAAAAACGGTGGCAATAGCAAAACAACACGCATCAAATGCCGTGCGAGGGAGCCGTTAATGCGCAATGACTGGGACATTCCGGAACGCTCCTTCGGCAAAGAATTGCAACTTTCACTGTCTTTCAGCATTGAAGGACGAGATATGGCGCTTCGGTGGCGTCGTTACGGTTAAGGCGGCAATCCTGTGGGGCGAAATGAATAAACCTTGTATCGCGCCCAAAAAAATCGTCTTTTCCTGCTTGACGTTCACTTTATAAGAACCGCGGCAATATTAATTGCCCAAGAAACGAAAAAGCCAAAAAATCTGAAGGGATGATCTCCATGATGGAAGATTTTATCGGCGCTTATGGAAACCGTCTCATCGTCGCCGTCGTCGGTGTGGGTGTGGCCCTGCTTGTTCTGGCGATTGCGCTGTGGCTTCTGCGCAGGCGCAGCGGTTCTGCCCCTTTCATCCGGGGCGGGCGCAACCGGCAGCCGCGACTGCAGGTTCTCGATGCAACGGCCGTGGACGCACGCCGCCGTCTGGTGCTGGTGCGCCGCGACAATGTCGAGCATCTCGTCATGATCGGCGGTCCGACGGATATCGTCATCGAAAGCGGTATAGGCGCGATCCCCATTGTCAGGGACGTGCAGGAGCCGGAATTGAGGGCGCTGCCGCGCCAGGAAAGCGAGCAGAAGAGAGCCGAGCCGGCGATCCAGCAGGAGCGTCGCCCCGCCCTGCCGCAACAGCAGCCCGTTGCGGCTGCGGCTCCCGTTTCCGCGCCTGAAGAACCCGTGAAGCAAGCACAGCGGCCGGAGCCGCCGGCACCTGTGCCCTCGCCGCGTCCAGCACCCGTTGCGGCGGCCGCCGCTCAGGTTCCGCCACGCCCTTCGACCCCGCCGCAACCCGTACCCACGCCTGTATCGGCGCGCGAAACCGCGCCGCCGGCAAGACAGGCGGCACCCGAGCGGGAGACAGCGCGCCCCACCCCGCCGCCAATACCGGTTGCAACGGCTCCGGTCGCTGCCGTCTTGCCGATGGCGGCTGCGTCGCTCGACATGGCTGCGGCCCGAACGGAACCCAGGCGTGCCGAGCCCGTCGTGCCGGCTCCGGCACCGGTCGCACCGCCGATCCCTGCACAGGCGCCCGTCGAGGCAAAGGCGGAAGAACGGACTGCGGAATTCGCCCCGCCGGTCTTTGCCGCGCGCGAGCCGGTGATCGATCAATCCATCGCCGCCGATTTTCTCGACGCTGCACGGGAGCGCGTTCTTCCCGACCTGAAGCCGGGACAGACAACGCCGCCCGCGCCTTTCCCGCCCAAGCCTGAAAATCCGGCTGTGGCTTCGAACGACGCCGAGCCGAAATTTTCCGATGAGCTCGCCAGCGATTTCGAAAGCTTCCTCGAGGCGGAAATCGCCAAGAGCAAGGAGGCGGATAACGAACCGTCCGTCGTCCCTGTCGCGGAAAAGCAGATCAAGCCGCAGCCAGCTTCCCCGCCTGTCACCGGCGCTTCACCGGATGGAGACATGCAGAAGGAAATGGCGCGTATCTTCGGAGAGCTTTCCGTCACCCGCGACCGCTGACGGGCGCGTGTCTTCCGACCAGGAATTCGAAATAGAAAAAGGGCACGGAAGCGATTTCCGTGCCCTTATTATTTGTCATGCGATTTGCCGACCTGCCGGCCGCAGCGCCTTATTCGTCGCGATAGACTTTTTCGCGACGCTCGTGGCGCTCCTGCGCCTCGATGGAAAGCGTTGCAATCGGGCGGGCGTCCAGACGCTTGAGGCCGATAGGCTCACCCGTTTCCTCACAGTAACCGTAAGTGCCGTCTTCGATCCGCTGAAGAGCTGCATCGATCTTTGAAATCAGCTTGCGCTGACGGTCGCGGGCGCGAAGTTCGATCGCCCGGTCCGTTTCGGAGGAAGCCCGATCGGCGAGATCGGGGTGGTTGGCGCTTTCTTCGGCGAGATGTCCGAGGGTCTCGCGCGCTTCTCTCAGGATGTCATTTTTCCAGGCGACCAGCTTCGCGCGGAAGTAAGCCCGCTGGCTGGCATTCATGAACTCATCGTCTTCCGAGAGCACATATTTGCTAAGATCGATCTTCTCACTCAACGCGATTCTCCTCGAAGAACATCTCAATGCGGCGGTGTATACTCCAATGATAGTGGCCGATTCAAGTCTGCAGATCAGTTTTCAGGCATTTTTAAAACTGACACAAAAATCATCTAAATGACTAATTTTTATCCTTTATTCGTATTGAAGCGAACTCTTCTTCAATCACTTCAACGCGACTTACCAACAGGAAAGAGGACTTGCGGTCCTGCAACCCTATCCTGTAGCATTCAACCCGTGCCCTGACATTCGAACGCCGGTCCCCGCCCTTGACAGCATCTTCCCCGAGCCGAGTTTATCTTCTGCGCCACGCCAAGGCCGCCTGGGCGGCGCCGGGAGAACGGGATTTCGACCGGGGATTGAACGAAGCCGGTTTTGCCGAGGCGGAAGTCATCGCCGACCTTGCCGCCGACCGGCATTACCGCCCCGATCTGCTTCTGTCATCCACCGCCGCGCGTTGCCGGCAGACCACGCAGGCCTGGCAGCGTGCCTTCAACGAGGGCATAGACATCTTCTACGTCGATGAGATGTATAATGCCCGCAGCGAAACCTACCTCTCCCTCATCGCCGCGCAGGCGCAGGCGCAGTCGGTGATGCTGGTGGGCCACAACCCCACCATGGAGGCGACGCTGGAAGCGATGATCGGCGAGGATTTGCTGCATGCCGCCCTGCCATCGGGCTTTCCGACATCGGGCCTTGCGGTTCTCGACCATGATGACATCGCCGCAAACGGTAAAAACAGCTGGCGGCTGGTCGATTTTCTCGCGCCGGGCAAGTAACCGCTGCGGTGTGCCAAAAAAATTCTGTAGAGAAGCCCTGCTGAAAATCCGCTGGAGCGCTTCTTTTTTGGGCAGCCATACCTTCCTATATTGCAGCCGTGACCGTTAAACACAGCCAGGAAACTGCCATTGCCGCCTTCTCTTACGTCCCTGACAGACAGCGCGCTTATCGCATTCGATAATCTGGCCGACCGTGCGAGCAACCTCACCCACCCGACATTGCGGCTTGGCGTCACCGGCCTTTCGCGGGCGGGCAAGACGGTTTTCATCTCTTCCCTCGTCCACAATCTCCTGAATGGCGGCCGGCTGCCGCTGTTCGAGGCCATGCGGTCCGGACGCGTCTCGAATGTGCGGCTGGAGCCGCAGCCGGATGACGCCATTCCCCGTTTTCAGTATGAGGATCATATTCAGGCGCTGGTGCGTGACCGGCTGTGGCCGGATTCGACACGGGCGATCTCGGAACTCAGGATAACGCTGGATTATCAGAGCGCCAGCGGCTGGGGCCGATGGTTTTCGGCCGGCAAGCTTTCCATCGATATCGTTGATTATCCCGGCGAATGGCTGCTCGACCTGCCGCTTCTGTCGCAGGACTATAAACAGTTCAGCGACGCGACCGTCGCCCTTGCCGGAAGCGGCATCCGCGCCGAACTGGCGCAGGAATGGCTGGCGATCGCCTCTTCGCTCGACATCAACGCACCGGCCGACGAGATGACGGCCCGGCGTTTGGCCGAAAGTTTCGCGGCCTATCTGAAGGCCTGCAAATCCGACGAGAGGTCACTCTCGACCCTGCCGCCCGGCCGCTTCCTGATGCCCGGCGATCTCGAAGGATCGCCCGCGCTGACCTTCGCGCCCCTTCCCGGCTTGACGGATGAGAAAGCGCCGAAAGGCTCGCTGCGCGCCATGATGGAACGGCGCTATGACGCCTACAAGTCGATTGTGGTCAAACCCTTCTTCCGCGAGCATTTCGCCCGCCTCGACCGGCAGATCGTTCTGATCGACACGCTGCAGGCGGTCAATCGCGGTCCTGAAGCCGTGCAGGATCTGGAGCGGGCGCTGGGCGATGTGCTTGCCTGTTTCCGCCCCGGCACCAACAGCCTGCTGTCGTCGCTGATCGGCCGGCGCATAGACAAGGTGCTGATCGCCGCCACCAAGGCCGATCACCTGCATCACGAAAGCCACGACCGGCTGGAGCGGCTGACCCGCCGTCTGGTGGACCGCGCCATCACCACCATCGGCATGAATGGCGCCGGCATCGAGGTCATGGCGCTCGCTTCCGTGCGCGCCACCAGAGAGGCAAGCGTGCGCCAGGACGGCCACGAGCTGCCCGTTATCGTCGGCACGCCCATGGCCGGTGAAACAATCAATGGCGAGACCTTCGACGGCAATCGCAAGACGGCGATCTTTCCCGGCGATCTGCCCGAGGATCCCGAGCCGCTTTTCCGCAGCATCGACAGGGATGGCGACAAGGCGTCGCTGCCGGACGTCAATGTCGTGCGCTTCCGCCCGCCGAATATAGACGAGCCGGGCAGCGGCGGCATCCGTCTTTCCGTTCCCCACATCAGGCTCGACCGCGCCATGCAGTTCCTGTTCGGAGACAAGCTCGCATGAAGCTTCCCACACAAAACGATCCGCAGGCGCGCCGCCCGGCCGCTTTCACGCTCGAAACAGAAGAGACGGCACGACCGTCCGCCGCACAGAAACGCGCGCCGCGCAGCTTCGACGCCGAGATTTCGCTGACGCCCGACGAGGACGATCCGTTTCTGGCGCCTGAGGAGATCGATGCCGCCGCGCTGCCGGTGGCGTCTCCGAAGAAAAGCCGCTTCTCCTTCGGCAAGCTTGCGCTCGGCGCGCTTGGCGTCTTGTTCTCGCTCGCCTTCGGGCTCTGGGCGGATCAGCTCATCCGCAACCTGTTCTCCCGTTCCGACTGGCTGGGTTACACGGCCACTACCGCTCTTATTGTGGCGCTTTTCGCCGTTCTCGTTCTCGTCGGCCGGGAAGTCTTCGGCATCATGCGGCTTAATGCCGTGCAATCCTTGAAGGCCGATGCCGAGACGGCGAGCCTCGACAAGAGCCCGAAACCCGCACGCGCCATCGTCACCCGCCTGAATGCCGTTCTCTCCCACCGGGCCGAAACGGCCAAGGGGCGTGCGGCGCTGAAGGAAACGGAAAACGATGTGATCGACGGCCCGCATCTGATCGAGCTTGCCGAACGCGAGTTGCTCGTTCCGCTCGACCGGCAGGCCCGCGCCCTCATTCTCAATTCGTCCAAGCGCGTCTCCGTCGTCACCGCCGTCAGCCCGCGCGCGGTGGTCGATCTCGCTTATGTGCTGTTTGAAGTGACGCGTCTGGTGCGCGCCATGGCGGAGCTTTATGGCGGCCGTCCCGGCACACTCGGTATGCTGAAGCTCCTGCGCGATGTCGTCGCCCATCTTGCCGTCACAGGCTCGATCGCCGTTGGCGACGGGCTCGCCCAGCAGGTTCTCGGCCACGGTCTTGCCTCGAAACTCTCGGCGCGACTCGGCGAAGGCGTCATCAACGGCCTGATGACGGCGCGAATCGGCATTGCCGCGATGGATCTGTGCCGTCCGCTGCCGTTCAGGGCGGTGAAGCGGCCGGGGATCGGCGATTTCATGTCCGACCTCACACCCGATTTAAGCGGTGGAAAAACCGGTGAAAAAGCCTGATTGCCCGGGCTTGGACGGTTCAAAAGGTTACGAACGAAGCCGCAAATGAGAGCGAAATAAACCAAGCATTAACCATTCCGCCGGTAGATTGCAGCCTATCGAACAGGCATCTTCGCCGGGGAAAGTATCATGTATTCGCGCTTCTTTTCGCTTGTGGGCGGGCTTGCCGCCATATTGTCCGTCAGCGGCGGTTTCGGCATGTCTGACGTCCATGCGGCATCGCGCGATCGCGACGACGTGTTCTTCCGCTCCGTGGCCGGTGTCTGGAAAGGCCCGGGCGAAATCGTCGCCGGCAAATACAAGGGCACGAAGTTCACCTGCGATCTGACGGGCGAACCGCTCGACGACAAGCAGACCGGCATCAAGCTCGGCGGCACCTGCCGCGTCGGCGTCTTCAGCCAGCCCATGTCTGCCGTCATCAGCCAGAAGGGCAACTCTTACGAGGGCAAATTCCTCGACGGCGCCGAAGGCAAGGGGCTGGACATCACCTCCGGACAGGTCAGCGGCGACAAGGTCGTCGTCGGCATCAACCGCGCCAAGCTCAACGGTGCGATGGTCGCCCGCGTCTCGAACGACAATTCGATGAACATCACCATTTCGGTCAAGGTCGCCGACCAGATGATCCCGGTCATCGGCGTGACGCTGGCGCGCGATATCGACCAGCTCGCCGTCGGTTCGATCAAGCCGTAAAAGCCATACTCTTCTCAGCCATCGCCAAGCGGGAGTGTCCACCACTCCCGTTTTTCGTTTGCGCTGACAATGCCGGTCTTGTCCGCCTGCTGAAGCCATTCCCACACGGGCTTGCCCTTTACCTCAAGGTCGGGCGCGATATCGGCAAGCGGCATCAGCACGAAAGCGCGCTCCGTCATGCGAGGATGCGGCACCTCGATGCTTTCCGTAACAAGAGAATCATTCCCATAGGTCAGCACATCGATATCGATGGTGCGCGGGCCCCAACGCTCCGTGCGCACCCGCTTCATGCCCTTTTCGATATCGAGGCATAATTGCAGCAGCGCGGGCGCTGAAAGCGAGGTTTCGACCAACGCACAGCAATTGAAGAAATCCGCCTGATCCGTCTTGCCCCAGGGCGGCGTGCGGTAAAGGTCTGAAACGGCCAGCAGGCGGCAATCGTCACGCGCATCGAGTTCGCGCAGCGCCCTTGCCATGGCGGCGGCAGGATCGCCGATATTGCCGCCGAGCCCCAAGGCGGCGACGGTCATCTTTTCAGGCACGGTGTTCAACGCTCACCTGCGCATAATCGAGAATGCCGGGGACCGGCGCCGAGGGTTTGCGCACCGTGATCCTGAGCCAGACGATCTGCGGATAACGGGCGCGCAGCGCCTTGGCGATGTCGTTCGCCAGCGCCTCGATGAGATAACGGCGCTGGCCGACGACGATTTTTTCGATGACGGCGAAAGCCACGCCATAATCGACGGTGTTTTCGATGTCGTCGGTTTCCAGCGCATCACCCGCCTCGACTTCCATCTCGGCATCGACGAAAAAGCGCTGGCCCAGCACCTCCTCCTGCTCGAGAAGACCATGACGGGCGAAAAAGGAACAGTTTTTCAGGATGATGGTATAGCGGCTCATCGCATCGCCTCCATGGCAGGACTGTTTCGCCAGAAAGCCGCACCATCTTCGGGACGCGGCGTTCCGGCACTTGTTGATCTACGCATCGGCCTTTGCCGACGTTTTGGCAAGAACCGCATCGGCGATTGCCAGCGCATCGCGGGTTGCGGCGACATTGTGCACGCGAAAAATCGAAGCGCCGGCAAGCCTCAGGATCGCGGTGGTCGCAGCCGTTCCGATATCGCGTTCATGGGCCGCATCCCGGCCCGTCAGCGACCCGATGAAACGCTTGCGCGACGTACCGGCCAGAACCGGCAGGCCGAAAGCGGCAAGTTCGCCGAAACGCGCCATCAGCGCGACATTTTCGCTCTCGTCCTTGGCGAAACCGAAACCGGGATCTAGCACGATGGCGTCGCGGCCAATACCCGCATCCTCGGCGATCTCCAGCGAGCGATTGAGGAATTCGAACTGGTCGGCGATGACATCGCCAAGCTTCTGCCGGTCGCGGCCGGTATGCATGATGCACACGCCGGCGCGGGTAGCGGCGACCACGCCCGCCATCTCCGCGTCTTTCTGCAGGCCGAAGACATCATTGACGATATGTGCGCCCGCCCCGACCGCCAGCCGCGCTGTCGAGGCGCGATAGGTATCGACGGAAATCAGCACATCCGTCTCGCGGCGCAATTTTTCGATGACGGGAAGCACCCGGTCCTGTTCCTCGGCTTCCGTTACTGCGGCCGCACCCGGCCGGGTGGATTCACCGCCGATATCGATGATGTCAGCGCCCTCTTCCACACAGGTCAGCGCATGGGAAAAAGCCGCATCGACGGCGAGATAACGGCCGCCATCGGAAAAGGAATCGGGCGTTGCATTGACGATGGCCATAATACGGCCACGCCCATCAAGTTTCAGGGAGCGGCCATGGGCCGCTTGCCACGCGTTGCTGCCGGCTGTTATCACGTAACACGCGCCTTTCGGGAATAACGGAGTGTTATGCCAATTCTTATAAGTTCCGCTCCGCCTATGCAGCAAACCTTTTTCAAGTTCAACCGGAAGGCCGGGTCATGACCAAATCATCACGTGCTCTTTGCGCCGCTTTAGCGGCCGCAGTGGCACTTTCCCTACCCGGATCGGCTTTTTCCGAAACCATCGTCCGCAAGACCTATTCCTATTTTTCAATCAACGGCAAAACCGCCGCCGACCTCGACCAGCAGCTTTCCAGGCACGGCCCGCTGACGCGCAATACCGGCGCGCGCCATCCCGGCGCCACCGAAATCAAATTCGGCGGCGAGCTCACCTATGTCGAGAAAAACGGCCTTTGCAGCGTCGGAACGGCCAAAGTGGTGCTGAATACCCGCATTCTCCTGCCGCAATGGAAAAACCGCCGCCGCACCACGGCGGAACTGGCCTTCATCTGGGATACGCTGCTTGCCGATATCAAGCGCCACGAGGAGCGCCACGCGGAAATCGCCCGCACCCATGCCCGCTCGCTTGAAAGACAGCTGACGTCGCTTCGCCCGCAGAAAAGCTGCGAGACGCTGCAGGAAATGGTCGGCAAGATCACCCAGACGGTGATGGACGAACACGACCGCGATCAGTTGCGCTTCGATGTGGTGGAATCGAAAAATTTCGATGCCCGCATGACACGGCTTTTGAAGAACCGGCTCGAGCAGGGCCAGAACCGCCGCTGACGGTCGCTGGACGTACCTCCCCCAAATCCAAACGAACAACACGGGACATGACGTAACGTCATGTCCGATATCACCCGTGAATTCTCGTCATGGTGCGGCCGGCAAGACTCATTGTAGCTTGTTCATACGGTTTGAAATGGTTGCGGCCCACGGCGGGTCCGACGGTTGCAACCGTCTCCGGTTCTCCCGGTGCGCGCTTGAGGGCTCGCAGGTGTTTCCTCCCTCGCCTGCATGCTGCGTACCCGCCTCGCCCCGCTCCCCGCTACCAGGTGAGCGGGGCTTTTTCTGCGTTTAGCAATGACGAAAGATTTCAGCCCTGACGTTCGGGAACATGAACGACGAGACCATCGAGCTCGTCGTTCATCTTGATCTGACAGGAAAGGCGCGAGGTGGGGCGCACGTCGAAGGCGAAGTCCAGCATGTCCTCTTCCATCGGCTCCGGTCCGCCGACACGCTCCGACCAGGCGTCGTCGACATAGACATGACAGGTCGCACAGGCACAGGCGCCGCCGCATTCCGCATCGATGCCGGGAATGGAGTTGCGCACCGCATTCTCCATGACGGTGGAGCCATTGCTCACGTCGAGTTCATGGGGCGTGCCGTCAAAGGCAACGATGGTCAGTTTTGTCATGCCGGAAATCCAAAATGTGATCTAAGAACTGTTCTAAACACATAGAAAGGCCGGTCCGCCTTGGCAACCCGCTTCAAGGGCGCGCAGACACAACCGGCCTTGCAAAATGACAAATTTGATGTGTTAAGCCTCAGCGGCAGAGCTTGAGGATGAAATTTTCGGCCTCGACAATGGTCGCCGCGAGTTTTGCGATCGCCGAGCTGTCATTGCCCTTGTCCTCCACCACGGCTGCGGCCGCGGAAACGGCCGAGGCGCCGACGGCCTGCGCAGACCCCTTCAAACGATGGGCCGTCGCCATGACGGCCTTGTCGTCGGCGCCCGCCATTTCATGCAGGGCGGCGCGGGCGTTGCGGCTGAAGAGTTGCAGCACTTCGATCTCCAGATCCTTGTCGCCCATCGTCTGCCGGGCGAGATGATCGAAATCGATCGGTTTTTTACCGGCGGCGGGGGCACCGCCGCAATTGTCGGGAGCTTCGAAAGCAATACTGACCGCTGCCATGGCTGAAATTCCTGTCTCGCCGTTTCCTGTTTCGTGTCACATCTGTGTCGTATTCACGCATCCGGGCCGCTGCTATCGGCTTAAATTACGGCGTGACGCGGGCGAAAATCTTCTGCTATGGTTAATTTATGTTAAACTTATGCGAAACAAGGCGTTCAGCGTGAAACTCAGGTTTAAAAACTGTTAAAAAGCCGACACTTCGCCACCGCCGCAAATCCGCATTAATTGTTTCGAACACCTAAATGTGTCACTACGGTACTGCCGTTCCCACGAGGCTTAAGCTCAAGCTTTGTTATTGCGGCACAGTGATGTAATTTCGCCCGAAAGCTGGACCACCAGCAATTCGGGATTTGGTAAATGGCGGAATTGTTCTCTCTTCAAGGGATAATGTTCCGCTGGCATGATGGCGGCAGTCCGCTTGCGGAACGCAAGTGGTCAACGGCATGAAGCCGGGCGTATGTGTAACGAGGCGTAACCGCATGGCGAATAACAAGATCAGCGACTCTGTCGACGAGACTGCATTTCAGGCGTTGGAAGACGCCCTGCAGCTTGGTGCTTTCGAAGAAAAGCCGGAGACGCGGAAAACTGCAGCGCCGAAGCAGCCGGAGGCCAGATTGAAGGAAGCAAGCAGACAGACCCCTGCTCCCGAGGCCGCCCGCGCGCCCGCAGAACAGACGCCCAGATCGCCCAATCTCGAAGCGGCCAATGACGGCTCCAAGCGCAGCCCGGCCATGATCCTGAAATCGCTGGAAGGCGGCTCCATCGGCGGCGCGCTGCGCAACGCCACGATCATGTCGGTCATCTGGGCGCTCGGCGGTCTTGGCATCGCACATCTTCTTTATGGCAACGCGCTGTGGAACATCGCCTCGCTGGCCGATCTCACCGCGATCCCCGGCCTGATGGCTATCGTCGTCGGCATCCTTGTTCCCATCATGCTGTTCTTCGCCTTTGCGATCATGATGGCGCGTGCCCGCGATCTGCGCAACGCCGCCCGCTCCATGGCCGAAGTCGCCCTTCGTCTTGCCGAGCCGGAAACGGTCGCGTCCGACCGCATCATGTCCGTAGGCCAGGCGGTTCGCCGTGAAGTCTCGGCCATGAATGACGGTATCGAGCGCACAATCGCCCGCGCGACGGAACTCGAGACCCTCGTTCATTCCGAAGTCAACGCGCTTGAGCGCAGCTATGCCGACAATGAACTGCGCGTGCGCAGCCTCGTGCAGGAACTGACCGCCGAGCGTGACGCCATCGTCAATCACGCAGAGCGTATCCGCTCCTCCATCGTCGGCGCGCAGGAACAGATCAAGGAAGAGCTTTCCATCGTCGGTGAAGAGCTTTCGATGCGGATCGCCACGACCGGCGAAGCTTTCGCCTCAATGATCGACACCCGCTCGGCCGCGCTTTTGGAAAAATCGCGCGCCTCGACCGAAGCGATGGGCAGCCTGATCGCCGCCAAGACCGAAAACCTGCTTCAGGCGCTGAATTCCTCCGGCGCGACGCTGTCCAACGAATTCGACATGCGCCTGCACAACCTCACCTCGACGCTGGATGAGCGCGGTGAAGTCCTGCTCGAGCGTTTTGCAATCCATGCCTCGACGCTGGATAGCGGTGCGGAAAGCCTCAACAGCGCGCTTGAAGAGCGCACGCGCCAGCTCAACGAAACGCTGTCCACGCGCACGCTCGAACTCAACCGCAATATCGATCGCGGCCAGCAGATCATCGGCGGTTCGCTGGATACCGTTCTCGACAAGCTGTCCACGACGCTTGAGGAAAAGGGTCTCTCCTTCCGCCAGAGCCTGCAGAGCACGGCGGACGATGCGATCATGGATCTCGATCTTCGCTCCGGCCTCTACGAAGAGCGGATGCAGGCGACGGTCGGCCAGGTCAACTCTGCCTTCGACGAGCATGTCGCGCAGTTCGCCAGCGCCTTCGACCAGCGTGCCGGCAGCCTCGACAGCAAGCTGATGGAAAGCCTCGCCCGCATCAACGAGACCGTTGCCGGCGGCTCCGAAGCGCTCGACACCATGCTGAGCGCCGGTCTGGAGCGCATCGGCACCACCATGACCGATCAATCGCTGGCGCTCGCAACCGCGCTCGGCACGGGTCAGGAAATGCTGGAAAGCGCCCTTGAAAGCCGGACACAGGCCTTCAGCGACGCAATCGGCCAGCGTACCGCCGAAATCACCGATGCCTTCACCAGTTCGCACGAGAAGATCGACGCCGTGCTGGCGGAACGCAGCAATGCCCTGTTCGGCGCGCTTTCGGCCAGCCAGAACCGTTTCGACGAAGCGCTCGCCAGCCGTTCGATGGCGATTACCGGCTCCGTCTCCGGCACGGCCGAACGTCTCGCCGCCATGCTCGACGAACGTGCCGCCGCGATCAACAACGTCGTCGCCGATGTCGAGCGCCGTCTTGCCGAAACGCTCGAAACCCGGGCAGCAGCCATCACCGGCGCGGTTTCCGGCATCGAGGACCGCATTTCCGACACGCTGGAAAGCCGCACGGCTGCCCTGCATGACGTCGTCTCCGGCGCGGAGAGCCGTATCGCCGATACGCTTGACGGCCGCACAGCCGCTCTTTCCAGCGCCATTTCCGGCGTCGAGGAACGCATTGCCGACACGATGGACAGCCGCACGCTGTCGCTCGACATGACCTTTGCCAATGTCGAGGAAAGACTTTCCGAGACGCTCGACAACCGCACTTCTGCCCTTACCGGCATTGTCGCAAGTGCTGAAGAAAAGATTGCCGGCGCGCTCGACAGCCGCACGGCCACCTTCGGAGACGTGGTCGCCGGTGCTGAAACCCGTATCGCGGAAACGCTGGACGGCCGCACCGCAGCCCTCAACGCCGTTGTCTCCGGTGCGGAAGAACGCATTGCCGATGCGCTCGACAGCCGTACCATGGCGCTCGACATGGCATTCTCCGGCGCGGAAGAAAAAATCACCGAAGCGCTCGACACCCGCACCGCAGCCCTTGGCGAACTGGTGGCCGGCGCCGAGACCCGTATTGCCGGGGCGCTCGACAGCCGAACCGAGTCGCTGAAGACCGTCGTTTCCGGCGCCGAAGAGCGGATCACCGATGTGCTCGACAGCCGCACCATGGCGCTCGATATGAGCTTCTCCGGTGTCGAGGAAAAGATCGCCGATATTCTCGACGGTCGCACCACAGCGTTGCATAATGCGGTTTCCGGCGTCGAAGAGCGCATTGCCGGCGCGCTCGACAGCCGTACTGCGGCACTCTCGGGCATCGTCTCCGGTGCGGAGGAGCGCATCGCGGATGCGCTCGACAGCCGCACCATGGCGCTCGACATGGCGATTTCCGGCGTCGAGGACCGTATTGCCGAGGCAATGGATGCCAGAGCATCGTCGCTTTCGCTTGCGGCGGCCGGCGTCGGCCAGCGTCTCGAAGCCACCGCATTCACGCTTGAAAACGCGCTTGCCAGCGGCCATGAGCGGCTCGAAACCATGCTCGGTTCGCAGGCTGAACGCATTGCCGGATCGCTGGAGCGCAATAGCGGCCTGATCGAGCAGAGCGTCTCGGGTGCGGCCAACCGCATCGAAAGTGTCGTTGAAGACGGCAGCACCCGTTTTGCCCAGACGGTGGAAGAAGGCGTGTCCCGCCTCGAAAGCAATCTGTCGCAATCGCATGAGGATATTCGCACCGCGCTCGATCAGCGCCAGGCAGATCTTGCCGCGACGCTCAGCTCCGCCACGACCCAGATGGGCGACATGCTCTCCGAACAGGCGATGATGATCGGCACCACGGTCGCCTCCAGCGCCAGCATGCTCGAACTGTCTCTCGAAACCCAGCAGGAAACGCTGCAGAAGACAATCGACGGCAGCGCGCAAACGCTGGAAGAGCGCCTGCGCAACAGCGCCGGCGACATCGCCGTCAAGATCGGCGAAGCCGCCCGCGAAATCGGCGGCGCGACGGATGCCCTGTCCTCGAAAATCGAGACCTCTATCGGCAATGTCACCACCCGTCTCGACGAGACCGGTGCCCGTATCGAGACCTCGCTCGATACGCTGCAGGCACGCGTCGGCGGCGATCTCGCCAATGTAAACACCTCTATCGAAGATGCCGGCCGCCGCTTTGCCGAAGCGCTGGAAGACAAGACGGCTGTGTTCGCCCGCGCCAGCGACGAGGCAGCCGAGCGTATCACCGGCATTCTGGACGAGCAGACCACGCGTGTCGCGGACACGTTCGAAAACCGTACCAGCCGCCTGACGGAGACCTTCGATACCGGTACGGCCCGCATCGATGAACGCCTTGGCACCATGGACCGGGCGTTGACCATCGGTCTTGAAAACGTCAACCGCACCATTGAAGGCAAGGCGAGCGATCTCGCTGTCAGCCTGCGCGGCGCGGTCACCTCCGCGACCCAGAGCATCGGCGAAGAAGCCGTGCGCTCCACCTCCCTTCTCGCCAAGTCCGGTTCGGAATTCGCCGAACAAGTGCAGGCGCAGAACGAGGCCTTCACCAAGGCCATCGAGGAACGCTCCGGCGAGATCGTCAACCGCATTTCGGATGCCCAGACCCGCCTTTCCGGTCAGGCCGCCGCCGTGGCCCAGACCTTCTCCGAGGCAGGCAACATCATCGTCAACAAGGTTGCCGAGGCTGAAGCCGTCGTCCGCTCTCAGGTCGGCGTGATCTCCGAGACGCTCACCGGTGTCGAATCCGCCCTCGACGCCCGCGGCGAATCCATTCGCTCGGCGCTGGACAACCGCACCCGCGAACTCAACTCGATGCTGGCCAGCCGCTCCGCCGAGCTTTCGCGCCTGATCGAGGAGAAAGCCAAGCCTGTCGTCGACGAATACGCCACCATCGGCCGCGAAGCCGCCGAAAAGATCGTTTCCGCTGCCCAGCAGAGCGCAGATCTTCTGTCGCAGAGCAACAGCGGCATGGTCGGCATGGTGGAACAGGCGATCAGCGATTATGCCGCTGCCGGAACGGATGCGGCAAGCAAGCTCGTCGCAGCCACCCGCCAGAGCACCGACATGCTGTCGGAAACGCATACGGCCATGGCCGACGCCGTCGAACAGGGCATCGACAAATATGCCCGCGCCGGCAGCGATGCGGCCAACAAGCTGGTCGCCGCCACACGCCAGAGCACGGATATGCTGTCGCAGACCCATAACAGCATGGCGGAAATCGTCGAACAGTCGGCAACCAACTTCAACTCTGCCGTCGAGCGCGCCGCACAGGGCTTCGGCGCGGCAGACGAGGCATTGAACGCCTCGGCGACCCGTTTCTCCGAATCCGCCTCGCAGGCCGCCGACATGGTGTCCAGCTCCAGCCGTCTGCTCGAAGGAAAGATCGACCGCCTGTCGAATATTTCCGGCCAGACACTGGCGCAGGTTGCCGGCATCGTCGGCCGTTTCGAGGAACATTCGAAGGTGCTGAGCCAGGCTTCCGAGCTCCTCAATGCCGCACAGTCGAGCCTCGTCGGCACGCTGGAGGAGCGCCAGGACGCGCTGCGCAGCCTGTCGGTCGGCCTCGTCAAGCGTTCCGAGGAAATCGAAAGCGCCATGCGCAACGTCATCGGCGTGGTGGAAACCACGCTCAACGAGGCCGAGGAGCGTTCGCAGAACGTTGCCGGCAATCTGCGCGACAATCTGCAGGCGTCCTTCTCCGATATCGGCCGTTCGCTCGATGAGACCGAACAGCGCGCCCGCTCGGCGGCACAGACCATGCGGGGCGCCCTGCTCTCCGCCGGTCAGGATGCCAGCCGCTCGATTGAAAGCACGCTGTCCGACGCGCAGAAATATTCCGACGAGCTGGTCAACCGCCTGCGCGGCGGTGTCGAATCTTCGCTTTCGGAAGTCGACAATCTTCTCGGCAGCGCCTCGGAAAAATCGAACGCCGCCGCAGCCAGCCTCAAGGAGACGCTGCGTCAGGCCGTGGAAGAAGCCGTCAGCCGCTTCGCCGGCGCGACGGACGAAATCCGCCGCTCGAGCCACGACATCCGCCGCGAACTGGATGCGACCCGTGCGGAACTGAAGCGCGGCGCCTTCGACCTGCCGGAAGAAGCCAAGGAAAGCGCTGCCGCCATGCGTCGCGCCGTTTCCGAACAGATCAAGGCCCTGCAGGATATTTCCCAGCTCGTTGGTCGTTCGACCCACCAGATGGAAGTCTCCGAACCGGTTGCCCGCGCCATCGCCGCAACCCAGCCGGCAGCCGAGCGCCGTGTCGAGACGCGTCCGCAGCCGGCAGCTCCGGCTCCGGTTCAGCAGCGCCCGGCCCAGCCGCAGCCTGCTCCCGCGCCGGCCGCATTGCGCGGCACCCTGCCGCTTGAGAACCGTCAGGTCGAGAACCGTCAGGCGCCTGCCCCGGCCCAGCCGGGTGCTCCGGCCGGACGCCGCGAAGAAGGCGGCGGCTGGATCAGCGATTTGCTGCGCGGCGCCTCACAGGAAACGCCAGCGGCGTCCGCACCACGCGCCAGCGCGGAACAGCAGCCGACCCGTGCGGCCGATACCCGCAATCCGCGCCACATGGTGGAATCGCTGAACTCGCTTTCGGTCGACATCGCCCGCGCCATCGATCACGATGCCTCCGTGGAGCTGTGGCGTCGCTACCAGCGCGGCGAGCGCGACGTCTTCACCCGTCGCCTCTATACGCTGAAGGGTCAGACGACCTTCGACGAAATCAAGCGCAAATATGAGCGGGAAGCTGAATTCCGCACCGCCGTGGACCGCTACATTACCGATTTCGAGAAGCTGCTTGCCGACGTGGCCCGCACTGACCGCGACCGGACCGTGACACAGTCCTATCTCACCTCCGATACCGGCAAGGTCTATACGATGCTTGCCCATGCGGCCGGCCGGTTCAACTGAGCCGATTGACGCTAAAATGACAAAACCCCGGTCAGGACCGGGGTTTTTCTTTTGGCTCTGCTCGCAGTTTCATCGCTCTTCGACGACATCGAACTGAGCGGGTGACGCTGAAATCAAATCTCGAACGTGCCCGAAGCAACACGCACCGCGTGGCCGCCGATGCGGGCGCGGGCTATTTCGCCGTCCTTGATGTCCATGCGCAGGTGGATATGGGACGGTCGCTCCATCTCCACGCCCTGCTCGATGAGCAGCGGATAATGCCCGTCGGTCAGGCCGTCGAAATGATGGATGGCGCCGGAAAGGGCAGCGGCGGCGGAACCGGTGGCGGGGTCTTCCGAAATGCCCATATCCGGAGAGAACATGCGGGCGTGGAACTTCGCCGCGTGATTGATGCCGCCGCGACAGTAGATATAGGCCGCCGCCAGACGTCCTTCGACCAGCGGCGCGGTGCGCAGCCACAGATTGGCGTCAAAATCCATATCCCTGATGGCGGCAATATTGTGCAGCGGTACGATAAGGAACGGCACCCCGGCCGTCCAGATCGACGGTACATGGTTTTCAAAGCCGAGATGCGCCTCGCTGACGCCCAACGCATCGGCAAGCGCGGTGTGATCGAGCGGCAGCTCGACGCGGGACGATTTGCGCGGCAGGTCGAATTCCGCGAAGCTGACCGCGCCAGCACGCATCTTCACCGCGCAACGCACCGGGCCCACCTGTTCTTCCAGCACGCAGACCATATCGATATCGTCATCGCCCTCGCCGCGATTTCGTTCGGCAATGGCCACCGCCGCGCCGACTGTCGGATGGCCGGCGAAGGGCAATTCACCCGATGGCGTGAAGATGCGCAGCGAAGCAGCATGGGCCGGATTGCTGGACCGGTTGACGAAAACCGTCTCGGAGAGGTTCATTTCCCGCGCGATCGCCTGCATCGTGGCCTGGGGAAGATCATCGGCGTCATACATGACCGCCAGCGGGTTTCCCGCCATTTTCGTCTCGGTAAAGACATCGTAGATATCGTAGTTCAGCACCACATCCGTCTCCTGCCACTCGTCATTCCGACTGCCTTGGCAAACTGCATCAGGCCGTCCCGCATCGCAACCCTTGTCGGCGGGCGCAAATCAAGAAGCTGTGGACCGGAGCGGTGCGGTCCGCCGTCAGGGAACGCCTGCGTCTTCGAAAGGCCTTGTCGCCAGCCGCCGTCTTCATGTACCAAGGGTGCGTCTGGCGGCTTGTTATCGACCTCCCTGTCGAGGTTTCAAGATTTCGAGCCGCTTCAACGGGTTACAGCGCCTTGCGTGGACGGGTTCCGGTCTGCGCGTTGTCGAGGGAAGCGGATGTCGCATTCTACCTATTCACTGTCCTTCGTCGCCTCCGCAACCGAGGAGGCGCAGACGGCGCTGAAAGAGCTGAAAGGCATGTACGGCGATACGCCGTTCGAAGAGGCGGAAGTGATCGTCGCGCTCGGCGGCGACGGCTTCATGCTGCAGATTCTCAACGAGACGATGAATTCCGGCAAGCGGGTCTATGGCATGAACCGGGGGTCCGTCGGCTTCCTGATGAATGACTACCGGGTGGACGGCCTGCTGGAGCGCATCGCGGTGGCGAGCGGCAATGATTTCCATCCCCTGCGCATGACGACGACGGATTCCGACGGCGACGAATTCACGGCACTCGCCATGAACGAGGTCAGCCTGTTTCGCCAGTCGCATCAGGCCGCCAAGCTTCGTGTGGAGGTGGACGGCAAGGTGCGGCTGGAAGAATTGATCTGCGACGGCATGATGGTGGCGACGCCGGCAGGGTCGACAGCCTACAATTTCTCCGCCCATGGACCCATCCTGCCGCTGGAATCGCCGCTGCTTGCGCTCACCCCGGTCAGCGCTTTCCGGCCGCGGCGCTGGCGCGGCGCGCTTTTGCCGAATAAGGTAACGGTCGATATTCATGTTCTCGAACGCGACAAGCGCCCTGTGAATGCGGTGGCCGACCACACCGAGGTGAAATCCGTTCGTCACGTTCGGATCGCACAATCGCAGGACAGGACGGCCAGAATTCTCTCGGATCCGGATCGCTCATGGTCGGACCGGGTTCTCGCCGAACAGTTCAACAATTGACGCCTACAATCGACAATGGCCATGCAACTGACAAGACCTATCCTCGCTGCCTTTCTTTTCGCCGCCGCCATGCTTCCCGCGCGGGCGCAGACGGAAGCGATTGACGCGCTGCCGGTCTCGGCAATCTTCGTCGTCAGCAGCGGCATGTGGGAAGATCGCAATCTTGAGCCGGTGAAAGGCCCCGACGGGCAGTTGCGGCCGCCGCCTGCCTCGCCCACGCGCGGCTATTACAAGGTCATCGCCATCCGCCAGGGCGACGGCACGGCGAAAATCTACCTACAACGCATCGTCTTTACCGCCGAAGGGCCGAATCTCCTGGAAAACATCGAGCTGGAAGAATTCAGCCAGATGAAATCCTATGTCACGGATATTCGTCCCGAAAGCTCGAATGGCGCCCCCGCCTCGCCCGGCCTCTTCGTGACCGTCTACCTGAAGACGGACCCGATAGCCAAGGAAGCGGAAAGCTGGACGATCCTGATCGACGAGCTGGGCGAGATGAAGATCGAGAAAGCGTCCAACTGATCGGCCCGATGCGCGCGCCGGGCAAGGTTACGCTTGCAGTGCCTCCGGCCCGGCAAGAACCGCACCGAAATGATGTTTCCACAATCTCGCCCCGAGTTCACCACTGCGGTCGAGACTGGAGCCCACCGTAAGCCACGGCAACAAGGTGGGATGCAACCCCGCATCGAAGAGGGCAAAGCCGGCGGCGAGCACGCAGGTATCGGCCTGAATGCCGCAGACCAGCACCCTGTCGAGTTTCAGCGACAGAAGATGGTCGATGACCTCCCGGGGTGGCGCATAACCGTGTTTGATGAAAACGCGATCTGCCACAACAAGCGACTCATCATCCCTGCCCGGTTTCCAGCCGAGTTGCCGCTCGAAGGGTGTCACGCTTTCATCATGGCGCTCGACGGTGGCGATGCTGGGCATCGTCAGGGCGAGAGCGGATATTTCCGCCACCAGCGCAGCCGGCGGATTGAAGCTTGGCTGGACGTCGACGATATAGAGCGCCTGTTTCATGCTTGTCCTCCAACGAAAAACCCCTCGCAATGGGTTTGCGAGGGGTAATCTTTTTCAATCGACGCAATTGGCGCGTCAGTCGATATCCGCGACTTCCACATCCGCGCCGCCGCTGATGCGATGCGCGAGGGCCGCTTCCATGAACTCGTTCAGGTCGCCATCCAGCACGTTGCCGGGTGCGGTGCTTTCCACGCCCGTGCGCAGGTCCTTGACCAGCTGGTAAGGCTGCAGAACATAGGAACGGATCTGGTGGCCCCAGCCGATATCGGTCTTAGAGGCAGCCTGGGCGTTTGCCGCCTCTTCCCGCTTCTGCAGTTCCACCTCGTAGAGGCGGGCGCGCAGCATGTCCCACGCCTTGGCGCGGTTCTTGTGCTGGGAACGCTCCTGCTGGCAGGCAACGGCAATACCGGTCGGAATATGCGTGATACGCACGGCCGAGTCGGTGGTGTTGACGTGCTGGCCGCCCGCGCCGGACGAACGATAGGTATCGATGCGGCAATCGCTCTCGTTGATGTCGATCTGGATCGAATCGTCGACGACGGGGTAAACCCAGACGGAAGAGAACGATGTGTGGCGACGCGCATTGCTGTCATAGGGCGAAATACGAACAAGGCGATGCACGCCCGATTCCGTCTTCAGCCAGCCGAAGGCATTGTGGCCCTTGACGAGGATCGTCGCGGACTTGATGCCGGCTTCTTCGCCGTCGTGAACTTCGAGCACCTCGACCTTGAAACCTTCGCGGTCGGCCCAGCGGGTGTACATGCGCAGAAGCATGTTCGCCCAGTCCTGGCTTTCGGTACCGCCGGCGCCAGAATGCACTTCGAGATAGGTATCGTTGGTATCGGCTTCGCCTGAAAGCATGGCTTCCACCTGACGGCGGTTCGCCTCGCTCTTCAACGCTTTCAATGCGTCTTCGGCGTCCTTGACGATCTCGTCATCGCCTTCCATCTCGCCGAGTTCGATCAGCTCGATATTGTCCTTGAGCTGCTGCTCGAGCGCCTTGACGCCATTGATGCTGTCATCCAGCTGCTGGCGTTCGCGCATCAGCTTCTGGGCTTCAGTGGCATCGTTCCAGAGGGTCGGGTCCTCTGCCTTGTTATTCAACCAGTCCAGTCGTCTTATCGCCTGGTCCCAGTCAAAGATGCCTCCTCAGCAGGCTTATGGCCTGCTTGATTTCGTCGACTACGTTCACGATTTCATTGCGCATTTCGCTGGTTCTTCACCTTCATTGAAACTCGTTGCTCAAATAAATGCGGGGGGCGCGGATGTAAAGACCCGCCCCCCCGCCAAACGTCAGGAGTGATATCAATAAAGACCGCCGCCACCGCCGGTGATGGCCTGCTGCGCCTGCGGCGAGGTCTTCAGAATGTCTTCCTGCGACATGTATCCGTCATCGCCGATGACAGAGAAGGTGGAAGCAGGACCCGTGCCGGGCTTGAAGGCTTCCATGATGGTGTCGGGCTCGCCCTCGACCGCCGCCATGCCGGTCTTGCGGTTGACGGCGACGAAGTTCATGCCGCTCGGTACGATGAACTTGCTCGGCTCCATGTGCTTGGCCGCATCGGAGATGAACTCGCCGAATATAGGCGCGGACAGCGAGCCACCCGTGCCGCCGCGACCGAGAGGTGCGGGCGAATCGAAACCGATATAGAGGCCGGCGACCATGTCCGGTGTATAACCGACGAACCAGGCGTCCTTTTCATCGTTGGTTGTGCCCGTCTTGCCGGCAACCGGCAGATCGACCTTGATCTTGCCCGCCGCCGTGCCGCGCTGCACGACGCCTTCCAGCATCGAGGTCGTCTGATAGGCGGTCATCGGGTCGAGAACCTGCTCGCGATTGTCGACGATGACAGGCTCATCCTGGTTCTGCCAGCTCGTCGCGTTGCAGCCTTCGCAGGCGCGCTCCTCATGCCGGAAGATCGTCTTGCCGTAGCGGTCCTGAATACGGTCGATCAGCGTCGGCTTGATCTGCTTGCCGCCATTGGCGATGACCGAATAGGCCGAGACCATACGCATCACGGTCGTTTCACCCGAACCGAGCGACATGGACAGAAGCGGCGGCATCTTGTCGTAGATGCCGAAGCGTTCGGCATATTCCGCGACCAGATTCATGCCCATGTCCTGCGCCAGACGCACCGTCATGAGGTTACGGGATTTCTCGATACCGAGACGCAGGGTCGACGGGCCGGCGGAACCGCCGCCGTAATTCTGCGGCTTCCAGACCTGATTGCCGGAAACAACCTCGATCGGCGCATCGAGAATGACCGACGCCGGCGTATAGCCGTTATCGAGCGCCGCCGCGTAGATGAACGGCTTGAAGGAGGAGCCCGGCTGGCGCATCGCCTGTGTCGAGCGGTTGAATTCCGACTGCGCATAGGAGAAGCCGCCGACCATGGCCAGAACACGGCCGGTATGCGGGTCCATCACCACCATGCCGCCCTGCACTTTCGGCGGCTGGCGCAGGCGATATTCATTGCCGGAATTGGAAAGCGGCTGTGCATAGATCACATCGCCTGCCGCCACGACACCGACCGGCGACTTGGCGGTCGCCTTCTTGCCAGTCGCATCGCGGAAAGCCCAGCGCATGTTTTCAGCGGAGATATGGCCGCGCGTGCGCTTGTCGCCATCTTCCGTTTCAGTGTCCGGCTGCACCCCGATGTCGACGCCATCGGCAGCGACGGCAAGCACCACAGCGACCTTCCATTCCGGAACGTCGCGCAGGCCCTTGACCTTGGCGAGCGCCGCCGTCCAGTCACCCGCAGTCTCGATCTTTTCGACGGGTCCGCGGAAACCGCGACGCTCATCATATTGCACCAGACCGTCCTGAAGCGCCTTGCGTGCTTCCATCTGGATCTGCGGATCGAAAGAGGTGCGGACCGAGAGCCCGCCTTCGAGAAGCGCTTCCTCGCCGTATTTTTCGACGATCTGGCGGCGGACTTCCTCCGCGAAATAATCGGATGCGAAGATATGCGCGCCACCGCGACGCAGATTGACGCCAAGCGGCTGCTTTTTGGCGTCCGTGGCGTCGGCGACCGTGATGTAGCCGTTTTCGGCCATGCGGTCGATCACCCAGTCGCGACGCTCAAGAGCCGCCTTTTCGCGACGGATGGGATGGTAATTGGCCGGACCCTTCGGCAGCGATGCGAGATAGGCGGTTTCCGCAATCGTCAGCTCCGTCACCGATTTATTGAAATAGGTGAGCGCCGCGCCGGCAATGCCGTAGGAATTCAGGCCGAAGAAAATCTCGTTGAGATAAAGCTCGAGAATCTTGTCCTTGGAATAGGTCTGCTCGATGCGGAAGGACAGAATGGCTTCCTTGAGCTTGCGGTCGATGGTCTGGTCGTTGGTCAGAAGGAAGTTCTTCGCTACCTGCTGGGTGATGGTGGACGCGCCGACCGGACGGCGACCGGAGCCGAGATTCTGGATATTGACGAGAATGGCGCGGCCGAGGCCGAAGACATCCACACCCGGATGGTTGTAGAAATTCTTGTCTTCAGCCGAAAGGAAAGCAGCCTTCACGCGGTCGGGAATGGCCTGGATCGGCAGGAACAGGCGTTTTTCATGCGCATATTCCGCCATCAGCGCACCGTTGCCGGCATGCACGCGGGTCGTCACCGGCGGCTCATAGGTGCTCAAAACTGCGTAATCCGGCAGGTCTTTCGTCACGCCGTGCAAATAAATCGCACCGACGGCGGCGGCGCACAGGAAGAGCACGCTGGCCAAGCCGAAAAAATATCCAATCAGTCTGATCATACCAAGCTACCGATAATTCGAATCGTAACCATCAACGCCCGACGATATACGGGCGCATCCTTGCATATCGCGTGCCGTTTTGCACACCATACCTTCGATGACAAGCCGGATACGGCAGCATTCGCTGATATGTTACCGGGCGGCAGGCCCGCAATCGCGCTGCGGACGCTTTGCGGATCGCCACCGAATCCGCTTTCCGAGTAACGCGGCGAATGTGAGTAAAATAGGGCTTCGCCTTCGTAATCGTCCGCAAGACCCAAGAATTGAACAGCTTTTCGACGGTCAATGGCAGAGCGGCAACAGCATTGCCGCTCCGCCGGCTGGCCTCTCAGCCGCCATTTGCCATGGCCTTGGCGCGGTATCGCCCAACGGCGGTTGCCAGCGTATCGGCCACCTTCTTGCGCCATTCCCCATCGAGAAGCAGCTTTTCGTCTTCCGGATTGGAGAGGAAACCGAGTTCCAGCAGCACCGACGGCACATCATGGGCGCGCAGCACCATGAAACCGGCGTAACGGTGCGGATTGTTGATGAGCCCCACCTGCCCCTCAAAGGAGGAGACGATGTTTTCAGCCAGCGTCACCGAAAAGGCCTGCGTTTCACGGCGGGTGAAATCGAGAAGAATATCGGCCACTTCCGGCGGCTCGCTGGAGGCAGCGACGCCCGCGATCTGGTCGGACTTGTTTTCGCGTTCCGCCAGTTCCTGCGCCTGCCGGTCCGATGCCCGGTCCGACAAGGTATAGACGGTCGCGCCCCGGATGCCCTTTTGCTTCAACGTATCCGCATGAAGAGAGATAAAGAGGTTGGCATTATTCTGGCGGGCGATGGTCACCCGTTCCGACAAGGCGAGAAACGTATCGGAATCACGCGTCAGGAAAGCCTTGATACCGGGTTCGCGGTTCAGCCGCTCGGCAAGTTCCTTGGCGAAAGTCAGCGTAATGACCTTTTCCTCGGTGCCGGTGGTGCCGCCGGTGGCGCCGGCATCGATGCCGCCATGGCCGGCATCGACCGCGATGACGAATTCCGCTGGCCGCGACGTCTTGTCATCCGGCGTGATCGCGGCAGTCGTCACCGGGGCCGGCGCCTGCCACTGCTGATCCTTCACCAGTTCCGCGAACTTGCCCTTGGTGGTGATTTCCGTATCGAGCACGAAATGGAAAGATTGGCCATTATCGGTCTTTTTGGTTTCGGCAACCGCCACCTGAACCGGCTTTTTCGCCGTCAGCACGATGCGGGCGCTGTTCTGCCCCATGCTGCCGAAACGGATATCCGAAAAAAGACCGGTCGGCTTCAGGTCGGATGCGGGAAAGCTGAAATTCACCGCCGGAAAGTCCACAACGATGCGGGCAGGCGAATCGAGATAGTGAACGTCGAATTCCGGCTCTTCGGCGAAGTCGAGAACGATGCGCGTGCGCGCCTCATCGCCGATGATCCGCGCCTGATGGACGACCAGCGGCTCCACGGCATGGGCTGCCGGCGCGGCGGAAACAGAGGCCGCGACGGAAAATGCCAGAGCCGTCGCAAGCCGCGCGATTCGCGCGCCAAGCCGCCCTCTCCCACCGAATATCGCTGCGTTGCGCGTGAAATTCATGGTCTTCAAGAAATTCCGTATTTCAGTCATTTTCGATAAACGGCGAGGAAAAACGCCGGCAACAGTGCCGTTTCAACCACGCCGTACGATAGTTTGCGCGTTTGCGCCCCACAATCGCAGGCCTTGGTGAACCAATTGTTAACCCGGAAATTCCACCAATAATATGGCATATTTAGCCAGCCTATTGCTATTATGACAGAGAAAACATACAACACGGATGAGGGTTAAAAGTGTTGACGGGATAGATGCCCGCCGGCTGCCAATCGAAAAAGACGCTGGCGCTGCAAATCGGGCAATCATCTGCCGTCGTTACATTTATCCTGAAACTCGATCAATTCCGGCCGTGGCCGGAGACCTACCCGGTGGCGCTGCCACCGCCGCTCTGAGGAGAGCAAATTCATCGGATCCCAAGGGGTCTATATATTATTGTCGTTCCGCCTGGCCAATGATGTCGCAGCAGTTTTCACATGAACCGGATACCAGGAGCAGGCCAAGCGCCTCGCCGTCGGTCCGGATGCTGCCAGTTTACAGACGCCCGGCAGGAGACTTCATTTCCGGCACATCCTTGCACTCATATGAAAGGCTCGTCCGTGTGGCGGGCCTGTTCTCGTATAAAACAAGGCTGCGCCGAGGAGCACAGCTTACATGGCAGACAAAATGCTTATCGACGCCTCCCACGAAGAGGAGACACGCGTAGTCGTTGTCCGTGGGAACCGGATCGAAGAATTCGATTTCGAATCGGAGCACAAGAAACAGATCCGCGGCAATATCTACCTTGCCAAGGTCACGCGGGTTGAACCCTCGCTTCAGGCGGCCTTCGTCGATTACGGTGGAAATCGCCACGGCTTTCTCGCTTTTGCGGAAATCCATCCGGACTATTACCAGATTCCACTCGCCGACCGTCAGGCCCTCCTGAAAGCGGAAGCCGAGGATCATCGCCGCAGCGACGATTTCGAATCCGCTGATGCACCCGAGCCCGGCGCCCCCATGATCGACCTTTCGCAGGTGGATCAGCCGGATGTCGGCATTGTTTCCGCAAGCGAAACCACTGAAACGGTCGTCGTGGAAGAAACCGCGACCGTCGCGGAAGAGGTTTCCGGGGAAACGGCCGTCGAGGCCGTAGCCGAAGAAGCGCCCACCGAGGAAGAAAAGCCGAAGAAGCGCACCCGTCGCCCCCGCGCCAAGAAGAAGACGGCGGAAGAAGAAGCCGCAGCGGCCGAGGCCGTCGAAGCGTCTTCCGAAGACGATGGCAGCGCCGGCGGTGAAATGGCCGCCATGGTCGATACCGACACGATTTCCGAGGAAGTCGAGGGTCTTCGCCGCGGCAATGACGATGATGACGACGACGATGACGATCACCACGAAAAGGAAGTGATCGAATCCGTCGGCGCCGAAGACGCCATGGAAGAGGTTCCGGACCGCGTCGCCCGCAAGCCGCGCAAGCAGTATCGCATTCAGGAAGTCATCAAGCGCCGCCAGATCCTTCTGGTGCAGGTGGCCAAGGAAGAGCGCGGCAACAAGGGCGCGGCGCTGACCACTTACCTGTCGCTCGCCGGCCGTTATTCCGTTCTGATGCCGAATACGGCGCGTGGCGGCGGTATTTCCCGCAAGATCACCCAGCCGGCCGACCGCAAGCGCCTGAAGGAAATCGCGCGCGATCTGGAAGTGCCGCAGGGCATGGGCGTCATTCTGCGCACCGCCGGCGCCAACCGTACCCGCGTCGAAATCAAGCGCGACTTCGAATATCTGATGCGCCTGTGGGAAAATGTCCGCACGCTGACGCTGAACTCCACCGCCCCCTGCCTCGTTTACGAGGAAGGCTCGCTCATCAAGCGTTCGATCCGCGATCTTTACAACAAGGATATCGGCGAGATCATCGTTTCGGGCGAAGACGGCTATCGTGAAGCCAAAGACTTCATGAAGATGCTGATGCCGAGCCACGCCAAGGTGGTTCAGCCTTACCGCGATATTCACCCGATCTTCTCGCGCTCCGGCATCGAAGCCCAGCTCGACCGGATGCTGCAGCCGCAGGTGACGCTGAAGTCCGGCGGTTACCTCATCATCAATCAAACGGAAGCGCTGGTTTCCATCGACGTCAACTCCGGCCGTTCGACCCGCGAGCATTCCATCGAGGAAACCGCGCTGACGACGAACCTCGAGGCGGCGGAAGAAGTTGCGCGCCAGCTTCGCCTGCGCGACCTTGCCGGCCTTGTCGTCATCGACTTCATCGACATGGAAGAAAAGCGCAACAACCGCGCTGTCGAGAAGAAGCTCAAGGATTGCCTGAAGAACGACCGCGCCCGTATTCAGGTCGGCCGCATCTCGCATTTCGGCCTGCTGGAAATGTCGCGCCAGCGCATCCGCGCTTCAGTGCTGGAATCGACCACGCAGGTCTGCCAGCATTGTGGCGGCACGGGCCATGTTCGCTCGGAATCCTCCATCGCCCTGCATGTCCTGCGCGGCATCGAGGAATATCTGCTGCGCAACACCACGCATAACATCACGGTGCGCAGCACGCCGGAAACGGCGCTCTACCTGCTCAACCACAAGCGCGGCACGATTGTCGATTATGAAGGCCGCTTCGGCGTGTCGATCATCATCGCCGCCGATTCCGGCGTCGGTGCGCAGCATTTCGCCATCGATCGCGGTGAAGCCGTCGAAAATCCGGTGAAGATCGAAAGCCTCATCCAGATGCTGCCGAACTTCGTGGAAGAGGAAGACGATTTCGTCGCCGAGGTGGAAGAGGACGAAGACGAGGAAGAAATCGTCAAGGCGCAGACCTCCGAGCCACGCCAGCAGCAGCAGGGCGACAATGGCGAGGAAGGCAAGCGCAAGCGCAAGCGCCGCCGCCGCCGTCGCGGCAAGGGCGGTCAGGGCGAGCAGAATGGCGCGCTCGACGCCCAGTCCGGCGATGGAGAAGGCGATGATGCCGAAGGTGACGACGATGGCGTCGAAACCGATGAAGCCGATGCTGAAACCGAAAACGGTGCAGCGGAAGCGGTAACCTCCGAAGAGGACGGCAAGCGCAAGCGCCGCCGTCGCGGCAAGCGCGGCGGACGTCGCAACCGTGCGGAAGACGAGGCTCTCGATGCCGCCGGCTCGGAAGCCGAGGGTGAAAGCGAAGAGGCTTCCGCCGAAGCATCCGTAACCGAAGAGCCGACCGCCGCCGAGGTGGTGGAAGGTGCGGTCGCCGAGGTCGCGGAAGAGGACGTGCCGAAAAAGCCGCGCCGCACCCGCAAGGCAAAGGCCAAGACTGAAACCGAAGAAGCGCCGAAGGCCGAAGCCGTTGAAACGGTGGAGCCGGTGATCGTCGAGGAAACCGTGGTGAACGTCGCGATTGAAGAAGTGGGTGAGGCTTCGGCCGATCTGGCTTCGGAAGCGGAAGCCCCGGCCACGGAAGAAAAGGTCCGCGCGAACCGGGGCAGCAATGTCTCGAGCTCGGAGCCGGTGGTCACCTCTTCCGGTTCCTCCACGCCCGCCGATGGCGACGAGCCGAAGCCCCGCAAGGGCGGCTGGTGGCAGCGCAAGGGCTTCTTCTGAGAGAAGCCACATCCTGAATAAAAGACGCCCGCAACGATGTTGCGGGCGTTTTCTTTTGTCGATGCAAAGAGCGGGTGTTTTTTGAGCCGCTGACATTTCCTCATTCCTGCGCTTGTCACAGGAATGAGGAGTGGGAAAGGCCAACCCGTCAAACAGACCGCGTTAGCCCGCCATCAACGCGGATATTCTGACCGGTAATATACCCGGCCCCCTCAGATGCGAGAAATGCCACGGTGGCGGCGATTTCCTCGCTCTTGCCGTAACGCTGCATCGGCACGCTCTCGCGGCGTTCCTCCGTCGCCGGCAGGCTGTCGATCCAGCCGGGCAGAACATTGTTCATGCGCACATTGTCGGCCGCATAGGTATCGGCGAAAATCTTGCTGTAGGAGGCAAGTCCGGCGCGGAAAACGGCGGATGTCGGGAACATGCTGCTCGGTTCGAAAGCCCAGGCGGTCGAGATGTTGACGATGGCGCCCGCCTTCTGTTTCACCATGACGGGCGCGACGATCCGCGTTGGGCGGATGACGTTCATCAGATAGACATCGAGGCCGGTGTGCCATTGCTCGTCGGTAATATCGAGAATGGAGGCGCGCGGGCCATGGCCGGCGCTGTTGACCAGCACATCGATGCGGCCGAATTTTTCGAGCGTCAAATCCGTGAGCCGCTGGAGATCGTCATTGGACTGGTTGGAGCCGGTAACGCCGATGCCGCCCAGCTCCTGCGCCAGCGCCTCTCCCTTGCCGGAAGAGGACAGGATCGCGAGTTTGTAGCCATCCGCGGCCAGACGTTTCGCCACGGCAGCCCCCATGCCGCTGCCGCCTGCCGTTACAATCGCTACTTTTTCTGCCGACATCGCTTTTCTCCTTGTCCTAACCTTAAGGGTGTCCCGCACCACATTGGCCCATCTATAACGGGTTTCAAAGACGAGTTCGAACCAGAAAGCCTTGCAACGGCATGCAGAAAAACTGATGCTGGAAATGTCAGCCCAAGCCATCTCCCTCTGCCGGATGGGCTTTCCGGCTGTCGGCTGGCGCTTCCTCCCTCTCCTCCAAGCCATAGTCGCGGATCACCTGCGCGATACGCAGCCGGTAATCGGAAAAAACACCGGACCGGCCCAGCGACTGCGCGGCGCGATGCGGCAGGGTATTGCGCCATGCCCTCACCGCCTCCTCATCCCGGAAAAAGGACAGAGACAGCATCTTGTCCGGATTGCCGATGCTTTGAAACCGCTCGACGGACAGGAAGCCGTCGATGGTTTCCAGTTCAGCCCGCAGGCCTGCCGCGATGTCGAGGTAATGCTGCTTCTCGCCTTCAGCCGGCCAGACCTCGAAGATAACGGCGATCATCGTCCGCCTCCGGCGTGCGGAGCGGAGGCGAGACGCAGGAAAAGCCGGTCCTCACGGCGAATGAACTGTTCGCGGCGGGCGAATTCGTAATTTTCCCGCCCCGCAGGATCGGCGGCGAGCCGTGCCCTGTAGGCTTCGTAAGCGGCAAGACTTTCGATGTTGTAGACACCGTAGGCAATGGTGCTCGATCCCTCCTTCGGCGCATAATAACCAATCAGATCGGCCCCGCAGCGCGGTATCGCCTCACCCCATGTGCGGGCATATCGCTCAAAGGCATCGACCCTGAAAGGATCGATCTCGTAGCGGATGAAACAGGTCAGCATCGTTTGTCTCCTCGTGTTTTGCCTTTCTCTTTTACGCCATTGCTTTGCATCAATGCTTCGGCTACCATCGAAGCATGAAAGACGGACCTCTGATCGCCAATGTCGCCGCACTGATCGGCGACCCTGCCCGCGCCAACATCCTGACGGCGCTGATGGACGGACGCGCGCTGACCGCAAGCGAGCTTGCCGAAGCCGCCGGCGTGACCCTGCAGACCGCCAGCGGGCATCTGTCGAAGCTCTCCGAGGCGCAACTCCTGAAAGCGGAAAAACAGGGGCGTCACCGCTATTTCCGTCTTTCCGACGAGGATGTGGCGCATGTTCTGGAAGCGTTGATGGGTCTTGCCCAGCGCACGGGCGCAGTCCGCGTCCGCACGGGACCGAAGGACAAGGCGCTGCGGGAAGCGCGCATCTGCTACGATCATCTGGCCGGGGAGAGCGGCGTGGCGCTGCTTGCCGCCATTACCGCAAAAGGGCTCGTGACGTCAGGTGACGATCCTGCCCTGACGGAGAGCGGACGCGACTTCTTCTCAAGCTTCGGCATCGACCTTTCGTCACTCGAAAAGGCCCGTCGCCCGGTCTGCCTGCATTGCCTCGACTGGAGCGAACGCCGCCATCATCTCGGCGGCGGGCTTGGCGCATCGCTTCTCGAAGCCATGCAGCAGCGGGACTGGCTGCGGCGCGGAAACGGCCGTGTGCTGACCTTCACTGCAAAGGGCGAAAAGGCGTTCAACAGCACCTTCGGCTGCACGCCCGCCTGATCTCCCTAATCGGATGATCCCGGCTTACTTACTTCAGCCAGCCGGCAATACGTCCAACGGCCTCGGCGATATCCGACACGGAACCCGCATAGGAAATGCGCAGCGCCCTGTGGCCTTCCTCGGGGTCGAAATCCATGCCGGGCGTCGCCGCCACATCGATTTCCGCCAGCATGCGCTTGGCAAAATCCATGCTGTCATTGGAAAAGCGGCTGGTATCGACATAGGCATAAAAAGCGCCATCCATCGGGGATGCCAGCGGCAGGCCGATCTCCGGCAGGCGCGCCATCAGGAAATCGCGGTTGGTGCGATAGCTTTCCCGGTAGACATCCAGCTCCTCCGCCGCCGAAAAGGCCGCTGTCGCCGCAAGCTGCGACAGTTCGGGCGCGGAAATATAAAGGCTCTGGGCGAGACACTCGACGGGGCGGACAAGGTTCTCGGGCAGCACCATCCAGCCGATGCGCCAGCCGGTCATGCAATAATATTTCGAGAAGGAATTGATGATCACGGCATTGTCGGTGATTTCGAGCGCGCTCGTCTCTTCGCCGACAAAGGTGAGGCCGTGATAAATCTCGTCCGAAATGAAAGCCATGTCGCGGCTTTCGCAATAGCTCGCCAGCCGCTTCAGCGCCTCGCGGCCGGTAACCGTGCCGGTTGGATTGGCCGGGCTTGCCAGAAGCACGCCCTTCAGCTTGCAGCCTGCCTTTGTCTCCGCTCGCTCCAGACTTGCCGGTGTCAGCGTATAACCGGTTTCAGCCGTGACCGGCACTTCCACGACATTGAGGCCGAGCGCCTTCAGAATATTGCGATAGGCAGGATAACCGGGCCTTGCGATGGCGACATAATCGCCCGCATCGAAAAGACTCAAAAAGGCGAGGTTGAAGGCGGCAGATGAACCCGTGGTCACGGCGATGCGGGCCGGATCGATGGCGACCTGGTGGCGCAGCCGGTAATGACCGGCAATCGCCTCGCGCAGCTCGCGCAGACCCAGTGCGTCGGTGTAACCGATGCGCCCATGTTTCAGCGCCGCCTCAGCCGCCGCAAGCGAGGCTTTCGGCGCGGGATGCGAGGGCTGGCCGACCGCCATGGAAATGACGGGGCGGCCCGCCTGCCTGCGCCGATTCGCTTCCGCCAGAATATCCATGGCGTGAAAGGGTTCGACTGCGCTCCGCTTCGACATCGTAATCAAGGGCATGCTCTTTCCTGAACCGTATTTCAGAGACTTGCCGCAGAATCACAATCTTCACAATCATGCGATCATAATGCGGACAAGTATTTTTGCCGTATGGCATTTGGCTTAAAGTAAGGTAATTGCCTTCATCAGATTTCAAGAGGCTCCGGCCGCACAGAATGAGGACCGATATGGCGCATTTTCTCCGTTCCACCCTTCTCGCCAGCGTGACGGCCCTTTCGACGGTATTCGCCTCCCTGCCCGCCCATGCGCTCGACGAGCAGCAGAAGAAGGAAATGGGCGAGTTCATCAAGCAATATCTGATCGAGAACCCGGAGATCATGCTTGAGGTTCAGGATGCGCTTGAGCGCAAGCAATATGCCGCGCGCAATGCCAAGGCGGCGGAAGCCGTCGCCGATAACAAGAAGGCCATCTTCGAATCGAAATTCGATCTGGCGCTCGGCAACCCGGATGGCGACGTCACGCTGGTCGAGTTCTTCGACTACAATTGCGGTTATTGCAAACGCGCCATGGGCGACATGGACAATATCCTGAAGAGCGACAAGAAGGTGCGCGTCGTCCTCAAGGAATTTCCGATCCTCGGACCGGAATCGGTTGCGGCCCACCGCGTTTCCAACGCCGTGAAGCTGCTTGCACCGGCCAAGTATCCCGAATTCCAGCGCACGCTCCTCGGCGGCCGCGGACGGGCGAATGAGGACAGCGCCATGGAAGTCGCGACCTCGCTCGGCCTCAAGGAAGCCGACATCCGCAAATCGATGGCGGAGAACCCCAATGACGAGCAGGTGCAGGAGACTTACAAGCTGGCAACCAGCCTCGGCATCACCGGAACGCCGTCCTATATCGTCGGCGACGAGGCGGTTTTCGGTGCGGTCGGCGCCGACCCGCTGAAGGAAAAAATCGCCAATATGCGCAGCTGTGGAAAAGCCACCTGCTCCTGATTGCTAAAAAAGCCACTGCATTCCCTGTGAGATGCCTGCCAAGCGGCCGGTTTAGGGCTTGCGGGGGCTTTTCCTTGACGGCTGCGCAGTCTATAGGTGTCGCTGATTTTCTTATGGAAACGTGAATGAGCAACATCATCATCGTCATCAACGGCCCCAATCTCAACATGCTGGGAAAAAGGGAACCGGGTATCTATGGTGGCAAGACGCTGAAGGACATCGAGAATGATTGCCTTCAAGCCGGTGCCGATCTCGGTTTCGCAGTGGAATTCCGCCAGTCCAACCACGAAGGCGTGCTGGTGGACTGGTTGCAGGAGGCGGGCGAGCGGGCGGCAGGCGTCGTCATCAATCCCGGCGCCTACAGCCACACATCCATCGCGTTGCATGACGCCATTCGCGCGATTTCCACGCCCGTCGTGGAAGTGCACATTTCCAACATCCACGCCCGCGAAGAGTTCCGTCACAAATCGATGGTATCACCCGCGGCAAAGGGCATGGTCTGCGGTTTCGGACCATATGGATACATCATGGCGCTTCACGCGCTGAAAAACATCACGGCATAAAAAGAAACAAAGAATAGGGTTTGTCATGTCTGAAAAGAAACAGGGTATCGACAAGGAACTGATCCGCGAACTCGCGAATATCCTCAACGATACCGACCTTTCGGAAATCGAAGTGGAGCAGGACGACCTGCGCATCCGCGTTTCCCGCGCCGCTCCCGCCGCCACGGTCTATGCCGCAGCGCCTGCTGCCTATGCGCCCGCACCGGCAGCAGCCCCCGTTGCTGCACCGGCCGCAGCCGCGCCGGCCGCCCCTGCGGCCTCCGCAGCGCCTGCCCGCAACCCGGCCAACACCGTGTCGTCGCCGATGGTCGGTACGGTCTATCTGTCGCCTGCCCCGGGCGCACGTCCCTTCATCGAAGTGGGTGCAACCGTCAAGGAAGGCCAGACCATCCTCATCGTCGAAGCCATGAAGACCATGAACCAGATCCCGGCTCCCAAGTCCGGCAAGGTCGTGGAAATCGTCGTCAACGACGCTCAGCCCGTGGAGTATGGCGAAGCCCTCGTGGTCATCGAATAAAGGCGGTTCAGCATGGTTTCGAAGATCCTCATAGCCAACCGCGGCGAGATCGCGCTACGCGTCCTGCGCGCCGCCAAGGAGCTTGGCATTCCGACGGTGGCCGTGCATTCCACGGCCGACGCGGACGCCATGCATGTGCGCCTTGCCGACGAAAGCGTGTGCATCGGCCCGCCGCCCTCGCGTGACAGCTACCTCAACATCCACCAGATCGTCGCGGCCTGCGAAATCACCGGTGCGGACGCCGTTCACCCCGGTTACGGCTTCCTGTCGGAAAATGCCAAGTTCGCAGACATTCTCGACGCGCACGGCATCACCTTCATCGGACCGACCGCCGAACATATCCGCATCATGGGCGACAAGATCACCGCCAAGCAGACGGCGCAGGAACTCGGCATTCCCGTGGTTCCCGGTTCCGATGGCGAAGTGAAGCCTGAAAACGCGCTCGAAATCGCCCGGACGATCGGCTTCCCGGTCCTCATCAAGGCGACGGCGGGCGGCGGCGGTCGCGGCATGAAGGTGGCGAAGACCGAAGCCGATCTGGAAGAGGCCGTTGCGACGGCCCGCTCCGAAGCGGCAGCAGCCTTCGGCAACGACGCCGTCTACATGGAAAAGTACCTCGGCAAGCCGCGCCATATCGAAGTGCAGGTTTTCGGCGATGGCGAAGGCAATGCCGTTCACCTCGGCGAACGCGATTGCTCGTTGCAGCGCCGTCACCAGAAGGTGCTGGAAGAAGCCAATTCGCCGGCCCTCACCGTCGAACAGCGCATGAAGATCGGCGAGATCTGCGCGAGCGCCATGCGCAAGCTGAAATATCGCGGCGCCGGCACCATCGAGTTCCTTTATGAAAACGGCGAGTTCTATTTCATCGAAATGAACACCCGTCTGCAGGTGGAGCATCCGGTGACGGAAGCCATCACCGGCATGGATCTCGTGCAGGAACAGATCAGGGTCGCTTCCGGCCAGGGCCTGTCGGTCACGCAGGCGGATATCGAATTCCATGGCCATGCCATCGAATGCCGTATCAATGCCGAGGACCCGCGCACCTTCGTTCCCTCACCGGGCACGCTGACCTATTTCCATACGCCGGGCGGCCTTGGCGTGCGCGTCGATTCAGGCGCCTATCAGGGCTACAAAATCCCGCCCTATTACGACAGCATGATCGGCAAGCTGATCGTTCACGGCCGCGACCGTGACGAGTGCATTCGCCGCCTGCGTCGGGCGCTGGATGAGTTCGTCGTCGACGGCATCAAGACCACGCTGCCGCTTTTCCAGGACCTCCTCGAAAACGAGGATATCCTGAACGGCGATTACGACATTCACTGGCTGGAAAAATATCTGGCCGGTGACGCGTCTCACTAAGACGATATGGTTGGGCGGCGCAGCAGAAATAACGGCATAACGGTCGATATCCTGCTGCGCGCCTATTCCGCCGGCCTGTTCCCAATGGCCGATTCGGCTGACGATCCCGAGCTTTTCTGGGTCGAGCCGGAAATTCGTGGAATCATCCCACTCAATGGTTTTCACGTTTCCAAAAGCCTCGCCAAGGCGATGCGCAGGAAGCCGTTCGAGATTCGCTTCAACACCGCCTTCGAAGCGGTGATGGCCGGATGCGCGGCGGAAGCGCCGGACAGGCCGAGCACCTGGATCAACGCCACCATCCGCAGGCTCTATACCGAGTTGCACCAGATCGGCCACGCCCATAGTGTCGAGGCGTGGGAGGGCGAGGAACTTGTCGGCGGGCTCTACGGTGTCTCGCTCGGTGCCGCCTTCTTCGGTGAGAGCATGTTTTCCCGCCGCACCAATGCATCGAAGATTTGCCTCGTGCATCTGGTCGAGCGTTTGCGGCAGCAGGGATTTACGCTGCTCGACACGCAATTTACGACCGAACATCTGAAGACATTCGGGGCAATCGATATTCCAAAGTCGGAATATGCCACGATACTTGAAGCGGCTGTCGACAGGCCGGATGTGCCCTTCGAAAAATTGTCTGCGCAAGAAAATCCACGCTGAAAACAACCTGAGATTTTGCTTGCAACCCTCAAAAACATGACCTATCCGATCATGATATATGGTTCACCGGGGGATTGTCATGCGCTGGATTGCGGCCTTGTTATTGATGTTGGCGCCGGCGGCGAATGTCACCGCTGCCGAACAGCGCCCGAACCCTCAGGCCGCCTGGCGAAGCGAAATTTCCCGAGCCTTGACGGGCGTAACCGGCCGCCCGGAATTCAAGGTTGTGCGGACGAACAAGAAGCAGGTGCTCCTTGTTACTTTCCGTGTTGACCCGACGGGAAAGATGCAGGCTGTTCAGGTCAAAAACATAAGGGATAGCACCTATCAGACAAGAACGGCCGTGAAGAGGGCATTTTCTGAAATCAGGTTCCCCTCGCCTCCCGCCAGCGATCAGCCCAATAAGTTCACCGTTCCGATCGTGATCGAGCCCGAACTGACGCGGGAGGAAATGATCGAACAACTGGAAAGCAAAAGCAAAGCCCTGGCCGATTTGGCCGAGAAGCTCAGACGCCAGAAATAGGCGGGGTCGTGGGTTAATTACTTGCTTGCCGTAGAGGGAGCGGGAACTTCCGAGTCCTGCTTGCAGCCCGTCAGCCACACGTCGTAGATCGGGTGTTCCACGGCGTTGAGGCCGGGGCTGTCGGCGAACATCCAGCCCGTGAAAATCCGCTTGATCTTGCGGTCGAGCGTGATCTCATCGACCTCGACAAAAGCGTCGATCTTCTGGGTTTCCGTCTGGTCGCGGGAATAACAGACTTTCGGCGTCACCTGAAGCGCGCCGAACTGCACTGTCTCGTCGATATAAACATCGAAGGAGGTGATGCGGCCGGTGATCTTGTCGATGCCGGAAAACACCGCCACGCGGTTTTCGAGACGAGCAGCAGAAACGGGCGAAATGAGGATGACAGCAGAGACCGCTGCAAACAGCGAGACTGTCAGCGCACGCAAAGAACGATCCCGCGTGAATTTCCTCATACGATATGTCTCCAAATATTTGCCTGTGTCGAACCGCCGACCGGATCAACGCCTAAGGGCGGAATGTGGCAAAAACCGGTGAGGCCGGATGCAAGCGCGGCGTTTTGCACAACACCGCGCATCACAAGATGCTTAGTTGCCGGGGGTCCAGGCGTCGTAGTCGCCGGTCACGCGCGGGCGCTCGCCGGCCACGGCCAGCGATCCCTGCGGGCGATAGGCCTTGGACGAACCGGTGAGGTTCGGCTGGTGCGGCTTCTGCCAGTCGCGCGCAACGTAGCTTTCCTGGCTCGGCGGCACGTCGGTGCGGTAATGCATCCAGCCATGCCAGCCGGGCGGAATGGCCGACGCTTCGGCATAACCGTTATAGATCACCCAGCGGCGCGGCATGCCCCAGGAGGTGGTGCCGCCTTCGTAATAGGTGTTGCCCAACTCGTCCTGTCCTACCTTCTTGCCGAAACGCCAGGTATGAAACCGCGTTCCGATCGTCTGGCCGTTCCACCAGGTGAAGATTTGCGTCAGGAGAGTCTTCATTCTACGTTCCTCGGGCTTGAATGCGCCGCAGCGATTTTCCGTGCACGGCACAAGACATGCTTATGCCGCCCCTCACGGCAATTGTCCAGCATTTCGAGATATATCCGCGCTATTTCAGCTTCATCCTGAAGCCTAAATGCCGCTTCTCGAAACCCAGCCGCTCATAGAAGCGGTGAGCGTCCAGCCGCGCCATGTTGGACGTCAGCTGCGCGGCGTTCAGGCCCTGACGGCGAGCTTCTTCCAGGCAATGATTGATCATCACCGCGCCGATGCCGCGACCGCGCATGTCGGCGCGCGTCTGCACCGCCTCAATCACCATGGACTTTGCCCCTCGCCCGACGAGCTTGGTCAGGATCGCCGTCTGGAAGGTGCCGACCACCTCGCCATCCAGTTCGGCCACATAGAGCGTTTCGCTCGGCGATGCCTCGATGGCGCGGAAAGCGGCGAGATAATCCGGCTGCGCCGATTCTTCTGCCGTATCCCCGTGGCCGCCGATCTCGTCAGCGGCAAAAATGGCGGCGAGCGCCGGAAGATCGTCTTCGCGCGCCGTGCGGATGATCAGCTTCTGCAATGTCTCATTCATCGGGTCAGGCTCTTTTCCATAACGATGCCGGGCAACCCCTCGATGCCCGCCATGCGCTCGATTCGGTCCACCTCGACAAATCCGACGCCTTCATAAAAGGCGATTGCGACAGTATTTTTAGGTTCGACTTCCAGCCGCATGATTTCCGCATCCGGAAAGCAGGTTTCCAGTTCGGCGAAGAGATCGCGGCCGATGCCCTGCCGCTGGAGGTCGGGCGCGACATAGAGCTGGTGCAGCAGGGCCGTCTTCGCCATTTTGGTGGACATGGAGCCATAGGCCATGCCGCCGATCCGCTTGCCGTCGTCAGCCACCAGAAACTCGCCGCCCTTTTTCTCGATGCGGTCCTTCATGGCCCGCGGCGAATGCCATGCAAGGATCAGCTGGTTCACCTTGTCCACGCCGTAGAGCGCATCATAGGTCGCGTGCCACGTCGTCGCGAGCAGGGTGCGCACCGGCTCGATGTCACGCAGGCTTGCCGTGCGGATGAAGAACATGATTTGGCTCCGTCTTGAAACAGAAATGCCGGGCGTTGATCCCGGCAGAAGTGATGTCGGTCCCTCGTACTTCACGTCATCCTCGGGCTTGTTCCGAGGATATGAGCACGTTGGACCTGGTGCGTCGTTAGATCCTCGGGTCAAGCCCGAGGATGACGGATGAGAGCTTTCTGCCTCAATGCCTCTTTCGGGGCCACGAGGCAAACTCCGCTTACTCTTCCTCGATACCGAGCTTGGCCTTCACCAGCGCCTGCACCGCCTGCGGGTTGGCCTTGCCGCCCGTTGCTTTCATGACCTGACCGACGAACCAGCCGGCGAGCGTCGGCTTTGCCTTGACCTTCTCGACCTGATCCGGGTTCGCGGCGATGATCTCGTCCACGGCCTTTTCGATGGCGCCGGTATCGGTCACCTGCTTCATGCCGCGCGCCTCGACGATTTCCGCCGGGTTGCCGCCCTCGTTCCAGACGATCTCGAACAGGTCCTTGGCGATCTTGCCGGAAATGGTCTCGGCCTTGATGAGATCGATGATGCCACCGAGCTGTTCTGGCGAAACCGGCGTCGTCTCGATGTCCTTGCCGAACTTGTTGAGCGCGCCGAGCAGATCGTTGATGACCCAGTTGGCGGCAGCCTTCGCATCGCGACCGGCGGCGACGGCCTCGTAATAATCGGCAATCGCCTTTTCCGAAACGAGGATCGAAGCGTCATAGACCGACAGGCCAAGATCGGCCACGAAACGGGCCTTCTTGTCGTCAGGCAGTTCCGGCAGGTCGACCTTCAGCGCTTCGACGAAAGCATCGTCGAATTCGAGCGGCAAGAGGTCCGGATCGGGGAAATAGCGGTAATCATGCGCATCTTCCTTGGAGCGCATGGAGCGCGTCTCGCCCTTGCCGGGATCGAACAGGCGGGTTTCCTGATCGATCACGCCGCCATCTTCCAGAATTGCGACTTGGCGGCGCGCCTCATATTCGATAGCCTGACCGACGAAGCGGATGGAGTTGACATTCTTGATTTCGCAGCGCGTGCCGAAACCTTCGCCCGGACGGCGCACGGAGACGTTGACGTCGGCGCGCATCGAGCCTTCATCCATGTTGCCGTCGCAGGTGCCGAGGTAACGCACGATGGAACGCAGCTTGGTGAGATAGGCCTTGGCTTCGTCCGACGAGCGCATGTCCGGCTTGGAGACGATTTCCATCAGCGCCACGCCCGAACGGTTCAGATCCACGAAGGACATGGTCGGGTGCTGGTCATGCATGGACTTGCCGGCGTCCTGCTCCAGATGCAGACGCTCGATGCCGATCTCGATATCTTCGAAATTGCCCTGGCGGTCCGGGCCGAGCGAAATGGTGATGGTGCCCTCACCAATGATCGGGTCCTTGAACTGCGAAATCTGGTAGCCCTGCGGCAGGTCCGGATAGAAGTAGTTCTTACGGTCGAAGATCGAGCGATGGTTGATCTTCGCCTTCAGGCCGAGACCGGTGCGCACCGCCTGCTTCACGCATTCCTCGTTGATGACGGGCAGCATGCCGGGCATGGCGGCATCCACCAGCGACACGTTGGAATTCGGCGCATTGCCGAAAGTGGTCGAAGCACCGGAAAACAGCTTGGAATTGGAGAGAACCTGCGCATGCACCTCCATGCCGATCACGATTTCCCAATCGCCGGTGGCGCCGGGAATGAAGCGTTTCGGGTCGGGGGTGCGCACGTCTACAAGGGTCATCTGAAGCTCACGATATACGGGTTCTTTGGCCTTGGTGGGTAGAACAAATGGAGCGCGGGCGCAAGACATCTTGCACCCTCTCACGCCAGGCCCGGGATTTTCGCCGATACAGGATACGCGTTTTTTACGCTTCCCGGTTTCAATTCACGTCATGGTGACGATCGCTCTCTGTTTCATAACCTATATCGCCTTCAATCTTTTCGTCTTTCTTGTCTATTGGTGGGACAAGGAAGCGGCGAGAAATGGCGCATGGCGCATCCGGGAAAGCACACTCTTATCGCTTGCGCTCATCGGCGGCAGCCTGGGCGCGATCTCGGCACAACGGCTGCTTCGGCATAAAACGCGCAAGGAACCGTTCCGCAGCATCCTGATATCGATCGTGATATTGCAGGCAGGCCTTGTCGTATCGCTCGCGATCATGCCGGACTGGCCGATGCGGCTGGTGGGGGCTCTGCAAACTCTGTCTCAGAAAGCCGGCCCATAAAGACCGCTCTCGACCTCGGCCAATTGCTTCTGCAGGCCTACCGACTGCACTTCGCGGTCGAGTTTCGGCGCATAGGAGACGGAGAGCCAGCGGACGCTATAGCCATGGTGGCGAAAAAAGGCGACGGCCGGCTCATTCTGGGCATGGGTTTCAAGCCGGATGGTCTCGAACCCCCTGTCCTCTATCAGCCTTTCGACATCGCCCAACAGGTGGGTGCCGACCCGCCGGCGCTGAAAATCAGGATCGATCCAGAAATCGGAAATCGTCTCGTCGAAATGCTCCCGCGCCGCCCAACCCGCAACCGAGCCGCCACACTCCGCCACCCTGATCGCCAGCCATGACGAGCGGGTAAAATTGGAAAAGGCGCTGGCCGCATTGTCATAAAGGGTCGGGGTGATGCCGAGAGCCGCGGTTGCCTGCCGCCATGCCCTGAGGCCGATGGCCGCCAGAACCTCCGCTTCCTGCTCATGCGCATTGCGAATGACGATCAAGCCGCGCCCTCCATGGCCGTTGAAATTAAACCATTGCCAGGGCGATTCGACCAGCATGGTTTTCTCGCGCCTGGCGGGACTTGACCGCCTTGGCTTTGCCCGCTACCCAAAAGGAGCAAGAACGGAGTTTTTATGTTCGCTCAATCGGAGTCCCGGTAAAGGCCCTGCCCGCAAGTTTATTGCGCGCCGGGCCATGCTGAAACCGAGCCGGATGCCTTAACCGCACCCGGATTTGCTTTCACGCGTCTATATGACGCCGACCGGACTTCCAAAAATGGACATTTCCCGCGCCGAACAGCGCATTCTTCACCTGCTCGCCCAGGGCGGCAGAATTGAACTCGTTCGAGACGACGCCCACAAAATCGAAAAACTCGCGCTCTACACGCGTGACGGCTGGATTTTCAGCGGCCTCGATCTCCTCACCTTCCGCAAGCTGAAACGGAAGAGAGCCATCGCCTCTTCCGGCGGCAAGCCCTACCGCATCACCACGCGCGGGCTGGAACTCGTGCGGGGCGAGCTGGACAATAGATAAATCAACCGGGCGGCGGCAGCGCTGTCGCCCGGCATTTCGCCGAGAAGCCGCTGCGGCCGTAAGAGCGGGTTATGGCGAGAGCCTGCGCTCTAGCTTCACCTTCTCGAGTTCGACTTTCATGATGTCGGACCATTCCATGCCGTGCCAGACGATCTCAAATCCGCAACGCTCGTAAAGACCGATGGCTGCGCGGTTTCTGGCGTGGGTGTCGATGGTGGCAAGCGGCAGGCCTTGCGCGCGCATCCTGTCGAGAAAATGAAGGATCAGGGCTTTGCCGATCCCCTTGCCCTGCCAGTTCGGGTCCACCCAGAGATCGGAAATGTGATGCGGTGCCTTATCGCACGCTCCCCAGCCGGCAACAACGCCGTCCATTTCAGCGACGACAATATCACCGGTCGGAGACTTGGCGAAACTCTCGAATTCGCACCTCACCCGCTCGATGACATCAGGATCGAGATAGCTGTCGTCGAAGGCGTCACCGGAACGCCATGCCGCAAAACCGACGAAGCCGACCGCACCGCGGTCGGCTTCGTTCATGTCTCGTAGCTTTAGGCTTTTCACCACCATTTGGCGGGGGTGAACTTGCCGGCTGCCTGCTCGATGGCATGCGCCGTCTTGAACAGCGTTTCTTCCTCGAAAGGCTTGCCGATGAGCTGCAGGCCGAGCGGCAGGCCCCTGCCGTCGAGACCGGCCGGAACCGAAAGGCCCGGAAGACCGGCCATGTTGACGGTGATGGTGAAAACGTCCTGCAGGTACATCTTCACCGGATCGGAGGCGAGTTCCTCGTCGCCGACTGCAAAGGCGGAAGACGGTGTGATGGGGGCGAGAATGGCGTCGACGCCCTCGTGGAAGACGTTTTCGAAGTCGCGCTTGATGAGGGTGCGGACCTTCTGCGCCTTCAGGTAATAGGCGTCGTAATAACCGGCCGACAGCACATAGGTGCCAACCATGATGCGGCGCTGCACTTCCTTGCCGAAACCGGCGGCGCGGCTCTTTTCGTACATGTCGGCAATGTCCTTGCCGTCGACGCGCAGGCCGTAACGGACGCCGTCATAACGGGCAAGGTTGGACGAGGCTTCCGCCGGCGCGACGATGTAATAGGCAGGCAGCGCGTATTTGGTGTGTGGCAGCGAGATATCGACGACCTCGGCACCGGCATCGCGCAGCCACTCGACGCCCTTGGCCCAGAGCTTTTCGATTTCTTCCGGCATGCCGTCGACGCGATATTCCTTCGGAATACCGATCTTCAGGCCCTTGAGCGACTGACCGATGGCCTTTTCGTAGTCCGGCACCGGCAGGTCGACGGAGGTCGTATCCTTGGCGTCGACGCTCGCCATGGTCTTCAGCAGGATCGCGGCATCGCGCACGTCACGGGCAATCGGGCCTGCCTGATCGAGCGAAGAGGCATAAGCGACGATGCCGAAGCGCGAGCAGCGGCCATAGGTCGGCTTGATACCGACGGTGCCGGTGAAGGCCGCCGGCTGGCGGATGGAGCCGCCGGTATCGGTCGCGGTGGCGCCGGCGCAGAGATGCGCGGCCACGGCTGCGGCCGAACCGCCGGAGGAGCCGCCGGGCACCAGCTTCTGGTCGGAGCCATTGGCGCGCCACGGGTTGATGGCCGGGCCGTACCAGGAGCTTTCATTGGACGAGCCCATGGCGAATTCGTCCATGTTGAGCTTACCGAGCATGACGGCGCCCTGATCCCAGAGGTTCTGGGTGACGGTGGATTCATATTTCGGCTTGAAGCCATCGAGAACATGCGAACACGCCTGGGTGTGCACGTCGCGGGTGGCGAAAAGGTCCTTCACGCCAAGCGGAACGCCCTCCAGCTCGCCAGCCTTGCCGGCGGCGATGCGTTCGTCGGAGGCTTTCGCCATATCGCGCGCCTTTTCAGGCGTCAGCGCGACATAGGCGTTCAGCGCGCCGTTCGCCGCATCGATGGCGGAGAGATAGGCGTCGGTCAGCTCGAGGGCGGAAAATTCTTTGGCCTTCAGCTTTTCGCGGGCTTCGGCAATGGTCAGGCTCGTCAGGTCGGTCATGGTCGGCAACGGCTTTCGAAATCTTGGAAAAATCGGGCGGCAGAGGCGGTCGCTTATTCGACCACTTTCGGGACCATGAAGAAGTCCCGGTCGGTCGCGGGCGCATTGGCGACAATGTCTTCCGCCTTGTTGCCGTCGGTCACCACGTCGGCGCGTTTTTTCATCTCCACCGGGGTCACCGAGGTCATCGGCTCAACGCCGTCGACATTCACTTCCGAAAGCTGCTCCACGAAACCGAGAATGCCGTTCAGCTGGCCGAGCATATTCTGTGCTTCTTCTTCGCTGACTGCGATACGGGCAAGGCGCGCAACGCGCTTTACGGTGGCGAGATCGACGGACATGGTTCTACTCCGGTCAGAATTTTCCTACCCGCTATAATCACCATGTCCGCCATTCGCAACGGTAGAAAGCATGTCGCATCAAACTGTGTAACGGTTTTGCCGTCACGACATGCGTAAAAGCGAAAGGTCAGAAGGACAGCGCATCGCCCGGCTTGGGCGTGTGGACGCGTGCTTCCGATCCTTCCATGCCTGCCACGAACTTATCCGGGGTCTGGTCGATGATCGGGAAGGAACCGTAATGGCAGGGAATGACATTGCCGAAATTGAAGAAGCGCTGGCAGGCGAGCGCGGCGACGGCTCCGCCCATGGTGAAGCGGTCACCGATCGGCACGAGGCCGATATCCGGCTGATGCAGTTCATTGATGAGCTTCATGTCGGAAAAGATGTCGGTGTCGCCCATGTGATAGACGGCAGGGCCGTCTTCGAAATGCAGCATCAGACCGTTGGCATTGCCGAGCGAATGGGAGACGCCGTCTTCGGTGATCTGGGCGGAAGAATGCAGCGCATTGGTGAAGGTGACGGAAAAACTGTCGAAATGCACCGTGCCGCCGGTATTGCCCATATCGACCTTCGCGACGCCCTTGGCGGAAAGCCAGGCGGCAAGATCGGCATTGGCAAGAACCGTCGCGCCGGTTTCGCGGGCAAGCTGCACAGTATCGCCGACATGGTCGCCATGGCCGTGGGTCAGGAGAATATGGGTGATGCCTTCGGCCGCCGTCTTTCCGTCCTGCCCGGCAAAACCGGGGTTGCCTGTGAAGAACGGATCGATGAGGATCTTCGCGCTGCCGTTTTCGAGGCGGAAGGCGGAATGGCCGAGCCAGGTGATTTTCATGGGAAGTTCTCCTTTGTATTGCCGGTATATTATGACATAGGACGGCCTGAACAACCGCACTACCAATATTTAAGAGAGGCGACCATGGCCGCAAATGATGACGAGTACGTGTATGACGAGGCGACCGGTGAATGGCGACCGGCCTCCGAGCTGGCTGCAGAAGCGGCGCGCGCAAATGAAGTGCGCGATGCGGCGGGCAATGTGCTGACGGATGGCGATTCCGTCACCCTGATCAAGGATTTGAAGGTCAAGGGCACCAGCACGGTCATCAAGCAGGGCACAGTCATCAAGTCGATCCGCCTGACCGATAATCCGGAAGAGATTGATTGCAAACATGATGCGGTGAAGGGTCTGGTGCTGCGCACCGAATTCGTCCGCAAACGATAAAGGCAACTCGCGACATGGCAACACTCACCATTGAGGAACTGGCGCAGGCGCTTCAGCCGGGACAGGCGATTGCCGGCCTCGACCTTGGCACGAAGACGATCGGACTTGCCATGTCGGACCTGTCGCGGCGTTTCGCAACGCCGCGCCCCGTCATCAAACGGGTGAAATTCACGCAGGATGCGGAAGTGCTGCTGGCCTTCGCCGAAAAGGAAAAAGTTTTCGCCTTCATCATCGGTCTGCCGATGAACATGGATGGTTCGGCCGGTCCCCGCGTTCAGGCGACGCGCGCCTTCGTGCGCACCATGGGCGAAAAAACCGCCCTGCCCTTCATTTTCTGGGATGAGCGGCTTTCGACGGTCGCGGCCGAGCGCGCATTGCTGGAAATGGACGTCTCACGCGCAAAGCGCGCCGAACGGATCGATTCGGCAGCCGCAAGCTTCATTCTTCAGGGCGCGCTGGACAGGCTTTCCGCACTCACCCGCGCGGCCGACTGACGGCCCTGCCACCACGCCGCAATCTGCTTTCTCTTGCGGAAGGCGAGAATCGCAAAAACGATCAGGCTGTCGACGGCGATGGCGCGCGCCACCAGCGGCGGCAGGCTTTCCGGCGGCAGGCCGAGAATATTGCCGTAAATCTCGAACACCAGATCATGGGTCTGGCGTGTGAGCATGTAGAAGCCGAAGCTCATGTCGTAATAGGAAAGCCAGTACCAGCTGCCCAGCAGCGCGACGGGACCGGCCCAGAGGATCAGAAACCACTTCATGCCGCCTGCCCCCGCACAAACATCGTATCGGGAACGCCGGCAAGCACCGCCCAGCGCACCACGGCCATAAGGCAGAGGTTCAGCGCCGGCGCGTCGATATCCAACGGCAGCATCACAAAAAACGTCATCATGACGCCTAAAGCTGTCCAGCGGCTCACTTGCGGCTCCCTTATGCGCAATCATTGCGCATGGTTAACATTTCGTTAATCCACACTGGACCGGCAGCCATGGCGAGGCAAATGAAAGCTGTCATTATGGTTAACGACGGGCGGCCGGCATGTGGAAAAGAACGTGATCGCGTGAACGGCCGGATGCGCCGGGCGGTTGCCGGCCCGGTGAAAACATGACTGATTTTTCTTTAATGCGCAGGCCCGAGCGCGACTGCTTTCCACCTGCGGAAACCGGTTCAGCCGTAAACGCCGCGCACCAGCCTTTTGACGGCAGTGGCGATCTTGTCCCAGTCCCGGTCCGATTTGAGCGGTACGCCAGCGAACTGACCGCTGGTGGCAGCGGAAATGACGAGGTGCTGAATGGCGGCGAACAATACGGCGTTGACCGCCGCTGTATCCACCCCCTTCGGCGCCGCCAGCGAACCGCGCATACGCTCCAGCCATTTGCCCAGCGACTTGGCGCGGGCTTCGGCCAATTGGCGCACCTGCGGCGAACCGTCAGACACTTCCCAGGCGATGATCTTGCAGACGAGAGGATCGCTGCGCAGCGCATCCATGAAATAAAGCGCGAGCTTTTCCATGAGGTCGCCATAGGTCAAAAGGAACATGCCGCCGGTATCTTCCGGAATGCGATCCTTCACCCAGGAACCGAGGTCCTCGCCGATCGCCTCGATCAGGCCATCGAGGCCGCCGAAATAACGGTAGATGAGCTGCTTGTCGCAGCCGGCGCGGCGGGCAACGGCATTGATGCCAAAACCCTGAAATCCCTCTTCGGCAAGCAGCGACCGCGCCGCATTAAAAATCGCCTTCTCGGTCTGAGCGCGATCCTTAATGCGCTTTTCCGGTCTGTCGGCTGAAATCGCCTCTGCGGTCGCCAGCATGATTCCCTACCCGTTTTCTGAAAGGCCTTCCTCAACGGGTTAACAAAGCATGAAGGGAAGAACAACGTGGCAGGGCGGATGAGGAGAAGGTTCTTGTGGATGAAGGGTACGCCATGCCGTTTCCGGCACGCGCCGGAAAAGCATCCACGCATTTTCAGGCGCTGACATCTCCATAGTCAACCGGGAGATGCCGCTCGATCTCCATGGAATCATGAAGAATGCGACCGATGCCCACCAAATCGGGATTCAACACACGATAAAGCAGCAGATGCCTCGGATATTTAACCAGGCCGGTTTCACTTCTCGCCCGCTCCCGGCTGTAACGGAGATGGTAGCTGCGCACATCGTCTGCCACTTCCGGGCGGAGACTTGTTCCGGAGCGAAACGGATCCCGCGCAACATCACGCAGCGCCGTGACAAGCAATTTTTCGTAGCGTTTTCTCGCTGCGACCCCAAATGTCGCGTGGGTCCATCCAAGAATTTCAATAATGTCCGATTGCGCGGCTTCGGACAGACGATACTTCGTCATGCCTTATCAGATTTGGCAAGGCGCGCTTCAGCGTCGCGTCCGAGAGCGGAAATGAAGTCGTCGAGATCATCATCCGCGACATCCGTAAAACGGCCTTGATCCAGGTCGGCGAAGCCCTGTTGCGCCGCCACCCTCAAGGCTTCCAATCTGGTCACCTCAAGGCGCTCGCGCCTTTCGATCAATCGTAAGCCCTCGCGCAGCACTTCGCTGGCATTTTGATAGCGGCCAGATTTAACGAGTTCGTCTATGATCTCTTCGTGATGCTGTGTCAGAACGACGTTACGCGTTGGCATCGGAGCCTCCACCAGACACTAGAATTTTTCCGCTTTTCTTCGAATCGCGAAAACACTCTAACTCTTTATTTTTGCGCATTTCCGGACGGAAAACCGGGATCCACTTTTCCTGGAAATGCTCTAGCGACGTCCAACAATACCATCGATTGGCATAATCTGCCAATATTACTCCAACGCCATGCCGAACCAGACGCTGCCCGGCGTTTCGTGGCTTTCGAGGCGTTTGAACCCGCGGGTTTCCCAGAAGCGCATGCCCGCATGGTTGCGTTCGCTGGCGCCGAGGTGGATGCCGTAGACGTTGTTCTGTCTCGCCATATCGAGCCAGCGCGACAGCAGCCGGGTGCCGCCGCCCTTGCCCTGCGTGCGCGGCAAGAGGTTCATGTGGATATGGGCCGGAAACGGATCGGTGAGCCAGGCGGGTGTGCGGCGCGGATGGTGGATGAACTGGGCGCGCCGCTGGTCGGCGTCCCATGTCTGCTGGTCGCCGCCGGGATCGGGGTAAAGGCTGCGCAGATGCGGCCACCATTCCCGCTCCAGCCGCTCTTCGTGCAGCGCCGTATCGAGAGCGCCGACGATATACCCGCACACACCCTCTTCATCCTCCGCCACGAAAACGGCATCGGGCCAGAGATGCAGATAGGGCACGGAATAAATATGCCCGACCATGCGGCCATCATTGTAAAGGGCGGTGGCGTCCTGTCCGGCATCGCCGGTGGCAAGGCTTATGGCGTAGAGCGCGTCTTCATCCTCGGCGCGGGCGGAACGGAAGGTCAGCATTGGCAGCCACCTTCCCTTGCCGCGCATCGATGCGCGAAAATGTCACGACAGATCAGAACACGCTTTACGCCATTGCTGTTTTTCAAATCCGAGACCCCTCCCGCCGGGACTGCAAAACCTTCATCCGCAAGCACCGGTCAAGATGCAGGCGGATAAAGAAGATCGATTATATAATTCGGATCGAAGCGGGAATCGAGCATGCCGTAAGTATGCCGCCAGCCGCCCGCAAGGCGGGTCTCGAGGAAGGCATCGGCGATCTTGCCGGCGCCGAGACGGCAAAGCTCGGCGGCAGCGGCCGCAAGCGCGAACTGCTCCACCAGCAGGCGGGCCGCTCCCTCGTCACGTTCGGCAAGGGCGATTGCGGCGCGCAGCACGTCGGTGGTCTTTTTGCCGGCTGCACCCAGATCACGCTCCAGCGTCTGGAAGACGAGATCGAACAGATCCTTGCCGCGCTGGAGAACCCGCAGCACATCCAGCGCCATGACGTTGCCGGAGCCTTCCCAGATGGCGTTGACGGGGGCTTCGCGGTAGTGGCGGGCGATCGGCCGCTCTTCCACGTAGCCGTTGCCGCCAAGGCACTCCATGGCCTCATAGATAAGCGCCGGCGCGATCTTGCAGCACCAGTATTTCACGATGGGCGTCATCACCCGCGCATAGGCAGCTTCGGCCGGATTGTTGCGCGCGGCGTCGAATGCGGTCGCCAGCCGGAAGGAGAGCGCAGTGGCCGCCGCCACATCCAGCGCCATGTCGGCGAGAACGCGCGTCATGATCGGTTGCGTGACCAGCATCTTGCCGAAAACAGAACGGCCGCGGGCATAGTGCACGGCTTCGGCAAGCGAGGCGCGCATCATGCCGGCGGAGGCAAGCGCGCAATCCAGCCGCGTCAGCGTCACCATGTCGAGAATGGTGCGGATGCCGCTGCCGGGATCGCCCAGCAGATAACCGAAAGCGTCGGTGAATTCGACTTCGGCGGATGCGTTGGAGCGGTTGCCGAGCTTGTCCTTGAGGCGCTGGAAATGCAGGCCGTTCTTCGAGCCATCCTCCAGATAACGCGGCACGAGGAAGCAGCCCATGCCGTCGCCCATCTGGGCGAGCATGACGAAACCGTCGCTCATCGGCGCGGAGAGGAACCACTTGTGACCGGACAGGCGATAGATGCCCTCGCCCACCCGCTCGGCCGTGGTGCGGTTGGCGCGCACATCCGTGCCGCCCTGTTTTTCCGTCATGCCCATGCCAATGGTGACGGCGGTTTTCTGCAGGGCCGGTTTCTGCGAGGAATCATATTTGCGCGAGAGAATCTTCGGCGCCCATTCCTTCTGCACGCGCGGCGAAGCCATGATGGCGGCAACGGAGGCGCTGGTCATGGTCAGCGGGCAAAGATGCCCGGCCTCAAGTTGCGAGGTCAGGTAGAATTTGGTGGCGCGGGCCTTGTGCTCATTGCCGCGCGTATCAGGAGAATTTTCCCAAACGCTGGAATGCAGGCCTGACAACATGGAACGGCGCATCAGCGCGTGCCAGGCGGGGTGGAATTCCACCTGATCCAGACGCTCGCCACGCGGGCCGTGGGTATGCAGCTGCGGCACGCCCTGATTGGCCATGCGCGCCAGTTCCTGCGCCTCATGCGACGTGACGTAGCGGCCGAGCTGGTCGAACTCATCCCTTAGATTGCGCGACAGTCCGGAAGTGAGGTCGACGATCAGCGGATCGGAACGATAGGCGTTGATACCGGACCAGAGGCTTGGCTGGTTCAGTTCGGCGAGCGTTTCTTCTGTCCGGGAATTCTGGGTCATCCGCTGCTTCTAGCTGTTTTGTACTGGCGTTGCATAGTGGGGTGATATTGCATAATTCCACCCGCAGGAAGCGATTGAGGCGATTAAACCGCCGCTTTCAGCATTTTTAGGGAATGTCCCTGATTTAGATATCCGGCCCGGCGAATGCCAAACACGTTTCCGGCAAGATCAACGACAGTCCCCAAAAAGCCGCGCAGAAGTTGCGGCAACAACCGGCGGGCATGCGGATAAACGCATTCTCCATAATCTGCGGCCTGACGTGGAACCTGCGGCAGGCTTTTTCGGTTGGCGACTTTGCTGAACGGCTGCACAGGGAGGAGACCATGGAGGCCAGCGTAAGAAAGCTCTTCGAGCGATATGAGCGATTTTTCAATAAGTCTCTCAAGGGTGACATGGATATGGAGGAGATCGCCTCCCTCTACGCCTCCGACTTCATCGCCGCCTCCCCCGCCGGGGTGATGACCGGAAAGAACGATGACCACTTGAAGCAGGTCATGATGAAGGGTTACGAGCGCTACCGGACGATCGGAACGAAGGAGATGCGGATACGCGACATCCGTATCTCGCCCATCGATGAACACCATTGCCTTGCCCATGTTGCCTGGACGGCGACCTTTGATCGCAAGCGGCAACCGGATGTCGCAATCGATTTCGATGTTCATTACTTCGTCCAGAGGCTGGATGGGGCGCCGAAAGTTTTCGGCTGGGCGTCAGGCGACGAACAGGCGCTTTTGAAGGAGCACGGCATCGTCTGATGCCTGCGCCTTCCATCGTCAGGCCGTTTGTCCTCGAGGGTTGGGGAAACATCGGCATGTTTTCATTTCAGGAGTTGCGAGCGCTTGCCCCGCGACCATGCAGTCTCTATAGAGCGCAGGACCGAATTCCGCCGCACTCCTGAGGCGTGTTCACAGCGAATGGGAGCGCGCGGATCAGCATTCGGGCGTTCCGGGCATTTTCACGGGAAAATGCGGCGCCCGTCAGGAGGCAAACCGCATGGTCTTCTTCCCCCATCGCCATCTCCTCGGCATCAAGGGGCTTTCCCATCAGGATATTACCCTGCTTCTCGACAAGGCCGACGAGGCGGTGAAAATCAGCCGCCAGCGCGAGAAAAAGACCTCGACGCTTCGGGGCCTGACGCAGATCAACCTGTTCTTCGAAGCCTCGACGCGCACGCAATCCTCCTTCGAACTTGCCGGAAAGCGTCTCGGCGCAGACGTGATGAACATGTCGGTCGGCAATTCCTCGGTGAAGAAGGGCGAAACGCTGATCGATACGGCGATGACGCTGAACGCCATGCGCCCGGATGTGCTGGTCGTGCGCCATTCCTCCGCCGGCGCCGCCGCGCTGCTGGCGCAAAAGGTCGCCTGCTCCGTCGTCAATGCCGGCGACGGCCAGCATGAGCACCCGACGCAGGCGCTGCTCGATGCGCTGACCATCCGCCGCGCCAAGGGCGAACTGTCCGGCATCACGGTGGCAATCTGCGGCGACGTGCTGCATTCGCGCGTTGCCCGCTCCAATATCATCCTGCTCAACCAGATGGGTGCGCGCGTTCGCGTCGTCGCGCCAGCCACGCTGCTGCCCTCCGGTATCCGCGACATGAGCGTCGAAGTCTTCCACGACATGAAGGAAGGGCTGAAGAACGCCGATGTGGTGATGATGCTGCGCCTGCAGCGCGAGCGCATGTCCGGCTCCTTCGTGCCTTCAGTGCGCGAATATTTCCATTATTACGGCCTCGATGCCGAAAAGCTGAAGGCGGCGAAGGAAGATGCGCTGGTCATGCATCCCGGCCCGATGAACCGCGGCGTGGAAATCGCCTCCGACGTGGCCGACGGTCCGCAGAGCGTGATCGAAAGCCAGGTCGAAATGGGGGTTGCCGTGCGCATGGCGGTCATGGAAACCCTGCTTGTCTCGCAAAATCAGGGTGAGCGCGTATGAGTGCCGTTACCGTTCTCAACAATCTCCGCATCGTCGATCCGTCCCGTGATCTCGACGAGACCGGCAGCATCGTTATCGGTGCCGACGGCACCATTCTCGCGGCCGGCAAGGACGCACATAATCAGGGCGCTCCCGAAGGGGCGACCGTTCGCCACTGCAAGGGTCTGCTGGCCGTTCCCGGTCTGGTGGACGCCCGTGTTTTCGTGGGTGAGCCGGGTGCCGAACACCGCGAAACCATCGAATCCGCCTCGCGCGCGGCAGCGGCCGGCGGTGTCACCAGCATCATCGTCATGCCCGATACCGATCCCGTCATCGATGACATCGCACTAGTCGAATATGTGAAGAAGACGGCACGCGACAAGGCGCTCGTCAATGTGCATCCCGCAGCAGCACTCACCAAGGGTCTGAACGGCGAGGAAATGACCGAATTCGGCATGTTGAAGGAAGCCGGCGCAGTCGCCTTCACCAATGGCCGCAAGGCGCTTTCCGATACGCTGGTGCTGCGCCGCGCCATGACCTATGCGCGCGAACTGGGCGCAGTGATCGCGCTCGAGACGCGCGACAAATATATCGGCGGCGGCGACATGAACGAGGGGCTTTTCGCAAGCTGGCTCGGGCTGTCGGGCGTTCCGAAGGAAGCCGAGATCATTCCGCTGGAGCGCGACCTGCGCATTGCCGGGCTGACACAGGCGATCTACCACGCCGCCAAGATTTCCGTGCCCGAATCGGCAGAAGCGATCCGCGTTGCGCGGCAGCGGGGCGTCAAAGCCACCTGCGGCATCTCGATCAACCATCTGACGCTCAACGAGAACGATATCGGCGAATACCGCACCTTCTTCAAGCTTTCGCCGCCGCTGCGCGCCGAAGACGACCGAAAGGCCATGGTGGAAGCACTGAAGGACGGCACGATCGACATTATTGTCTCCTCACACGACCCGCAGGATGTCGACACCAAACGCCTGCCGTTCTCGGATGCGGCGAGCGGCGCGGTCGGGCTCGAAACCCTGCTGGCGGCGGCGCTGCGCCTGCACCATAGCGGCGAAGTTCCGCTGATGCGGCTGATCGATGCGCTCTCCACCCGCCCGGCGAAGATTTTCGGACTGGATGCCGGAACGCTGAAGGTGGGCGCGAAGGCCGATATCACGCTGATCGACCTCGACGAGCCGTGGCTCGTGGCAAAGGAGCAGCTGGTCTCGAAATCCAAGAACACCCCGTTCGAGGATGCCCGTTTCAGCGGCCGCGCGGTTGCCACTTATGTGGCTGGCAAAGCCGTTCATTCCTTGGCATAAGATCACCAACACAGATCACGCGGCCAGCGCGACAGAGGGGACGTTTGAATGAGTGCTTTGACTGACTGGCAGACGGCGCCTGCCCTTCTCGCGCTTTCGGCGCTGATCGGCTATCTGTTCGGTTCCATCCCTTTCGGCCTCATTCTTACCCGCATGGCGGGGCTGGGCGACGTGCGCAAGATCGGCTCCGGCAATATCGGCGCGACCAATGTGCTGCGCACCGGCAACAAGAAGCTCGCCGCCGCAACCCTGCTGCTGGACGCGCTGAAGGGCACGGCGGCGGTGCTGGTCGCCAATGCGCTCTGGGGTTACGAAGCGTCGCTGGTCGCCGGTTTCTTCGCCTTCCTCGGCCACCTGTTTCCGGTGTGGCTCGGCTTCAAGGGCGGCAAGGGTGTGGCGACCTATATCGGCGTGCTCTTGGGTGCCGCACCGCTGATGATGCTGGCCTTTGCGCTCATCTGGCTCGCAACCGCCTTCATCACCCGTTATTCCTCGCTGTCGGCGCTTTTGGCCATGCTGGTCATTCCCGTGGCTCTCTGGGTGCTCGGACCTGAAAAGACGGCGTTGCTGGTCACGCTGTTGAGTGCGATTTCATGGTGGAAGCACCGCGAGAACATCGCGCGCCTGCTGGCGGGCACTGAAAGCAGGATCGGGCAAAAGGGCTGAGACCCATTTAAGGATATGCCATGCCGCATGAGGAAACGACACGGCAGGGCATAGAGCTTTCCGCGCGGCAACGGGTCGCGTGGCTGAGGCTCATCCGCAGCGACAATATCGGTCCCGTCACCTTCCGCGAACTCATCAATCATTTCGGCAGCGCCGAAAAGGCGCTCGACGCCCTGCCCGAGCTTTCAAGGCGCGGTGGCTCGTCGCGCAGCCCACGCATCGCCACGCATGCGGAGGCAGAAGGTGAGATCGAAACGGCCGAAAAATTCGGCGCGCGTTTCGTCGGCATCGGTGAGCCGGATTACCCACCTGCCCTGCGGCAGCTGGATGGCGCGCCGCCGCTGATCGCCATGAAAGGATCGGCAGCGACCGCGACAAGACCGAGCATCGGCATCGTCGGCTCCCGCAACGCCTCCATCAACGGCGCGAAATTCGCCGCCATGCTGGCGCGCGATTGCGGCCGCGCCGGCTATACGATCGCTTCGGGGCTGGCGCGCGGCATCGATGCGGCCGCACACCGGGCAAGCCTTGCGACGGGCACGGTCGCCATGCTGGCCGGCGGTCTCGACCGGCCTTATCCGCAGGAAAATTTCGGGCTCTTGCAGGAGATATACGATCAGGGCGGCGCGACGATCAGCGAAATGCCCTTTGGCTGGGAACCGCGCGCCCGCGATTTTCCCCGCCGCAACCGATTGATCGCCGGTGTCTCCCTCGGTGTCGTCATCGTCGAGGCAGCGGAACGCTCCGGTTCGCTGATAACGGCAAGGCTTGCCGGAGAAGCGGGGCGGCTCGTTTTCGCCGTACCCGGCTCCCCGCTCGATGCACGCTGCGAGGGCACCAACCGGCTGATCAAGGAAGGCGCGATGCTGACCACGGGCGCGGCCGATATTCTGGAAGCGCTGCGGCCGCTGATGGAGCCGCAATTGCCCTATGAACGCAAGATCGAGGAACCGAGATCCGACACCGAGATGTCACCACCAGGGGACGACGAGCGCAGCATCATCGCCGCCGCTCTCGGTCCCTCGCCCGTGGAAACGGACGATATCATCCGTCACACAGGTTTTTCCGCTGCAACCGTTCATCTGGTGCTGCTGGAGCTTGATATTGCCGGACGTCTAAACCGGCATGCCGGGGGGCGTGTGTCGCTCTTCATCGCGGATTGACAGCTTGCGCCGTCCGCTCTGGATATCGCCGACTTCGACATAGGCCATCTCGATCAGATAACACAGCATGTCGGCCCCCTCGCGGCTTGCGACCTGCCGCAGTTCCGCGAGCATCTGGCGAATGTAAGCCAAGTTCTCTCTGGTCCCTTCATTATCGGCATTATTGTTTGTTGCGTTGGGGACCATATATCTATCCTGCAAAATTTGCCTGAAACGAAGAGCAATAAGTCGATTCAAATGATGTTGCCCATCATAACCAATTTACCAAAGATTGCAATACAACAATAGATTATCCATAGGTTGCAATCACCTTGAAGCGATAAAATCGGCCTTGCCTCTTGACCCGCGCGCATTACCTGTCCATGTCGAAATATAAAGAAGGCGAATTGCGGCATTGCGCCGTGACCCGGCCACGTTAACGGACCAGTTCCAGAGAAAAACAATATGAATGTCGTCGTCGTAGAATCTCCTGCCAAAGCCAAGACGATCAACAAGTATCTTGGCTCGGGCTACAAGGTTCTTGCATCCTTTGGCCACGTCAGAGACCTTCCTGCCAAGGACGGATCGGTGCTGCCCGACCAGGATTTCGAAATGTCCTGGGAGGTCGACAGCGCATCCGCCAAGCGCATGAAGGATATTGCCGATGCGGTAAAATCCTCCGACGGCCTCATTCTCGCAACCGACCCGGATCGCGAAGGCGAGGCCATCTCCTGGCACGTTCTCGATCTTTTGAAGAAGAAGCGCGTCCTCGGCGACAAGCCGGTAAAACGCGTGGTCTTCAACGCCATCACCAAAAAGGCCGTGCTGGACGCCATGGCGAACCCGCGCGACATCGATGTGCCGCTGGTCGACGCCTATCTCGCCCGCCGCGCGCTGGATTATCTCGTCGGCTTCAATCTATCGCCCGTGCTGTGGCGCAAGCTGCCCGGCGCGCGTTCCGCCGGCCGCGTTCAGTCGGTTGCGCTGCGCCTCGTCTGCGACCGCGAATCCGAGATCGAGCGTTTCGTCTCCGAGGAATACTGGAACATCAGCGCGCTTCTGAAGACACCGCGCGGTGACGAGTTCGAAGCCAAGCTGGTTTCGGCCGATGGCAAGCGCCTGCAAAGCCGCTCGATCAAGACCGGAGACGATGCGAACCGGCTGAAGGCGCTGCTCGAAGGTGCGAGCTATGTGGTCGAAAGCGTCGAGGCGAAACCGGTCAAGCGCAATCCCGGCCCGCCCTTCACCACTTCGACGCTGCAGCAGGCGGCCTCCTCGCGCATGGGCTTTTCCGCCTCGCGCACCATGCAGGTGGCGCAGAAGCTTTACGAAGGCATCGACATCGGCGGCGAGACCGTCGGTCTGATCACCTATATGCGTACCGACGGCGTACAGATGGCCCCGGAAGCGATCGATGCCGCCCGCCGCGCCATTGGCGAGCAGTTCGGCGGCCGTTACGTGCCGGAAAAGGCGCGTTTCTATTCGACCAAGGCCAAGAACGCCCAGGAAGCGCACGAAGCTATCCGCCCGACCGATTTCAATCGCACGCCGGATCAGGTGAAGCGTTACCTCGATCCCGATCAGCTGCGTCTTTATGACCTGATCTGGAAGCGCGGCATAGCGAGCCAGATGGCCTCGGCGGAAATCGAGCGGACCACGGTGGAAATCCTTGCCAGCAATGGCGGCGAAAAGGCAGGCCTGCGCGCCGTCGGTTCGGTGATCCGCTTCGACGGTTTCATCGCCGCCTATACCGACCAGAAGGAAGATGGCGAACAGAGCGATGACGGTGACGACGAAGGCCGTCTGCCGCCGATCAACGAGCGCGAGAACCTCGCCAAGCAGAAGATCAACGCCAGCCAGCACTTCACCGAACCGCCGCCGCGTTATTCCGAAGCCTCGCTGATCAAGAAGATGGAAGAACTCGGCATCGGCCGTCCTTCCACCTATGCGGCGACGCTGAAGACGCTGAGCGACCGTGAATATATCGTCGTCGACAAGCGCAAGCTGATCCCGCATTCGCGCGGCCGGCTGGTGACGGCTTTCCTCGAAAGCTTCTTCACCAAGTACGTCGAATACGACTTCACCGCCGCGCTTGAAGAAAAGCTCGACCGGATTTCCGCCGGCGAACTGGACTGGAAGCAGGTTCTGCGCGATTTCTGGAAGGATTTCTTCGCCCAGATCGAAGACACCAAAGAACTGCGTGTCACCAACGTTCTGGATGCGCTGAACGAGGTTCTGGCGCCGCTGGTCTTCCCCAAGCGCGAGGATGGTTCCGATCCGCGCATCTGTCAGGTTTGCGGCACCGGCAATCTTTCGCTGAAGCTCGGCAAATACGGCGCTTTCGTCGGTTGCTCCAACTATCCGGAATGCAACTACACCCGCCAGTTGACCTCGGACGGTTCGGAAGCCGAAGCTGCCGCATCGAACGAGCCGAAGGCGCTGGGTGCCGATCCTATGACCGGCGAGGAGCTGACGCTGCGCTCCGGCCGTTTCGGGCCCTATATCCAGCGTGGCGACGGCAAGGAGGCCAAGCGCTCCTCGCTGCCCAAGGGCTGGAAGCCTGAAGATATCGACCACGAAAAGGCGCTGGCGCTCATCAACCTGCCGCGCGATATCGGCAAACATCCGGAAACCGGCAAGATGATTTCCGCCGGCCTCGGCCGCTACGGGCCGTTCCTGCTGCATGACGGTTCCTATGCGAACCTTGAAAGCATCGAGGACGTGTTCTCTATCGGCCTCAACCGCGCCGTGACCGTGATTGCCGAAAAGCAGAGCAAGGGACCGGGTCGCGGCCGCAGCGGCACGCCGGCGGCGCTGAAGGAGCTGGGCGACCACCCCGATGGCGGCTCGATCACCGTTCGTGATGGGCGTTACGGCGCTTACGTCAACTGGGGCAAGGTCAACGCCACCATTCCGAAGGGTCAGGACCCGGCTTCGGTGACGCTGGACGAGGCGCTGGTGCTGATTGCCGAGCGCATCGCCAAGACCGGCACCGGCGGCAAGCCTGCCAAGGGCAGGAAGACGGCTGCCAAGAAGGCCGATGGTGACGCCGCAGCTAAGCCGAAGGCGACCAAGGCCAAGGCGGCAACGAAGAGCAAGACGGCCGCCAAGCCGAAGGCAGCGGCCAAACCCAAGAAGGCAGCAGAGTGAGCAAAGCGCCGCGTCAGAGACAGGGTTCAGCCAGCGACGGTTTCGGACGCACCGGGCGCGGCAAGCGGGTCAGTGAAGGTGAAGGCATCATCCATGGCGAGGTGCCTCCCCGCGACGTGCTGCTGAAATTCATCGCCGACCATCCGCAACAGGCCTCCAAGCGGGAAATCGCCAAGGCTTTCGGGCTGAAAGGCGAGAACCGCGTCATTCTCAAAGCGCTGCTGAAAGAGCTTGAAGCCGACGGCATGGTGCAGAAGAGCCGCAAGTCGTTGACGCGGCCGGGCGGCCTGCCGCCGGTCACGGTTCTCGATATCACCACCCGCGACAAGGACGGCGAATTGATCGGCCGCCCGGCGGAATGGCCGGAGGATCAGGGCGCGGCACCGGCCGTGCTCATCCGCCAGTCATCGCAGGATCGCGGCAAGAAGGCCCCGGCGGCGGGTCTTGGCGACCGCATTCTGGCGAAAATCTTCCCCTCCAAGGAAAGCTCCGGCCCGGCCTATACGGCCCGCGTCGTCAAGCTGATCGACCGCCGCCAGAACGCGCTGCTCGGCGTGTTCAAGGAGACGGCCGGCGGCGGCGGACGGCTGATGCCGATCGACCGGCGCGGCGAAGAAATGGTCATCGACCCCGATGGCGTCGGCGATGCGAAAGACGGCGACCTGATCGAGGTGGAAACCTCGCGCAACAGCGGCCGTTACGGGCTGACGCGCGCCAAGGTCCTGTCGGTCATCGGCTCCGTTGCCTCGGAAAAGGCGATCTCGATGATCGCGATCCATTCCCACGGCATTCCGCATATCTTCCCCTCGAACGTTCTGGCCGAGGCGGATGCCGCCAAGGCGGCCAGCATGTCGCACCGCGAGGACTGGCGCGACCTGCCGCTTATCACCATCGATCCGGCCGACGCCAAGGACCATGACGATGCGGTCTATGCCGAGCCCGACACATCGCCCGACAATCCTGACGGTGTCATCGTCACCGTCGCCATTGCCGATGTCTCCTGGTATGTGCGTTCCGGCTCGCCGCTGGACCGCGAAGCGCTGAAACGCGGCAACTCCGTCTATTTCCCGGATCGCGTCGTGCCGATGCTGCCGGAGCGCATTTCCAACGATCTCTGCTCGCTGAAGGAAGGCGTCGATCGCCCTGCCCTTGCGGTGCGGATGATCTTTTCGAAGGAAGGCCGCAAGGCCGGCCACACCTTCCACCGCATCATGATGAAGAGCGCTGCCAAGCTCTCCTACCAGCAGGCTCAGGCGGCCATCGACGGACGGCCGGATGACAAGACCGGCCCGCTGCTGGAACCCATCCTGAAGCCGCTATGGCACGCCTATGCGGTGATGAAGCGTGGCCGCGACCGTCGCCAGCCGCTGGAACTCGATATGCCGGAACGCAAGATCCTGCTTCGGCCCGACGGTACGGTGGACAAGGTCGTCATTCCTGAACGCCTCGACGCGCATAAGCTGATCGAGGAAATGATGATCCAGGCGAATGTCGCCGCCGCCGAGACGCTGGAAAAGAAGAAGCAGCCGCTGGTCTATCGCGTCCATGATGCGCCCACGCTTTCCAAGCAGGAAGTGCTGCGCGAATTCCTCGGCACCATCGGCATTTCCATGGCCAAGGGTGCGGCCATGCGTGCCAATTCCTTCAACGGCATTCTGGCCCGCGCGCTCGATACGCCGCACCAGATCATGGTCAACGAGATGGTGCTGCGCAGCCAGAGCCAGGCGATCTACAGCCCGGAAAATATCGGCCATTTCGGCCTCAACCTGATGAAATATGCGCATTTCACCTCGCCGATCCGCCGTTATGCCGACCTCATCGTGCATCGCGCGCTGGTGGGGTCGCTTGGCCTCGGCGAAGGCGGCATCACACCGCAGGAAGAGGCGACACTGGACGATATCGCCGCCGAAATCTCGACCTTCGAGCGCCGCGCCATGGCTGCCGAACGCGACACCATCAACCGGCTGATCGCGCATCATCTCTCCGAACGGGTGGGCGAAGAATTCGAGGGCCGCGTTTCCGGTGTCACCAAGGCGGGACTTTTTGTCGCGCTTCCGCAATTTGGCGCGGACGGCTTTGTTCCTATATCTACACTCGGAACCGACTATTTCCTTTACGATGAGGCCCATCAGGCCCTGACAGGAGAGAAGACGGGCCTCGGATACCAGCTTGGCGACACGGTTCAGGTGCGGCTTGCAGAAGCGGTGCCTTTGGCAGGCGCGCTTCGTTTCGATATGCTGAGCCCGGGGCGCAAGATGCCGGTCGGCTCGCGGTCGTTCCACAAGGCAGGCCGGCGGACATCGCGTCCTGCCGCAAAGCCCGGGACGCGGCCGCCCAGAAGGCGACGATAACAAGGCCGCTTCAGGCGGTTGAAAAACGGGAGAAGGACTTAAGGATGAGTGCACATCAGGGCTCGGAAACAGTCACCTTCGGAGACGATAGCGCGGAACGGCCGCTTGGCCGCTCGATCATGCGGGGAATGGCCAATCGCTGTCCTGCGTGCGGCAGCGGACGCCTGTTCCGGGCCTTTCTGAAGCCGGTGGACGCCTGTGCCGCCTGCGGCGAAGAAATGCACCACCACCGGTCCGATGACCTGCCGCCTTATATTTCCATCGTCATCATCGGCCATATCGCTGTCGGCGGTTTCATGATGACCGATATGGTGTTTTCCGTTCCCATGTGGGTGCATTTCGCCATCTGGGTACCGATAACCATTCTCGCCGCGCTTTTGACGCTGCAACCCATCAAGGGCGGTGTCATTGGCCTGCAATGGGCGCTGAAGATGCACGGCTTCGACCGAAAACAGCAAAAAGCGCAGATCGACGGCTCATCGCACTGACGGCGGGCGGGACCTTGCAGGTGACTCAGCTTCCCCGGCGTGCCGAAACGGCGAGCGCGCCCATGCGGCCGCGCGACGCCGCCTCCATCATTCTGTTCGACCGCTCCGGCTCGCAGCTCAGGGTGCTGATGGGCCAGCGCAGCAGCGCCCATGTCTTCATGCCCGGCGCCTATGTGTTTCCCGGCGGCAAACGCGATCCGCGCGACCATGCGCTGCCCTTTTCGGGCGATCTGCATCCCGCCGTCCTCCACAGCCTCACCGCCTCCGCAGCGCGGCGGCTGAGCGCTGCCGGCGCGAGAGCTCTGGCGCTCGCCGCCGCGCGCGAGCTTTTTGAGGAAACCGGCGTGGATCTCGGCTTGAGCACCAGGGGTCCCGATCTTTCCCGTTTCCGATATGTGGCCCGCGCCATCACCCCACCCGGCAATGTGCGGCGCTACGACACACGATTCTTCTGCTGTTATGCCGACGAATTGCGGCTGGATACCCGGCTAACCCGTGATTCCGACGAGTTGCACAATGTGCAATGGCTTGACATGACAGACCTTTCCGGTCTGAACATGCCGAAAATCACGCGTACGGTTCTCGAAGATGTCACAAAACTCATGATAGGTGATCCCTCATTGCCCTTTGAAAGCCCCGCGCGGCTCTATGTCACGCGCCACGGCCGGTTCATTCGAGACTTTGTATAAAGGCCGTCATGTCACAAATGAAATGCGAAGAAGCGGACGCCATTCACTGGCCCTCACTGATCGCCGCCATTTCCGCCATCAGCGCGGTCGGTGTCGCCATCGGCCTTGGCCTTCCGCTCCTGTCGATCATCCTTGAGAAGCGCGGCATCTCTTCCACCATGATTGGGGTGAATTCGGCCATGGCCGGCGTCGCAGCGATGATGGCGGCCCCCGTGACCACCAAGATCGCCCATGATTTCGGCGTGGCGCGAACCATGCTGTTCGCGGTCGTCGTTTCGGCGCTGAGCGCGCTCGGTTTTTATTTCGCCGAAGCCTTCTGGATGTGGTTTCCGCTGCGAATCGTTTTCCACGGCGCCACCACCACGCTTTTCATTCTCTCCGAATACTGGATCAACATGACCGCGCCGCCCAGGAAGCGGGGCATGGTTCTCGGCATCTACGCCACCGGCCTTGCGGTCGGCTTCGCGGTCGGTCCGCTGCTGTTTTCCGTGGTCGGCAGCGAAGGCATATTGCCGTTTCTGGTCGGCGCGGCGATCATCCTGCTCGCCGCGATCCCGATCTTCATGGCGCGCGGCGAAAGCCCGGAGCTGGACGAGCGGCCCAACCACCATTTCGTCCGTTATGTCTGGCTGGTTCCCATGGCGTCCGCGGCTGCCTTCGTCTTCGGTTCGGTGCAGGCCGGCGGCCTTTCGCTGTTTCCGATCTATGCGACGCGGGAAGGCTTCAACGAATCGCAGGCAGCGCTTCTCCTTACCGTGATGGGCATCGGCAATATGGTCTTCCAGATACCGATCGGCCTGCTTTCGGACCGGATGAAGGACCGGAGGACGATGCTGGGGCTGATGGCCTTTGCCGGCGTCTGCGGCACGCTGGCGCTGCCTTTCCTGGTGGAAAGCTGGTTTCTGGTGGCGGCCCTGCTGCTGTTCTGGGGCGGGCTGGTCTCGGGCATGTATACTGTCGGCCTCACCCATCTCGGATCGCGCCTGAAAGGCGCCGATCTGGTCGCCGCCAATGCCGCCTTCATCTTCTGTTACGCCATGGGCACGATTGCGGGGCCGCAGGCCGTGGGCATTTCCATGGACCTTGCCGGAACCGACGGCTTTGCCTGGTCGCTGGCGGTATTTTTCGGGCTTTACGTGGTGCTTTATATCGTCCGTTTTGTTTTCCGGGCAAAACAGGCTTGACTTTTCAGGCGCGATACGTAGTTTCGCGCCAGATTTAGCCGAGGTGAGAAGCGCCTGCGGCTTCTCTTTTGTTTAAAGGCAGGACGACCATGGCGAAAGCTACAACAATCAAGATCAAGCTGCTGTCGACAGCCGACACCGGTACCTTCTACGTCACCACCAAGAACAGCCGTACGTTCACGGACAAGATGACGAAGACTAAGTACGACCCGGTTGTACGCAAGCACGTTGAATTCAAGGAAACCAAGATCAAGTAATTTCTTGATCGGGTCTCCGACAAAAGCGCGCCCAACGGGCGCGTTTTTTGTTTGTGCCGAAGGAAGAGGCTGCCACCAGCCTTGTCGCGCCCAGAGGCTTTGCAGGCGGCCAATAAGGCCCGCCTCCCCCGCTGCCCCGGAAATTGCCGCCGTTACTGGCAAAGCGCGCGAGCAGCCATGGGTAAGTCCGACCATATGGTCTGACGCCCACCCGCCGCCGCAATCATTCAGATGCTCGGAAGAAGTATCCCAAGGGCTACGGCCATCCGCCCCTGCCCCGTATCACGACCTCGCACATGACGTGAACGAAGACGACCGCACAAGCCGCTACGCTGCGACACGCACAAAACGAACAGGCAATTTCCGGGAAGAAGGCGGTCGGCCAACGATGCGATTACGGCACGAGGAACCGATTCGGACATCGTCAGCCGACCGACCCCACGATTCAGGAGATGCGGCGGACCTGAGCATCATGGGGCATTCAAACTACGCAATACCAGCCCCTGACGAGCGAAATCGCGACGGCTAAAGCCGCTATCATTCATCATCACAAGACGGATAAACCGCCGGAAGAACTGTTACTCTCAATAGGGAGTGTGCGCAGAAGTAAAATAAAAATCAACAAATTCTTAAGCCAGAGATACATCACCTGGGAAACATGGTTAAGTATACAAAGCTGGCACACTATAGTTGCCGGAGAGATTGAATTCAACGTATTTTTCAACTTGAACTCTATTTATATCGCTAATCTGCATCTTTTCATTGCAAAGCGATAAAATACATCCAAGGTCAATGGCTTGCAGTCTCGCGACGCCCGCCCCGTATCCCCGAATAACTATTTCGCCGGGATATGACGGAGAGATTGCGCAATATTCTTAGTCAATCCGCCGCTGACGCTCAGGCAGCGGCAGCAACAACGCGGTTGCGGCCGGCGTGTTTCGCCTCGTAGAGCGCCTTGTCCGCCTGCTTCAGGATTTCGTCCGGCGCGCCGAAGGCGCCGCTGCTGGTGGCGATGCCGAGGGAGGCGGTAATGCTCAATTCCCGGTCGATGGAACGAACATAAAAAGGCTTGTCCTCGACTATCGCCCGCAGGCGCTCGGCGACGCTTGCCGCAAGTTCCATCGGCGTATCGGGCATGACGACGACGAACTCCTCCCCGCCATAACGGCAGGCGAGATCCGCGCCGCGCACCGTGCTGCGAATGCGTGCTGCAAATTCCCGCAGCACCTCATCGCCGACATCGTGACCATAGGTATCGTTGACCAGCTTGAAGCGGTCGATATCGGTCATGCAGATGGAGATCGGACGGCCGCGAACGGCAGCACGGTCGAAGAGTATCTTCAGGTGGTTGTCGAGGTAACGGCGATTGTTGAGGCCGGTCAGCCCGTCGACAATGGCGAGTTCCATCGTGTGCTGGAGATTGAGCCGCAGATGCTCGTTGTAACGCTTGCGCCTGATCTGCGTCAGCGAGCGGGCGACGAGTTCGTTCGGATCGATCGGGCGGAGAATGTAATCATTCACGCCAAGATCGAGCGCCCGCGCCACCATATCGTCCGCCCCCTGCTCCGCCACTAGAAGCAGCGGCAGGAAACGGGTGCGTTCCAGTGAGCGAAGCTGCGAGCACAGCCTCAGCGGATCGTAATTCTCGAAATTGGAATTGACGATGACGAGCTCGAACGGATTGCCCGCAGCCTTGAGCAAGGCCGCCTGCGGCTCCGTGACGGCATCGACCTCGGCAACCGGCTTCAGCGCCCGCACGATACGTTCCTGCGAGCTGGCGCGGCCATCCGCAACAAGCACGCGACCGGGTGTCTGCATCAGGCCATCGCTGCGCAGCATTTCCTCGATGCCGATCTGCCGTGCGGTTTCGGCGCGCAGCCGCAATTCGTCGCTGACGGCCTTGAGGCGCACGAGGCTTTTGACACGGGCGATGAGCTGAAGGTCATTGACCGGCTTGGTGAGAAAATCGTCGGCGCCGGCCTTGAGGCCGCGCACGCGGTCTGACGGCTGATCGAGTGCCGTGACCATCACCACCGGAATATGTGCGGTATTCGGATTGGCCTTCAGCCTTTCGCAGACCTCGAAACCATCCATGCCCGGCATCATGATATCGAGCAGGATGATATCGACCTGCTCTTCGTCGCAGATCGCCAGCGCCTTGAAACCATCCTCGGCGGTGACGACATCGAAATATTCCGCCAGAAGACGGGCTTCGAGAAGCTTCACATTGGCCGGAATATCGTCAACAACCAGAACTCTCGCCGTCATAACCGTTCCCCAGTCGCCTCACGCATCGCCCAGATAAGTCTTGATGACTTCGATGAACTTCGGAACGGAAATCGGCTTCGACACATAGGCCTCGCATCCGCCCTGACGAATGCGTTCCTCGTCGCCCTTCATGGCGAAAGCCGTGACCGCGATGACCGGAATGACATGCAGCTCGTCATCTTCCTTCAGCCACTTCGTCACCTCCAGCCCCGAGACTTCCGGAAGCTGGATATCCATGAGGATGAGGTCCGGGCGGTGCTTGCGGGCGAGATCGAGCGCTTCCATGCCGTTGCGCGTCTGGATGGTCGTATAACCGGACGCCTCTATCAGGTCGCGAAAGAGCTTCATGTTCAGCTCGTTGTCTTCGACTATCATGACCTGCTTGGGCATGGTGAGCAGTCCCCGTTTCGCTTTGAAACCTTCATCCAGACATATAAGTTGCCAGAGAACCGATTCCATCGTCCATTTGTTGCGCAAGGCTAGAGGGATTTGGTTTCAAAATAGGTAACTTCGGGGAAGAAATGCTGCGCGATACGAAAAACAAAGGCAATGCCGGCCAGGATCCGCAAGAAACGGCAGCCGCCATACTTGGCTGGCTGGCAAACGAACCGGAAATGCTGGCGCGTTTTCTGGCGCTGAGCGGGTTGCAGGCCAATATGCTGCGCCAGGCCGTCAACGATCCCGGCTTTCTTGCGGGCCTCACCGATTTTCTGATGAGCCATGAACCGGACCTGATGGCGTTTTGCGCCGCGACCGATACTTCCCCCGAAACAGTGGCGGCCGCCTGGCATCACTTTTCCGGGCCGGGGCTGGATTCAGGCGTGTATTGACGGGTCGCCAGCCGGAAGCGGTCAGCGTTTCAGCAATGTGCGGGCATAGGATTCCAGCACCGCATTCATGCGCGTCTGGTATCCCTTGCCGGTGGATTTATAAGCCTCGACGACGGACTTCTTGACCCTCAGCGTGATCTGCTGCGTCCCTTCCGGCTCCACGAGTTTTGCGTTCGCCCAGAAGCGCTCATCCAGTTCGGGTATATCGCTGTAGTCAATCTTCTCGTCAGGCAAGGCTGCCAGCTCTTCAAGACTCAGTTCTTTTTCGTATTTCTTCGTCATAACGTTTCCTTTCGCGGCGGTTTGCCGGCCGGGCGGAGATGATGCGGGTTTTACCGGCACGATCGGTATGGATGACCGCCAGAAATACTATTCCTTCGATCTGCCCTATGCTGTGATAGCGCGTCTCTCCATAGCCCCCGCGCTCATCGACCCATGAAAGAACCGCACCCTCGAAGATTCGAATCGCCGCCTGAAATCCGACGCCATGCTTTCGGATGTTGGACCTGTTTTTCTCTTCATCCCATTCGAACATGCGTAAAAAATCATCTACAATTGTAACTACAAATATGGGTGAAGATCAAATATTTCTCTACGATATGCAAGTTTTCCCATGTGCCGGGGTTTTCAGATCCGGGCTTTGTCGCAAACGCCCCTTGAGCCGTTGTCACGGCCGGAGTATGGTCAGCAACGTTCTGGTTTTGTTTTCAGCCCATGTCCACGTCGCAACCCTATGATCCCGGTTTTTGCCGCGACTGTCTGGCCGGCCAGCCAGAGGGGCTGAGGCGTTGCCGCGCCTGTGGCAGCCCGCGCCTTGTTTATCATGCCGAACTCTACGATCTGAGCATCGCCCATATCGACTGCGACGCCTTTTATGCCTCCGTTGAAAAACGGGACAATCCGGAACTGGCCGACAAGCCTGTGATCGTTGGCGGCGGCAAGCGTGGGGTGGTTTCCACCGCCTGTTATATCGCCCGCATTCACGGCGTGCGTTCCGCCATGCCCATGTTCAAGGCGCTGGAAGCCTGTCCCGACGCCATCGTCATCAAGCCGGATATGGAAAAATACAGCCGTGTCGGACGCGAAATCCGGGCGATGATGCAGGAATTGACGCCGCTCGTGCAGCCGCTTTCCATAGACGAGGCGTTTCTCGATCTTTCCGGCACCGAAAAGCTGCATCACGATCCACCGGCCCGTGTGCTGGCGAAATTCGCCCGGCGCGTGGAAAAGGAAGTGGGCGTGACCGTTTCCGCCGGGCTTTCCTATTGCAAATTTCTCGCCAAGGTCGCGTCCGACCTGCAAAAGCCGCGCGGCTTTTCGGTGATCGGCGAAACGGAGGCGCTGTCCTTTCTGGCGACACGGCCGGTCACCACCATCTGGGGCGTGGGCAAGGCCTTTGCGGCGACGCTGGAGGCGGACGGTATCCGCATGATCGCGCAGTTGCAGGAAATGGAGGAAAGCGAACTGATGCGCCGCTATGGCGTGATGGGGCAACGCCTCTTCCGGCTCTCGCGCGGCATTGACGAGCGGCATGTGCACAATAACGACCCCGTCAAAAGCGTCTCTTCCGAAACCACCTTCTTCAACGATATTTCCCGCCATGAGGATCTGGTGCCGATGCTGCGCTCGCTTTCCGAAAAGGTTGCCTGGCGGCTGAAAAAGAGCGGCATTGCCGGCCAGACGGTGGTGCTGAAGATGAAGACGGCAGACTTCAAGCTCCGCACCCGCAACCGCAAGCTGGACGACCCCACGCAGCTTGCCGACCGGATTTTCCGCACCGGCCTTTCGCTGCTGGAAAAGGAAACGGACGGCACCAGGTTTCGCCTCATCGGCATCGGCGTCAGCGATCTGCGCGATGCGGGTCTCGCCGATCCGCCAGATCTCGTCGACAAACAGGCGGGGCGCCGGGCTGCGGCAGAAGCGGCGATGGACAAGCTGCGCGACAAGTTCGGCAAGGGCAGCGTCGAGACCGGCTATACGTTCGGAACGCGCAAATAACAGTTGCGGGATTGTGTGACAGGTCGCGCAATCCTGTCCTGGCCGCCTCGCGACTGATATATTTTAGATTTTACACAAATTAGTGATGTTGCGAATGAGCAGTCCTTAAACTTCATTAAACTTCGCATGATTGAGTGAGGCAAGTTTTGTACATGTGGTGTATTGCGTCATGTCCCTCCGCCTCCGTCTTATGGCTGGCATGCTGTCGGCCAGCATTCTTGCCTTTCCGGCGCTTGCCGCTGACAGCAGGTCCCTGCAGATACTGGTATCGAAAAGCGACCAGTCGCTCGCGCTTTATGATAACGGCGAAATCGTCGCCACCTCGAAAGTCTCCACCGGCAAGGCCGGGCATGAGACACCGAGCGGCATCTTCTCGATTCTGGAAAAGCGCAAATACCACGAGTCGAATATCTACTCGGCCGCGCCCATGCCCTTCATGCAGCGGCTGACATGGTCCGGCATCGCGCTACACGAAGGCAAGGTGCCGAACTATCCGGCCTCGCATGGCTGCGTGCGCCTGCCGTCCAAATTCGCGAAGTCTCTCTTCGGAGATACCCGGACCGGCGTGCATGTCATCATCACCGACCGGCCGGTCTCGCTGCGCTTTGTGCAGCATCCGGCGCTGTTTCAGCCGCGTGACGATGTCGATGACGGCAAGCTGCTTCTTTCGGACGTGGAATTGCGCCCGGCGACCTTCGATGCGGCCTTGGGAACGGTCGAGGTTGCCGTCAATGAAAAGACCCAGGCCCTCAAGCCGGTGGCGAAGACCAGGGAGCCCTCGCCCCTGCGCATTCTCATCACCCGGCGTGGCGAGCGGGAAAAGGTGATGGATATTCAGACCGTGCTGACCCGCCTCGGCTTCGATGCCGGTTCAGCCGATGGTTATGCCGGGGAAATGACGATCAGCGCCATCAATGGTTTCAAGCGCTGGAAGGGGCTGAAAACGACCGGCCCGCTTCTGACCGATGCTTTCGTGAAGGCGCTTTATGCCTCCGCCGGTGAAGACCACCCGCCGACCGGCCAGATCATGGTGCGACAGGATTTCAAGCCGCTGTTCGAGGCCGCCATCGACATCAAGGACCCGGAAGTCGCGCTCGGAACCCATTTCTTCGAAGCCGTGTCCGTGGATCGCGCCGCCGGAACCGCCGAATGGAACGGCGTGACGCTGGAAAACCATCTGCCGGCGGCGGCCCGCAAGCGGCTCGGCATCTCCGTTACCGAAGCGCCGGGCGGTTTCGATCAATTGAGCGCCGTGCTCGGCCGCCTCGAAATTCCCACGGAAATACGCAGCCGGATCGAGCAGGAGCTTTCAAGCGGCAGCTCGATTACCGTTTCCGATATCAGTCACCAGCTGGAGACAGGCACTGGAACGGACTTCATTACCGTGACCAAAGAAGGGCCGGTATGAGCGACGTGTGAGGCCTCAAGCCTCACACCAGTTCCACATCGACGACACCGGGTGCGGACCGCAGCGCAGCGGCGATTTCCGGCGAGATGCGGTATTTCTCCGTCAGCTCCACCTCGATCTCGCGGCTGCCCTCATCCTTGATGACGATGAAATAGACCGAGCCATCGCCTTTCGTATTGAGGTGGCGGGCCACCGTTTTCAGCGGACCGGAATCGCGCACATAAACACGCAACGCCTTCTGCATCTGCACGGATTTCTCTTCCAGCGACTGCGCCGTCTGGATACGCAGACCGATGCCTTCCGGACGCTCTTCCGCCTGCACGGTGATGACCAGCGATTTACCGACCTCGAGCAGATCGCGAAACTGGCCGAGCCCTTCGGAAAACAGCACCGCCTCATATTGGCCCGATGCGTCCGAGAAGGTGACGATGCCCATCTTGTTGCCGGTGCGGGTCTTACGCTCCTGCTTGCCGGTCACCGTGCCGGCCAGACGCCCGGCAGTCGCGCCCTGTTTCACCGCGGCGGAAAAATCTGCGAAATTCTGCACCCGCAGCTTTTCCAGCACGGGGCGATAGGTATCGAGCGGATGGGCGGTGAGGTAAAAACCGAGCACCTGATATTCACGCAGCAGCTTTTCGGAGGCGAGCCACGGCTGGAAGGCGGGAAGGATGAGCTTTTCCGGGCCGCTTCCACCACCGGAGCCGAACATGTCCGATTGTCCAATGGCGCGGTTGTTCTGCGCCATCTGCGCATAACCGATGATGCGGTCAAGCCCGCCGATCAGCTCGGCGCGGTCGCGGCCGAAACAATCGAAGGCGCCGGCATTGATCAGGCTTTCCAGCACACGCCGGTTGATCTGCTTGGGATCGATGCGCAGGCAGAAATCCTCAAGGCTCGTGAACGGTTTGCCGTCACGTACCTGGACGATGTGCTCCACTGCCCCCTCGCCCACGCCCTTGATGGCGGCGAGAGAATAATAGATGCGGTTCTCGCCCGTCTCGAATTGCCGGAACGACGTCTGTACCGAAGGCGCGACGACCTCGATGCCAAGGCGGCCGGCATCCTGGCGGAAATCGTTGAGCTTTTCCGTGTTCGCCATATCGAGCGTCATGGAGGCCGCCAGGAACTCCACCGGATAATGCGCCTTCATATAGGCGGTCTGGTAGGACACGATGGCGTAGGCGGCGGCGTGGCTCTTGTTGAAGCCGTAATTGGCGAATTTCGCGAGAAGGTCGAAGATGGTGTTGGCCTGCGGCTTCGAGACGCCGTTCTCGATGGCGCCGTCGACGAAACGCTCGCGCTGCTTGTCCATCTCCTCCTTGATCTTCTTGCCCATGGCGCGGCGCAGAAGATCGGCTTCGCCGAGCGAATAACCGGAGAGAACCTGGGCGATCTGCATCACCTGTTCCTGGTAGACGATAACGCCCTGCGTTTCCTTGAGCAGATGGTCGATGGTCGGATGGATCGATTCCAGCTCCTCCTCGCCATGTTTGCGGGCATTATAGACCGGGATGTTTTCCATCGGTCCCGGACGATAAAGCGCCACCAGCGCGATGATGTCCTCGATGCAGTCCGGCCGCATGCCGATCAGCGCCTTGCGCATGCCGGCGCTTTCCACCTGGAACACGCCGATGGTTTCGCCGCGCGAGAGCATCTCGTAGGTTTTGGCATCATCGAGCGGGATCGCCGCGAGATCGACCTTGATGCCGCGCTTGGCAACAAAATCGACGGCGACCTTCAGCACCGTCAGCGTCTTCAGGCCGAGGAAGTCGAATTTGACGAGACCGGCGCTTTCCACCCATTTCATGTTGAACTGGGTGACCGGCATATCCGAGCGCGGATCGCGATACATCGGCACCAGCTTCGACAGCGGGCGGTCACCGATGACGATACCGGCGGCATGGGTGGAGGCGTGGCGGTAAAGCCCCTCGATCTTCTGGGCGATATCCAGGAGGCGAGCAACCACCGGCTCCTTGTCCGCTTCTTCCTGCAGGCGCGGCTCTTCCTCGATCGCTTTCGACAGGGGTGTCGGGTTGGCCGGGTTGTTGGGCACCAGCTTGCAGATCTTGTCCACCTGCCCATAGGGCATTTCCAGCACGCGGCCGACGTCGCGCAAGGCCGCGCGCGCCTGCAGCGAACCGAAGGTGATGATCTGCGCCACCTGCTCGCGGCCATATTTGGCCTGCACGTAACGGATCACCTCTTCGCGACGATCCTGACAGAAGTCGATATCGAAGTCGGGCATCGAAACGCGTTCAGGATTGAGGAAGCGTTCGAACAGCAGCGAGAAGCGCAGAGGATCGACATCGGTAATCGTGAGCGCATAAGCGACAAGCGAGCCCGCACCCGAACCGCGGCCCGGCCCGACCGGAATATCGTGCTGCTTGGCCCATTTGATGAAGTCGGCAACGATCAGGAAGTAACCGGGGAACTTCATGCGCGAGATGACGCCGAGTTCGAAATCCAGCCTGTCGCGATAGTCCTGCTCGGTATAGCCGGCCGCCATGCCGAGCGCCGCCAGCCGCTGATCCAGCCCCTCCACCGCCTGGCGGCGAAGCTCTTCGGCTTCGGCGTGTTCCGCCGCCTCCGGGTCGTCGCTGGCGCCGGTGAAACGCGGCAGGATCGGCCCGCGCTTCTTCAGCACATAGGAGCAGCGCAGCGCGATCTCGACGGTGTTTTCCAGCGCCTCGGGAAGATCGGCAAACAGCGCCGCCATTTCCTGTCGACTTTTGAGGTAGTGATCGGGCGTGAGCCGGAACCGGCTGTCATCGGAGACGATGGCGTTATGCGCCACCGCCATCAGCGCATCATGCGCCTCGTAATCGGCCTTGGAAGGGAAAAACGCTTCGTTGGTGGCAACCAGCGGAATATCATGGTCATAAGCAAGGCCAATCATGCGCCGCTCATGGGAACGGTCATAACCGGACTGGCGCTGCAATTCGATATAAAGCCTATCACCGAAGAGTGACTTCAGCGTCAGCAGCCGTTCCTTCGCCTGAGCAGCGTGACCTTCCTTCAAGGCCATATCCACCGGACCGCCGGAGGCGCCTGTCAGCGCGATCAGGCCGGCATTGGAGGCTTCCTCCAGCCATGCACGGGTAATATGCACGGAATGGCCGCTGCCCTCGCCTTCCAGATAGGCGCGGCTGACGATATCCACCAGCCGCTCGTAACCTTCGGCATTGGCGGCAAGGAGCACTATGGCGGGAAGTTTCTGAAGGTGGCTGTTATGGTTGCGGCGGTCCTCCGCCGCATCCTGCATGTCGATCGACAGCTGGCAGCCGATGATGGGCTGCAAACCTTCATCGCGCGCCTTTTCGGAAAATTCCAGCGCGACAAAGAGGTTGTTGGTATCGGTAATGGCAATGGCCGGCTGGCCGTCCGCGACGGCCTTGGACATGATTTTCTTGAGGGGCAAGGCCCCCTCAAGCAGGGAATAGGCGGAATGAACCCGCAAATGGACGAAACCGGGAGTTTTCAGCGTTTCGCCAGAGGTTTCTCCACGCACAACCGCATCGCCCATATCATCATCCTGTCATTCTGAATCGAGGGGGCGATTTTCCGATTTCCGGCGATCAAAGTCCACCGCTTTACGGCGTCCATACAGGTTTCTGCGCCGGCGTTCCCTTCACAGGGCGGTGAGGATCACCGAAAAGCTGGCTACGAAGACAGCGATGGAGGCGAAAGCGGCAACGTCACGGATGAAATCAGTCATTGGTCTCTCCTTACTCGTTATGTTCCAATTTTGTTCTCATTTTGTTCGATTGTCAACAGGGTTTTGCTGATATTCCCCTTGCTAATGCCGCAGAATCGCCTTCGGTTCCCGCAGGGGGAACAGCAAACCCCTGACTCCAAAGCGAAAAAACCCGGAGGTAAAAACACCCCCGGGTTCGGAAAAAATTCAAATTTGGAGAACAGGCGTTCTCTGGAGAGCATCGGGCGGACCGACTCGCCAGCTTGGCGCAATCCGTCCCGGAGCCGTCATTCACCCCAATTGGCGAGAGCGATCGTTTCGAGCGCTATGAAAAAATTGGCGCACGAGGCTCGCGCCTCGCGCATCAGCTCAGAAATCGACGATCTTGCCGTCGGCCAGCGTCACACGCCGGTCCATGCGGGCGGCGAGTTCATGATTGTGGGTGGCGATCAGCGCCGCAAGGCCGGATTGGCGCACCAGCGCCTCCAGCGCGTCGAAAACATAATGCGCTGTTTCCGGATCGAGATTGCCGGTCGGCTCGTCAGCGAGCAGCAGCAGTGGCGCATTGGCGACGGCGCGGGCAATGGCGACACGCTGCTGTTCACCGCCGGAGAGTTCCGCCGGGCGGTGCTCACCGCGATGCCCCACCCGCATATAGTCGAGCAGCGCACTGGCGCGCTTGTGGGCTTCGGCCTGTGTCAGACCGGCGATGAGCTGCGGCATCATCACATTTTCCACCGCCGAGAATTCCGGCAGGAGATGATGGAACTGGTAGACAAAACCGATATCGCTGCGGCGGATCGCGGTTCGCGTTTCATCCGGCAGGTCATTGCAGGGTGCGCCGTTAATATAGACCTCGCCGGCATCTGGATGTTCGAGAAGTCCCGCCAGATGCAGCAGCGTGGATTTGCCGGTTCCCGAAGGGGCAACCAGCGCCACCATCTCGCCGCTCTTCAATTCGAAATCAGCCTTGCGCAGAATGGAAAGCGACGTCTCGCCCTGACCATAGGTTCTCTCGACGCCAGTAAGCCGCAGCACTGTTTTTTTTGCCATATTGCGAAGCGGTCCTTATTCGTAACGCAGGGCCTGCACCGGATCGAGCTTGGAAGCCCGCCATGCTGGAAAGATCGTTGCCAGGAAAGAGAGCGTCAGCGCCATGATGACAACGGAAATGGTCTCGCTGATATCCATTTCGGCCGGAAGCTGGCTCAGGAAATAAAGCTGCGGGTCAAAGAGCACCGTGCCGGATATCCAGGAGAAGAACTGCCGGATGGATTCCACATTGAGGCAGACGATGACGCCGAGCGCCACGCCGGCAAAGGTGCCGACCATGCCGATGGCCGCCCCGGTCATGAAGAAGATGCGCATCACGGAGCCGGAGCTTGCGCCCATGGTACGCAGAATGGCGATATCGCTGCCCTTGTCCTTCACCAGCATGATGAGGCCGGAAATGATGTTCAGCGCCGCCACCAGAACGATGAGGGTGAGGATCATGAACATCACGTTTCTTTCCACCTGCAGGGCGGAGAAGAAGGTCTGGTTCCGCTGTCTCCAGTCGGTGATATATATCTGCCGTTCGGCGGCCTGTTCCACCAGCGGGCGGATTCCGTCGACATCGTCGGGGCGGCTGACATAAAGCTCGATGGACTGCACGAGGCCTTCGGCATTGAAATAAAGCTGGGCTTCGGACAGCGGCATATAGATCATCGAGGCGTCATATTCCGACATGCCGATCTCGAAGACCCCGGATATCTTGTAGGATTTGACGCGCGGATTGACGCCCATCGGCGTCACGTCGCCTTCCGGGGAAATGAGGGTAATGTCGTCACCGGCCGTTACGCCGAGCTGGGCGGCGAGCCTTGAGCCGACAAGAACGCCATCTCCGGCCATGAAGCCGACCAGATCGCCGGTCTTGATGTTGGTGGCGACTTCCTTGACCTTGTCGATATCCTCCTGGCGCACGCCGCGCACCAGCGCACCGGAGCCCGCGCCGCCGCGGCCGGAGGCGAGCGTCTGGCCCTCCACCAGCGGCAGGGCCATGGTGACGCCGGGAACGGCGGCAAACTTCTTCGCCAGCTCATCATAATTATTGAAGGGCTGGTCGATAGGCTGCACGATCATATGGCCGTTGATGCCGAGAATGCGCGAAATGAGCTCGGTACGGAACCCGTTCATCACCGCCATGACGATGATGAGCGTCGCCACGCCCAGCATAATGCCGACGAAGGAGAAACCGGCGATGACGGAAATGAACGCTTCCTTGCGCCGCGACCGCAGATAACGCCAGGCCACCATGCGTTCAAAAGCGGAAAACGGCCGGGCGGTTTTTGCCCCGGCGGAAACAGCCGCACCCTTGTCAGCCTCGGCTTGTGCCATGTCGTCTCCCTGATCTCAAACTGCAAGGCCGGTCTTTTCCGAAAACCGGCCCATATTTCTGCGGCATCTGCGTTACGAAACCGGAGCGGACTTCGGGTGAAGCCGCTCCGTCTTCAGCTCGCTCTTAACCGAGCACCCTGTTCATCGCCGCCTCGATCGTCACGGTCTCCCGCTCGCCGGTCTTGCGATCCTTCACTTCGACTTCGCCATTCGCGACCGAACGCGGGCCGACGATGATCTGCAGCGGCACGCCGATCAGGTCGGCGGTGGCGAATTTCTGGCCCGCACGGTCGTCCGTGTCGTCGTAAAGAACATCCTTGTCGGCGTTGGAGAGCGAGTAATACAGCTTTTCGCAAGCCGCATCACAGGCAGCATCGCCAGCCTTCATGTTGATGATCACGACATCGAAGGGAGCGACCGAGGCCGGCCAGATGATTCCGTTCTCATCATGCGATGCTTCAATGATGGCGGGAACAAGGCGTGTCGGTCCGATACCATAGGAACCCATGTGGACAGGGTGTTCCTTGCCATCCTTACCCTGCACTTTCGCGCCCATCGGCTCGGAATATTTGGTGCCGAAATAGAAGATGTGGCCGACTTCAATGCCGCGCGCGGAAAGGCGCTCGCCATCGGGAATGGCGTTATAGGCGGCTTCGTCGTGCATTTCGGACGTGGCGGCATAGTCGGCCGTCCACTCGTCGAATACGCCCTGAAGCGCCGCGACATCGTCGAAGTCGGTGTTTTCGGCGGGAATGGCGCGATCGAGGAAGCTCTTGTGGCAGAAGACTTCGGATTCGCCGGTATCGGCCAGAATGATGAATTCATGGCTGTGATTGCCGCCGATCGGGCCGGTATCGGCACGCATCGGAATGGCGCGCAGGCCAAGGCGCTCGAACGTGCGCAGGTAAGCCACGAACATCTTGTTATAGGAATGGATCGCGTCTTCCTTGGTCAGGTCGAAGGAATAGGCATCCTTCATCAGGAACTCACGCGAACGCATGGTGCCGAAACGCGGACGCACCTCGTCGCGGAACTTGAGCTGGATGTGATAGAGGTTCAGCGGCAGGTTCTTGTAAGACTTCACATAGGACCGGAAGATGTCGGTGATCATCTCCTCATTGGTGGGGCCGTAGAGCATCTGGCGGTCCTGACGGTCCTTGATGCGCAGCATTTCCTTGCCGTAGTCATCGTAACGGCCGCTTTCCTGCCAGAGCTCGGCCGATTGCAGCGTCGGCATCAGAAGCTCGATGGCGCCCGAGCGATCCTGCTCCTGGCGGATGATCCTGTTCACCTTGTCCAGCACGCGTTTGCCGAGCGGCAGCCAGGAATAGATGCCAGCCGATTGCTGCCGGATCATGCCGGCGCGCAGCATGAGGCGGTGAGAGACGATCTCCGCTTCCTTGGGGTTTTCCTTCAGGATGGGCATGAAATAACGGCTGAGACGCATGACGGCTTCCATTGATGCGGACGACAGCGCGCAAAGGCGCGGGAATCGCCCCGAATAGAGGGATATTGGCGCCGGATATAGCCGTTTCCGGCCAAGATGAAAACCCGCCATGAAAAGAGCGTTAAAGGCGATTTTGCGGTATTTTCGCGATAGCTAATTCGCGTCAAAACGCTTTGATCGGAATATTATTCTTGATCCGGTGCGACAAATTGCACCACGGAGAATTTTTTGCCGACTGTAACAAATATGCAAAAAATGAGATGACAAGCATGGGGGTTTGAGCTAGCTTTAGCTTACAAAAGAGGCAGGAAGTTTAAATTCTTGTCATTTTCGCGGTCAGTCTTGGGAGGATCAGATCTTAGGCGCGCTCGTTCGCAGCCCCGGCAACGGTTACAGATCACGCGAAACCTGGAAAACAAGGCTGAAAGGCCTTGTTTTTTTTTGCTTCCATGCAAATAACCCCGTCCCGCCGCTATATTCCGGTAAAATTATGGCGGTGAATCAGGCACTGAGCACGTTCTTGCTGTGTGCACGAGAGATATAACATCCATATGACAGAATCCCGGTCATATCCGCCGAAAACTGCCGCGACCATGGGCTCACCGCCAGTCTGAGTGGGCAGATGTGCACGAACGGCGATCACATGCGCAGCTTTTCAATCGAAAACGGGAATAATTCTCGGCAGGTCATCGAGGCTGACGCCGAACCACCAGGTTCCGCCGTACCACAGCCCACAGATCAGGGCCGAGATCACGGTCGTCCACAAAACGATCCGCCCGCCCTTGAACCTTGATGGCGCACTGGCGACCGTGCCCAGCGCCACATCGCCCTCCTCATCCTGAGTGCGCAGGCCAATCGGCAGCACGATGAAAAGCACCGTCCACCAGACGATGAAATAAACGGCGAAGGCCGAAAGAAGCGGCATGTGATCCTCCTGCACAATGGGCTTCTTGTAACGCATTCATCCGCAGATCGGAATCACTTCTCCGCAAGAAACCCTAAAAGAAAAACAGAAGGGCCGCGCTTTGCGGCACGGCCCTGAAATTAACGGAGAAGAGGCAGACGTCCTGGCCGATTGACGGGAAGCTCCCGGCTCAGACCTTGGTTACAAAAACCGTCACGATCGGCTTCTTGCCCCAGCTCTGGTTGGCGGCGGCGCGCACGGCGCGGCGCACCGCTTCACGCAGCAGATCGAGATCCTTGCGGCGGGCACGCGGAATGCTTTCGACGGCGCCGAGCACGGCGTCATAAAGCGTGTCTTCCATCGCCTCGTCCTCGTCGTCGAATTCCGGCAGGCCGAAGGGCACGACATCGGGATCGCCGAGGAAATCGTAACGGCTATCCAGCACGACATTGACGGCAACATGGCCGGCGAAGGACAGCTTGCGGCGATTGCTGATGCCCATCTCGTCCATGTCACCGACGAGATTGCCATCCTTGAAGACGCGGCCATGCGGCACGTCGTCGATGACTTCCGCCGGACCCGGCGCAAGGCGCAGAACATTGCCGTTGCGCACCTTCGGCACCTGCGAAATGCCGGCCTGTTCGGCCAGTTCCTTCTGCGCCACCAGATGCGCCGCCTCGCCATGGACGGGCACGACGATCTGCGGCTTCGTCCATTCGTACATCCTCAGAAGTTCGTTGCGGCGCGGATGGCCCGAGACATGCACCAGCGCCTCATTGTCGGTGACGATATGGACGCCCTGCTCGATGAGGCCGTTCTTGATGTCGATGATCGCCTTCTCATTGCCGGGGATGGCGCGCGATGAGAACACCACCGTATCGCCGGAAGCCAGCGCCACATTGCGCATCTCGTCACGCGAAAGCTTGGCGAGTGCGGCGCGCGGCTCGCCCTGCGAACCGGTCAGGATCAACACCACCCGGTCGCGCGGAATATAACCATATTCATCTTCGGCGAGGAACGGCTTGATGCCTTCCATGATGCCGAGATCCTGCGAGACGTTGACGACGCGCTTCAGCGACGAGCCGAGCAGCAACACCTCGCGGCCGGCTGCTTCCGCGGCCTGCGCAATCGAGCGGATGCGACCGACATTGGAGGAGAAGGTGGTGACGGCCACACGACCCTCGGCATTTTCGATGATCTGCCGCAGGCCTTCGGAAACCTCGTGTTCGGAGGGCGATACGCCATCGCGCACCGAATTGGTGCTGTCGCACATCAGCGCCAGCACGCCCTCTTCGCCGATGGCGCGGAAACGGGCCTCATCCGTCAACGGACCGAGCGACGGGGCTTCGTCGATTTTCCAATCGCCGGTGTGGATGACATTGCCGAGCGGCGTGCGAATGACCAGCGACATCGGCTCCGGAATGGAGTGGTTGACGCCGACCGCCTCGATTTCGAACGGGCCGACATTGATGCGGTCGCCCGCCTTGAAGATCGTCACCGGAATTTCGGCGCGCGTACCTTCATAGGCGCGCTTGGCTTCCAGCATGCCGGCGGTGAAAGGTGAGGCATAGACCGGCACGTTGAGGCCGGGCCAGAGATCGTTCAGCGCGCCGTAGTGATCCTCATGGGCGTGCGTGATGATGATGCCCTTGAGGTTCTTTTTCTGCTCGGCGATATAGCTGATGTCAGGCAGCACCAGATCGACGCCCGGCAGGTCCGGGCCGGCGAAGGTTACGCCGCAATCCACCATGATCCATTGGCGCTTGCTTTCCGGCCCGTAGCCGTAAAGCGCCAGATTCATGCCGATTTCACCCACGCCGCCAAGCGGCACAAAGACCAGTTCGTCCTGTTTAGCCATTGTTTTTCTTATCCATTCACGAAAGCATGCAGGCGACGGCAATTGGCCGCGCCCGCCAGCCTATCCAGCATCGAACCTGTTGAACCATCTGATCGACCGGGCCGATGCGGAACCGGTTTGTCACCCTGCTTTTCATGAGCCGCAGGAAAGCTCCAACCCGTCGAAAGCGGTTCGGCGCCGGCCTTCGGGTCGCGCCGTTCACCTCATCCGAAAAACACGTCGCCGGCGGCAATCGAGCGCCTTGCGCCATCATCCTCATCCAGCAGCAGATAACCATTATCATCAATCCCGACGAAACGCCCGCCAATCGAACGGTCCGGAAAATTGACGGTGATATGCTCGCCGATACCGCAGGCGGCGGCACGCCAGCCAGCCATGATGCCGGCAACGCCCCTGCCCTCGTCCCAATCCCCCAGCACCTCCGCCGTCTCACGGAAAAGATGGGCGAACAATTCGTCGGGCGAGCAGGACGCCCCATGTTCGGAGAGCATGGTGACGGGGTAAAGCGGATTTTCCGGCTTATGGGCGATATTGATGCCGATGCCGATGACGATGGCGCGTCGGCCATCCGGCAGCAGCTCCGCCTCCATCAGAATGCCGCAGGTCTTGCGGCGGCCGATCAGAACGTCGTTCGGCCATTTGATTTCGAGCGGTTCACCGCCCGTCGGCAGCACTGCGCGGATGGCGCGATAAACAGCCAGAGCGAAGGCAAGCGGCAGAGACCCTATGCGATCCATCGGAGCGGGATCGATCAGAAGAAGCGAGGCGTAGAGATTGCCGGGTTCGGAGACCCATGGACGGCCGCGACGGCCGCGTCCGCCAGTCTGGCGGATGGCGGTGATCCACAGATTGCCGCCATCGCCCGCCCTTGCCTGGGCGAAACATTCCAGATTGGTCGACGGCGTTTCCGCCATCGCCTCGTGCCGGAAGTCATCGATGGACATCCGGCCCGTATGCTTGTGCGTGCTGCTCAAAAGAAGGTCTTCGCCGCAACTGTCACCGCGTTGCCGAGTGCACCGCCGAAGACGATGAAGGCGACAACGAAGAGGCCGGAAAGCGCGTAAACGACCTTGAGTTCGCCGGCGGGACGCTCGAATTTGTCCTTGGCTTCATCGAACCACATGACCTTGACGACGCGGATATAATAATAGGCGCCGACAACCGAGCCGATGACACCGATGATGGCGAGCGGATAGAGCTTCGCCTCGATGGCAGCGAGGAAGACATAATACTTGCCGAAGAAGCCGGCGAGCGGCGGGATGCCGGCAAGCGAGAACATCAGGATCGTCAGCACAACCGCCATGAAGGGGTTGGAGGAGGAAAGACCGGCCAGATCCTCGACAGTCTCGACATTGCCGATTTCCTTGCGGCGCATGGAGAGAATGCAGGCGAAGGTGCCGAGCGTCATGACCATATAAACGGTCATGTAGAGGATGACGCCGGCAACACCGGCTTCGGTGCCCGCAGCGAGACCAACCAGCGCATAACCCATGTGACCGATGGAGGAATAAGCCATCAGGCGCTTGATGTTCTTCTGGCCGATTGCGGCAAAGGAGCCGAGCAGCATGGAGGCGATGGAGATGAACACGACGATCTGCTGCCAGTCGGCGAAGACCGGCTGGAACGCCTCGATGACAATGCGAACGAGGATCGCCATGGCGCCAATCTTCGGCGCAGCCGACAGGAACGCCGTTACCGGGGTCGGCGCGCCTTCATAAACGTCCGGCGTCCACATGTGGAACGGCACGGCCGAAATCTTGAAGGCGAGACCGGCGAGAACGAAGACCAGGCCAAAGACCAGACCGAGGGAACGGGTTTCCGAGGCCAGAACCTGAGCGATTTCGGTGAAGCCGGTATTGCCGGTGAAGCCGTAGACCAGCGACATGCCGTAAAGCAGCATGCCGGAAGACAGCGCGCCGAGCACGAAATACTTCAGGCCCGCTTCCGTGGAGCGCAGGCTTTCCCGGTTGATGGCGCAGACGACGTAGAGCGCCAGCGACTGCAGTTCCAGCGCCATGTAGAGCGAGATCAGGTTGTTGGCCGAGATCATCAGCAGGATGCCGAGGGTCGCAAGAACCAGCAGCACCGGATATTCGAAACGGCCGATGGGTTCGAAACGGCCCTGACCGACGGCCAGGATCATGGCGGTGATGGAGCCGATCAGCGCCAGTACCTTCATGAAGTTGCCGAAGGCATCGGCGATGTAGACACCGCCGAAAGCCACGCCCGAAGCGGGGGCAAAGATGATCCAGAGACCGACGACGAGCAGGAGGGCAACGGCAAGGCCGGTGACCGTCGTTGTCGACTTGTCGCCCGAGAAGACGCCAATCATGAGCAGCGCCAGCGCGCCGACCGCAAGGATCAGCTCGGGCGTCGCAATGTGCAGACTGGCAAAAAGGATTTCAGCGGTCATGTCCAACGGGTCCTGTCGTCAATTCATAGAGAGCGCAACATTTTGCGCCGCCTGCAATGCAGCCGTATAGTTATTTACCAGAAGATCGACCGATGCGGCTGTCGCATCGAACACCGGCGCCGGATAGACGCCGAAGAAGATCGTCAGCACAACCAGCGGATAAAGGATGACCTTTTCGCGGGTCGACAGATCGAGCATCGACTTCAGGCTTTCCTTCTCCAGCGCACCGAAGATCACGCGGCGGTAAAGCCACAGCGCATAAGCGGCCGAGAGGATGACGCCGGTTGCCGCAAACAGCGCGACCAGCGTGTTGGCACGGAATACGCCGATCAGCGTCAGGAATTCACCGACAAAGCCTGACGTGCCGGGCAGACCGACATTGGCCATGGTGAAGATCATGAAGGCGACGGCATATTTCGGCATGTTGTTGACGAGGCCGCCATAGGCCGCGATCTCGCGGGTGTGGAGACGGTCATAGACAACGCCGACGCATAGGAAGAGCGCGCCCGAGACAATGCCGTGCGACAGCATCTGGAAGATTGCGCCCTGCACGCCCTGAACGTTGGCGGCGAAGATGCCCATGGTCACGTAACCCATGTGGGCGACGGAGGAATAGGCGATCAGCTTCTTGATATCGTCCTGCATCATCGCCACCAGCGAGGTGTAGATGATGGCGAGAACCGACAGCGTGAAAACGAAGGGGGCGAAATAATCAGAGGCCAGCGGGAACATCGACAGGGAGAAGCGGATGAAACCGTAACCGCCGAGCTTCAGCATGACGCCGGCAAGGATGACGGAACCTGCGGTCGGCGCCTGAACGTGGGCATCCGGCAGCCAGGTGTGCACCGGCCACATCGGCATCTTGACCGAGAAGGCGGCGAAACAGGCAAGCCACAGCCAGGTCTGCATGCCGGCCGGGAAGCCGTATTTCAGAAGTTCCGTCATGTCCGTCGTACCGGCCTGCCAGTACATGGCCATGATGGCGAGCATGGTCAGAACCGAGCCGAGCAGCGTGTAGAGGAAGAACTTGTAAGATGCGTAAACGCGATCCTTGCCGCCCCAGACGCCGATGATGATGAACATCGGGATCAGCGTCGCTTCGAAGAAGACGTAGAAGAGAACCGTATCCAGCGCCACGAAGACGCCGACCATGACGACTTCCAAGAGCAGGAAGGCGATCATGTATTCCTTGACGCGCTTCTCGATCGAATCCCAGCTCGCCAGCACGCAGAAAGGCATGAGGAAGGTGGTGAGGATGACGAACAGCATGGAGATGCCGTCGACACCAAGATGATAGGCAGCGATGTTGCCGAACCAGGCGTGTTTTTCCACCATCTGGAAACCGGGGTTCGAATTATCGAAACCGATCCAGATGAAGAGCGACACCAGGAAAGTGAAAACGGTCGTCAGCAGCGAGACATTGAGAATGTTACGGCGACCATAGGGGCCGTTCTCATTCGTCAGAAGCAGGAGCACCACGCCGACGAGCGGCAGAAAGGTGACCGTTGAAAGAATAGGCCAATCGGTCATCAGAGGGCACTCCCGAGCATCATCCAGGTGACAAGCGCCGCGATGCCGATCAGCATCGCAAAGGCATAATGATAGAGGTAACCGGATTGCAGGCGGACCATGCGGTTGGTCACGTCAACCACACGCGCTGCAATGCCGTTCGGTCCATAGTGGTCGATGACGGCGACGTCGCCCTTCTTCCACAGGAAGCGGCCGAGCGCCTTGGCGGAACGAACGAAGAGGAAGTCGTAGAGTTCGTCGAAGTACCACTTGTTCAAGAGGAACTGGTAGAGGCCACGATGGGTCTCGGCCAGACGCTTCGGCGTCTCCGGCGACTTGATGTACATGTACCAGGCGGTCACGAAACCAAGGGCCATGGCGAAGAACGGGCTCCACTTCACCCACAGCGGAACGTGGTGGAATTCCTCGAGGATTTCGTTTTCCGGAAGCGTAAACAGGGCGCCCTTCCAGAACTCGGCATATTCATGACCGAAGAAATAACCTTCGAAGGCCACACCGGCGAAAATCGCACCGACGGTGAGGATGAAGAGCGGGATCAACATGACCATCGGCGATTCATGCACGTGGTGCATGACATCGGCCGAAGCGCGCGGCTTGCCGAAGAAGGTCATGAAAGCCAGACGCCAGGAGTAGAAGCTGGTGAACAGGGCCGCGATGACCAGCAGCGTGAAGGCGACGCCCGAGAGAACCGAATGGGACGCGTAAGCGGATTCGATGATGACGTCCTTCGAGAAGAAACCGGCAAAACCGATCATCGTGCCCGGAATACCAACGCCGGTCAGCGCCAGCGTACCGACGGTCATGGTCCAGAAGGTGATGGGGATATGCTTGCGCAGGCCGCCCATGTACCGCATGTCCTGCTCGCCATCGACGGCATGGATGACCGAGCCGGCGCACAAGAACAGCAGGGCCTTGAAGAAGGCGTGCGTGAAGAGGTGGAACACGGCAGCGCCATAAGCGCCGACGCCGAGCGCCACGAACATGTAACCGAGCTGCGAGCAGGTCGAATAGGCGATGACGCGCTTGATGTCGTTCTGCACGAGGCCGACGGTTGCCGCGAAGAAGGCGGTGATCGCGCCGATCAGCGTCACGACGGTCAAGGCATCATGCGACAGTTCAAACAGCGGCGACATGCGGGCGACGAGGAAGACGCCGGCGGTGACCATGGTTGCGGCGTGAATGAGGGCAGACACCGGGGTCGGGCCTTCCATCGCGTCCGGCAGCCAGGTGTGCAGCAGGAACTGCGCCGATTTACCCATCGCGCCCATGAAGAGCAGCAGGCACACGCCCGTCATCGCATTGACCTTGTCCAGCTGCATGCCGAACAGGTTGATGACGGTTTCCGAAGAGGCAGCGCCTTCAGCCGGCAGATAGGTCGCAGCGGCAGCGAAGATCGTTTCGAAATTGATCGAGCCGAACAGCACGAACACGCCGCCAATGCCGAGAATGAAGCCGAAGTCACCGACGCGGTTGACGATGAAGGCCTTCATGGCGGCAGCCGATGCGGACGGCTTCTTGAACCAGAAACCGATCAGCAGATAGGACGCCAGACCCACACCTTCCCAGCCGAAGAACATCTGCAGCAGGTTGTCGGAGGTCACCAGCATCAGCATGGCGAAGGTGAAGAGCGACAGATAGGCGAAGAAACGCGGACGATGCGGATCGTGGTGCATGTATCCGATCGAATAGAGATGCACCAGCGTCGAGACCGTGTTGACCACAACGAACATGACGGCCGTCAGCGTATCGATGCGGAACGCCCATTCGACATCGATGCCGCCGGACTGGATCCAGCGCAGCACGGTGACCTTGATCACCTCACCCGGCTCGCCATGGGCGAGCGCGACGGTGAAGAACACGATCCAGGACAGGATGGCGACCACGATCATCAGACCGGTGGTGACATATTCCGAAGCCTTGGCGCCGATCGAGCGGCCGAACAGGCCGGCGATCAGGAAGCCGATCAGTGGAAGAAAGACGATAGCCTTGTAGATCATAGCCTTATCAGCCCTTCATCATATTGACGTCTTCGACGGCGATCGATCCGCGGTTGCGGTAGAAGACAACGAGTATTGCAAGACCGATGGCCGCTTCGGCGGCTGCGACGGTCAGAATGAACAAAGCGAAGACCTGACCGACGATATCGTTCAGGAAGGCCGAGAAGGCCACCATGTTGATGTTGACCGCAAGCAGGATGAGTTCGATCGACATGAGGATGACGATGACGTTCTTCCGGTTGAGGAAGATGCCGAAGACGCCGATCGTGAAGAGGATCGCGCTGACCGTCAGGTAGTGGGAAAGACCGATTTCCATGTTCTGTTTCCTTGGATCCGTTCGCGCCTCAGATGCCCTGGCCCGGCTTGACCTTGACCGTGGTAACGGCGGTCTTCGGGTCGCGGCCGACCTGCGTGGAGATATCCTGCCGCTTGATGTCGGTGCGATGACGCAGCGTCAGCACGATGGCGCCGATCATGGCCACCAGCAGCACGAGGCCGGCGAGCTGGAAGAAGTAGACGTAATTGGTATAGAGCACGTCGCCGAGGGCGGCCGTATTGGTGCGTTCGGTGACAGGCGGGATCGGCATGGTGATGGACTTGGCCGCAATCGGGTTCAGCATGCTGCCGCCGACCACGACGATCAGTTCCGCCGCCAGGATGACACCGATCAGCGCGCCGACCGGGGCATATTGCAGCACGCCCGAGCGAAGCTCTGCAAAATCCACATCCAGCATCATGACGACGAAGAGGAAGAGCACCGCCACGGCGCCGACATAAACCACCAGCAGGATCATGCCGAGGAACTCGGCGCCCGTCAGCAGGAACAGCGCGGCTGCGTTGAAGAAGGTCAAAATCAGAAACAGCACCGAATGAACAGGGTTCTTCGATGCGATGACCATGAACGCAGACGCCACGGCGACGAAAGCGAATATATAAAAGAATACAGCGTGCAGACCCATGTTGGTGCCTTCTTGTCCTCATCGGGCAAAGATGGCTCGAAGGCCCCTCACCCGTTTCGTCCCCGCCGGCGAAAACCGCGCAGGCATTTTACTTTTCATCGCTTTCCGGGGTCTCCCCCGGAAAGACGGTTGCGCCTTAACGGTAAGGCGCATCCAGTGCGAGGTTGCGTGCAATTTCACGCTCCCAGCGGTCGCCATTGTCGAGAAGCTTCTGCTTGTCGAAATAAAGCTCCTCGCGGGTTTCCGTCGCAAATTCGAAGTTCGGGCCTTCGACGATGGCGTCCACCGGGCAGGCTTCCTGGCAGAAACCGCAATAGATGCACTTCACCATGTCGATATCGTAACGCACCGTGCGGCGGGTGCCGTCATTGCGGCGCGGGCCGGCTTCGATGGTGATCGCCTGAGCGGGACAGATCGCTTCACACAGCTTGCAGGCGATGCAGCGCTCTTCACCGTTCGGATAACGGCGCAGCGCGTGCTCGCCACGGAAACGCGGAGAGACCGGGCCCTTTTCGAAAGGATAGTTTACCGTCGCCTTCTGCTTGAAGAAGTGGCGCATCGTGAGCAGGATCGCGCCCACGAACTCCTTGAGGAACAGTGAATTGACGGCTTGGGAGAGGCTTGCCATCTCAGTCTCCAGATTTCTGAGCGAGGAGTACGGACATCAACCGGCCCACCCCGTCAGCTTCAATACGAATGCAACAATAACGACCATGGCGAGCGACAGCGGCAGGAACACCTTCCAGCCGAGACGCATGAGCTGGTCATAACGGTAACGCGGAACGAAAGCCTTGGTCAGCGCGATCATGAAGAAGACCATGCAGCCCTTCAGCGCGAACCAGACAATGCCCGGAACCCAGTTCAGGAACCACACATCCACGATCGGCAGCCAGCCGCCCATGAACAGGATCGTCGTCAGGCAGCAGATCAGCACGATCGCAGCATATTCGCCGAGCATGAACATCATGTAAGGCGTGGAGCCATATTCGACCATGTGACCGGCAACCAGTTCCGATTCCGCTTCCGGAAGATCGAAGGGCGGACGGTTGGTTTCGGCAAGGCCCGAAATGAAGAACACGATGAACATCGGGAACAGCGACAGCCAGTGCCAGTCAAGGAACGAGGCAGGCAGGCCAAGCATGGTGCCGAGGCCGGTCTTCTGGGCCAGAACGATGTCCGTCAGGTTCAGCGAACCGACGCAAAGCAGAACGGTGACGATGACGAGGCCGATCGACACTTCGTAGGACACCATCTGCGCGGCAGAACGCAGCGCGCCGAGGAACGGGTACTTCGAGTTCGAGGCCCAGCCGCCCATGATGATGCCGTATACTTCAAGCGAGGAAATCGCGAAGATATAGAGGATGCCGACATTGATATTGGCGACGACCCAGCCCTCATTGAAGGGAATGACAGCATAGGTGGCGAGCGCCAGCGTCACCGCAACCAGCGGCGCCAGAAGGAAAACGGCCTTGTTGGCGCCGGCCGGAATGACAGGCTCCTTCAAGATGAACTTCAACAGGTCGGCGAAGGACTGGAAGAGACCGAAGGGACCAACGACGTTCGGACCACGACGCAGCTGCACCGCCGCCCAGACCTTGCGGTCGGCAAGCAGCAGGAACGCGATGGACACCAGAAGGCAAACGAGAAGCAGCAGGGACTGGCCGACCATGATCAGCGCGGGCCAGACGTAGCTCCAGAAAAACTGTTCCATAAATCCCCTACCCTTACTCTGCCGCAGCCTGGAAATTGTTGCGGGCCAATGCGGAGCACTCGGCCATGACAGCGGATGCGCGCGCAATCGGGTTCGTCAAATAAAAGTCTTTTACCGGCGAGGCAAACGCCGACTTGTTGAGCGAGCCGGTCTTGCCGGCCAGCGCTTCGATATCCGTGGCCGTGCCGGCGACGATCTCGTCGGTTTCCGCCAGATGCGGATGCGCGACATAGAGCTGGCCGCGGAGCGCCGGCAGCGAATCGAACGGCAGCTTCTTGCCGAGAACATCGGACAGCGCACGCAGGATCGCCCAGTCTTCGCGGGCTTCGCCCGGTGCGAAACCGGCGCGGTTGCCCACCTGCACGCGGCCTTCGGTGTTGACCCAGATACCGGATTTTTCGGTATAGGCCGCACCCGGAAGGATAACGTCGGCGTTCATCGCGCCCTGGTCGCCATGGCTACCGATATAGACGGTGAACTTGGCGCCCTTGTTGGAGAGGTCGAGTTCATCGGCGCCGAGCAGGAAGAGAACGTCCATGGACGCGACCATTTCAGCGGCGGCAACACCGCCCTCGCCCGGCACGAAGCCAATATCGAGACCACCAACGCGGGCAGCGGCGGTGTGCAGAACCGAGAAGCCGTTCCACTCTTCGGTGACAGCACCTACCGAGGTAGCGAGCTTGGCGGCGGCAGCCAGTACGGCTGCACCATCAGCGCGCGCCAGCGCACCCTGGCCGATGATGATCAGCGGGTTCTTGGCGGATTTCAGCTTGTCAACGAAGCTGTGCGAACCGTTGGCCAGATCGGACAGCGTTTCAGCGCCGGAACCGAGATATTCGTAGTTGTAGCGCAGTTCGCCGGCTTCACCGATCACGCCGATCGGGAAACCGCCGCGACGCCAGCGCTTGCGGATGCGGGCGTTGAGCACGGCCGCTTCGTAACGCGGATTGGAACCAACGATCAGCAGGGCGTCGGCCTGTTCGATACCTTCGATGGTGGAGTTGAACAGGTAGCTTGCACGGCCGAGCGACGGATCGAGTGCAGCGCCATCCTGACGGCAATCGACATTGGCCGAACCGAGCGACGCCAGAAGCGACTTCAGCGCGAACATTTCTTCAACGGAGGCCAGATCGCCGGCAATCGCGCCGATCTTTTGGCCGTTGGTCGCGGCTACCGCCTGCTTGATAGCACCGAAGGCTTCACCCCAGCTCGCGGGCTGCAGACGGCCATCCTTGCGGACGTAAGGGCGGTCGAGGCGCTGTGTCTTCAGGCCGTCCCAGATGAAGCGGCTCTTGTCGGAAATCCACTCTTCGTTGATCGCCTCGTTGACGCGCGGCATGACGCGCATGACTTCGCGGCCACGGGTGTCGACGCGGATGGCCGAACCGAGCGCGTCCATCACGTCGATGGTTTCGGTCTTGTTCAGTTCCCACGGGCGGGCGGTGAAGGCGAAAGGCTTGGAGGTGAGCGCGCCGACCGGGCAGAGATCAACGACGTTGCCCTGCAGCTCCGAGGTCATCGCCTGCTCGAGATAGGTGGTGATTTCTGCATCTTCGCCGCGGCCGATGAGGCCGAGTTCGGCAATGCCGGCCACTTCCGTGGTGAAACGGACGCAGCGCGTGCAGTGGATGCAGCGGTTCATCACAGTCTTGACGAGCGGACCGATATATTTGTCTTCAACCGCGCGCTTGTTTTCCGCGTAACGCGAACCGGCGATACCGAAGGCCATGGCCTGGTCCTGCAGGTCGCATTCGCCGCCCTGGTCGCAGATCGGGCAATCGAGTGGGTGGTTGATGAGCAGGAATTCCATCACGCCTTCGCGAGCCTTCTTGACCATCGGCGTGTTGGTGAAAACCTCAGGCAATTCGCCGTTGGGGCCGCCGCGAACGTCGCGAACGCCCATGGCGCAGGAAGCGGCAGGCTTGGGCGGTCCGCCCTTCACCTCGATGAGACACATGCGGCAGTTACCCGCGACCGACAAGCGCTCATGAAAACAAAAGCGCGGAACTTCGGCACCAGCCTCCTCGCACGCCTGCAACAGCGTGAAATGATCCGGAACCTCGATCTCTTTACCGTCAACCTTGAGCTTTGCCATGGTTCTACTTACGTCCTGTTGCCTGTTCGTCCCATGTCTCACACGGTCCGCAACAAATCCTTAATCGCGTCCGGCACTCGTATCGTCTGCCAGGCGCTTCATGGTGTCGCGAGGCCGGAAAACTCCGGCTCCGCCTGAAGCCTTAATGCTTATTCAGCGGCTTCCAGAACAGCGCCATCATCCATGGCCCTGTAGGTATATTGGTCGATGCGCTTTTCGATTTCCGGACGGAAATTGCGGATCAGCGCCTGTACCGGCCATGCGGCGGCGTCGCCGAGCGCACAGATGGTGTGGCCTTCGATCTGCTTCGTCACTTCGAACAGCATGTCGATTTCGCGCTTCTGGGCATTGCCCTTGACCATGCGCTCCAGCACGCGCCACATCCAGCCCGTGCCTTCGCGGCACGGCGTGCACTGGCCGCAGCTTTCATGCTTGAAGAAGGCCGCGATGCGGGCGATCGCCTTGATGACGTCGGTGGACTTGTCCATGACGATCATGCCGCCGGTGCCGAAGGAAGACTTCACTTCGCGCATGCCGTCGAAATCCATGATGGCGTCCTTCATGTCCTCACCGCGCACGATGGGGCAGGATGCGCCGCCGGGGATGACGCCGAGCAGATTGTCCCAGCCGCCGCGAATGCCGCCGCAATGGTGTTCGATCAGCTCGCGGAAGGAGAGGCCCAGCGCGTCTTCGAAGGTGCACGGACGCTCGACATGGCCGGAGACCATGAACAGCTTGGTGCCGACATTGTTCGGACGGCCGATGGACGAGAACCAGGCCGCGCCGCGACGCAGGATGGTCGGGGCAACGGCGATGGATTCGACGTTGTTGACGGTCGTCGGGCAGCCGTAAAGACCCATATTGGCCGGGAACGGCGGCTTCAGGCGCGGCTGGCCCTTCTTGCCTTCGAGGCTTTCGAGCAGAGCTGTCTCTTCGCCGCAGATATAGGCGCCGGCGCCGTGATGGACGTAGATGTCGAAATCCCAGCCGTTCTTGTTGTTCTTGCCGAGCAGGCCGGCATCGTAGCACTCGTCGATGGCTGCCTGCAGCGCCTCACGCTCGCGCATATATTCGCCGCGAACGTAGATATAGGCTGTATGCGCGCCCATGGCGAAACCGGCGATCACGCAGCCTTCGATCAGCGTATGCGGATCGTTGCGCAGGATTTCGCGGTCCTTGCAGGTGCCGGGCTCAGATTCGTCGGCATTGACGACGAGATAGTGCGGACGGCCGTCATTTTCCTTCGGCATGAAGGACCACTTGAGACCCGTCGGGAAGCCAGCGCCGCCGCGACCGCGAAGGCCGGAAGCCTTCATCTCGTTGATGATCCAGTCACGGCCCTTTTCGATGATCTGCTTGGTGCCATCCCAATGGCCGCGCGCTCTCACGCCCTTCAGGGACTTGTCCTTGAGGCCGTAGAGATTGGTAAAGATGCGATCCTGATCTTTTAACATGCTTCACCTCTTACCGCGGCTTCTTGCCGAAGACCTTGATATACTCGGCTTCGCCACCCTTGGCGAGCGCCTCGGCCTGCTTGATCCACTCGTCGCGTTCGATGCGGCCCTTGAAATTCAGATAACCGTCGACCCAGTCGCATTCGGCCTTTTTCCAGCCGGCGATCTGCGCATAGGTAAAGATGCCGAGCTCGTGCAGCGTGCCTTCGATCTTCGGACCGACGCCGGAAATAAGCTTCAGGTCGTCGGGCGTTGCCGGCTTTTCGATGCCTGCCGGACGATCCTTGGAATCGAGCGACGGCTTCGCAGATCCCGAAGCTTCTTTTTCGGCGGTCTTTACATTGGCTTCGGCAGCCTTCGGCGCGGTCGCCGGCGTCTTCAGCTTCGGATCGGTTTCCGGGGCGTCCGTCTTCGGCTTGGCGGCGTTGGACGGCGGAACCGGTGCGGCGTCCGCAACCACTTCGGCCGGCTTGTCGAGATTGGAACGGTCCGGCTTGATCTCTTCCGTCAGCGTCGTCAGGCCGCCGACCGGGACCGACTGGTGACGGTCGATCTGCGGGCCGGTCTTGACGGTGTCGCCCTTGCCTGCCTCGAACGTATCGATGATCTCTTCCAGACGCTCGGGCGTCAGGTCCTCATAGGCGTCCTTGAAGATGATGACCATCGGCGCGTTGACGCAGGCGCCCTGACATTCCACTTCTTCCCAGGAGAGCGTGCCGCTCTCATTGGTGTGCAGCGGATCGTGGTGGATCTTCTTGCGGCAGACATCCATCAGCGCTTCCGAGCCGCGCAGCATGCAGGGCGTGGTGCCGCAAACCTGAACGTGGGCGCGCGTGCCGACCGGCTTCAGCTGGAACTGGGTATAGAAGGTCGCCACTTCCATGACGCGGATATAGGCCATATCCAGCATGTCGGCGATTTTCTCGATGGCGGCGCGGGTAACCCAGCCGTCCTGCTCCTGCGCACGCATGAGCAGCGGGATGACCGCCGATTGCTGGCGTCCCTCGGGATATTTCTTGATCGTCTTTTCAGCCCATGCGGTATTTTCCGCATTGAAGGCAAACGCCACGGGCTGGAACTGATCTTCGGCTAGTCGACGAACGGACATACTTCCTCACGCCTTTTCAGTTTAACGTCTCACAACGCGATCTCGCCACCGTGACGAATTCGCAGGCGTAAGCCGCCTTGTCTTTCTGCATGAACACGATGAACTTGCTGCCATTGGGAACCGAGGCCTTGATCTCGTATCCCGACGACAGAAGCTGCTTGATGGTCGAAGAGCCGCCGCTCGACAGCGATATGCCGCCCTCGTCCGTCGCCGTCTGGGCGAGAGCGGGGGCAGACATCGCAGCGAGAAAAGCCGGTATGGCCAGCGGCAGACGCATCAGCGGTCGACCTCCCCGAACACGATGTCGAGGGAGCCGAGCACGGCTGTAACGTCAGCAAGCTGATGGCCCTTGCACAGGAAATCCATGGCCTGCAGGTGTGCGTAGCCCGGCGCGCGGATCTTGCAGCGATAGGGCTTGTTCGAACCGTCTGCGACCACGTAAACGCCGAACTCGCCCTTCGGCGCTTCGACGGCGGCGTAAACTTCGCCGGCCGGAACGTGGTAACCTTCGGTATAAAGCTTGAAGTGGTGGATCAGCGCTTCCATCGAACGCTTCATCTCGCCACGCTTCGGCGGAACCACCTTGCCATCGAGCGAGGAGACAGGGCCGATGCGGTGCTTGCCGGAGAGAAGATCGACGCACTGCTTCATGATCTTTACGGATTCGCGCATTTCCTGCATGCGGATCAGGTAACGATCATAGCAGTCGCCGTTCTTGCCGACGGGAATGTCGAATTCGAGATCGGAATAGCACTCATAGGGCTGCGCGCGGCGCAAATCCCAGGCAGCGCCCGAACCGCGTACCATCACGCCCGTGAAACCCCAGGCGAAGGCGTCTTCAAGCGAAACGACGCCGATATCGACGTTACGCTGCTTGTAGATGCGGTTGTCGGTCAGCAGGCCCTCGATATTGTCGAGAACGGTGAGGAACGGATCGCACCACTTGCCGATATCATCGACCAGTTCCGGCGGCAGGTCCTGATGCACGCCGCCCGGACGGACATAGGCCGAGTGCATGCGGGCGCCGCAGGCGCGCTCATAGAACACCATCAGCTTTTCGCGTTCTTCGAAGCCCCAGACCGGCGGCGTCATCGCGCCGACGTCCATGGCCTGCGTCGTCACGTTCATGATGTGCGACAGGATGCGGCCGATTTCCGAATAAAGCACGCGGATCAGCTGGCCGCGCATCGGTATTTCGAGGCCGAGCAGCTTTTCGACGGCGAGCGCGAAAGCATGTTCCTGGTTCATCGGCGCGACGTAGTCGAGGCGGTCGAAGTAAGGAACGGCCTGCAGATAGGTCTTGGTCTCGATCAGCTTTTCGGTGCCGCGATGCAGAAGACCGATATGGGGATCGACGCGCTCGACGATTTCGCCATCCAGTTCCAGAACCAGACGCAGCACGCCGTGCGCGGACGGATGTTCCGGACCGAAGTTGATCGTGAAATTGCGGACGTTATGCTCAGTCATTCTAGTGCTCCGCCGAGGTGATCATGGCGATGAATTCGGGGCCGGTCATGTTCTGTGTGGTTTCGGCGAAAGAGTAGCTCGAGGGCTTCTCATCCGTGAAAATCTGCGACGCGAACTTGAAACTGGAAGGGTTGTCGAAAGCCTGCAGCGAAACGGCAAAATGCTTGCCGTCCTTGGAACGCCACATCAGCGTGCTGCCGCAGTTCTTGCAGAAGCAGCGCTCACCCCATTCCGACGAGGAATAGACGCCGAGGTTCTCTTCGTTTTCGACGGAGATATCAGCGCATTCGACAGCCAGAAACGCACCGCCGGACCAGCGGCGGCACATGGAGCAATGGCAAACGCCGAATTCGCGGGCACCGATGACGGCGTTGAAGCCGACGGCGCCGCAAAGACATTGCGCATGCTCTGTCGCGGGGGCTTGGCTCATTGTTTGGCCTTTTCGTCGCCCGGGAGAACATATTCGGTTCCTTCCCACGGGGAGAGGAAATCGAAGTTGCGGAATTCCTGTTTCAGTTCGACCGGTTCATAAAGAACCCGTTTCAGCACGTCATCGTAACGCACTTCCACAAAGCCGGTAACCGGAAAATCCTTGCGCAGCGGATGGCCTTCGAAACCGTAGTCCGTGAGTATGCGGCGGAGATCCTTATGGCCTTCGAACGGAATGCCATACATGTCCCAGGCTTCGCGCTCGAACCATTCCGCGCCCATGTAAACGGGGGTCGAAGACGGTACGCCCTCGTCTTCCGCGACCTGCAGCTTGACGCGCACGCGCAGGTTCTGGCGCGGCGACAGCAGGTGATAGACGACATCGAAACGCTTCTCGCGCTGCGGCCAGTCGACGCCGCAAATATCGATGATGTTGACGAAACCGCACTGCACGTCGTCACGCAGGAAGGTCAAAAGCGCGATCACGCTTTCAGGCGTCGTGTTCAGCGTCAGCTCGCCATAGGCGATATCAGCCGACACCACGAGGGAACCGCGCGCTTCCTTAACGTAAGCAGCAAGATCGTTGAGAGCTTCGCTCATTCTTAATCCGTCCTTTGCCCTTAGCGCTCGATCGTACCGGTACGACGAATCTTCTTCTGCAGCAGAAGCACGCCGTAAAGCAGCGCCTCCGCCGTGGGGGGACAGCCCGGAACGTAGATATCCACCGGCACGACGCGGTCGCAGCCGCGCACCACGGCGTAGGAATAATGGTAATAGCCGCCGCCATTGGCGCAGGAGCCCATGGAGATGACGTAACGCGGCTCGGGCATCTGGTCATAGACCTTGCGCAGAGCCGGCGCCATCTTGTTGGTCAGCGTGCCGGCGACGATCATCACGTCCGACTGGCGCGGTGAGGCGCGCGGTGCGACGCCGAAGCGCTCCATGTCATAACGCGGACCGGACGCCTGCATCAGGCCTTCGACGGCGCAGCAGGCAAGACCGAACTGCATCCACATCAGGGAGCCGGTACGCGCCCAGGTGATCAGCTCGTCGGTCGAGGTGACGAGAAAGCCCTTGTCGGCCAGCTCGTCATTGATTTCCGTGAAGTAGGCGTCGTTGCTGCCAACCGGCTTGCCGGTCGAGGGATCGATGATCCCCTTCGGCTGCGGCGCAACGAGCGTGGTGTTGTTCTGGCTCATGCCCATTCCAGCGCTCCCTTCTTCCACTCATAGATAAAGCCGATGGTGAGAACGATGAGGAACACCATCATCGACCAGAAACCGAACCAGCCCATCTCGCCGAAAGACACCGCCCATGGGAACAGGAAGGCGACTTCCAGATCGAAGATAATGAACAGAATCGACACCAGATAAAAGCGGATATCGAACTTCATGCGGGCGTCGTCGAAGGCGTTGAAACCGCACTCGAAAGCGGAGAGCTTTTCCGGGTCCGGCGCCTTGTAGGCGACAGCGAAAGGCGCAATGAGAAGCGCCAGGCCGATGACGAGAGCGATACCGATGAAGATTGCGATCGGAATGTAGGAACTGAGGAGTTCAGTCATGGTCTCTTCCCTGCCCGGCCGGGTGCCGGACCTGCCTTTGTGACCCGAAGTCTCAAAGAGCGCACAAATATGTTGCAACGCCAAAGTCGTTAGCGCAGCCGCGCTCTCTCTGCAAGAGTTTAGGCACCATTTCAAGACACCTGCCGCATTGATTGGCAACAATATTGCCGGAATTGACGCAAATTTGGGCCACAATTCCGGCCTAAGCCACTCAAATACAATAATAATCGATTGAACGACGCAACCGCAAAAAAGTCACACGAATTTTACGTCCGGATGGCGGTGAAGTGACGATATTCGGGAATCGAAACTTGACTAAAAAATGCAGGAAAAATCGCGTTTAAAAAGCCCGGAATCAGGTGCCGGAATCGTCAATAGACGAGCGCGCAAATCGCGCGTCGATCTGTTTTTGAGGAGACATTTCAGGAAAAAGAAATGGCGCGAGTGACGGGGCTCGAACCCGCGACCTCCGGCGTGACAGGCCGGCACTCTAACCGACTGAGCTACACCCGCGCACCACAGACATTCATCTGCGTTTTCCGAGGGACAGGATGGCGCGAGTGACGGGGCTCGAACCCGCGACCTCCGGCGTGACAGGCCGGCACTCTAACCGACTGAGCTACACCCGCATCTCCTGACGACAGGAACCAGTCCCGCCGCTCGAACCAGCCTCGGCTGTTCGATGAGCGGCTAACTACGGCGTTCGTGCGGGGGTGTCAAGCAGGTTTCACGACAAAAGAATAAGCTTCTTCATTTTGATCGGGAAAAACCAGAAGGCCTTGGAACGCGATTGCGGCAAACGCCCTGTTTTGCGGGCTTTTCCCAACGAAAACAAAAAACTTGTCCACAGCCGCAGGCTTCCGTAACGGGATTTCCACATGGCCATCAAGGCGTCCTCGGGTCCTGTTTCAGGCAAAAAGCCCGCAGTTCCCGGCTTTTTGCCCCCGCCTCCCGGCGACGGAAAATTCTCTCGGCAAAAAAAACAAAAAAACTTCACAAAAGCCCTTGCGGTTTTTTTCCGATCCGAATACATCACGGCCACCGACGCGGCGGACATGATCCGAGACACGCGAAGGGCGATTAGCTCAGTTGGTAGAGCGCCTCGTTTACACCGAGGATGTCGGGAGTTCGAGTCTCTCATCGCCCACCATTTTCCCAGAAGATTTAAATATCATCCGTCAAACCGAGCTCCTTCGTGTCTGCTTTCGCGATGCGATAAGCTCTCGAGTATTCGGAATTATCGCCCCTGCCCTCACTGCGGTCGGTAAAGCGTCGTCATGATTCCCAACCGCTGGAATCGCTTTTCTCCAGTTACACCATGCCAAATCGGCACTGCTGTTCCATATTCCGACAGCTTGACCACCCCCTGTATCAGCCCGCAACATACCGGAAAATAAGGAAGATTCAGACTTTCTAAAGAGATTTCAGGCATTGTTTGCGCACCGTTTCATGATGAACGGTTGAACTGATGGATGAAACCATGTCGATCGACGCGTTTGTAACACTCGCGCTTATTGCGCTGCCTGTTTATATTTTTTTCCGCTGGGTCCAGCAGGACTCGGAAAAACAAGACACTCCCAAAAGCAAGAATTCCCTGGGGCGGTGATCCGTTACGATCGATCCGCAGCATTTTCCCGGATGCCCTCCAGACGAAACCCTCCACAATCCGATATCGAAGCGGCAATGCCGATTTTAACGGCTTGCATCGTGAGGTATCGTGCAAGATCGGGAAGCCCGGCCAAGAGCCCCTCGCCGTACAAAAAAGCCGGGCATAGCCCGGCTTTTCTCATTTGCGGCGCCAATCGGCTCGATCAGTTGATCGCCTTCATATTGACGGTGAAGAACAGCGTTTCGCCGGAAGAATCGTCCACGCCGTCATTGTCGGTCACGGCATAGGCCGTTCCCGCCTTGTCAAAGGCGAAGCCTTCCAGCTTGTCGACGACATAACCGTTGGTCTGGGCCTTGAGGTCGGGCAGGAAGTCATGGGCTTCCTGCTTGGCCACCAGCGGCAGTTCGCCGCCGATCTTGCCCGGCTTCAGGTCCGCGATCGCAACGCGGTAGAGCTTCTTGATCTTGGCCTTGTCGCCGATCTGGTTGTCGCGCTCGACGATATAGACATAGTCGCCCTGCGCGGCGATTTCGGAGAGGCCGACCCAGCCTGCCTCGGTCTTGTCGAGCGGGTAACGCACGGCGCCCCATTCCTTGGACTTCGGATTGTAGGAGACGAGCTTGACGAAGCCCTTCTCGTCAGTGCCCCACTCACGCTGCACAGCCATCCACAGCGTCGCGTCGTCACCCTTGCCGATCATCGTCACGCCTTCGAAACCAAAGCGGGTGTCGCCGGCGAGAAGTTCCTTCGGCAATGCGATCTCCGCCTTGATCTCGCCCTTGGCGTTGACGTTATAGAGCGCGTGGGGCACGAGCTTGGCGCTGTCGCCTTCAGAAGCCAGCCAGAAACCGCCCTTGCCGTCCAGCGTGATGCCTTCGATGTCGAGCTTCTGAGCGGCGATGCCGTCACGCTTGACGCGCAGGACGCTGGTGATGGTGGCGGGCTTTTTCGTCGCATCGATGGTGAAGATCGACGGCTGGTTGCCATAGACCGAGTCGGACACGGCGTAGAGAATGCCGGGCTTCTCGGCATCGCCGACCAGACCCGAAAGAGCGCCCCAACCGATCGGTGCGCCATCGACGGTGGCGGAAACGAGCTGCGGATAGGCTGCTTCACCTTCACCGCGCTCATAGAGCATGACATGCGAGCGGACGCCGCCGTCTTCGATCAGATCGACCTCATTGGCCGTGGCAAGGAGGTTGCGCGACGGGATGGCGACAGCGCCTTCCGGCGAAACGCCCGAAGGCAGGAGCTGCGTCAGTTCCGGCTCCTTGCCGGTGTCCTTGTAGACAGCGACGACAGAGGCACGTTCGGACAGCACGAAGAAATATTTCTGGTCGCCGAAGGTCGCCGCTTCCAGACCTTCAGGCTCGATGCCCTTGGCCTTGGAGCGTTTTTCCGGATAGTGGCCGATGGCCGCAACCGCGTGTTCGAGCGAGGAGCCGGATTCGTAGACGAGCTTGCCAGTCTTGTCGAAGATGGTGAAGCCACGCGAACCGCCCTGCCAGTCACCCTCATTGGCGATGACGATGCGGTCATTGTCCAGCCACTTCACGGCGTCCGGCTCGCGCTTGCGGCCTTCCTGCTTGTCAGTGAACTTCAACTGGCCGTCGGTCTTCGTATCGATGCCTTCAAGATCGACCTTGCCGGCGGAGAAATGCGTCTTCACCGTGCCGGTCTTGCCGTCGAGAATGACGATATGATTGTTTTCCTGAAGCGTCAGCGCGATCTCGCCATTGGCGTTGATCGACACGAATTCCGGCTCCGGATCCTCAGGGGAAATTTCGGCAAGGCCGGTGAGTTCGATCTTCTTCAGGGTCGCGCAATCGGCAACGCCGTCCTTCAGGCCGACAGTCACCAGATAACCGGCTGGCATCTGCGGCAAGGCGCCTTCATTCACCTCTTCATCGCGCTCGTTTTCAATGGCGATGGCGGCGAAGGTCTTGTCCGGGGAAACGGCGACGGAATCGGGCTGGCCGCCGAGATCACAGCTTGCTTCGATCTTCTTGGTAGCAATATCGACCGTCACCAGCTTGCCGGAGGGCTTGGCGCGGTTTTCCGACGTATTGACGCCGGCCAGAACCTTGACGCCTGCGACGGCAACCGAGGTCGGCTCGCCTTCCAGCAGCAGCGCGCCGCCGGCCTTGGGAGCCTTGGCGTCGGTGATGTCGATGAAACCGATGCCGCCAAGCGGGCTGTCCGAATAGATCAGCGTCTTGCCGTCTTCGCTGGCGGTGATGATTTCAGCCGAGGTGACGGATTTGGCGTCCTTGTCCGCGGGAAGGTTTTTCGCCACCGGGAAAGATGCGATGCGGTTGAAAACCGGCTCGGCAGCGGCCGGGATGGCTGCGGACGTGAGCAGCGCAGCGGTCAAAGCCATTTGAGAAAATCGGAACGCCATTTTAATCCCCCTTGGGTCCAGAAATACCCCAAGGCTTCTGCGTTACAGATATGACAGTGGCATGACACTTCCTGACCGCTGAATCAAAAAGCCCGGCCTAGAAGGTCGGGCTTTCGTGTTTATGCCCACATTCCGCGTAGAAAAACGCCGTGTGTCCGGATGGAAGCTACACAGGCGCTTCCCTGCTTTCATTCACATCTTGACCGGGAAAACCCGGCCTGTCCGAAAAGAGTTTTTCGAAACACCGCCCACTTTTGGCGGCGATGTGACGGCGTCAGGGCGTCAAAACATGTTTCCTCGTGAACCTGAAAAGCCACCCGCCCGCCGCCGGGCGTTGCGGCTTTCCGGAAACCTTACGAGTTGACAGCGTCCTTCAGGCCCTTGCCTGCGGAAAACTTCGGTACGTTGCGAGCCGGGATATCGACTTCAGCACCCGTGGAAGGGTTACGGCCCTTGGAGGCTTCACGACGGCTGACGGAGAAGCTGCCGAAGCCGGCCAGGCGAATGTCGCCACCGTTCTTCAGTTCGCCCTGTACAGTTTCGAATACAGCATCAACAGCGGAAGCAGCATCTGCCTTCGTGAGACCAGCCTTTTCGGCAACAGCAGAGACGAGCTCGTTCTTGTTCATGTTTCCACCCCTTTCAATGGTTTGAAACGACTCAAATTAAGCCGGCGCAGAATACGTTCGCATCCGCGCGCAGCAACCCAAAAGCGCTGGAATCGCCTGAAAAACAAGGGGTCTGCGTTTTTTTTCACAAAAAAGGCCGACATTTCTGCCGGCCTTCCACATATTCGTGCCAAATTCGCATCACTTGTGCGCAGCTTTACGCCACATGCGCCTTCAGACACCTAACACATTGAATCTATGCAGCAGCCGTCGCGAAAGGCGATTCCCGCCCCTCGCGACGATGCATTATCAATGCGCGATGGTCTGGCTGCCGTCGTCGACGCCTTCGACGGTTGCGATCACCGGCGTCTCGATGCTGCCGTCCCACTCGATGGGCTCCGGCTGGCGGATAAGGGCGTGCTTGATGACCTCGCCCATGCGCGACACCGGGATGATTTCCATCTCGTTCTTCACATTATCCGGAATCTCCGCCAGATCCTTGGCGTTTTCTTCCGGGATCAGCACCTTCTTGATGCCGCCGCGAAGGGCCGCAAGCAGCTTTTCCTTCAGGCCGCCGATCGGCAGCACGCGACCGCGAAGCGTGATCTCGCCCGTCATCGCCACATCCTTCGAGACCGGAATGCCGGTCATGATGGAGACGATGGCGGTGGCCATGGCAACGCCGGCGGACGGTCCGTCCTTCGGGGTCGCACCTTCCGGAACGTGCACGTGAATGTCGCTCTTGTCGAAGCGCGGCGGCTCGATGCCGAAGTCCACGGCGCGCGAACGGACATAGGATGCCGCCGCCGAAATGGATTCCTTCATCACTTCCTTGAGGTTGCCGGTAACCGTCATGCGGCCCTTGCCCGGCATCATCACGCCTTCGATGGTGAGCAACTCACCGCCAACTTCCGTCCAGGCAAGACCCGTGACGACGCCGACCTGATCCTCGCGCTCGGCCTCGCCATGGCGGAACCGCGGAACGCCCAGATAATCCGGCACGTTGGCAGCGGTGACTTCCACGGACTTGACCTTGCCCTTGATGATCTCGGTGACGGCCTTGCGCGCCAGCTTCATCAGCTCGCGTTCGAAGCTGCGCACGCCGGCTTCACGGGTGTACTGCTGGATGACGACCATCAGGGCGTCATCGGTAACCGAGAACTCTTCCGGACGCAGGGCATGTTCCTTGATCGCCTTCGGCAACAGGTGACGCTTGGCGATTTCGCGCTTTTCGTCTTCCGTGTAACCGGCGATGCGGATCACTTCCATACGGTCCATCAGCGGGCCAGGAATGTTCAGCGTGTTGGCCGTGGTCACGAACATCACGTCGGACAGGTCGTATTCCACTTCAAGGTAATGGTCCATGAAGGTGGAGTTCTGTTCCGGATCGAGCACCTCGAGCAGGGCCGACGACGGATCGCCACGGAAATCCATGCCCATCTTGTCGATTTCGTCGAGCAGGAAGAGCGGGTTCGCCTTCTTGGCCTTCTTCATCGACTGGACGATCTTGCCCGGCATGGAGCCGATATAGGTACGGCGGTGACCGCGGATTTCCGCCTCGTCACGCACGCCGCCAAGCGCCATGCGCACATATTCGCGGCCGGTCGCCTTGGCGATCGACTTGGCGAGCGAGGTCTTGCCGACGCCGGGAGGGCCGACGAGGCACAGGATGGGTCCGCGAATCTTCGAGGCGCGCGCCTGTACGGCGAGATACTCGACGATGCGTTCCTTGACCTTGTCGAGACCGAAATGATCCTGATCGAGGATTTTCTCGGCGGCGTTGAGGTCGGCCTTGATCTTCGACTTCTTGCCCCAGGGCAGACCGAGCAGCCAGTCCAGATAGTTGCGCACGACGGTCGCTTCCGCGGACATCGGGCTCATCTGGCGAAGCTTCTTCATTTCCGCCTCGGCCTTTTCCTTGGCCTCCTTGGAAAGCTTGGTCTTGGCGATGCGCTCTTCCAGTTCGGCCATTTCGTCACGGCCGTCCTCGCCGTCGCCGAGTTCCTTCTGGATCGCCTTCATCTGTTCGTTCAGGTAATATTCACGCTGCGTCTTCTCCATCTGGCGCTTGACGCGCGAGCGGATGCGCTTTTCGACCTGGAGCACGGAAATTTCGCCTTCCATGAAGCCGAGCGCCTTTTCAAGCCGCTGCTTCACGCTGACGGTTTCCAGCATTTCCTGCTTTTCAGTGATCTTGATCGACAGGTGCGAAGCGACCGTATCGGCCAGTTTCGAATAATCGTCGATCTGGCCGGCAGCGCCGACAACCTCGGGCGAAATCTTCTTGTTGAGCTTCACATAGCTCTCGAATTCAGACACGACCGAACGCGACAGCGCCTCGATCTCGACCGGATCTTCGGCAGGCTCCTGCAGCGGCGTCGCGGTGGCTTCATAGAAGTCTTCACGGCCGGTGTAGCTGTCGATCTGGGCGCGGCCCTTACCTTCCACCAGCACCTTCACGGTGCCGTCGGGAAGCTTCAGGAGCTGCAGGACATTGGCGACCGTGCCGACCTTGTGGATGGCCTCCGGGGCCGGATCGTCATCGCTGGCGTTGATCTGGGTGACAAGCATGATCTGCTTGTCCGAACCCATGACTTCCTCGAGCGCACGAATGGATTTTTCCCGCCCGACGAACAGGGGAACGATCATATGCGGGAAAACGACAATGTCGCGCAGGGGAAGTACCGGATAGGTACCGCCAGATGCCGCAGACGTGATGTTCGTCATATCATTTCCTTTCCATGGTCCCTTTCGGGACACTTTGCCGGACAGCTTGGGGCATCCGGCACATTCATTTCTCGAGACTGAAAGTGGAGTTTCGAAACACCGATTTCAAGTCGCCGGAACAGACGGTCCCGCTAAGCCGCAAGACCGTGAAATTCAACAAAACCCAGCGCCGGCTAGTACTCCCGACATTTCCGGTTATCCCGAAGGACATGGGAACCGGGTCGCCGACGGGAATTCACATTTCCGTCATATCGCGCTGCAAATCAGTTGTAAGACTTTATCAGCAAAGCGCAATCCGCTCCAAACGCAAAATCGGGCTTCGCCAAGTTAGGCGCAAGTTTCACACCCGGCGACAACAGAAAAGGCCCGCTCGGAGGCGGGCCTTCTAACTTCATCGAAGCACCGGACCGGCCGATCAGGCCGAAACGTTGGTCTTTTCCTCCTGACGATCCGCATAGATGTAGAGCGGGCGCGCAAGGCCGCTGACGACCTCGTCGGAAATGACCACTTCGCGCACGCCTTCCAGCGTCGGCAGTTCGAACATGGTGTCGAGCAGAATCTTTTCCATGATCGAGCGCAGGCCGCGGGCGCCGGTCTTGCGGGTGATCGCCTTGCGGGCGATTTCGCGCAGCGCGTCCTCGTGGAAGGTCAGTTCCACATCTTCCATCTCGAACAGGCGCTGATACTGCTTGACCAGCGCGTTCTTCGGTTCGGACAAGATCTGGATCAGCGCATCCTCGTCGAGGTCTTCCAGCGTCGCGAGAACCGGCAGACGGCCGATGAATTCCGGGATGAGACCGAACTTCACCAGGTCTTCGGGCTCCAGCTCGCGCAGAACCTCGCCAACGCGACGATCGTCTTCCGCCTTGACGGTCGCACCGAAGCCGATCGAGGTCTTTTCACCACGGGCCGAGATGATCTTGTCGAGGCCGGCAAAGGCGCCGCCGCAGATGAATAGGATGTTGGTCGTATCCACCTGCAGGAATTCCTGCTGCGGATGCTTGCGACCGCCCTGCGGCGGAACGGAAGCGACCGTGCCTTCCATGATCTTCAGAAGCGCCTGCTGAACGCCCTCGCCCGACACGTCGCGCGTGATGGACGGGTTGTCCGACTTGCGGGAAATCTTGTCGACTTCGTCGATATAGACGATGCCGCGCTGGGCGCGCTCGACATTGTAATCCGCAGCCTGCAACAGCTTCAGGATGATGTTTTCCACGTCCTCGCCGACATAACCGGCTTCGGTCAGCGTCGTTGCGTCCGCCATGGTGAAGGGAACGTCGATGATGCGGGCGAGCGTCTGGGCAAGATAGGTCTTGCCGCAGCCCGTCGGGCCGACGAGCATGATGTTCGACTTCGCAAGCTCGACATCGCCATTCTTGGAGGCGTGCGCGAGGCGCTTGTAGTGGTTGTGAACGGCAACAGACAGAATCTTCTTCGCCTGCTTCTGGCCGATGACGTATTCGTCGAGGATCTTGATGATATCCTGCGGGGTGGGAACACCCTCGCGCGACTTCACCATCGACGTCTTGTTCTCCTCGCGGATGATGTCCATGCACAATTCGACGCATTCATCGCAGATGAATACCGTCGGTCCGGCAATGAGTTTCCGGACTTCGTGCTGGCTCTTGCCGCAGAATGAACAATAGAGTGTATTCTTAGAGTCGCCGCCGTTGCTGCCGCTGACTTTGCTCATATCTCTTTCCTTCCAGCACGCCGCAGGTCCGCCAAACGGATCGCGGTCAACTTACCGCCCGCCGATACGGCAGCCCTTGGGGTGCATCGCCGTATCCGCCTCGTTTCCCGGGGTACTAACCGGTATCAGATACATGAGCTGACAACCGGCTGCAACGAATTCCCCATCAAACCAAAGGCCACGTCATAAAAATTCAACATAGCCTTTATATATACTAATATCGCTTTCTGTTGCGGTTGAAAGCCCCGAAATTACTTTTGCGGGTTCAAACAAACGTCAAAAAGCGGCGCGCCTCAATTCGCGGCGGCGCCTTCGATTTCCTGGCGCGAGGTCAGGATCTTGTCGATCACGCCCCAGTCCTTCGCCTCGTCTGCATCCATGAAGTGGTCGCGATCGAGGGTTTTTTCAACCTCTTCGAGCGTACGGCCGGTATGCTTCACGTAGACTTCATTGAGGCGACGCTTCATCTTGATGATGTCGCGGGCGTGGCGCTCGATGTCCGATGCCTGTCCCTGGAAACCGCCGGAAGGCTGGTGAACCATGATGCGGGCGTTCGGGGTTGCGAAACGCATTCCCTTTTCACCGGCGGCCAGAAGCAGCGAGCCCATGGATGCAGCCTGGCCGACGCAGAGCGTGGAGACCGCAGGACGGATGAACTGCATCGTATCGTAGATCGCCATGCCGGCGGTCACGACGCCACCTGGCGAATTGATGTAGAGCGCGATTTCCTTCTTCGGGTTTTCAGCCTCGAGGAAAAGCAGCTGCGCGCAGACGAGCGAAGCCATCTGGTCTTCCACCGGGCCGGTGAGGAAAATGATGCGTTCCTTGAGAAGACGGGAAAATATGTCGTAGGAGCGTTCGCCGCGATTGGTCTGCTCAACGACCATCGGCACCAGAGCCATGGCGGTATCAACTGGATTTTTCATGTCCGTCCTTTGTCAAACTCTGCCCTTCGCGAAAAACCGCTCCGGAATCACTTCTAACCTTCATACTCCCTACATAGAGTGTCCCTGCCCCGTACTTCAAGACACGAAGCCGCATATCCTTAACGGCTCAACAGCGTTTGCAGGCCTTTCGGGCCGAGGTTGACAGGGCTTTCGGACGGGGCGGCGCCAGCCGGGCCTCTTTCCCTCGCTGCCACCATTTTTTTACTATGGCAGGCGACGACGGCAAAAATCGCCCGCCATGCACAGATATAACTTCTCACCGGCAAGAACTCGTTAGTATTTGCTGCCGATACTGGCCAGCGAATTTCCGGTTCCCGTTGGGGAATGGGCCCATCCGGGCGAAATGGCAGCTCAACAATTCCAGCGGGCATAACGCACCTCGTGCGAGAGCGCCCGCTTTTACCGCATTATGGCGCAGATAGGATTTTGCAATGCTGGATGCAAAGACGAGCACGCTACTGTGGGCGGCGGAGACGCTCACCCTTGCCGTGCTTTTGGGAACGCTGTGGCTGCACCGCCCCTCCCGCCGGCATAATCTCTATTTCGCGGCCGGTTTCCTCACCACGGGCATCGGCACGGTGATGGTGGCGCTTCGCGGGGATATTTCCAGTTTTCTGTCCATCCAGGTCGGCAATACGCTCGCACTTTCCGCCTTCGGTTTCTGGCTTGCGGGCCTGCTGTGCTTCGAGCAGCGGAAAATCGGCGGCTGGGTCGCCATTCCGGCTCTGCTGTGGATCGCCGGAATGTTCCTGCCGCCCGTGCGTGAAAACATGGTGGCCCGCATCCTGCTTTATCATGCCAGCGCGGCCACCGGTTATTTCATGCTCGCCGGCGTCCTTCTGGCCAGCAAGGCGCGCGCCTCACGCAGCCGCCGGGTTCTGGCCGCGATCCTGGTCCTGCAGGCTTTTGCGGGAGCGTTCGTCGCATCCATCGTCATCCCCGCCAATGCCGCGGCCCCCAACGCAATCCCGCTGACATCGGCGCTTGCCTTTTCCGGCATGCTCGGTTTTACGGCCATCATCATGATCAGCGCCAAGATCATCATGGAAGACACGGAGATCCGTCTCCACCGGCTGGCCATGACCGATCATCTGACCGGCGTTCTCAACCGTCGCGGTCTGCTGGAGGAGTTCGAGCGTATCAAGAAAAGGTCGCCGGCCTCCAGCCGTTACGTGGCGCTGGTGCTGTTCGATATCGACCATTTCAAGAAGATCAACGACAGATACGGCCACCAGTCCGGCGATGCGGTGCTCGTGCATTTCTGTAATATCGCGCAGCGCGCAATCGGCGATCGCGGCCTTTTCGTCAGAATGGGAGGCGAGGAATTCGCGCTGGTTGCCGAAGTGGAAAGCCCTTCCAGCACGGCGACGCTTGCGGAAGCCATCCGCAGCAATCTGCGCCTTTCGAAGATCAGTTCGCGCGGTGAAGCCATCGAGGTGACCACCAGCGTCGGCATATCCGAAGCCATGATCAAGGATGCCGATCTCAACACGATGATGACGGAAGCCGACCGCGCGCTCTATGCCGCCAAAAAGGCCGGGCGCAACCGGACCGTCATCCACGTCAATTCGGCCAATGTCGTCGTGCCCGCCTCGGACCGCGACGAAAATCCTATGGATAACAATGCCGACCGCCAGGTCGCGGCGCTGAACCGGATATCCGCCATCGCCAGCCGATGACGATGCAACCACCCAGTGACAGGCATAGAGGTATCCGGAAGGGATTTCCCTCCCTTCCCAAAGCGCCGCGCGCGGAATAGACCATGGGCATGACAGCGACATTTCCCTTTCTCAAAATCGATCCCGCCACCCGCCGCGTTTCCCTTGATGCCCGCGACCCGGCTTTCTACAACGATCCGAACCCGGTCTATGCGGCCCTGCACGCTGAATGTCCCACCTTCTACTGGGAAGAACAGCGGCAATGGTTTTTCACCGGATACGACCATGTGAGCGCGCTTTTGCGCGACCGCCGCTTCGGACGGCAGATCCTGCATGTGGCAAGCCGCGAAGAGATCGGCCTGGCGGAGCCGCTCGAACATGTGAAGCATTTCGATGCTGCCGAGCAGCATTCGCTTCTGGAGCTCGAGCCGCCGGAGCACACGCGGCTGCGCACGCTCATCAACCGCGCCTTCGTGTCGCGGCACGTCGACAAGATGAAGCCGGAAATCGAGGAACTCGCCAACCGTCTGATCGACGCCTTCGAAAGCAAGGGCGAAACGGAACTGCTCTCCTCCTATGCCGATATCATTCCGGTGACGATGATCGCCCGCATGATCGGCATTCCCGAGGAAATGGGGCCGCAGCTTCTGAAATGGTCGCATGCCTATGTCGGCATGTATATGTTCAAGCGCACGCCGGAAGACGAGCTTCTGGCCGACAGGGCCGCGCATGAATTTTCAGACTATGTGCGCAGCGTGATAGCCGAAAGACGGGCGGAGCCGAAAGACGATCTGCTGAGCCACATGATCCATACGGAGCACAAGGGCCAGTATCTGACCGACGACGAGCTCGTCTCCACCACCATCGTGCTGCTGAATGCCGGGCACGAGGCAACCGTGCACCAGATCGGCAATTCCGTGCGCATCATTCTGGAAAGCGACATCTCTCCAGAGACCCTGTTTAGCGACGATGCGACCACAGAACGGACGGTGGAAGAAACCCTGCGCATCTGCGCACCGGTGCATATTTTCCAGCGCTGGGTTCTGGAACCCGTCGAAATCGACGGCATCGCGTTCAAGCGCGGCGACAAGGTCAGCCTCATTCTGGCCGCCGCCAATCTCGATCCGGCAAAATTTTCCGATCCGCTGGCCTTCCGGCCGGACCGCAACGAGGGCGCCAACGTCTCCTTCGGCGCCGGCATTCATTTCTGCATCGGCGCGCCGCTGGCGAGGCTGGAGCTCAATCTTGCCCTGCCCCTGCTTTTCAAACGCCTGCCGGGCCTGAAGATCGCCGAGCCGCCCAAGGTCAAGGATGTCTATCATTTCCATGGTCTGGAGCGGCTCGATCTGGCGTGGTGAAGTAGTTTTTTTATCATCCCCGATGCGCTATGGTATTTTCGTCCAATAGTGATGAGGCAAATGCCTTGGCAACCAAGTCGAAGAAAAAAACGGATATGACGCCGCCCCCTCCGGTCGTTTTTACCGAACTGGAGGCGCATCTTGAGAGACTATCGCGTCAATTGGATGCGGTGGGTCTTTCGGAGAGTAAATCGGGCTCTGCTCCACACGAAAAACGCCGACGCGTTCCGGGCCGTTTTAAGGGCGTGCTCGTGGTCGGACCTGAGTTCTTCGAACCACTGACGGAAGACGAACTTAAAGAGTTCGCGACCGAATGAAATATCTACTGGATACCCATGCACTGCTTTGGTGGCTGAATGACCATGACCGGCTTTCGCCGGATGCGCGCGAAATCATCAGCGACCCCAATAATGACCTCTATGTGAGCGCGGCTTCAGCATGGGAAATTGCCACGAAATTCGCACGAGGCCGTTTGCCCGGTGCGTCGCTCATACTTCCCGATTTTGCGGGTGTGATTGAACAGGAAGGCTTTCTCGAACTTCCCATCAACAGCGCTCATATGGTTCGAAGCGCCATGTTGCCAGGCGAACACCGCGATCCGTTCGATCGAATTCTTGCGGCTCAATCTATTTTGGAAAACATGGCATTGATATCTATCGACGAGAAAATTCCATCGCTCGGCGTCATGACACGCTGGTAACGCGCCATCAGAGCCGGACGACATAGTCCTTCCGCGTCGTCTCCACCACCTCCCAGGTGCCCGTAAAGCCCGGACGCAGGATAACGCGGTCGCCCGGTCTCAGATCGCGCGGCGCACCGCCGTCTTCGGTCAGGATGGAATGGCCTTCGAGAATGTTGAAATATTCCCATTCGTCATAGACCACCCGCCATTTGCCGGGCGTGGACTGCCAGATGCCGGCATAAATGCCGCCGGGCGCTTCCTCGATATTCCATGTGGTGAATTTGGGATCGCCGGAAATCAGCCTTTCCGGCGCTGGCGCACCGTATTCCAGCTCGGCAATATCATCGAAGGACAGAAAATTCGTCATGACGTCCCCTGTCCGTCAAATATGGTTGGCCATACAGCTTTGCTCAATTATGGGCGCTTCGTCAAATAGTCTTGGGTGTTCCGGTTGGGCGTTGCCGCCGAGGAAACGAGGCGCCTACTCCATCTTCGTCCAGCCGAAAACCAGCCAGGTGTATTTCGACTTCTTGTCGGGTTCGGCGGTGTACGTCATCTGTATATCGCCATCCTTCGCGTAAATATCGAGCCGGGGCGCGGTATCCAGCTTCAGCCAAAGCGAACTCTTGTCAAAAGACCATGTGCCGCACCAGACGCATGAACCTGAGGGATCGCCGGGTTGATGGAAATTGTAGCGACCGTCCGCCGTGATCTCCAGATAATCAAACGCGGAGTAAAATGTCGTCACCGTCTCCTGGAACAGTGTCGCATCCGCTTCCTGCCGGGAGGTGGGCTCAGTCTTCATGTCGCGCGGCGGGCGGCTGGTCGCACCGGTGAGCTTCCACTTTCCGACAAAATCCTGCTGCGTCGGGAAATATTCCGCCTCGGCCTTTGCCGGCGAAACCGACGCTACAACCGGTATATCAGCCGTACCCGCGACCCCGATTGCAAGGAGAAGGGTGACAATACGGAGCATTCCGGTTCGGTTTTTCATGTGGCGTATCTTTCGCGATGGGACGGCAGGGGCCTGTTCTAGGCGGATTCGGCGCTTTGAGTAAGATGGTCACGGATGAACGGAAGCAGCACGCCGTTCAGCCCGGCACCGAGGTTTTCTCCACAGGCCGGTGGGGGACTGACAGCGTACGGGCTCAGTTTCCCGCTGATTTCGCGAGCGCGATGAACAGGAGGACCACCGCAAGAAACTCGATGGGAAGCCGCCAGCGGCTCAATCGGACCCATCTGGCCGCAGCATTGGAAGCGGCCGTTGCGTCACCGGCCAATCCCGTCTCAAACCGAAGCGCCATTGGGATGAAATATGCAAAAGACCAGATCCGCGCGACAAGATGCGCGGCGAGTGCGGACCATATCCAGACGCGAATTGCCGGGTGAGCCCATGTCAGCCAGACTGCGAGGAGCAAGGCCACCTCAAACAGCCCGTGAGCGGGACCCCAGAAAAGCTTTCGGTCGATCCCGCCCCGTTCCGGCTGGATCAGCATCGGCTGCGAAGGCCACACCTTATCGACAAGAAGCGTCTCGTAGATGCCCCCACCCAGCCCGACGCTCCCAAGAACACCGGCGACGATAATCGCGTAGAAAACCAGCGGCTCGAACATCTTTCACCTCTTCCAGAAAACGCCGTGACGTCTGCGAGAGCATGTTCGGCCAGCACGCATTTTCCACTTTTCGGCCCTCACAGGCGTAAGCGGCACATTTAACGCTGGCGAAATCACATCCGGCCGATTATCTTGATTACTATCATTTCTTAATTATTGAGATATTCAAATGTCAAGAGATATCCTGGATCGCCGGTTGACCGACGTACTTCGCCAGGCCAGCGCGCAATCATTGCTCATCAGCCAGTCCATCGCGGCAAAAGCTCGGATGAACACCACCGATCTGGAGTGTCTGGACATCCTTCAGATGCAGGGCCAGGCAAGTGCGGGTGAACTTGCGAGATCGACCGGCCTGACGACCGGAGCGGTGACGGCGCTACTCGACCGGCTGGAGAAGGCCGGCTTCATAAGACGTTTGCCCGACCCTGAGGATCGTCGGCGCGTGCTGGCAACGCCTCACCCTGAAAAAATGCGGGAATTGTTTCAGATGTATGCGCCCCTTCAGGAAAAGATGGAAGCGCTCTATGGGGAATATGACGAAGAGCAATTGCAGCTCATTATTGGCTTCATGGAAAAATCATGTGCCATTTCGAAGGACTTCATTGGCACTTTGCAGAAGAAATAAGCTGAATGCAGCCGAGCGAGTGGACCTCGCCGCAACACGCAAATCCGCTGCCGCCGAAAACACATTGTCCCATGGTTTTCCGGCGGCCGCTCAATCACACTTAAATATCACTGGGGGTCACGCGGGCACCAAACTCGCGTGAGCCACGACATCAGACCTTGGCGAGCGATTGCTCGAGATCGGCGATGATGTCCTTGACGTCCTCGATGCCGACCGACAGGCGAACCACATCCGGCCCGGCGCCGGCGGCCGTCTGCTGTTCCGGCGTCAGCTGCGCATGGGTGGTGGAGGCCGGGTGGATGACGAGAGAGCGCGTGTCACCGATATTGGCGAGATGGGAGAAGAGCTGCAGCCCTTCCACCAGCGCCTTGCCGGCCGCATAACCGCCCCTAACGCCGAAGGTGAAGACGGAGCCCGCCCCCTTTGGCGAATAATGCTGCTGGATAGCGTGGTTGTCGCTGTCTTCCAGCCCCGCATAATGCACCCAGCCGACCTTGGGATGCGCCTTCAGCCATTTCGCGACGGCAAGCGCATTGTCGGAATGGCGCTGAACGCGCAGCGGCAGCGTCTCGATGCCGGTCAGGATGAGGAAAGCGTTGAAGGGCGAGATCGCCGGGCCGAGGTCACGCAAGCCCAGCACACGGCAGGCGATGGCGAAGGCGAAATTGCCGAAGGTCTGGTGCAGCACGACGCCGGAATATTCCGGCCGGGGCTGTGACAGCGCCGGATATCGGTCCGTCGCAGACCAGTCGAAGGTTCCACCGTCCACAATGATGCCGCCCATGGAGTTGCCGTGGCCGCCGAGGAATTTCGTCAGCGAATGCAGCACGATATCCGCACCGTGTTCCAGCGGCCGCAAGAGATAGGGGCTCGCCATGGTATTGTCGACGATCAGCGGCAGGCCATGCCGGTGGGCGACCTCGGCGATTGCGGCGATATCCACGAAAGTACCGCCCGGATTGGCAAGGCTTTCGATGAAGACGGCACGCGTGCGCTCATCGATCTGCGCCTCGAAGCTGGCCGGATCGGTGGCGTCGGCCCAGCGGACCTGCCAGTCGAAGCCCTTGAAGGCATGGCCGAACTGGTTGATCGAGCCGCCATAGAGCTGGCGGGCGGCGACGAAATTGTCACCGGATTGCAGCAGCGTATGGAAGACCAGCAATTGCGCGGCATGGCCGGACGCGACGGCAAGTGCGGCCGTACCGCCCTCAAGTGCTGCCACGCGCTCTTCCAGAACCGCCTGGGTGGGGTTCATGATGCGGGTGTAGATATTGCCGAACTCTTTCAGTCCGAACAGGGCGGCGGCGTGATCGGCGTCGCGGAAAGCATAGGCCGTGGTCTGATAAATGGGTGTGGCACGCGCGCCGGTGGTCGGATCCGGTTGCGCGCCCGCATGAACGGCCAGCGTCGAAAACCCGGGATTGCTGCTCGGCATGATGTTTCCTCCAATTGGAATTTCGGAGGGATCATAATGCCTTGCCGCCAAATGATAAGTCCGATCCGTACCAACTATCGCACAATATTGAGACGCGGATACTCAATTGCAGGACAACGGTCCATCACGACTTCCATACCGTAGGCTTCCGCCTTGGCGGCGGCATTGTCATCGCGAACGGAAAGCTGGCCCCAGATCACCGATGGCCGCTCCGGCAGCAATATCGCCTCCTCGACGATTGCCGACAAATATTCCGGCGCCCGGAAAACGTCGATCATGTCCACCGGCTCGGGAATATCGGCGAGTTTGGCATAGACCTTCTGCCCCAATATCTCCTTGCCTGCCTGGCCGGGATTGACCGGAAACACACGATACCCCCTGGAAAGCAGGAAGCGCATGACGCCGTGGCTCGGCCTGTCCGGATTGGGCGAAGCACCGAGCAGGGCGATGGTTTTGACATCGGTCAGAATTTTTCTGAGGTAGTCGGGCTCGTAACTATCATGCTGCATGTCAACTTATCCCTTCTGGAGCGTCGCATGGTTTGAAGAATACCAATGCAGCTGCGCCATTCGAAAGCGCCGCGAGCATAGCGTCTCCTGCATAATTCCACCGACACATCCCTGACGCTACCGGTTGCGGCCGCCCTTCCATCTAGGAAGGTTCTTCGCTCTCTTGAACCCCTGCCCGGCTGAAAAATTGCCGCTACGGCAGAAACCCCGTCGCGTAGCGGCGCGTTTTCGCCCACGCAAAATGATTTCACCAAACGCCGGAATGCCGGTTGTACTGACTATTTTTGTCCAGTTTTCAAAATGACGCGAATTGCCGCAAATAAGGGCTCAAACAACATTAGCGTGCAATTCATGCGCTCTTCGTCTCCTGTTTGTTTTCATTCCGTTCACAGGAAAATTAGAGATATCTAATTTTCAGAAAGTTATTCTGCAAATCAATCTATATACAAATCTGCAACGTTACAGTTGCCCATCCGTGAAAGATATGAAATTTCTTTTCATGCATGCCTTCGCCCGATTGATACATCTTGCGCCCGAAGCGCCACGGCGCACTGGGCACTAATATTTGACAAATTTGGTAGTATTTTTAGCGAAAATTCGTCGTGAGGCGAAACCATAAGCTGTGCGTCGGACGCTCACGCGTCCATCTGACGGATGAAATCATGAGCAGAACGTCATATCGTCCCGGCGCAAAATCATTCCCCGCCGCCATGACATGCACAAAGCATAAATTTTACGCGCGTTGCAGTATTCGCTGCGTTCACAGGCCGTTTGCGGGTGGTTCCACGGGTGCAAAACGCGTGCTCGAACAATCGGGAAAGGCTTGCTGCCCGTACCGAAAATCGATTCCGGTTTTCAAGCCGATGCTGTAGGTTGCCCAAAGTAGCCCGCGAGCGAGTCTCTATTGTGACGTTTGACATTCTTCTTCTGGTGCTCCTGGGCGCGATGCTGCATGCCGGATGGAATGCGCTGGTCAAGGCCGGATCCGACAAATCGCTGGACGCCTCGCTGATCGCGGCGGGCGCTGCGGCCTGTTCGCTGCCGTTTCTGCCTTTCCTGCCGTTTCCCGCGCCGGTCGCCATTCCCTTCCTGATCGCTTCGGCCGTTCTGCAATTCGCCTATTTCCGGCTTGTCGCCGCCGCCTATACGATCGGCGACATCGGCCTTGTCTACCCCGTCATGCGCGGCGTGGCGCCCCTGATCGTCGCGGCGACGAGCAGCCTGTTCCTGAGCGAGATTTTAAGCCCGCTGGCCCTTGCCGGCATCGCCGTCATCTCCGGCGGCATCCTGACGCTCGCTTTCGAGGCGCGGCGCGGTGGCGGAAAGGCGATCACGGTCGCCCTGCTCAACGCCTTCGTGATCGCATCCTACACCTTCGTCGACGGTGTCGGTGCAAGGCTTTCCGGCAACGCCATCTCCTATACGCTGTGGATGTCGCTTCTGCCGCCCGTGCTGCTTTTCGGCTTCGCCTTTTACCAGCGCGGTGTGGGCCCGGTCGCGGACCATGTCCGGCGCAACTGGTGGCGCGGCCTGATCGGCGGCGGCGGCTCCATTCTCTCCTATGGGCTGGCGCTCTACGCCATGACCAAGGCACCCGTCGCCGTCGTCGCGGCACTCCGGGAAACCTCCATTCTCTTTGCGCTGGTGATCTCCGTGGTGATCCTGAAAGAACGCGCCAGCATCTGGCGTTATCTTGCCGGAGGCATCATTGCAGCGGGCGTTCTGGTGATGCGACTGGGGTAAAACGGGACCGTTTGATGGGGTAAAATAATACCCCATTATCAAACCATTGTTTTTACTATCTTATTTTTACGACCTCCAGAATCCGTCATATTGACGCTTTCGCTCGCGCACCGTATAAGCGCGCCAGATCGGATTCCAGCCGGAATAGGGTCATTTGCGGTTGCCCCTAGCGGCAATCAAACCAAGCAACAAGAAACGCCCGTATGCTCTTATTTAAAAGAGGATGACGGGTCCACGTTAGAAAGTGAAATCCATGTCTACTTTCGTTCAGAAGCCCGCTGAGGTGGAGAAGAAGTGGGTCATCATCGACGCCGAAGGCCTCGTTGTTGGTCGCCTCGCCACCATCGTTGCAACCCGCCTGCGCGGCAAGCACAAGGCTACCTACACCCCCCACGTTGATGATGGCGACAACGTCATCGTTATCAACGCGGAAAAGGTTGCCTTCACCGGCAACAAGTACTCCGACAAGAAGTACTACTGGCACACCGGTCACCCGGGTGGCATCAAGGAGCGTACGGCTCGCCAGATCATCGAAGGCCGCTTCCCGGAGCGCGTCGTTGAAAAGGCCATCGAGCGCATGATCCCGCGCGGTCCGCTCGGCCGTCGCCAGATGAAGAACCTGCGCGTTTACGCCGGCTCGAACCATCCGCACGAAGCACAGCAGCCCACCGTTCTCGACGTGGCCGCGCTTAACAAGAAGAACGTAAGGAGCGCCTGATAATGGCCGATCTTTCCTCTCTGAAAGACCTCGCCCCGGCATCGGAAGCTTCGGCTCCCGTGCATGTCCGCAAGGTTGACACCCTCGGCCGCTCCTACGCGACCGGCAAGCGCAAGAACGCCGTAGCCCGCGTATGGGTCAAGGCCGGTTCTGGCAAGATCATCATCAACGGCCGCGATTTCACCACGTATTTCGCACGTCCGGTTCTGCAGATGATCCTTCAGCAGCCGATCGTCGCCGCTGCCCGCACGGGTCAGTTCGACATCATCGCCACCGTTGCCGGTGGTGGTCTGTCCGGTCAGGCCGGCGCCGTTCGTCACGGTCTGTCCAAGGCCCTCACCTACTTCGAACCGGGCCTGCGCTCCGTTCTGAAGAAGGGTGGCTTCCTGACCCGCGACAGCCGCGTTGTCGAGCGTAAGAAGTACGGTAAGGCCAAGGCCCGCCGTTCGTTCCAGTTCTCGAAGCGCTAATCGCTTCTACGAACGGTTCGTTCAGAACTTCGAAAGGCGGGGCTTCGGCTCCGCCTTTTTTTATTTTGTCCCCGACGGCATCTTGAATTATTCCCTCAAGGGAATAATATTGCCTCATGAATTATGTCGTCGAGTATACGGACGAATTCGGAACATGGTGGGAAACGCTTGAAGAAAGCGAACACATCAGCATCGACGCCCATGTTCAGAAACTGGAAGAACGCGGCCCTCGCCTGCCGTTCCCCTATTCGAGCGGCATTCATGGATCGCGTCACGCGCATATGCGCGAATTGCGAATCCAAAGTAGCGGAAAGCCGTTGCGGATTTTTTATGCCTTCGATCCCCGTCGAATGGCGATCCTCTTGATTGGCGGCGACAAGACGGGAGACAAACGGTTTTATGACCGCATGATACCGATTGCCGACGACCTTTATGACGAGCATCTGGCCGAGCTTGAAAAGGAGAAACACAATGAGCGGTAGGCACAGTTTTGCGCGGTTGCGCAACCGGATGTCGGACGACGCGCGTGTTAAGTCGAAAGCCGAAGCAGATCGTCTGGAAGAAGAAATGAACCTTGCGGATGTTCGCAGGGCGCTGAAACTCTCGCAGGACGAAATAGCGCAGGCACTGGATATCGGCCAAAGCTCCGTCGCAAAACTGGAAAAGCGCGCTGATATGTATGTTGGTACCTTACGCCGGTTCATCGAGGCGATGGGCGGCGAACTTGAAATCGTCGCGCGCTTCGACGGCCGCGCGATCAAAATTCGCAACTTCGCCGATCTTGCAGAAAAGGCGGATAAATAATGCCCAACAAAACCATCGACCATGCCTTCACCGCAACGACGCTGACATCGGCCGCCACCGACCCGACCCATGCGGGCGTCCTCTCCTTCATGCGGCGCAAATATACCAAGAACCTCAAGGGCGTATCCACGGCCATCTGGGGCATTCCCTTCGACGCGGCCACCTCCAACCGGCCGGGCGCCCGTTTCGGGCCGCAGGCGATCCGCCGCGCCTCGGCGATCTTCGACAACGATCCGCAATATCCCTTCGCGCGCGATCTTTTCGCCCATATGCCGACCATCGACTATGGTGACTGTCTGCTCGACTATGGCAATCACTGGAAAACGCCTGATACGATCGAAAAGGAAGCGCGCCGGATCATCTCCAAGACGGATTACCTGCTAACGCTCGGCGGCGATCACTTCATTACCTGGCCGCTTTTGAAGGCGCATGTGGCCAAGCATGGGCCGCTGGCGCTGGTGCAGTTCGATGCGCATCAGGACACCTGGTTCGATGACGGCAAGCGCATCGACCACGGCTCCTTCGTGGCGCGCGCCGTGCGCGATGGTCTGATCGACCCCGACCGCTCCATCCAGATCGGCATCCGCACCCACGCGCCTGACGATTTCGGCATGCGCATCCTCCACGGTTACGAGGTGGAGGAAATGCGGGCAGGCGATATCGCTTCGCTGATCGTCAAGCACACGGCCGGCATACCCGCCTATCTGACCTTCGATATCGACTGCCTCGATCCCGCCTTTGCGCCGGGAACCGGAACGCCGGTGGCCGGCGGGCCGACCAGCGCTAAAATTCTCTCCGTTCTGCGCGGGCTTGGCCAGCTCGATATTCGCGGCTCGGACGTGGTGGAAGTCGCGCCCGCATACGACCATGCCGATATTACCGCCATTGCCGGAGCCACCGTTGCAATGTATATGCTTGGCCTGCGCGCCGAACGGCTGGCCAAGGCCGGTTGATAAAGAAACCGGCGCTTGCCACACTGATTCCGATTACCCTCGCAACCCTTTGAAAAGTCAGGACAAGGACATGACAGCGAAGATCTTCATCGATGGCGAACACGGCACCACGGGTCTGCAGATCCGCACGCGCCTTGCCGGTCGCCGCGATATCGAGCTGCTGTCCATACCCGAGGCCGAGCGCCGCAATGCCGCGATGCGCGAGGATATGCTCAACAATGCCGACATTTCGATCCTCTGCCTGCCGGACGATGCTTCCCGGGAAGCGGTCTCGATGGTGGCCGGCAATAACAATGTCCGCATCATCGATACCTCGACCGCCTATCGCGTCCATCAGGACTGGGCCTATGGCTTTGCCGAAATGGACAAGGAACAGGGCGAGAAGGTTCGTTCCGCCCGTCTCGTCGCCAATCCGGGCTGCTACCCGACCGGCGCGATCGCGCTTCTGCGCCCGTTGCGCGCCGCAGGCCTGCTGCCGGACGGTTATCCGGTCAGCGTCAATGCGGTTTCCGGCTACACCGGCGGCGGCAAGCAGATGATCGCCCAGATGGAAGACCAGAGCCGCGATGACGCCATCAGCGCCAATAATTTCCTTTATGGCCTGACGCTCAAGCACAAGCATGTGCCGGAGATGACCATTCATGGCCAGCTCGACCGCGCACCGCTGTTTTCACCCTCCGTCGGGCGTTTCCCCCAGGGCATGATCGTGCAGGTGCCGCTGTTTGCCGCTGACCTGAAGGAAGGCGCGACCGTCGAAACGATCCATGCGGCGCTGACCGCCCATTATGCGGGACAGGACATCGTCAATGTGGTGCCGCTTGCCGAAAGCAAGGGGCTCGCGCGCATTGACGCCGAGGAACTGGCAGGCAAGGACACGATGAAACTCTTCGTCTTCGGTACGCCGGGCGGCGAACACATCAACCTCGTCGCGTTGCTGGACAATCTCGGCAAGGGCGCATCCGGTGCTGCTGTGCAGAACATGGAACTAATGCTCTCCGCATGAGACTTTTCTCATGAACATTGCCCCACCCTCTTTTCCGGCCTCGTGGAATATCGAGGCCGCGAAATCTATTGCCGATACGCCGGCCGGGGTGGTTTACGAGCTTACGCGCGGTGACGGTTCCCTTGCCGTCGCCAAGGTTCTGAAAAAGAAAGTATTGAAGGACAGCCTTCGCGGCGCGGATTTCATTAAATGGCGCGCCGGCATCGGCTGCGTGGAGCTGCTCGACCGCTCCGACGATATTCTGCTGATGGAACATGCCGGCACGGAGACCCTGCGCGACGTGCTGTTTCGCGACGGCAACGACGATGCCACCACGGAAATCGCCGCCGATGTCCTGCTCAAATATCATCAGCCATCGCAGCAGCAGCCGCCTTCAAGCCTGCTGACGCTGCCACTCTATTTCGAGAGCCTGTTCCGCAAGGCCGAACAGGACCGTACCGACGGCGTGGACAGCCCCTATATCGAGGCGGCCACGCTGGCGCAGGCACTGATCGACCGACAGCGGGATGTGAAGCCGCTGCACGGCGACCTGCATCACGAGAACATCATGCGCAGTGAACGCGGCTGGATCATCATCGACCCGGCAGGCCTGATCGGCGATGCGGCGCTCGATGTCGCCAATATGTTCTCCAATCCGCTCGACCGTTTCGACCTCACCCGCAGCGAGGCGCGCATCGCTTCCATGGCGGCGATCTTTGCAAAGGCTCTGCAACGGGACGAACGGCTATTGCTGCAATATGCCTTTGCCTATGGCTGCCTTTCTGCCGCGTGGCACGAAGAGGACGGCAATGCGGAGGAACGCGACAACGAGCTCGCCGTCGCGGCCACCATCAAAACGGTGCTCGGGCAGTTCTAAGCCGCCTTAGTCCCTGACTTCGACCGCAACGGGCGCCGGATATTCGCCGATGAAACCGCGCCAGTGGGCGACGGCGAAACCAAGCACGATCAGCGCCATGCCCTGATGAGCGAGCGCGACGTGAATATCCACATGCATCAAAAGCGTGGTGATGCCGAGCGCCGCCTGAATGGAGACGAGCACGAAGAACAGCACCGCGCGGCGAGCATGCGGTGTATTGGGCAAGGCGCGGGCGATAGACACCATATGCCATAGCGTGGCGGCAAACAGCGTATAGGCGCCAAGGCGGTGGACGAATTGCACCGTCTTGGGGTTCTCGAAGAGGTTGATCCACCAGGGCTGTTGCAGGAAGAGATCGCCCGGCACCAGCGAGCCGTCCATCAGTGGCCAGGTATTATAGGAAAGGCCGGCATTCAGCCCCGCCACCAATGCGCCGAGATAGATCTGGAAGAGACAGAGCACCGTCAGCAGCGCGGCAAAACCCCTGCCCGTCTTTTCGTCGGCGGCCTCGGGGGAATGATGCGACAGCCCGCGCAAAATCCACATGCAGCCCGCAAAGATGAGGCAGGCAATGGTCAGATGTGTGGCAAGGCGATATTGCGAGACATCCGTGCGGTTGACGAGGCCGGAAGAGACCATCCACCAGCCGATGAAGCCCTGAAAGCCGCCAAGCGCCAGAAGACCGACCAGTGGCAGGCGCAGGCGCTTTTCGACGCGGCCGGTGAGCCAGAAGAAGGCGAGCGGCAAAGCGAAGATGACGCCGATGGTGCGGGCAAGCAGGCGATGCGCCCATTCCCACCAGAAAATCGTCTTGAACTCGTCGAGCGACATGCCCTTGTTGATTTCCTGATATTGGGGAATGCGCTTGTAGAGCTGGAACTCCTCTTCCCATTCGGCGACGGAGAGCGGCGGAATGGCGCCGTGGATCGGCTTCCATTCGGTAATCGACAGGCCGGATTCGGTGAGCCGCGTGGCGCCGCCGACGAGGACCAGACAGAAGAGCGTGAAGAGCACGACGCGCAGCCAGATGCGCAGCAGGCGGCGGTCCTTCTCCTGTTTCTGCAGGGCAGCCTCCACCACCATTTCCGCAGAACCATTTGCCATCGTCATGCCGCTCGAACGCATCTTTCAGGTCTCCCTCATACAGTCATGTTGATTAGCCCCAACCGGCACCACAAAACAAGGCCTCAGGGTTTGCGGCATGCGGTCGCGGCGCTATAGTCCCGCGCAGATACTCAATGACGGAAGACTTCATGCACCCTCGCCTCAGATCGCTTATCGGCACCATCGTCATCATCTGCCTCGTCGTCGTTTACGCCGTGGTGGCGACGGCCATTGCATCGGCGGCGCTGGCGCAATCGCCCTGGTGGGTGCATCTCGCTTATTTTGTGCTGACCGGAATCCTGTGGGTTCTGCCGGCGATGCTGATCATCAAATGGATGGCCGGACCCAAAAAGCAGGGTTAAGCGCCGACCATTGCATGACACCCTGAGGTCGCAATTTTATAAACCGATTGTTTGCCGCTCAGCGATATAGTCCGACCGAAACAACCGGAGAGAGTGGATGGCGGCTGAGGGGCCGGTCTTTATCAGCGACGAGCAAGCGCCGACCGCCGTGCAAAACGAGCGGCGGGGTGCTGATCGTCTGTTGATCGATCTGGTCGATGACGCCTCCACCATCCGTGCCGACTGGGAGCGGCTGGAAAACGACCCGCTCAATTCACTGCATCAGGGTTTCGGCTGGTGTTCTATCTGGGCGCAGACGCAGGATAGCGCGCTCCTGACGCTTCGCGGCCGGCAGGGCGGCAAGACGATCTTTCTGCTACCGCTCGAAATCGTACTGGAAGGCGGCATCCGCAAGGCGCGTTTTCCCGGCGGCCGTTTCAACAATATCAATACGGGGCTTTTCGACCCCTCCTTTGCCGAACAGGCCGGACAGGAAATCGCAGCGGCGATTGCCCGCGAAGCGCGGAAACTGCTGCATGGTCGAGCCGATATTCTGGCGTTGCAGAACATACCGCTGACGTGGCGCGACAGGACCAATCCCCTCTCGCATCTTGCTTCCGTCGAAAACCAGAATCCGGCCTTCCAGCTTCCCCTGTTCGAAAGTTTCGAGGCCACGCTTCGACAGGTCAACGCCAAGAGGCGACGGAAGAAATTCCGCATCCAGAGCCGAAGGGCCGAGGAAATGGGCGGTTACAGCCATGTGATCGCACGGTCGCCACAGGAAAAATGCGAATTGTTGCAGGCATTTTTCCGCCAGAAGGCCGCCCGTTTCGCCTCGCAGGGCATTCCGGATGTGTTTCGGGATCAATCGGTGCGGGATTTCTTCTACGATCTGGCCAATTTTCCCGAGACGGGCACGGACAGTCTGCTGGAATTGCATGCCATTCGCCTGCATGGCGAAAGCGAGGGCGTCATCGCCGCGATAGCCGGCCTTTCGCGCAAGCAGGATCACATCATCTGCCAGTTCGGTTCGATCGATGAATCCGTTTCGGAACTCAGCCCCGGTGAATTGCTGTTCTGGTTGATGATCGAAAGGGCATGCCGCGAAAAGGCGGCAATCTTCGATTTCGGCGTCGGCGACCAGCTCTACAAACGCAGCTGGTGCCCGCTTTTCACCGTGCAGCACGATATATTCCTGCCGGTGACGCTGAAGGGTCGTGTTGCGGCCTCGGCCTATGTCGCCATCGCCCGGACCAAGAGCCTGATCAAATCCAATCCGGCGCTTTATGCGCTGATTCAGCGTTTTCGCGCCGGACGCTCGAAGATGGACACCGCCATCGACTGAGCAGGGTCTTGCAGCACCTCAGGCCGCGCTCAGATGGTCCGGCTTGCGCATGCCGGTCATCGGCAATGCCTGTTCATAGCCCTCAGCAACCAGTTCACCGAGCGTCTTTTCCAACAACTCGCTATCCTTGCCGGGAACCGAGACGATGATTTCCGCCGGCAGGTTGCGCAGCATTTTCCCGAGGCTCGAAATCTGCACCGCGCCGCATTCGACGAGGACGGTATCATAAGCGTCGGAGAGCGCGCCGAGGATCATCGTCAGACGGTCTATCGCGCGCATGGCCTCGCGCGGCTGCGCATTGCCGCGCGGCACGATATGGGCGTCGGACAGGCGGTCGCCGTGAATGGTTTCACCGAAGGCGGCCGCGCCTGCCAGAAGGTCCATGACACCGGGAAGCCCGGCTTCCGGCGCCATCAACCGCGTTGGACAGGCTGACGCCGTCATGTCGACGAGAACGACCGAACGGCCCATTTCGGACAAAGCACGCGCCAGCATGACGGACGTGGTCGAACCGCTATCACCAGCCGGAGACACGATTGCGGCGACCGGTTTGGCAAGGCGGGTGGCGAGGAAACCTGCAACGGCATCGATGGAGAAATCGTCATCGGTGTCGACTTCCTCCTCCATTGCCTCCTCTTTCGCAGCCGCGACATCCTCCACCGGCAAGGCCGGTATGGCAGTGGCAGCGGCGACGGCCGGTACATGCCGTTCTTCCTCTTCGGCAACGGGCTGATATGCCGCAACCGGCATGGCCCGCGCAGCAGGCTGCATGGTTTCATGGCGCGCCGTTACAGGCTGTTCCGGCGCATCCGTGGTCTTGTCCGGATCGGCCGGAGCACGCGAAGGAGAAGGAGGATCGGAGAGCGGCGGAGCCTGATTCCTGCCCATCGGTTTCAAAGCCCGGCCGGTGAAAAGCTCCACCAGCATGACGACGATGCAGGACAGCAGAAACGCCGCCAGCGTCACGACGATGGTGATGGCGCCGGTCTTCGGGAAATAGGGTTCGCGCGGCTCCACCGCCGTCGAGATGACGCGCGCATCGGCCGGCGTGGAATCCACCGAGCCGGCGCGTGACGTCGCTTCGCGGTAACGGGCAAGATAGGTTTCCAGAAGCTGCCTTTGCGCCGAGGCTTCCCGCTCCAGATCGTTGAGGCCGACCTGCTGTTCGCCCGCACGCACGCTTTCCGATTTCAGCATGTTCAGCTGCTGGACCAGTTGCCGTTCCCGCAGGCGCGAAACATTGGCCTCGTTTTCGAGACTTGCCAGCACCTTGCGGGTCTCTTCCTGAATCTGCCGCTGTATGCCGTCGAGCTGGTTGCGCAGCGCGCGGATGCGCGGATGGCCTTCCAGCAGCGAGGACGAGAGATCGGAAATCTGGCTGCGGATGGTCGTTTCGTTTTCCTTCAGCCTCTGGATCGTCGGGGAACCGACGACATCGGGAAAAGTATCGAGCGGGCGGCCGCTTGCAAGCGCGCTGCGCACGCCTTCCGCCCGCGCCTCCGCATTGGCGCGCTCTCCGCGGATACGGCCAAGTTCGGTGGAGATATCGCCGAGCTGACGGGTGGCGAGCGTTTCGCCCTGCCCCGCCGAGAGAAGATCGGAGGAGGCGCGGTAATCCGCGACCTTCCTGTCGGCCTCGCGCACCTTTTCGCGCAGATTGGCGATTTCCGGCTCCAGCCAGCGCGCCGCTTCCGTGCTTGTATCCAGCTTCGCGCCGCTTTGCAGGGCGATATAGGCCTTCATCATCTCATTGGGGATGGCGGCGGCAAGCTTGGGGTCCTGCGAGGAAAATTCGACCGTGATGACGCGCGAGCTTTCGACCTGATAGACCTGCAGCTTTTCCCGGAAGGCCTTCAGCACCCGCTCTTCGGGCAGCACCTGAAGCGGGTCCTTCTTGATGCCGACGGCGACCAGGAGCTGCGAGATGAGCGAAGGATGGGCCTCCGGATCGAATTCATCCAGCTCGTAGAGCTTCATGTCTTTGGCGACCTGCTTGATGAGGTCGACCGATTGCAGGATCTGCACCTGGCTGGAAACGGTCAATTCATCGAGCACGGGTTCGGCGGGTGCATTGGACTGCTGCGAGGCGCCGAAGGAGGCCGCGCGGGATTCGATGAGCACGCGCGCCTCGCCCTTATAGGCGGGCGACATCATGCTTGAGATTACGAAGGCGGCGCCTCCCGCCAGAAGCGTGATCGCCGCGATCCGGCCCTTGCGCTGCCATATGGCCGCGACAAGCTGCGCAAGATCGATATCCACATCCCTGTCGTCAATGCGATCGCCGTTCATGCGGGCTCCGTAACCGAGACAAACCTCGGGCGCTCAAATATAGATGGTCAATTTTCGCGAAGTTTAAATCTTGCCGGTAACACAACAGTTAATCCCGGCGAATCCGACGAAATAAAGCCGATATTACCACCGCTCGCGCTGCTCGTTTACCGCACATTAACCCTAACAGAACGATAAGAATGATCAAAGTTCGACTCGGAGCCAGATGAGATGCCGCTCGCCGGATCACGACATGTCACCGCACTGACGCTCGCCGTTCTGACGGCCCTTTCCGGCTGCGCGGCATATCAACCCGCTCCGAGGTCCTTCAACGAGGCCGCCCTGCAACCCTATCATGTCGATAGCGGCGACAGGCTGCGCATCAACGTGTTCGAGCAGACCGGGCTGACCAATACCTATACGGTCGATCAGGCCGGCTATGTCGCCTTCCCGCTCGTCGGCCAGGTTCCGGCACGCGGCAAGACCCTGCCGCAGCTCGAAGCCGCCATCGCCGCCAAACTGCGCCAGGGTTATCTTCGCGATCCGGACGTGACGATCGAGATCGACCGTTATCGCCCGGTCTTCATCATGGGCGAAGTCGGCCGTCCCGGCCAATATTCCTATGTGCCGGGCATGACCGTGCAAAACGCCATCGCCATTGCCGGCGGCTTCACCCCACGCGCCAATCAGGCCGATGTCGACATCACCCGCAAGATCAATGCCGAGGTGATGACCGGCCGGATCGGTATCACCGCGCCCATTCTGGCCGGCGATACCGTCTATGTGCGTGAACGCTTCTTCTGACAACGGAGTGGCGAACGTGTCGGATGACGGCCCTCCCCTGCGCATCATTCACTGCTTCCGCTCCCCGGTGGGCGGTGTTTTCCGCCATGTGCGCGACCTCATCGAAGAACATGTGAAACAGGGCCACAAGGTCGGCATCGTCTGCGACAGCTCCACCGGCGGCGCGCACGAGGAACGGCTTTTCGCACAGATCACGCCGATGCTGGAGCTTGGCCTCACCCGCCTGCCCATCCGGCGGTCCATCAGCCCCGGCGACCTCATGGCGCTGTGGAAATCCTACAAGCACATCAAAAGTTTGCGGCCGGACATTCTGCACGGGCACAGCGCCAAGGGTGGCGCTCTTGCCCGGCTGATCGGCTCACTCCTGCGGGCGAACAGGTATCGCGTAGCCCGCCTCTATTCACCGCATGGCGGCAGCCTGCACTATGCCCGAAGCAGCCTCAAAGGGCAGCTTTTCCTGCGGCTGGAGCGGTTTCAGGAGCATTTCACCGATGCGCTCTGTTTCGTCTGCAATTTCGAGCAGGCGACTTACGAAGCCAAGGTCGGCAGGCCGCGCACCCGCACTGCGATGATCTATAACGGCGTGCAGGAAAGCGAGTTCGAAACCGTACCCGCCCGCGAAGATGCCGCCCATTTTCTCTATATCGGCATGTTGCGCGACCTCAAGGGACCGGACGTCTTCATCAGGGCATTTGCAAAAATGGAACGCAGCATCGGCCAGCCGATGACCGGCGTGATCGTCGGCGACGGACCGGACAGGGACAAATATGCGGCGATGATCGACAAGGCCGGGCTTTCCCGACGGATTTCCATGCATGCGGCCATGCCCGCCAGGCAGGCCTTCGAACTGGCAACGACGGTGGTGGTGCCGTCGCGCGCCGAAGCCATGCCCTATATCGTGCTCGAAGCGCTTGCGGCGGGAAAAACGGTCATTGCCTCGCATGTCGGCGGCATTCCCGAAGTCCTTGGAAAAGACAGCGAGGCGCTCGTACCGGCCGGCGATGCCGATGCGCTGGCGCGGATCATGGTCAAGGATGCCGAGGATGCCGGCTGGGCGCAGCGGATCATGCCTCGCCCGGACAGCTTCAAGGCGAAATTTTCAACCCCGGTCATGGCGCATGAGATGATGAAACTCTATCGAGACCTGTTATCGACCTAATAGCCATTTCAAAAACACGATTTTTAATTGTATATTCCGGCCGTCCTGTAGAAACTCATCATAAACGTTTCTTAGCATGTTTCGGCTAGTTTTCTGCTCGTAGAGCGCGCGTGTCCATTCGGATGCACAAAGGGCACTCTACCACTTTGAGGTTGCGCATCGTTCCGGTCGAAAATCCAATGCGATTTTAAGGCCGATGCGCTGGAGGGTGCGGACCAAAGCAATGACCAAGACTGACAAGGACAGACTGCAATTCGATCTGGCGTCATTGCGCAAGAAACTCTCCGACCATGAAGCCGGTGGGGCTTCGGCCTCCGAAACCGTCGTTCTCAATCCGCTTGCACGGCAGATCGCCAACCAGCTTCGCGCCGGCAACCATTCACCCAACATGGTGATCGGGCAATTGCGGCTTCTGGAATTCACGATGCTCGTCGTCATCGCCGCCATCGTCAACGGCATCGCAGCCGATCGCGGTCTCGAAACCTTTCTGTCGGTTTTCGGCGGCGGCGTGCTGGGGGCGGCGCTCTGCGTGTTTCTGTTGCAGGCCGGAGACTGCTATCAGCTTCCGACGCTGCGCACGCCGCTGAAGATGTTCGCCCGCATTCAGGGCGCAGTGTGCCTCTCCTTCGTGGGAATTGCCTGTTTCCTTCTCCTCTTCTTTCCCGATGCGCTGCATTCCTGGCAGGCCTTCGGCATCTGGTATGCAACGGGTGCGGTGGCGATCTTCGCCGGGCGGCTGATCCTCGGCTTCGCCATTCGCCACTGGGGCCGCAACGGTGTCATGGAACGCCGTGCCGTCATCGTCGGCGGCGGCGATACCGCCAAGGACCTTATCCGCTCGCTGGAGCAGCAGTCCGATAACGATATCCGCATCTGCGGTATCTTCGATGACCGGAAAAGCGCCCGTTCTCCCGAGGTTGTCGCCGGCTATCCCAAGCTCGGAACCTTTGCGGAGCTGGTGGAATTTGCCCGCCTGACGAAGCTGGACATGCTGATCATCGCCCTGCCGCTCAGCGCCGAGGCGCGCATTCTCCAGCTTCTGCGCAAGCTGTGGGTGCTGCCGGTCGATATCCGCATCGCGGCGCATGCCAATAAATTGCGTTTCCGCCCCCGCGCCTATTCCCATGTCGGCAAGGTGCCGATGCTCGATGTGTTCGACAAGCCGATCCGCGACTGGGATTCGGTGGCGAAACGGGTGTTCGACATCACCTTCAGCCTCATCGGCATCGCCCTTTTATGGCCGGTGATGGTGGGCGCGGGAATTGCCGTGAAAACAACCTCGAAAGGCCCGGTCCTTTTCAAGCAGAAGCGCCACGGCTTCAACAATGAGACGATCAACGTCTGGAAGTTCCGTTCCATGTATACGGAACTCAGCGATCCGACCGCGAAAAAGGCCGTGACGAAGAACGACCCGCGCGTCACGCCCGTCGGCCGCTTCCTGCGCAAATCCTCGATGGACGAGCTGCCGCAGCTTTTCAACGTTCTTTACGGCGACCTTTCTCTCGTCGGGCCGCGTCCGCATGCCGTTCATGCCCAGACGGGCGACTTGAAATATACCGAGGTGGTGGAGCACTATTTCGCGCGCCACAAGGTCAAGCCCGGTGTTACCGGCTGGGCGCAGATCAACGGCTGGCGCGGCGAGATCGACCATGGCGACAAGATCAAGTTCCGCACCGAATACGATCTCTATTACATCGAGAACTGGTCGTTGTTCCTCGATCTGAAAATCCTGTTCCTCACGCCGATACGGCTGCTGAAATCGGAAAACGCCTATTGACCCACACCGGCTACCAGCACGCACCGGATTTCGACGCGCCGCTGGCCGCCATGCGGCTCGTCGGTTCGTTCTTCATCGCATTCGGCGTGTTCCTTTCCGGTTTCGTCATTTCCGAGCCGGCGCCCTATGAGCTGATGATGGTGGGACAGGTGGCCCTGTGGTTCCTGCTCGGCCTTCGCCTTTCGCGCACCGTCATCCTGCTTCTGTGCCTGCTGCTTGCCTTCAATGTCGGCGGTTATCTTTCGCTCACCACCATGGCCGATCTGGACGAGGGACCGCTTTATCTCGCCGTCTCGACCTTTCTGGCGCTGACCTCGGTTTTTTATGCGGCGATCATAGAGGACAAATACCAGCGGCTGCTTTTGATTTTCCGGGCCTGGCTTGCGGCGGCGCTGATTACCGCCCTGCTCGGCATCATCGGATATTTCCACGCCATTCCGGGTTTCGAGGTCTTCACCCTTTACGACCGCGCCAAGGGCGCCTTTCAGGACCCGAACGTTTTCGGTCCCTTTCTGGTGACGCCCTCGCTTTACCTCATTTACGGCCTTCTCACCGGCAAGGCGATGCATGCGCCCTGGCGGATCGCCGGGCTGCTCATCCTGTCGCTTGCTGTGTTCCTGTCGTTCTCGCGCGCGGCCTGGGGCCTGTTTCTGTTCGCCACCATCCTTCTCGTCTTCGTGATGCTGCTGAAGGAGCGGACGGCCGCGTTTCGCCTGAAGATCCTCGTGCTGTTTCTCGTCGCCGCCGGGCTGATGGTCGCGGCGGTCATCATCGCGCTGCAGTTCAAGCAGGTGGCGGACCTGTTCTCCAGCCGCGCTTCGGCGGTGCAATCTTATGACGGCGGCCATCTCGGGCGTTTTGCCCGCCACTATCTCGGCTTCCTGCTCGCCATGGAACACCCGCTCGGTATCGGCCCCATGGTGTTCGACAATATCTTTCCCGCCGCCGAACATAATATCTGGCTGAAGAGCCTGACGACGCATGGCTGGTTCGGCTTCGTGATCTATCTGGTGTTGATCTGCTGGACCATTGCCGCCGGTTTCAGGCATCTGCTGCGGCCACGGCCCTGGCAGCCTTTCCTCATCATTTCCTGGGTAACTTTCGTCGGGCATGTGATGATCGGCGCCGTCATCGATACCGATCACTGGCGACACTTCTTCCTGCTGCTCGGCATATTGTGGGGATGCATGGCGCTTGAAAAACGCGAAAGCCTGCGCCGCCGCACGCGTGCCGCCTGAAACGCTTGCCCTTACGGAACCTTACGCCATTTCATGCGTTTAGCCCCCGATTCTGATTGTCAAACGGGGAGACATCTTAATGACGCAGACCAATAATCTCTATCTCATCATCGGCGCGCTCATCGTGGTCATCGCAGGCCTCGGCATTTATGTCTGGCACGAGGAAAGCAAGCCGAAGGGGATCGAGATGAATATCGGCCCGAACGGCGTCTCCGTTCAGGAGAACTGATCCGCAAGCGTCGCGCAAAGTCCGACCATTAAGACCGGGTGCATCCCAAGCCGAACACGGCCGGGATTCGCCCGGTCTTCTTATGAGAGGAGACGAAAGGCGGGATCGATGCCCGCCGAGCCGGTTCGGTACGAATGATGCGTATCGCCCGATCAAGGAAACAGCTAGCGCAATGGTCTCCTCCATCGACCTGTCCACACGCCTCACCGCCACCAGACTGGCCCTCAAGGCCATCAAGGAGCAGGAAGACAATTCCGCCGCCACATCCTCCTCAACGCGGACATCTCTCCTCGATTCCTACGGGCTGGACACCTCCTCCTCCTCGTCTTCCACCAACACGCGGCTCACGCAGCTTCTGGCGCAATATGCCCAGACCTCGAACGAGGATGCGCAGACCGACGACACGGATACCCAGCTTTCTTCCGGCGATATTACCAAGGCCGATTTCATGAAGGAGCTGAAGGAGACGTTGGAAGACCTGATCGCGGATCCGGACAAGGCTTCGCAGGCCAAGGCCATGCTGGAGGCTTTGACGGCCGGCACGCTGACCGTCTCCGATCCCGCCGAGGGTGCGCAAATCAAGGCCTGGGATGTGGCCTCCGATACAGAAACCACCTCCAGACCGGCCTCGGATATCGCCATGACGGGATGGAGCGACTTTCTAAAAGACCATCTCAAACGCGACGGCTCGGCCTATGCGAGAAGCGAGACCGGCGCCTATGTCGATACCGTTTCCGGCGACAACGCGTTTTTCGGCAGCGTCGGCAGCCGCTATTATTATCTCACCTGGCCGCAGGCGAAAAACGGCACCTTGACCGTATAAGCCGAATTCCCCGATGCCCGAGCGGATGGCTGCGACATGGAACATGCCGCAGCCTCGCTTTCATCGTCTGCTCAGACGGCAGGTGCGGCAGCCGGTTCGGCTCCGCCGGAAAGCGCCTTTTGCAACTGCGCTTCCTGCGCCGGCGACAGCGACGTCTTGATGACCCGTCCGCGCAGGCCTTCGAATTCCGCCAGCACCTTTTCCGGCTGTACCTTGCGGATCAGCACGAACAGCGCCGAAGAACCGTTGGGGATGGTCTCGCCGAGCGATTTGATGAAATCGTCATCGATACCGAAATCCGTCAGCGAACCCGCAAGAGCGCCCGTACCGGCACCGATGGCGCCGCCGATGGCAAATCCCGCCAGCGGATTGAGGAACAGCAGGCCGACGAGGCCGCCCCAGAGGCCGCCGGACAGGAAACCGGAGCTTGCGCCGATCGCCGTCAGATTGACGCTCTGTTTCAGATGCACCTTGCCGTCTTCATCGCGAACGACAACCACGGCATCTTCCAGATCGACCAGATATTCCTTTTTCAGGCCTGCAAGCTTCAGAAGCACCCTGTCGGCCACTTCCGTTCCGTCAAAACCAACAACGACGAGTTCGGACATAGTTCGTCTCCCTGAGTTTCAATTCCGCTGCGATTGAACGCCGAAGCGGGCGGCTTGTTCCGGCAATGATGGAAAGAGGATGTGTCATGCGTTTGACGGCCGCCCATCCGGGCCGCTTCGGCCCTTCTGCGCCATCCACACCCTTTGCTCCTTTTTTTATGAAAAGACCATTTTCCGCTTGCGCCCTAACAGGCTTATATATAAACGGCTTTCAGGTTCGGAGCGTAGCGCAGCCCGGTAGCGCACTTGACTGGGGGTCAAGGGGTCGTGGGTTCGAATCCCGCCGCTCCGACCATTAAAATCAGATAGATAGCCAGTTCCCCCAGAGCTGGCTATATTTGTTTCAGCTATCTGGTAACCCGCGCCATGCGTGAATTTAAAAGCCCGGATTGGGCTATACGTTTGTCCAGGCCTGAGAATGAGGTGTGCCGAGATGGCCAAAAAAACGAAAATAGAACACTCAGAATTCTCGGGCGAGTTTGAAGACGACGGTATCACGGTTCTGGTTGATATCTACCGGCCCGCTGGCACCCAGCAGGATTGGACGCTCGAGGTCATCAGCGAGCATGACGATGTCACCACCTGGGACGAACCCTTCGCGACCGACAAAGACGCCTGGGAAGAATTCCTGGCCACGTGTGAGAAAGACGGGATTCGCAGCTTTCTGGATGGCAAGGATCCGTCGGTCCATTAACGTTCAACTCCGCAGTGCCGGACTGTAAAGGGCGACGCCCATTGCCTTGTTGACTCTCTGCTAAAATTAGAACATTTAGTGAACAAAAGAGAGGTCATCCAATATGTCCGACGCTGAAAAAATCACCCCCATACGGCCCGATGACATAGCCGGATATGTCATCCAGTGTCATGACGGCGATGCGAAGGCGGCTGTCGAAGCCCTTCTCGGCGAAATCGAGCATCTGCAGGAACAGCTTTCCCTGGCGGTCGCCATTATGGGAAGGGGATATACGCGCGGATGGACGCCGGGCGGGGGGCAGAATTAGAATTGTCTCTGCCACCGTCTTTTGGGCACCATGACACATGCCGGCAAGCCAGATGATCGATTAGGTCTTCAGGCAAAAGGCACCTCCCGCCATGTCGGCTAAAGGCTGCCAAGGCAAAGCGACAAGCTTAAGGCTGTGCAGTGGCCCGCTAGATATCCAGACAAAGGGCGACGCCGGCATCCGTTGCCTACACCGCCCGCCCGAAGCCTTGTTCAATATTCGTTGGAGGCGATGGCGAAATCGTCGACGACGGGCATCTTTTCCGCGTTTTCCCAGGTCCGGTCCATGGCGTAGGTTTCCGAGAGATAGGGAATGCCGATATGGCCGAAGCGGAAGGAAAGCTGGCTTTCCGCCTGTTCCTCATCAAGCTTTGCCACGCGGCTGAGATAGAGCGCGGTGGCAAGGCCTGTCCTGTCCGCACCGGCCTTGCAATGAATGAGAATGGGCTTCGGCGCATCGCGCATGATGGCGACCAGCTCATTGACCCTGTTCATGTCAAGCTCCTGGCTTGCCGACATGCCGAAATCGATATGATTAAGTCCCAGCTCGCGGGCGGTTTCGACCTCATCGCGATACCAGGCCTTGGATTCGTTCGCGCCGCGCAGATTGATGACCGTCCTGATACCGTGGTCTTTGGTATAGCGGACGAGCTGCTCATTGCTCGGCTGATTGGAGCGATAAAGCTGCCCCGCGACAACCTCGTGAAAATTGCCCAGGAGCTGAATGGCGTAGAGATAACCGCCTGCCGCAAGCACAGCAATACCCATGCCCCAAAAGGAGCACTTCCAGAATCTTCTCATAATAAAACGGTTCCCTCATTCGACGAGAGAACCGATACAGGCGGATTCTGACAGTAAGCTGAAAGTTATGCGACAGTATTGTAAGAGTAGAAAATTTGCGCTTGATCAACGCACGAAAACGTAAACCGCATAGACCGCGATGAGCGCGGCGGCTGCCGCTGCGGTGATGGCGCCAAGGCGTTTTTCGATGAAATGGCGCACCGATTCCCCGTATTTCTGCAGCAATCCGGCAAGGATGAAAAAGCGCGCGCCGCGCGTGACGACCGCCGAAAGAATGAACAGGCCAAGGCTGATATTGGCCGCGCCGGAAAGGATAGTCACGACCTTGATCGGCGGCAGATGCGCAAGCCCCGATGTCACCAGCAGGAGAACGATGGTTTCGTAATCCACGGAGTTCTTCAGATGCTCGAAGCTGTCGAGCTTGCCGTAGAATTCGAGAATGGGTCGGGCGATGCTTTCAAAGGCATAATGACCGAGGAACCAGCCGGCGATGCCGCCGAGAACCGAGGCGACAGTTGCCACGAGCGCATAAAACATCGCCTTTTTCGGCCTGGCCAGCACCATGGGCAGGAAAAGCACATCGGCAGGCACGACGAAGATGGAGCTTTCCACGAAAGCCACGATTGCCAGCCACCACACGGCGGTTTTGCGCGCGGCGAGCGCCATCGTCCAGGCATAGATGTTTTTCAGCATGTCGTGTCCCCGGGGAAGAGTGTTGCGGAGTGAAGGCAGGCGGGAGCCAAGGCATATCGGCGGTGATTCATGCGGTTGCCGGCGGGCCAGAGAGACCGGCCCCGAATGAGGATTAGAGACAACGCAAGAGAATGGCAAATGTTGGAAAATTTATTTTTGCATCGCAAAAAATCATAAAAACAAGCATTTCCAGCCCTCACCGCAAGCCGGTTGTTGCAATGCGAAATTTCACCCTGCGGTAGATGAACTCGCCTTTTTGCTGTAGAATAAGAGGTGGAGGAATGAGGAGGAAGTTATCATGGACTATGTAAACTTCGTTACATCGATCAATCCGGTCATACTTGTCATTCTGCTGGTGGTTCTTCTTGCAGGCGCCTACAGCAACTGGGTTTCGCACTGATCCAGCGAACCGCCCGACCAAATGTGATGAGGCTCCTTTTCTATCGGCGATAGGCATCGGGCCGGATGGATGTTATCAATCCCGAAGTTAAACAACTTCCGGGAAGCCGCATGACGAACGAATTCGCATTCACTGATACGTCTGAAAAGCTCAGCACGACGCTTGAGAAGCTGATAGGAAAGCTGCAGGGTCAGACGATCACGTTGCGCGAGTTGATGGAAGCGATCGGCGAACAGGGCCTTTTGCTTATCTGCGCAATCGCCTCCCTGCCCTTTCTCATCCCGGTTTCCATTCCCGGCGTCAGCACGGTCTTCGGTGCGGCGATCATCCTTGTCAGCCTGGCAATCACCCTCAACCGCCTGCCATGGCTGCCGGCAAAAATCCTCGACCGGCAGATGGAGACGGCAAAGCTCGTTCCAGCCCTTCAAAAAGGCGTCGCCATTGTCTCCAAGCTCGACGGTTTCATTCGCCCGCGCATTCCCGCGCTGACGACCGGCATCATCGCCAACCGCATAAACGGGCTTGCGCTGATGACGGCGGGCGTATTGCTGATGATGCCGCTCGGCTTCATTCCCTTCTCCAACACCCTTCCAGGCGTTGCGATCCTGCTTTTTTCAGCCGGGATGATTCAGAGGGATGGCGTCACCGTGCTCGGGGGCTACCTGTTTCTGGGGCTGACCGCGATTTATTTCGCGGCGCTCGCCTATGCGGCCTTCTGGGCCGGCCAGGGCATCAGCAGCTCCATCGGCGCATAAGACTTATTGCCGGCCACCATTGCGGGTGTCGCGGCGGTTCTGCCGCGATGCCCACCAGACCGCCAGCCGTCGCCGCTGGCGGCGAACCGCCGGCAGATCGTGGGAAAGCACGACGAGACCGAGCGGAATCATCCAGAAGCCGAGAACGGGCAGGAAACCCAGCGTTCCGCCCACCACCAGCGCCGAGCCGGTCGCAATCCTGCCGACGCGCGAACGCGGCATGGCAAAGCTCCATTTTCCGACATGGAGGCGGTGCGTTCTGTGGTCGATACCGAATTTCATTCCATCCTGCCCTTTTGCATCTGGCCTGTGGATAATTTTTTCACCGGCGATAAGCCCGGAAAATCGGGACTCTGGAGGGATAAAACAAGAGGAATGCGTTTTTTTTGAAAAAACCGCTTGGCAAATCGGAAAAGCATTTGTATTACCCCGCTCACACCGCGCCAAGCGGTGGACGTTCCCTGGTAGCTCAGCGGTAGAGCATTCGACTGTTAATCGACAGGTCGCCGGTTCGAATCCGGCCCGGGGAGCCATTTCTCTCAAAGCATATGACGAAGAGCGTAAGACGGCTTTCTTCCCGGCCGGATTGACGTGTCGCGCTTTCTGCGCCTGAAGGCTTCAGGCTTTCTTCGGAGCGCGTTTCGTTGCCCGCGTTGTATTGGTGAGCGCCGGTGGATCGCTTGCGGGGAAACTTTCTTCAAGGCTCTCGGTCAAATCGTCATCCTTCTCGGGATGAGATGCCTTCTGCTCTTTCTGAAGCGACTTTACGGCCGGTGACTTCGGTTTTTTGGCCGGTGCTTTGGTTGCAGGGGATTTTTTTGTGCCGCTTTTGCTGGCCGATTTCGTCTTGCCTGCGTTACTGGAGACTTCCTGCTCCGCTTCCATCCAGTGCCGTTCGTGGTGTCCCTCCGGTCTTCCTTCCTTCTCCCATATTGCGCGGGCTCTTTCCCGGATTTTGGCTTCGCGATCGTGGTCCATAACGGCCTCCCTCTTTTCGTGGCACCGACTTTATTCTGCCCATGGAAAACCCGAAAAAGCCAGAGTTTGTTCCGCCTTCGACAGCCGTAAATGCGGATTTCGCGACGAGCGAAGGAACCGCCCTTGCCGGCCGATCGTTTGCTCCCCGACAACAGCAGGAGAATTCCGATGACCGGCACCAGGCACAGAAATCCCGAACCTCTCGATATTCAACAAAAAGACGTGGCGGATTTTGAAACCGACAGCGAGCTGAAGTCCAAAGACAGTGAAATCTATCCGGATGAATCGATCAGCCTTCGGGCCCGCAGGCAGGCGGCGCGGCAGCATGAGGATGCCTTTATCGTGGCAACCGATCTGGAAGACGACGATCAGCGCGACGCAGCGCCGGGCACCAGAGAGCAACCCTAGGCCCAAAAACGGAAAAGGCGGGTCAAAGCCCGCCTTTATCGAAAAATGCCGTCAAAAATGTCAGGAGATTTATCGGCGGACCGAAACGATGGCCTTGCGGTTGAAGTTCGACACCTGCACCCGGCCGGACTGGTTGCCGCCGAGGATTTGGGCGGTCTTGCCGCTCATGCTCTTCAAAATGCCGGCATGGTAACCACGGCCGTTGCGAATGACGACGACATCGCCGGGCTTTGCCTGACTGACCGGCACGGCATAACCGAAGGATGTCCAGGACTTCGCAAATCCATAGGATTTGGGAGATTGCCGGCCGGCCTTGCTGGCGACCGCATGCAGGAAAAGGCCGCACCATGGGGTGCTGCGGGGATTTGCGCCAAGAATGTTCTTGAGGCTCTTGTTGTTCTTGGACTCATGCAGTCCGGTGTATTTTTCTGCCTGGTTCAGCATGCCGGCAGAGGCCGATGCAACGACTGTAAAAGACAAGGCAACCGATAGAATTAACGCGGATACTCTCAAACGTCTCGCCCTTATGTTAGAGGGCGCCCGTGTATTGTGACAATTTAGCGACAATTTGACGAGAAATGGGCAGAAATCAGACGCCTATTCATGTGCGCTGATCTGTCATTGCTTCAAAACAGGCTGCCCTGAGCCTCGTCAGTGCCGCTGCGACCGGCATTTTCGAGGTCCAGCATACGCAATTTGGTGGTGGTTCCGCCCGGTGCGGAGAAGCCGCCAAGCCTGCCGCCGGCGGCAAGAACCCGGTGGCAGGGAATGATCAGCGGCACCGGATTTTTCGCCATGGCCTGACCGACATCGCGGGCCTTTTCCATGCCGAGACCGAGGGTCCTTACGATGCCGCCATAGGTCGTCGTATCGCCCCAACCGATCTGCCGCGCAACGGCGTAAACATCGAGGAAAAAACGCTCCTGCCCGGCGAGATCGAGTTCGACGGCGGTAAAATCGATCTCCTCGCCGCCGAAATAACGGGTGATCATTGCAATCACCTCACGCGTGCGTGTTTCGGGAACGGCGATGGAGGCGGATGGCAGGCGCTTCTGGAGGAGTTTTTCGGTCTCGCCGGCGTCAGAGCCGGGCAATTGCAGGCGCACAATGCCCCGCCCCGCCCATGCAAGGCCGCAATGGCCGAGGGCTGTGGGAAAAACAATATAGCCGTAGTGGTTGCTCATTGCCGTCGCTCATCCGCTTTTTCGCATGCACGATGCCATATCCCGCATTCGAAACAACCCGTTTCCTGCTCCTCAACAAACAAGGCCACCCGTTTTTTTGGCGGGTGGCCTTATACGCATCAGCTCCGAAAATCCGTTCAGGACGCGATTTTGCCCGGCTCTTCCACAAGGCACTGCGCCTGCCGGCTGGCGGCAACGAAGGCCGTGCGGGCAATCTCCCCCGCCACGTCGCCCATCAGCGAGGCGCGGCACAGACGCAGCGCCTGTTCATGCACCTTGTCGCCACGCTCAGGCCATTCATGCTGGAGAAAATCGAAGGCTTCGTAAACGCCATTGAAAATCCGGGGAGCACCGTTTTCAAGGGAGATGGTAACGGGCTTTTCCCACTTAACGTCATTCAGCAACATTGATTGCACTTCCATGCTCTATTAACCCGCGACAAACGCCGGCTCCTCCAGTTGGTTCCCTTTATCAGCGGTTTCAAGGGCGAAAAAATAACCCTCGAAAAACCATGCGCCTCCATCTTTCCATTCTAGCCGATTTGCGGAACAAAGCGTTTCAACACTCGTTCAAGCGGAAGTGAACCGGGTCCTTTCATGCCGACAACAGCCTCCCCCGCCATCGTCTGGTTCCGCAAGGACCTGCGCCTTTCGGACAACCTCGCCCTGCTTGCCGCCGTGGAGCATGGCGGCCCCGTCATCCCCGTCTATATCAGGGAAAAATCATGTGGCCCGCTGGGCGGCGCACAGGAATGGTGGCTTCACCACTCCCTCACGTCCCTCGCAGCCGCACTGGAAAAAATCGGCAGTCGCCTCGTGCTTCTCAGCGGCGACGCCGGCGAGACATTGCGCCATCTGATATCCGAAACCGGTGCGGAGGCAGTATTCTGGAACCGCCGATACGATCCAGCCGGCATGGCGACGGACAAGGCGCTGAAACAGACGCTTCGGGATGACGGTCTGACGGTTCACAGCTTTTCCGGCCATCTGCTGCATGAGCCATCGCGGCTGCAGACGAAATCCGGCGGTCCCTACCGGGTCTATACGCCTTTCTGGCGGGCGCTGGAGGGCGGCGAGGAGCCGCACGCACCAGCGGATGCGCCGAAGGGTCTGAAGGCGCCGAAGACGTGGCCGAAATCGGAAAAGCCTGGCGATTGGAAACTGTTACCCACCAAGCCGGACTGGGCGAAACACTTCGGCGACATATGGTCTCCCGGCGAAAGCGGGGCGCGGGAAAAACTTGACGATTTCATCGATGGCGCTTTGAAGGGTTATGAAGAGGGCCGCGACTTTCCGGCAAAGGACGCAACCTCTTTGCTTTCCCCGCATCTGGCGTCGGGCGAAATAGCGCCTTCTACCGTCTGGCACGCGACGAAGGGGCTTTCGCAACATATCTCCTCCAACGATATCAGCCGTTTTCGCAAGGAAATCGTCTGGCGGGAATTCTGCTACCATCTGCTGTTTCACTTTCCCGAACTGGACGAAAAAAACTGGAACGACAGTTTCGACGCCTTCCGCTGGCGAGACGATGAAAAATCCTTCACGGCGTGGACCCGAGGGATGACGGGATATCCGATCGTCGATGCCGGCATGCGGCAATTGTGGAAACACGGCACCATGCACAACCGGGTGCGTATGATCGTGGCCTCCTTCCTCATTAAACATCTGCTGATCGACTGGCGGAAGGGTGAGAAATGGTTCCGCGACACGCTTGTCGATGCGGACCCGGCCTCCAACGCCGCCAACTGGCAATGGGTGGCGGGTTCAGGCGCGGACGCCTCGCCGTTTTTCCGCATATTCAACCCCATATTGCAGGGCGAAAAATTCGACGCCGATGGCGATTATGTGCGCCGTTTCGTGCCGGAGCTGGAAAAGCTCGAACGGAAATATATCCACAAGCCATTCGAAGCGCCGAAAGAGGCGCTGAAGAAGGCGGGCATCGAACTTGGCAAGACCTATCCGCTGCCGATTGTCGACCATGGAAAAGCGCGGGAAAGAGCGCTTGCGGCCTATGCCGAAGTCAAGAAGAACGCATAAAATTGGGTATCGGCAAAATTTTGCGTGGCTAAGCCAAAGCCGGGAAGATAATTTCTTGCCTTGAGGCGGTTGTAACGGGACATAACGGCACCTAATTTCCGCTCAGACAAGAAGGCTCAATCATGACCATTCATCCCTCTGCGCTCAGTGCTATCGGCAACACGCCGCTCATCCGTCTGAAAGCCGCCTCGGAAGCGACGGGGTGTGAAATCCTCGGCAAGGCGGAATTCCTCAATCCCGGTCAATCGGTGAAGGATCGCGCGGCGCTCTATATCATCCGCGACGCCGAGCGGCGCGGTCAGTTGCGACCGGGCGGCACCATTGTGGAGGGTACTGCGGGCAATACCGGCATTGGTCTGTCGCTGGTCGCCAATGCGCTGGGCTACAAGACGGTCATCGTCATTCCCGAGACGCAGAGCCAGGAAAAAAAGGACGCGCTGAAGCTTCTCGGTGCCAAGCTGGTCGAAGTTCCGGCAGCCCCCTATTCCAACCCGAACAATTACGTGAAGGTCTCCGGCCGGCTGGCAAAACAGCTTGCAGCGACGGATGAGAACGGCGCGATCTGGGCCAACCAGTTCGACAATATCGCCAACCGACAGGCCCATATCGAAACGACGGCCCCCGAAATCTGGGACCAGACGGATGGCAAGGTGGACGGCTTCATCTGCTCGGTCGGTTCCGGCGGAACGCTTGCCGGCGTGGCAGATGGCCTGCGCGATTTCAACCCCGACATCAAGATCGGCCTTGCCGATCCCGAGGGTGCGGCTCTCTACGAATTTTACAAGCACGGCGTGCTGAAATCCGAAGGCTCGTCTATCACCGAGGGCATCGGACAGGGGCGCATCACCGCCAATCTGGAAGGTTTTACGCCGGACTTCTCCTATCGCATTTCGGATGCGGAGGCGCTGCCGGTTCTGTTCGATCTGGTGACGAAGGAAGGGCTTTGCCTCGGCGGCTCCTCCGGCATCAACATTGCCGGCGCAATCCGCCTTGCCCGCGAGCTCGGTCCGGGGCATACAATCGTGACGATACTGTGCGACTACGGCAATCGTTATCAGTCGAAGCTTTTCAATCCGGATTTCCTGCGCTCCAAGGGACTTCCGATCCCGCAGTGGCTGGCGACGAAAAGCGAGATTGCGGTTCCGTACGAAACCGTTTGAGGACATGCCGAAATGCCTGTGAATGCCCTGTTCCGTGACGATTTTTATCTTTCCACCGCAGAAGCGATCGTCACGGCGGTGCATGAGGATGGCGGCATAGAGCTGGACCAGACCTGCTTTTACGCCACCTCCGGCGGCCAGCCGGGCGATAGCGGCTTTCTCGAACGGGCCGATGGGTCGCGCATCGAACTCGGTATCACCAAAAACGGTGCCGACAAGAGCGTGATCGTCCATGTGCCGCTCGAAGGTCAGCCTTCCCCTGATATCGGCGAAAAACTGACCCTGCATGTGGACTGGCCGCGTCGTTACAAGCTGATGCGGATGCACACCGCCTGCCATCTGCTCTCCGTCGTCTGCCAGTGGCCGATTACCGGTGCGGCGGTCGGCGAGGATGAATCGCGTGTCGATTTCGACATGTCGGAAACCATCGACAAGGATGAGGTGACGGCAAAGCTGATGGAGCTGGTGAAAGCCAACCATCCCGTCTTCCTGCAATGGATCACCGACGAGGAGCTGCAGGCCAATCCGGGCATCGTCAAATCCAAGAATGTGCGCCCGCCAATGGGCCTCGGCCGGGTCAGCCTCGTCTGCATCGGCGAAAATTCCAGCATCGACAGCCAGCCCTGCGGCGGCACCCATGTTTCCGAAACGCAGGAAGTGGGCGATATTCACATTGCCAAGATAGAAAAGAAGGGCAAGGAGAACAGGCGGTTCCGCATTCGTTTCGGCGCGCCTGAAGCTGTTGCCTGAGATTGGGAGAAACATCGTGAGCACGGATAAGAGCCGTTTCGTCGTTTCGGCGGACTGGGTGGAAAAGCAGCTCGGCACGGCCGGGTTTCGTGTTGTTGATGCCTCCTGGTATCTGCCGGCGCACAAGCGCAACGGCGCGGAAGAATTCGCAGCCGGCCATCTGCCCGGCGCCGTGTTCTTCGATCAGGACAAGATCGCCGATCATACCACCGGCCTGCCGCATTCCCTGCCCTCGCCGGAATTCTTCGCGGAACAGGCCGGCGCGCTCGGCCTCAGCGACACCGATACGATCGTGGTCTATGACGGCCCCGGCTTCTTTTCCGCGCCGCGCGTGTGGTGGATGCTGCGGGTGATGGGCGTGCGCAAGGCCTATGTGCTGGATGGCGGCCTCGATGGCTGGAAACGCGAAGGCCGGCCGCTCGAAACCGGTACGCCGGAAATCGAACCGGCAACCTTTACGCCTGATTTCAACGAAAAGCGCGTAACCTCGCTTGGCGCGATGCGCGGCATCGTTGACAGCGGTGAAAAGCAGATTGCCGACGCCCGTGGCGCCGGACGCTTTACGGGCGACGAGGCCGAGCCGCGTGCCGGCATGCGTTCCGGCCACATGCCCGGTGCGCGCAGCCTGCCCGCGACAGCCTTTTCCGAAAACGGCCACTTCAAGGACCTCACCGCCATCCGCAAGATGGTGACCGATGCCGGTATCGACCTTTCGAAGCCCGTCGTCACCAGTTGCGGCTCGGGCGTCACCGCCGCCGTCATTACGCTTGCGCTGGAATCGCTCGGTCACAAGGATAATTCGCTTTACGACGGCTCATGGTCGGAATGGGGCGGATTGCAGGATACGCCGGTGGTTACCGGTCCGGCGGATGCAATCCCCACATTGTCGCATGGACCGCTGAAGGCGCATGTGACGCAGCTGGAAATGACGGCGCCGCCGAAAGTCAGCCTGCCGATCCCCGTGAACATCCAGACGGCGCTGATGCGGGTCAACAATATTCCCCTGCATTTCTACCGCTATCTTTACTGGCGGGTGGGGAAACGCTGGCACTGGCAAAAGCGCATGCGCATGAGCGATGCGGAGCTTTCCGCCATCCTGCGCGATCCTAAAAACAGCGTTACGGTTCTTTATATGAACGGTGCGCCCGCCGGTTTCTTCGAACTGAACAAGGCGAGCGACGAGGTGACCGAGCTTTCCTATTTCGGGCTGCTCGAAGAGGCAATCGGTGCAGGCGTCGGCAAGTGGTTCCTGTTGCAGGCGCTTTACGCCGCCTGGCAGGACAATCCGCAACGGGTGACGGTGACCACCAACACGCTCGACCATCCGCGCGCGCTGCAGCTTTACCAGATGATGGGCTTTTCGCCCGTCGGCACCTATGAGGCCTGGGTGGAGCCGCTTGCCGATACCGAGCTTCTGGAGATATCGCTGCGCAACTGAGTAGCATCCTTGAGAGCAACGCGTGCCATTCTCCGATAAGGAGTGTCTGGTCCCCACCCCCTCATTCCTGTGCTCGTCACAGGAATCCAGTCAGCCCAAATCCTTGGGCTGAAAAGGACTCTCTCGCCACGCAGACGCGCGTCGGCTAGTTTCCTGTGACAAGCCATTGGTGCAGCTCTTCGCCGTTCACACCCAGCGGGTTCTGCAGGCTCTGATCTGGCCCCGCGCCGTATCCGTCAAGCGAGATGGCGAAATTGCGAACGACAACCTTCGGCACGGCACTCTCCTCCCATATCGGGAAGCCAGATTGCCAGCGTCCGACAATCCGGCCTCAGATTTCTCGTTCCAGATTTGCGGCGGCCGTGGGGATTTGCCCGCCGGCAGCGCCCTTGTCTTCCGTGACGGTGTTCAGCAGATGATCGGCAATCAGTTCCGCCTGGAACTTGCCGAGTTCATAGCAATAGGTGATCTCGCGCTTTTCCGCCGACCAGTAGACGTCGGGACGGCCGCAGGACTTGGCCGTCAGCTTGACGTCCCCCTTCAGGCCATAGCTGCTGAAACTGCGGCTGATGAGATCGAGAACCTTCGATTCCTTGATCATGATGGCGTAGGGTTCAAGGTCCGGGTCGCGGGGCGGCACGTAGCTGACGGAGAATCTGGAAGGCGTCTGGATGCGGTGGGGCGCGAGAAAATTCTCCCAGGCCGAAGCGACGCCCGAATAGGCGGCGGCGCATTTGTCGAATTCGGCATTGTTGAGCCCCATCATGGCGGCCAGATCGCCATAACCGTCCTTGTCGCGGCCGACCATCAGGCAGGCCATGTTGCGATCGCGGCTCCTGTCGGGCACCAGCGCGGAGAAGACCGGGGCTTCATGCTCAGGCAAAGTCTCCGCCTCACGCGCCAGATACCAGCTGTCCGTGGCATTGACGAGCGCGGTGTCGAGCCATTCCTCGTTGGCCTGGAGGATGAGCGTGCCAGCCAGTTGATCGGCCGGCGCCTGCACACTTGCAGTGTCCGCCGTTCCGAAATCCGAGATCAGCATGCGCGCGCCCTCGTGATATAGCGAGAAGATCGCGTTGCCGATGACGAAATTGACCGCCTGCTGAAGCTGTTCGTCGGACAGGCCATCGAGACCGGAGGCGACCTGCGCCTCGGCCTCAAGCGGAGCCGTCAACGAAACGAAAGCCAGCGGAACGGCGGCCAGAAAACGACGGAACATAAAATCAGACCTTCCGGGAACGAGGAGCGTCACTGATTCCCGAAGCTAACGAGTCACGCAATGGGCTGGTTGCATCGCCTGTCAAGAATCGGGTGGATAGTGATCCGTTTCGGGACCATAGCTGCAAAGAAGCAACGCCGATCCCAACCCAGGAGGTCTCCGCCATGACCGATCTCGTTTTCACTGCAATGCCGGCTAAGGAAGCCGAAGCCTACCGGTCTGGAGCCGCCGACGCCTATGGCAATCCGCCGGAGAAAGCCGTTTCTCCCGGCGGCATGCCCTGCCGCCACTGCCTTTGCCAGATCGGGGAAGGCGAAGGGATGTTGATCCTCGCCTACCGGCCCTTTCCCTCGTTGCAGCCCTATGCGGAAACGGGGCCGGTGTTTCTGCATGCCGACGCCTGTGAGCACTACCCGCAGACGCAGGCCATTCCGCCGATGCTGAACAGCCCGGATTATATCGTGCGCGGTTATGGAGCCGATGACCGCATCGTCTACGGCACCGGCGCGGTGACGGCGACAGGCGAGATCGTTTCGCGCGCGCGGCACCTTCTGGAGCGCGCGGATGTCGCTTATGTGCATGTGCGCTCCGCCCGCAATAATTGCTATCAGTGCCGTATCGACACAGCATAATCGGCAATTACATGCAATTTTAAGAGAAGAACTAAACGGCTCTCAAGTTTTCCGCGCCATGATGCAGGTATCGGAAACAATTGATTTGAGCAGCAAAATGACAAACAACCTCAATATGGCGACACGGACCGCGCCCCGCAGCAAGACCAGGATTTTTGCGACCGTGCATTATTTCAGCCAGTCGACCAGAGGGCGTGTGGTCGATCTTTCCGCCACCGGAATGGCGCTCGAGCTGGACGGGCCTTTCGCCGCCGCCAAGGGCAGCCGGGTCAAGGTGCAGAGTGAGGATCTCGGCTTCATCGAGGGCGTCGTGCAATGGCAGCACATGAACCGCCTCGGCCTGCAGCTCAAGCTTTCCACCAACACGCTGGCGCAGCTCTCCTCCTATTTCCGCTTCTTCCACGAAGAAGTGAAACCGACCCTCGCCCGCTGATCCAGGGCACGGCAATGCACAGAACGGAGGATGCGCATTCTCCGGTGCGGCGACACCTGCGCCGCACTCCCGTGATAAAAAATTTATCAAACGGTTGAAAACCGGCCCATCTGTCACGGGCCTGTCATTTTGGTGATGGACTCCTCTGCGATTGCTTCTACCCTGTCATTTTTCAAGACAGAGCAAGCTTCATCCGAAGGAGTTCCCATGTCGTCGCTTCTCGCTCTCCACCCCATTACCCGGCGTTCGCTTCTGGGCGGCATCGCAGCCTCCTCGGCGCTGGTGATGCTGCACCCTTTTGCTGCGCGTGCGGCGGCCAACCAGGCGCATCTGCGCATCATGGAAACGACCGATATCCATGTTCACGTCTTTCCCTATGATTATTACGCCGACAAGCCGAACGACACGATGGGACTGGCGCGCACCGCCTCGATCATAGACACCATCCGCGCCGAAGCCGGAAACTCGATGCTGGTGGACAATGGCGACTTCCTGCAGGGCAACCCGCTCGGCGACTATATCGCCTATGAGCGCGGCATGAAGGCCGGCGACAAGCACCCCGTGATCAACGCCATGAACGTGCTGGGTTACGATTGCGGCACGCTCGGCAACCACGAATTCAATTACGGTCTCGACTATATGTCGAACACGCTGGCGGGTGCGGGTTTCCCTTACGTCTGCGCCAACCTCACCAAGGGCCAGCTTGCTTCCGATCCGAAGAACGACGAGCTGTTCTTCAAGCCCTATGTCATTCTGGAAAAGCAGATCCGCGACGGCGGCGGCGTGACGAGCCCGGTCAAGGTCGGCATCATCGGCTTCGTGCCGCCGCAGATCATGATGTGGGATTCCAAGAACCTCGAGGGCAAGGCGCAGACGCGCGATATCGTCGAGGCGGCGAAAGCCTGGGTTCCGGTCATGAAGGAGGAAGGGGCGGATATCGTCATCGCCCTTTCCCATTCGGGTATCGACGGCAAGGGCCAGACCGAGCGCATGGAAAACGCCTCGCTTTATCTGGCAGGTGTCGAAGGCATCGACGCGATCTTCACCGGCCACCAGCATCTGGTCTTCCCAGGTCCGAAGACCTGGGACGGCATCGAGGGTGCGGATGCCGTCAAGGGCACGCTGATGGGCAAGCCGGCGGTAATGGCCGGTTTCTGGGGCTCGCATATGGGCCTCATCGACCTGCTGCTCGAAAAGGACGGCAAGAGCTGGAAGATCGTCGACTTCACCTCCGAAGCCCGGCCGATCTACCACCGCGACGAAAACCGCAAGGTCGTCGCCGATTTCACGGACAAGGCGGAAGTCCTCGCCGCCGCCAAGGCCGATCACGAGGCGGCCCTTGCCTATGTGCGCCGTCCCGTCGGCAAGACCTCCGCACCGCTCTATTCCTATTTCGCGCTGGTGGCCGACGATCCTTCCGTGCAGATCGTCTCCAATGCCCAGACCTGGTACATCAAGGACATGCTGAAGGAAGGGCAATATAAGGATCTGCCCGTGCTTTCGGCGGCAGCCCCCTTCAAGTCCGGCGGTCGCGGCGGTGCGGATTATTATACCGATGTCCCCGCCGGTGATATCGCGATCAAGAACGTCGCCGATCTTTACCTCTACCCCAACACGGTGCAGGCGGTGCTGATCAACGGCGCGCAGGTGAAGAACTGGCTGGAAATGTCGGCCGGCATGTTCAATACGGTCGAGGCCGGCGCAAAGGACGCGCCGCTGCTGAATGCGGACTTCCCGTCCTATAATTTCGATGTCATCGACGGCGTGACCTATCAGATCGACATTTCCAAACCGGCGAAATTCGACAAGGACGGCAAGGCCGTCAACCCGGACAGCAACCGCATCGTCAACCTGCAATTTGAAGGCAAGCCGATCGATCCCGAGCAGAAATTCGTGGTGGCGACCAATAATTACCGGGCCAGCGGCGGCGGCAAATTCCCCGATATCGCCGGCGACAAGGTGATCTTCGTGGCCCCCGATACCAACCGTGACGTGATCGTGCGCTATATCATCGATCAGGGCACCATCAACCCGTCTGCGGATGCCAACTGGTCCTTCGCGCCGGTGGCCGATACCACGGCGATCTTCGAAACCGGCCCCAAGGGCCGCCACTATGCGGCCGATATCAAGGGCGCAAAGATCGAGGATGCCGGCGACGGCGCGGAAGGTTTCGCGAAGTTCCGTCTGGTTCTTTAACGGTAGACGCCCTCCCACCGACTTGTCGGCGGGAGGGCATTTCCCTATTCGCGACCACCGAGCGTTCGCAGCAGAAGCGGCAGTTCCAATGGCGGTTTCTGCTCGATGCGCCGATAATCGCTGCCATCGCGGTTACGGCGGATGAGCCTCAGGCCGACCATGTCGCGCCTCAGCATGGCCGCATCCCCGAACAGGTGCAGACTATCCAGAAAGCTGCTGAATTCGCGCTCGGAAAAGCTCCGCCCGGCGGGAATTTTTGCCCATAGATACCAGAGGCACAGTTCCTGCTGGGAGCGGCGGGCCGGCCATTGCATCAGCCGGCCTGCGGCGTCGAAGACACGAACGGTCTTCAGCACCCTGCCCTCATTGGCTGCCGGCAGCATCTCTGGCCGGGATGGTCCGCTGTCATCGGATGGCTCGCGCGAGGCTCGCAAGTGCTGGAAATTTCGGAACCCGGCAGCCCGGCTCAGAAGATTGAGCATCTCCACATGGCTTGGCTTTCGGTCCAGCCTGCCGATCTGTTCGCGGACGGATTTGGCGAAAGTCGAGAGGTCGGCGATATCAATGGAAAGGATCGAACGTGGCATGACTTACCCTCAAGTGCCATTCCGAAAAGGTGTCGCTGATCGCCGGCTTCCGACATGGCACGGGATAAGTGCTGTCAAACTTTAAAAATGCAGGTTTAGCTTCCCTTGCGGGACGGCGATGCCTCGGTGAACTGCTGACCGTGGTTTAGGTATAGGCAGGCGACCCGTCCACGTCAATTGGCCTTGCTGGCATAGCGCCGAGGTTGCCGCGCGTTTCTTCTCCCCGGCGGGGAGAACGTGGCCCCGCTCGGTCCAGATATAATTAGCCAATGTCACTCAGCGGCGACAGGAATGGTCCTCTGCTTGTGCGCCGCAAGCATCCCGTTGAAATCCTTATGGTTCGGACAGGCAGAGAGGCGTTGCTGAAATGCTTCGGCAAGCCATTGGCCGGCGGGGCCGGCGGGTGAATCGACCCGCCGCAGCGCAAAGAGCGGATATTCGCCCTGTTCATAGGCCTCGAGTTCAAGCGCCTTGAGGCTGCCATTGGTGATGTCGTTACGGACGATCGATGCGGGCAGACCGCCCCAGCCCAGACCGCCCTTGATGAGCTGGTATTTCGTGGCGATGTCGCTGACCCGCCATGTCTTGTAGGAAAGCACATTGAAATCGCGGCCCTTGGTCAGGCCGGATGCATCGGTGACGACAAGCTGAACCTCCTCGCGCACATCGGCAAGTCCCAGCGGCCGCTCGATCTGCGCCAGCGGGTGATCCGACGCAACGACCGGCAACATGAAGGAATGGCCGACCTTTTCGACGACGAGTTCATCGTCCTGGCGCAGCATCGCCCCGCCAATGCCGATACCTGCCTTGCGGGAGAGCACCATCTCCATGACCATGCCCAGCTCGCCGACATTGAGGCTGAGGGTGACGGTTGGAAACTGCTGGCGAAAATCCCGCAGCACGGCCACCATGGCCTCCGCCGGCACCATGGTGCTGATGGCGACCGAAAGTTCCGCCTCAAGCCCCTGCTTCAGCCCCTTGGCGCGGGCGCGCATCTCCTGCAGGCCGGCGACGATGCGCCTTGCATCCTCCAGCATGGCGCGGCCTTCATCCGTCAGCTTCGGCTGACGCACGCCGCTGCGCTCGAACAGCGTCACTTCAAGCTGCGCCTCGAGATTGGCGATGGTGTAGCTGACCACCGACTGGGCACGATTGAGCGCCCGTGACGCGGCGGAAAAACTGCCGGTCTCGGCAACCGTCAAAAACACCTGCAATTGATCGAGCGTCGGGTTCGCGTCCATGTCCCATCCATTTCATCGATAGATTACTTCCACATTATCACAGTTTTCTTGATGGCAGTAATTTTTCATATAGAGCGCAAAGGAAGGGCATCGTGCTCTCCCGCCCTCCCAAGGCGCCCGTCAATTCATCGCATATGCAAGGAAAGACCATGTCCAACATTCTTCTCATCACCTCCAGCCCGCGTGGCGACGAATCGGTTTCCAACAAGTTTGCCGGTGAACTCGCCAGCAAGCTGAAGGCCAAGTCGGCTTCCAACACCCTTGTCCATCGCGATCTCGCTGCTGACCCGATCCCGCATCTCGACACCGTCAAGACCGCCGCCATCCGCAAGGCGCCCGACCAGCGCACCGCCGAAGAAGCGGTTGCCGCCGATTATTCCGACAAGCTGGTGACAGAGCTTCTGGCCGCCGACACCGTCGTCATCGGCACCGGCCTCATCAATTTCAACATTTATTCCGGCCTGAAGTCGTGGATCGACAATGTCGCCCGCGCCGGCCAGACCTTCAAATACACCGAAACCGGCCCGGTCGGCCTCGCCACCGGCAAGAAGGTCTATATCGTTCTGGCCGCTGCCGGCGTTTACTCCGAAGGCCCGGCGGTCTCGATGAACCATGCCGTTCCTTACCTGAAGACCGTTCTCGGCTTCATGGGCATGACGGATGTGGAAGTCATCTATGTCGAAGGCTTGGCATTCGGTCCGGAAGCCGTCGAAAAGGCTGTGGCCGCCGCTGAAGCCAAGGTTGCCGAGCTGGCTCAGGCCGCCTGAGGCCTTTGAATGTCCGGGCGATGCTGGCCAGGATTGCCGGTATCAGCCGACCCACATTCCGTAACGGCCGTGGACCTGGTCCCGGCCGTTATTTTTTGCCGCATAGAGCCGCGCATCGGCCTCCGATAGGAGCGCACGGAAAAGCTGTCCATCCTCGAAAGCGGTGGCGACGCCGATGCTGACGGTCAGCGGCGAACCGTCCGGCCGCTGCAGGTCCGCAAGGATCGCGGCCCGGAGACTGTCCGAAAATGCCAGCGCCGTTTCATGCGTCATCGCCGGCAGGAGCGCCACGAATTCCTCGCCGCCGAAGCGGTAGAGATGTCCCAGCGGCTGCACGGCACGCTTCAGGACGGCGGCGAATTCCCGCAAGATCTCATCGCCCTGCAGGTGCCCGAACGTATCGTTGACGGTCTTGAAATGATCGATATCGACAATCAGCACGCTGACCGGCCGCTTTTTCTCAAGGCATTCCACGACGACGGAGGGCGCATCGAGCTCCATGCGGGCGCGGTCCGATACGCCGGTCAGCATATCGCGTCCGGAGCGGGACAGAAGCTCCTCGTAACGTTCCCTGAAAGTGAGATCATTGAAGACATCGGCAACGCTGCGGCGTGTCAGAAAGCGGCCCTTGGCCGATGTCAGCCAGAGATAGGTGGCAAACAGCAGCGAATAGATGCCGACTGCCGCCATCTTCGCCTTCCAGCCATCGTAAAAGACATCGAGAGGTGCGTTGAACAACAATCGCAGCGCCCCATAAAAACCTGCCTGATCGAAGCTCAGGATAACGACGCCGCAGATCGCGAAGCGCAGCACGATATGGCGCTGCAGATAACGCCCCAGTTTTTCGTAAAACAGGATGATGGCGATGGCGTCGATATAGAGCAGGCTGGTTCCCCAGACCATCAGCACGCCCATCTCATCCAGAAATGCGGTGCTGACCGACTGCCCGGGAACGATCGCGACCGTCTGGTGGAAACGGATGATCTGCGCCATGGCGACGGTCACTATATTGCCGAGAAACAGGCCGTAGATCGGCTGTCGAACGACCGCCGCGTCCTCCCGCATATAGAGCATGAGGATCATCATCAGCTTGCCGGCAAAAAGGATCGAGGAGCCGGGCGACGCCACACCGAAAGGCAGCTGCACGTAAAAGACGGCCGCCAGATAGGTCTCCAGAAAATGCATGACGCCCAGCGCGGTGAGAAAAACACCGATGCCAAGAATATGCCGGTAATGAAGGAATGCCGTCATTACCGAAAAATAGACGATGGCCTCCGTCAGAAAGAGGGCCAGATTTGCCCATTGCATCGGCACATGCCCTATCGATCCATATCGCGCGGGTTGATTGGCGCGACTCCATGCCCTCTAGAGACGATAGGCCGAAGCAAACAACGGAATCTTAATATCCGCGGCAAGAATGCGTCATCATTTTCCTGGGAAAAGCGAAGCGCCGTTCTGGTCGATGATGAGCTTTGCCTTGCGGATCGTGAACTCCACCGCATCGTCCATGCTGGTGAAGACGTCGGCGCGCACGAATTCATGCACCAGCACTTCATCGCCGGCCTTTTTTTCGATGCGGCCCGCCAGACGGAACTGACCGCCTTCCTTGATCGGCGTCGCATAGATCAGATAGTCGCCATGCGCATGCGGCTCCGCCTGGGCCGTCTTCTGCGGCGCGTCGGAGGACGGCTGGCCGGAGCCGAAGGCCGAGAGGATTTTGGAAAAAAACGATGCCATGGCTTTCACTCCCTCAATCTGTGTCAGTTTTGAAGGGCGGAGGCGATCCGCCCTTCCCTGCCTTTCGCTCCCCGATCAGATGATCAGGTTCGACAGGATGTCGTTTTCGGTGATGTCCTCATAACCGAGACCGGCCGCTTCGAAGCGTTCCAGCAGGCCGGCGAAGTTTTCCTTCGCGCTCGTTTCGATGCCGATCAGGATCGAACCGAAATTGCGGGCCGATTTCTTCAGATATTCGAAACGGGCGATATCGTCATCCGGGCCGAGCAGGTTGAGGAAATCGCGCAGCGCGCCGGGGCGCTGCGGCAGGCGCAGAATGAAGTATTTCTTCACGCCCGTATAACGCATGGCGCGTTCCTTCACATCCGGAAGGCGCTCGAAATCGAAATTGCCGCCGGAAACCACGGCGATGACCGTCTTGCCTTCCAGCCTCTCGCGGCCGAGCTTTTCCAGCGCGGCAATCGCCAGTGCACCGGCCGGCTCCAGCACTACGCCTTCGAGGTTCAGCATCTCGATGATCGTCACGCAGATGGCGTTTTCCGGGATGAGCAAAACCTGCTCGGCCGGAAAATCCTTCAGGGCCTTGAAGTTCAGGTCGCCGATGCGGGCGACGGCGGCGCCGTCGACGAAATTGTCGACCTTGGTGAGCGTCACCGGTTCGCCGCGTTCAAGGCTTTTCTTCAGGCTCGGCGCCCCTTCCGGCTCGCAGAACACGAAGTTCTCCTTGCGGACCGTGCCGGCGAGAAAGCCCGAAAGACCGGCAGAAAGACCGCCGCCGCCAACCGGCATGACGACGATATCCGGCTTCGTGCCTTCCGGAAGCTGATCCATGATCTCGGCGGCGACCGTCGCCTGGCCTTCGATGATGTCCTCATGGTCGAAGGGCGGCACCATGTAGCCGTCATTGTCCTCAACATATTTGCGGGCGGCGGCATAACACTGGTCGAATATATCGCCCACCAGACGGATGCTGATGAATTCGCCGCCGAAGATGCGGGTCTTTTCGATCTTCTGCTGCGGTGTCGTCACCGGCATGAAAACAACGCCGTGAACACCGAAATGACGGCAAGCGAAAGCAAAGCCCTGCGCATGGTTGCCGGCCGAGGCACAGACGAAAACCTTGTTCTTGCCGGCCTTGGCCACCGCCTTGCGCAGGAAGTTGAATGCGCCTCTAATCTTGTAGGAACGAACCGGGGACAGATCCTCACGCTTCAGCCAAATCGACGCGCCATACCGACGGCTGAGATGTTCATTCAACTGCAACGGCGTTTCCGGGAATATTTCCCGCACTTCTCGCCGCGCTGCTTCCACAAGCTGCTTGTCCACGATAGTCAATCCATTGAAATTCATAATGGCACCCGCTATGCCATAGGAAGACGTCCGAGACAAAGACTCATTTCAGCGCGGCAACAAACTCCGGGTTTCATTTCTTGAACAGCAACCTTCTGCGCTCGGTCATATATGTGGCGTCCATCTTCGGGCTTTACATGGCGACGGCCATGTTCCTGCCGGCGCTCACCGATCTTTATTACGGCAATGACGACTGGATGGTGTTTGCGCTGTCGGGTTTCATGTGCGGGGGCTTTGCGCTTGCCTGCGCGCTGGCGACGCGCGGGCCGATTGCGGCCTTCAACAAACGTTTCGGCTTTCTGCTCGTCAACCTGCTCTGGCTGGTATTTTCCATTGTCGGCGCGGTTCCGCTTTACCTGTCCGAACTCAACCTGACGCTCGGCCAGGCGCTGTTCGAATCCGTTTCCGCCATTACGACGACGGGATCGACAGCCATTGCCGGTCTCGACAACGCGCCGCAGGGCATCCTTCTCTGGCGCTCTCTGCTGTGCTGGCTTGGCGGTATCGGTATCGTGGCGCTCGGCCTCTTCATCCTGCCGCTGCTGCGCGTCGGCGGCATGACCTTCTTCCGCATGGAATCTTCCGACACCGGCAACGACCGGCCTTTCGCGCGGCTGGCGAGCTTTACCCGGGCTTTCGTGGCCATTTACATCATCATGACGCTTGCCTGTACGATCGCTTACGATTTTGCCGGCATGTCGCATTTCGATGCGCTGAACCATGCCATGTCGACGGTCGCGACCGGCGGTTTTTCCACCCATGACGCGTCTTTCGCCTATTTCGACAATACGGCGCTGCTGTGGATCGCCACCATCTTCCTGATCTTCGGCAGCCTGCCCTTCTCGGTCATGATCCTGCTTGCGGTGCGCCGCCGGCTGGAAACGTTGCGCGACCCGCAGATCGCCGTCTTCCTCGGCTATCTCTGCGCGATTTCCATCGCTGTCGGCGTCTATCATCATCTGAGGAACGGCGTGCCGCTGGACGATGCGCTCAGCCACTCCTTCTTCAACATGACCTCCATCCTTTCGACCGGTGGCTTTGCCAGCGACGACTATACGCTCTGGGGGCCTTTCGTCATCATCGTCGCCTTTTTCGCAACCTTCATGGGCGGCTGCTCCGGCTCGACCGCGGGCGGCATCAAGGCATACCGCTTTCTCATCATGTTCAATGCGGTACGGGCGGGGCTGAAGAAGCTGATCTATCCGAACGCGGTCTATTCGGTGCGTTACGGCCAGCAGGTTGTCGATCCCGATACGATCAGGACGGTCTTCCTGTTCGTCAGCTGTTTCATCGCGCTTTGGATCGCCGGCAGCCTTGCCATAAGCCTGATGGGTTATGATTTCCTCACAGCCACATCTGCGGTGGCGACCTCGCTCGCCAATGTCGGGCCCGGCATCGGCCCGATCATCGGACCGGCGGGCAATTTCTCCACCATCAGCGATCCCGCGCTTTATCTCCTCTCGGTCCTGATGCTGCTCGGACGTCTGGAAATCCTGACGGTCCTGGTGCTGCTGATGCCGATCTTCTGGCGCAGCTGATGTCGTGGCACAGTTGTTGAGCGCCAGCGAATAAAGCGCTTGACCTTCCCACGTTGGAATAGTCCAGGCTCCTCCTGTTAGAATTCCAAACCATGGAGAACCGCCTATGTGCACCGCTCACCAGCATCACGCCGAAACCACCACGGCACCGGTTGATGCAGACCTTTCTTTTCACGTTGAAGACATGACCTGCGGTCACTGCGCCGGAGTGATCAAGGGCGCGATCGAAAAGACCGTTCCCGGCGCTGCCGTGCATGCCGATCCGGCAAGCCGCACGGTCGTGGTTGGCGGCGTCTCCGATGCGGCACGTATTGCCGAAATCATCACCGCTGCAGGCTATACGCCGGAAGCGCGCGCCTGATCCGAAGAGATACCGGCGGCGCTTCATCCCTGCGGCCGCCGGATCGCCCCACCTGCCCCGCTTCACGCTGCATTATGTGACGGGTTTTGGACGGCATCCGTCCCTCTTTCCTCCCCGATGGCGAATGCCCTCTCCCTTTCAATCAGGGATGACGGAGGAGATTTTTCCAGTTTAATAAAGCGAATCATCCACATGCCGTCACACCGGCCTTGTGAACCTGTCTGCCCCCTTCCGGTGGATCAAGGCACGATATTTATTGTATTCGTGACGTTCCCCACCTCCGTCATTCCGACTCAGGGCCGGAATGACGGAGGAGAGGTTCAAGGGCCTCATCACAAAAAAGACCCGGCTCTTGCGAGCCGGGTCTTTCTCAATCAGCACCATCACGCCAACTTACTTTGTCGCCAGATCCTTGGTCATGACAAAATAGTTCAGCGGATGCGGCTTGTAGTTTTCGAGCTTTGCCGAATAGGCGTCGAACACGGTCTCGTGGATGAGGAAGACGGAGACGGCTTCGTCATAAATCTTCTTCGCCGCTTCGCCGTAAATGGCGTAACGCTTGACGGGTTCATTGGCCGAATAGGCGGATTTGATCAGTTTGTCCGTCTCCGCATTGCAATAATGCGAGATGTTGTAGCTGCCGCCGCAGGTGTAGTCGGCATTCAGGAAACCGGCCGGTTCGGCGACATCGGTGGCGTAACCGCGAGACAGCAGCGCCATGTCGAAGTTGCCGGCCAGCATATCGGGCTCGATGGCGCTGTAATCGGCAACGCGAACATCGACCTTGATGCCGATTTCCTGCAACTGCGCCTGGATGATCGCCGCGACGTCCTTGAGTTCGGTCTTTGCGGTATAGGCAAGGAGCGTCACTTTCAGGCTGCCGGGTGCAACGCCGGCCTCTTTCAGAAGATCCTTGGCTTTTTCAACGTCATAGGCGGGTTTGGTTTCCTTTGCAGCCCACGGTTCGCCGGCAGCAAAAGGCATGGTCGCGCCCTTGACCACGCCTTCATAGATACTCTCGGCGATACCACCCGTATCGATGGCGGCCTGGATCGCCTGGCGCACCTTGATATTGTTGAAAGGCGGCTTTGAATTGTTCAGCAGCAACTCGGTGATACGCGGCGATGGGATTGGCGCGACCTTGACGCCATCGGTGGATTCGATGGTCTTGACCGTCCATGGCGGCACGAGCCGCGAAACCTGCGCTTCCCCGGTTCGGACCTGGGTGGCGCGCGTGTCGGCATCGGGCACGAAATTGACACGGCCGCCGGAAAGTTTCGGCATGCCGCCCCAATAGTCGTGATTGGCCGTCATAACCATATGCTGGCTGGGATCGACCTCGGTGATCTTGAAAGGTCCGGTGCAGGTTCCGATGGGATCGACCTTACCGTCCTTATAGGCGGATGGAGCAAGGATGGAGGTGGCGGGGCTTGCCATCTGCGCCGGCAGCAGCACAGAGGGTTCGATCGTCGTGATCTTCACCACATCATCGCCGCCAGCTTCGACGGCGGCAATCAGCTTCGGAGAGAAGGCACGGGCGGGCACGGGTGCTTTTAAGAGATTGCTGAGTGCATTGACCGCGGCCTTGGCATCGAGCGGTTCGCCGTTCTGGAACTTGACACCCTTGCGCAGCTTGAATTCCCACACCTTGGGATCAGACTGCTTCCAGGACTCGGCGAGGCTTGGCTCCAGCTTCATGTCATAACCGACACGCACCAGGCTTTCGAAACAACCCGCACGCGAGCCGAGATAGGCGTCGTCGGAAGCCATCTGCCAGCCGGTCTTCACACCGAAATTATCGTCATAGGTAATCGTGGCGGCCTCTGCCGCATGCGTTCCAAACGAAACCACAATGGCGCATGACGCCAAAAGTGCGTGCTTCATCATAGAATATTCCCCTTTTATTTTTGATGACAACGCTCACAATTTGTATATTTTCACGAAATTCCACTCAATCATTACAAAGGCAATAAGAATACCCTATGGATATCTCTCGATTATCCATTCGAATATTATCTATTTTACGTTTTGTACTCGGAATTTTATTCCGATATTAATCCGCAAACACACAATTCATCTGTTTTTACGGCAACAGAAAACTGTAACTGCGTTGTCCGTCAGCCCCATTCCCGCCAGCGATGGCAGCGCGCGAAATGCTCGCCGGAAATGCCTTCCAGAACGGGTTCCACCTCGCCGCATATCTCGGTCGCATATTTGCAGCGGGTGTGGAATTTGCAGCCGCTCGGAGGATTGAGAGGGCTCGGCAGATCGCCGTCCAGAAGCATCTCCGGTGCATATAACCCCGTCTCGTCCAGCATCGACGATGCTATGAGAGCCTTGGTATAGGGGTGCTTCGGCGCCCGGAAAAGTTCCTCCCGGTCGGCGATTTCAACGACGCGTCCGAGATACATCACGGCGATGCGATCGCAGAGATAACGCACCACACGCAGATCGTGGGAAATCATCAGAACCGTCAAACCGTGACGGCGCTTCATGTCCATCAGAAGGTTCAGGATCTGCGTGCGCATCGAGGCGTCGAGCGCCGATGTCGGCTCGTCGCAGACAAGGAAGCTCGGATTGAGAAGCAGCGCACGGCCGATGACGACGCGCTGCAACTGGCCGCCGGAACACTGACTCGGATACCGATCGTAAAAAGAGCCGTCGAGGCCGACCTCTTCCAGCATCCGAAAAACCCGGACCGTGCGCTCCTCGCGCGTGCCGATGCCATGCTGGGCAAGCGGTGCTTCCATGCTCTGGCCGATACGCATGCGCGGATCGAGTGCGGAATAAGGGTCCTGAAACACCAGTTGCACGACCCGGCGCATACGCCGAAGCGCCTCGCCCTGCATGTGCAGCATATCGTTCTGTCCGATGCTGACCTCGCCTTTCGTTGCGTGGGTCAGCCGCGTAATCAGCCCGGCAACCGTGCTTTTGCCGCATCCGGATTCACCGACGAGACCAAGCACTTCCCCCTCGCCGATCGTCAGGGAAACATCGTCGACGGATTTCACCACACGGTGACCGAAGCCCGATATGGGATAATATTTGCAGAGGTTCTTCGCGACCACGAAGGGCCGCTTGCCGTTTTCCGCCGATGGCGGGGTCTGTGTCGTCGCTGTCGCTAGCATCGTCGCCCTCCCTCAGCAGACCGTGTGGCTGGCATGATCGTGACCGGCATGATCATGGCTGGCATGGTCGTGACCGACCGCCCAGCACCGCGCCTTGCGCCCTTCGGGCAAGGCATTCAGATCCGGTTCCGAGGCCATGCAGCGGCCGCTCATGCCTGCCGAATTGGCAAGCGCGCAGCGCGGATGAAACCGGCAGCCGCAGGACATGTCATGGGCCTGCGCACTGGAGCCGGGGATCGTCAGCAACTGCCCCTCGCTGTCGGTGGTCAACAGCGAACAGCTGATGAGCGCCTTGGTATAGGGGTGCTGCGGCGCCTTGAGGATCGCCTGGGTCGGCCCCTCTTCGACGATGCGGCCGGCATACATGACCGCGATCCGGTCCGCGAAGGCGGCGACGACCGAGAGATCGTGGGTGATGAGCAGCGTGGCAAGCCGGCGCTTGCGGCGCTCATCGTCGAGCAGGCGCAGGATTTGTGCCTGGACGGTGACATCAAGCGCCGTCGTCGGTTCGTCGGCGATCAGAAGCTGCGGATTGCCGGAGAGTGCGGCCGCAATCATCACACGTTGCGCCATGCCGCCGGAAAGCTCGTGCGCAAAGCATTGCGCCCGCGCCGACGGATCGGGAATGCCGACGTCCGACAGGAGACCGACGACCCGGTTAAGTGCGGCGTGCCGGCTCATTTTACGGTGGATCCAGAGCGGCTCCGCCACCTGCGTCCTCACCCGGCTGGTCGGGTCGAGCATGGCCTGCGGCTGCTGGAACAGCATGCTGATATCGGCGCCGCGCAGCGCATCGAGTTCGGAAGATGAAAGAGCGAGAATATCGCGCCCGGCAAAGGAAATACGGCCGGAATTGATTTCCGCGCCCTGCGGCAAAAGCCGCATCAGCGACAGCGCCGTCATGCTCTTGCCCGACCCGGATTCGCCGACGAGAGCGACGACTTCTCCGGCGTTGACGGAAAGCGTCAGGCCCGAAATAACAAACTTGCGGCCATTTTGCGCCGGCACGGAAACGTGCAGGTCCTCTATCTCCAGAAGCGGTGCGCATTCAGGGGACATGGCCGTATTGGCAAGCGTTTGTCCTTCGATATTCATAAGAGTTCCCCTTATTTTTATTGAATCGGAGGCATTGCGTATTCTTCATGCGGCTTCAGACGATATTACTCTCCTTCCGGTTCCGTTGCGTCATCTATGTTTGACAATCGTCAAATCGACCATTGCCCGTTCGCAGGCGTCAATGACCGCTCGTTTTCTTCGTTTCCAGGTTCAGGCCATGGCCGATCCACGTCACGCTGAGCGCCGCCAGGAAAATCGCCAGACCCGGTGCGATGACGAGAACGGGCATCCGTTCCGCGTAAGCCTGCGCATCGGCCAGCATCAGCGCCCAGTCGGCGGCCGGCGGCTGTACGCCAAGGCCCAGAAACGACAATCCACCCACCGTGATCAGCTTGTGGCCAAAGCGCAGGAACGCCACGGCCGCGATGGGCCAGATCGTGTTGGGAATGATATGCCGGAAGATGATGAAGCGCCGTGTGCAGCCGAGCACCTCTGCCGCGCGGATATATTCGCGGGAATTGATCGAGAGCGTCAGTCCCCGCGCCAGCCGCGCAAAAGGTGTCCAGCCAACGATGGTCAGCGACGCGATCAGCGTGCCATATCCCGGACCGAAAATGGCGACAAGGAAAATCGCGATCACCACGTCCGGTATGGCGATGAGCAGGTCCACGATGCGCATCAGCACTTCGTCGAGGATGCCACGGCTGCGGCCGCTGATGATGCCGATGAAGGTTCCGATCACGACCGACAGAATGACGGTGATGGCGGCAATCGTGACCGTGAAGCGGCCGCCGATCAACAGCCGGCTCAAGACATCGCGCCCGAGATGGTCCGTCCCCAGCCAATAGGCGGCGCTCGGCGCATTCAGCCTGAGCCGAAGGCTCTGCTTTGCCGGATCATAGGGCGAAATCCACGGTGCGATCACCAGCAGCAGGATGATGACGAGAAAAATCGCCGATCCCGCATAGAAGGTCCAGTGCCGGCGGCGGATGAAATCCGTGAACCGGGCGAGGTTCGAAGGGCGCTTGGGCGTGGTCATCGGCATGGCGGCGACAGGCGCGCTCGGGAAGTGGCTAATGGTCATGGTGAGCTCGCATTGCTGGATTGATCAGGACATAAAAGCTGTCGGCCAGGGTATTGATCAGGATGGAGAGCGCCACGATGCAGATGAAACCGCCCTGCAGCATCGGAATGTCGCGATTGACCACGGCGTCGTAGAGAAGCCGGCCCATGCCGGGAATGGCGAAGATCACTTCCACGACCACCGATCCGCCAAGCAGGCCGGCAAGCCACAGGGCGAAGAAGGTGACCACCGGCAGCGAGCCGTTACGGATGCCATGGCGCATGACCGTGCCATGCATGCCGAGACCGCGGCTGCGGGCCGCCGTGATATAGGGCGCGCGCAGAACCTCGGCCATTGCCGCGCGCGTCACCTGGGTGAAATAGGCGAGCGGCCGCAGCGTCAGGGTCAGTGCGGGAAGCACCAGCGAACGCCAGCTATCCCATCCGGCCGAGGGCAACCAGCCGAGATAGAGCGCAAAGACCAGTGCCGACATCGGCGCAAACCAGTATTCGGGCGTTGCAACGAAGGTCTGGATCATCAGCGTCGCGAAATTGTCCAGCCGACCGCCGGGACGCATCGCCGCCAGGGTGCCGAGCGGCAGGGCGACGGCCACCGCGACCGCCAGCGCCGTCAGCGCCAGCGTCACCGACACCCAGAGCGATCGCAAAAGCTCGGCGGCGACCGGCTGGCTGCTGGTGAAGGAAAATCCGAGATCGCCCCGCAGCGCGCCCGACAACCATGCGAAATATTGCACATAGAGCGGGCGGTCCAGTCCGAGGCTGACCCTGAGCGCCTCGACCGCGTGAGGATCGAGCGCCGTATCGCGCATGCGCGACATGAGAATGGTGCGGGCCGGATCGCCGCCCGCCATATAGGGCAAGAGAAACGCGATGACGGACACGATCGCCAGCATCAGGCACAGAATAAGGAAGCGCTGTATTATCTGTATCCACATGGCTTGGTCTCCTTCACCACAATTGGCGTCTGCACTGCAATCCACGCCCGTTTCCCAAAGGAAAACGGCCGCTTATTTCACCGGGCGCTGTAGATCCATCACCGGACCGGAGGTGCCCTTCAACATTCCGGTGCGCTTGGGCACGATGGCCACGGTCGTAAAATCGATATCCTCGGCATGGGCGAGATCATGGATGATCGGGCAATCCGGCTCACCGTTGTCAGGGCAATAGGTTGCAAGATTTCGCAGCGTATCGGCCATCTCGCGAAGCGTATGCATCTTCGCTTCCAGATCGACGACATGTTCCATGACGATGCGTTTGACATCGCAGGAGGCGCCGCCCGGATCGCGCCAGAGCGTCATCAGCTGCCTGATCTTTTCGATGGAAAAACCGAGATCGCGTCCGCGCCGGATGAAACGCAGCGTTTCCAGATCATTGGCCGTATAGACCCTGTATCCGGACTCCGTGCGGTTTGCCGATTTGATCAGGCCTATTGTCTCGTAATGCCTGATCATCTTCGCAGAAACACCGGATGCGGTGGCGGCTGTGCCAATATTCATCGATCCTGCTCCTATCTTTCCGGGGTGAAAAACACGTCTGCATGAATGTCGGCGGTGCGCATGCCGCGCGCCAGAAGCTGCGGCACCGTCGCCTCGATCATGGCCGGCGGGCCTGCAATATAGGCTTTCCAGCCATCGAGATCGTCGAAATCATCCGCCACGGCCGCACCGACATAACCGCACCGGATATCGGCATGTTCCTCATGCGAGAGCACCGGAACGAAACTCAGATTGCCATGCCGCGCGGCAAGATCGCCGAAGCGGTCGAGCATATAGAGATCACGCTCGGCGCGCGCGCCGAAATAGACATGAACCGGTCGTTCGCGGCCCGTTGCGAGCGCCGCCTCGACAACTGCCTTGACCGGAGCGAGCCCCGAACCGCCGGCAATGCCGAGGATCGGCCCGCAATGTTTTTCCCGCAGGAACGAAGAGCCGAAAGGCCCGACTATCGTGACGGGGTCACCCACGCTTGCGAGCGAGAAGATGCGGCTGCTCGTCATGCCGCCGGGAACATGCCGGATGTGGAATTCAATCAATTCTTCATCCACCCTGCTGGCAATTGAATAATCGCGCGGCGAACAGTCGGGATAAAGCAGGCGCACATATTGTCCGGGTTTGAAGGTAAACTGCCCGCGATCGTCAAGCCGGATGCGGATGAGCTTGATATCGTGCGTCGCATCCAGCGCTTCCGCAACCACGCCCTCAAAGCGGCCGGTCGGAATATCGGCGATCTCATCCGCCCCGTCGAGCCAGCTGATCGTCATGTCGCTCAGCGGCACGGCCCGGCAGGCAAGCGTCAGGCCTTCAGCTTTTTCCTCTTCGGTCAAGGAGAAGGGCGTATGCTTGAGAAGATCGATTTCGCCGGAAATGAGGTGAGACTTGCAGGCGCCGCAGCGGCCCATGCGACAGCCATGCGGATAAGTAACCCCTGCCGCCAGTGCGGCCTGAAGCACGGTCTCACCCTGCGCCGCCATGATGCTGCGTCCGATCTGCGGCAGATAGATTGTGTTGCCAGGCGTCATCATGTCCGCCTCCTATTCGGCCGCTGCGAGCTGCATGCCGGACGATCTGTCCACCAGCGGTGCGCGGAAGCTTTTCAGGCGCAGCGCGTTCGTCAATACGAAGACGCTGGAAAGCGCCATGGCTCCGGCGGCAAGGACAGGCGACAGCAGAACGCCGTTGACAGGATACAATATTCCGGCCGCCACGGGAACGAGAGCGGCATTGTAAGCGAAGGCCCAGAACAAATTCTGGCCTATATTGCGGATCGTGGCCTTGGAGAGTGCGATGGCATTGGCCACGCCGCGCAAATCGCCAGACATCAGCACCACATCGGCGCTTTCAATGGCGACATCCGTGCCCGTGCCGATGGCTAGGCCGACATCGGCGGCGGCCAGCGCCGGCGCATCGTTGATGCCATCGCCGACAAAGGCGACACGTCGCCCGCCGGCGGCAAGCCTCTTGACGGCCTCCACCTTGCCGTCGGGCAGGACTTCCGCCACCACCTCGTCAATGCCGAGCCGACGGGCGATGGCTTCCGCGGTGCGGCGATTGTCACCCGTGATCATCGTGACCTTGAGGCCGAGCGCATGCAGCGCCGCAATCGCTTCCGGGGTCGTCTGCTTGACCGGATCGGCAACCGCGACGATCGCAGCCAGCCTGCCATCGACGGCGGCATAAAGCGGTGACTGCCCTTCCCTGCCCAGCCGCTCGGCATCGTCTGCGAACATCGCGACATCGTAACCGAGCTTGGTCATGAACCGGTCCGCGCCCGCTTCCACCCTGCGGCCGTCAACCATGGCTGCAACACCAAAACCGGGGGTCGCCTCGAAGCCTTCCGCATCGGCAAGCGTCAGGCCGCCATGTTTCGCAGCCTCGACGATCGCTTCGGCAATCGGATGTTCGGAATGGTTCTCCAGCGAGGCGACGAGGCGCAACACCTCATCCGCATCGAAGCCCTCTGTCGTGGTAAAATGCACCAGTTTCGGTTTGCCGAGCGTCAGCGTGCCGGTCTTGTCGACGGCGATCACATCGGCATCGCGGAGCGTCTGGAGCGCATCGCCGCGGCGGAACAGCACGCCCATTTCGGCGGCGCGGCCGGTGCCGACCATGATCGAGGTCGGCGTGGCAAGGCCCATGGCGCAGGGACAGGCGATGATAAGCACCGCAACCGCATTGACGAGCGCGAAGGTCAAGGCCGGATCAGGCCCGAACATGAACCAGACGATGAAGGTGGCGAGCGCTGCCAGCATCACCGCCGGCACGAACCAGTTGGTCACCTTGTCCACCAGCGCCTGAATGGGCAGCTTGTCGGCCTGCGCCTCCTCGACCATGCGGATGATCTGGGCGATCAGCGTATCGGCGCCGACCTTGGTGGCGCGGAAGGTGAAAGAACCGTTGCGGTTGACCGTGCCGCCGACGACTTCGGAACCCGTCGCCTTGGTGACCGGCACCGGTTCGCCCGTGATCATCGATTCATCGACATAAGAAGAGCCGCTGAGGACCAGCCCATCGACCGGCACTTTCTCGCCGGGGCGAACGACGATCACATCGCCGGTGCGCACATCCTGCAACGGCACATCGATGGTTTCGCCATCGCGCAGCACGCGGGCGGACTTGGCCTGCAGGCCGACAAGCCGCTTTATCGCCTCGCTGGTGCGGCCTTTGGCGCGTGCTTCGAGAAAACGTCCGAGAAGGATGAGCGTGACGATGACCGCCGCCGCCTCGTAATAGACATTGGCCGTGCCGCTCGGCAGGATTTTGGGCATGAAGGTTGCGACTACCGAAAATCCCCAGGCGGCGGCGGTGCCCAGCACGACGAGCGAATTCATGTCCGGCGCCAGCCGCAGAAGTGCGGGTATGCCCTTTTTGAAGAAACGCAGGCCGGGCCCGAACAGAACCAGCGACGTCAGCGCAAATTGCAGATACCAGCTTTCCTGCATGCCGACCGTTTCCATCACGAAATCATGGATGGCGGGCACCAGATGCGACCCCATTTCCAGCACGAAAACCGGTAGCGTCAGAACAACGGCGACGGCGAGGTTGATTTTGAGGCTGCGCAGTTCCGCCTCGCGCTTGTCCTGCTCTCCATCCGTGGCTTTGTCGGCGACAACCTCGTTCGCCTTATAGCCCGCCCGTTTGATGGCATCCGAAAGGTTGGCCGCAGAGGCGGCGTTGCCGGCGACGCGGACGGTGGCGCGCTCCGTCGCCAGATTGACGCTTGCACCGGAAACACCGGATACGGCCTTCAACGCCTTTTCGACACGTCCAACGCAGGAGGCGCAGGTCATGCCCTCAATATCGAGTTCGATGGTTTTCTCTTCGACGCTGTAACCGGCCTGCCGCACCGCCTCGATAACGGCCGGCACATCCGGCGGCCCGGAAAAGGAAATGTCGGCACGTTCCGTTGCCAGATTGACCGAAGCTTTCAGAACGCCCGGCACCTTGGCAATGGCCTTTTCCACGCGGCCGACACAGGAGGCGCATGTCATGCCATCGATCGCAATCTGATGGCTCGCCCGGATCTCCATTTGTGACATGCGTATGACCCCTCTTTTCTGTGTTAAAAAAAAGATAGGGCTTCCCATCGTGGCAAGGTCAATAGGTTCTTTTTGATGATTTTCAAGTGACGATGCCGTGCACGTGAACGGGTGTTTTACGCCGGCTCACAGACGATTAAGTAAGGGGAAAAAATGGTGCGGACGGCGGGACTTGAACCCGCAAGACCAATGGTCGGCAGATTTTAAGTCTGCTGCGTCTACCGATTTCGCCACGTCCGCATTGCCGCGCCGCGTACCGTTTCGGTCGGGGCGCTGCAAAAAATCGTCATGCTTCTGGCGCCCGGCGCTGGGGCCGGTCCCAAACACGACTGAGCCTCATCTACACAGGCCGAACCGTTTCGGTCAACGGGGCCTCGGAGCATTTCCAGGAAAAGTGGAACCCGGCTTTCCGTCCGGAAATGCGGCAAACAAAGAGCTGGAGCGTTTTCGCGATTCGAAGAAAAGCGAGAACGCTTTAGCCACACCAGGACTGATTTTTTGCAGATGCCGGATGCGCGAGCCCTTCCCGCACGAGTTGATCGGCGAAGGATACGCCCGAACGCGAAAGCCGTTTGCGTTCCGTGGCTTGCCCGCCCGCAGCAGCGGAGGACGCCACATCGAAGGCGCCGGCATTCAGCATGTCGCGAAGCCTTACCTTCGCGACGAAACCGCGTTGCCGCTCTTCCATGCAGCGCGCCCGGTCGATCTGCGGCACTTCTATGCCGGCAAGCTGCATTTTCACGCCCTTCATCCAGAAAGTGTTGCCATCGGCCACGCAATTGTTGAGGCCGGAACGACCGCAAAAGGCAAAAGTACCGCTTTTTTCACCGAGTGAGATTTTTTCGACCGAAGGACGGGTTTCCGGCAGGATAGCGGCGACCTGGCTCGGTTGCGAGGCGGACGGCATGGCGATCGGGCGCGGCGGCACCGGGCCGTTGCCGGGCAGAGCCGGCGATGCGGGGCGGATGGATGCCACTTTTTCCGGCGTGACGGAATCGCGTTTGGCCGCCGTCGCGACTTTCGAAGAACTCGTGGCCGGAGATGTCGCCTTTGCAACATGACGCTGCGGCAAAAGACTGTCGCGATGTTCGTAAGCCTGAATGCCGCCGGCAACGACGCCCAGCATCAGCACCCATGGCCAAACGCTGCCGCCACCCGATTTCTTCGCCGTGCGGCGTCGTGCTGTCGATTTTCGATTGCTCACGATCGGACTCCTTTTTACGGAGCCGCATTATCGGCCAAAGGAGTTTCCGAAAGGTTGGCATTGCCGGGCGTTTTCGTTTTTCAGAGAATCGGGAAAACGCCTTAACCCCTTGTTTTCTCGATTTCCCGGATGGAAAGCACACAAATGAGCTGTGGATAAACCGTCAGCGAACCTGATCGAGAAGGCGCTTACATTCGAGGAGATCGAACAGGGCTTCCTGCAAAAGCGCCTGATCGTCCTTGCCGATGCTCGACTTGCCGACCGATATTTCCGCATCACCGCCGCCACCGCCGAAGCCGAAAAAACGGCCGCTTGGCTTGGCCTTCGGACGACCGACGACCTCGTCCCCATCGGTATCGACGACGCGCGGTTCGGCGACTTCCTTTTCACCGCTCGCCGCCATGATGGCTTCCATGGTCGCAAGATCACCGGAGGCGATTGCCGCCACGAAGCGGTTGCCATTGGCTTTCAGCAGCTTCTGTACGCCCTTGATGGTGTAGCCATGGTCATAAAGAAGGTGACGAATGCCCTTCAGGAGATCGATATCGTCAGGGCGGTAATAACGGCGGCCCCCGCCCCGTTTCATCGGCTTGATCTGCGGAAAGCGTGTTTCCCAGAAACGCAGCACATGCTGCGGCAGGTTCAGCTCATCCGCCACTTCACTGATCGTCCGAAACGCGTCGGGGCTTTTATCCAAATTTCCACTCCCATCCGAACCGGAGCGCCATGCATCCGGCTGGACACTGAACGAGAACGCTTTTCACCCGCCGGTCAAACACCGCGCAAAGTCGGTTAAGACCCCGCGCCGACGCCATTGCGGCGAGATACAAATCACTAAAATTGATTATGATGTGAGTCGACCGGATTTCAACGGCTTGCACGTTGAAATTCAAGTATGTTCACAAGAAGAATGGGGAAAAAGGCTTGCGATACGGCAAAAAAGGCGTGTCGCTTAGACCTTGCGAGCGGGATTACGTCCCGGCCTTCTGGCCCTTCTGCTTGGCTTTGCGGGCCGTATGGGCCTTCAGAATGCGCTGCTTCAGCACGTTCGAGGCCTTGAAGGTCATGACGCGACGTGGGGAAATCGGAACTTCCTCACCCGTCTTCGGGTTGCGGCCGATACGCTCGTTCTTTTCCCGGATCTGGAATGTCGCGAAGGACGAAAGCTTGACGACTTCGCCGCGCGTGATCGCGTTGCATATTTCGTCGATGATCGTCTCGACCAGTTCGGCGGATTCGGTGCGGGACAGCCCGACTTTACGAAACACAGATTCTGCAAGATCTGCGCGTGTCACTGTCTTCCCGGCCATTTTTCCCCGCAAACCGTGTCTGAACTCTTCTCTAGGAGCCGCCGAGATTATTTCCCTTGTGGCGACCGGTCAAGGGATTGTTCCAGATTCATTTGAGGCTTTCGGCAATCAGTGCAAGGGCTTAGAGCGAGTGATACGGTTTTGACACAGGCTCGGGCCGCTCCGGCGCTTCCGATCGGGGCGTGAGCGCGAAAATCACAACCGATTTCGCGCCATCGCCCCGGCAAACGCGGAAATCAGGCCTTTACCAGCGCAGCAGCACCGCGCCCCAGGTGAAGCCGCCGCCCATGGCCTCCAGCATGACCAGATCGCCCTTCTTGATGCGTCCGTCACCGGCGGCAACGGCGAGCGCCAGCGGAATGGAAGCGGCCGAGGTATTGCCGTGCTGATCGACGGTGATCACGACCTTTTCCGGGTCGATGTTGAGCTTCTTTGCCGAACCGTCGATGATGCGCTTGTTCGCCTGGTGCGGAACGAGCCAATCGAGATCGTCGGACGTCGTGCCCGTCGCCTCGAAGGCCTGTTCGATGACGTCGGTGATCATGCCGACGGCGTGCTTGAACACTTCCCGGCCCTCCATGCGCAGATGGCCGACCGTGCCTGTGGTGGAAGGTCCGCCATCGACATAGAGCTTTTCCTTGTGCGAGCCGTCAGAGCGAAGCTGCGCCGTCAGAATGCCGCGATCGGCAGAAGTGCCCTCGCCTTCGCCGGCCTCCAGAACCAGCGCGCCGGCGCCGTCGCCGAAGAGGACGCAGGTGGTGCGGTCCTTCCAGTCGAGGATGCGCGAGAAGGTCTCGGAACCGATCACCAGAACGCGCTTGGCCATGCCGCCGCGAATATAGAGATTGGCGGTCGATACGGCATAAACGAAACCGGAGCAGACGGCCTGCATGTCGAAGGCGAAACCATGGGTCATGCCCAGCCGGTTCTGGATGTTCACCGCCGTTGCCGGAAAGGTGTTATCCGGGGTCGAGGTGGCCAGAATGATGAGGTCGATATCGTCGGGCGTCAGGCCGGCATTGTCGAGCGCGGCGCGCGCCGCCGCTTCGCCGAGGGACGCGGTGGTTTCACCTTCGCCGGCGATATAGCGCTGCTTGATGCCCGTGCGCTGCACGATCCATTCGTCGGAAGTCTCGACGACCCCTTCGATTTCGCTGTTGGTCATGACACGCTTCGGAAGCGCTGCCCCGAAACCACGGACTATAGAGCGGATCATTCCCTTATTCCTCGTCAGCCACGAGAGCTTCGGGCGCCGGGGGCGGAAGCCGTCTTGCGTGGTAAATCTTCAGATCATTTTCAATCTTGGCCGTCAGACCGTTGTGGACCATGTCGTAGCCGACATCGACGGCGGAGGCAAAACCGATGGCATCCGTGCCGCCATGGCTCTTGATGACAATGCCGTTCAGGCCGAGAAACACGCCGCCATTGACCTTGCGCGGGTCCATCTTTTCACGAAGCACATCGAAGGCGCTTTTCGCCAGGATGTAACCGATCTTGGCGAAGAAGCTGCGGGAGATCGCCTCACGCAGCAGCGTGGTGATCTGGCGGGCGGTGCCTTCGGCGGCCTTGAGCGCGATATTGCCGGTGAAACCTTCGGTCACCACCACATCCACCGTGCCCTTGCCGATATCGTCGCCTTCGACGAAACCGCGATAATCGATGGTGGCGAGATCGGCCTCGCGGATCAGCCGTCCGGCCTCGCGAACCTCTTCCTGACCCTTGACCTCCTCGACGCCGACATTGAGCAGGCCGACGGTCGGACGGTCGATATCGAAAAGCGCCCGCGCCATGGCGCCACCCATCAGGGCGAAATCCAGCAGCTGCTGGGAATCGGCGCCGATGGTCGCGCCGATGTCGAGCACGATGCTTTCGCCCTTCAGCGTCGGCCAGATGCCGGCAATTGCCGGGCGTTCCACCCGCGCCATGGTGCGCAAACAGAATTTCGCCATGGCCATCAGCGCGCCGGTATTGCCGGCGGAAACGGCGACATCCGCCTCGCCGAGCTTCACGGCCTCGATGGCGCGCCACATGCTGGAAACGTAGCGGCCACGGCGCAGCGCCTGGCTCGGCTTCTCGTCCATGCTGACCGAGACTTCACAATCGTGAAAGACCGACTTTTCCCGAAGCGCGGGATATTGTGCCAGAATGGGGTCGCATTTGCTCTTCTGCCCGTAGAGCAGAAAAGTTACATCGTTGTGCCGTTCAAGCGCCTTGGCAGCACCGGGTATGGCAACATCTGGGCCGAAATCGCCACCCATGACGTCAATTGCAATTCTGATCACTCGTCCCTTATCCTTCTTCCCGCCAAACAGCGGTTTTGCGCGAAAATACCTTTTCCGGCCTTCGTTACAATAAAATTATTTCAGCCCAACGGGGCCATTCAGTCTTTTTTCCAATCTTTGAGCACGGCAAAGGGCGACGGGCGCTTTTCTTCTTCAGGCTCTTTTTCGGCCGATTCGGCAAATTCCGCATCCGCTTTGCGCGGATAGGGATCGATCGCGAGCGCCGCAAATTCGGCAACCACCGCGCCGACATCGATGCTGTCGCCGGTGAACTGGTCGGGAATATCCGGGCCGTCGGGGTCGAGCACGATCTCGCCTTCCTCATTGGTCACCATCCGCGCCAGTTTCGAACCTTCCGGAACGAAAATCTGCTCGACGGTCTCATCGATCTTGCTCGAGACCGGCTCCAGCGTGACGACGCAGGATTGCGTTACCGCCGCATGCACTTCGCCCTTGATCTTCACGCCATCCTTCTTCCAGCGGGAAACCTGCAGCTCCGCCTTCAGATATTCGACGGAAACCACATTCCAGAATTTCGCCAGCGCCTTCAGTTCCTCGGCACTGGCTTCGAGACCAATCCTGACCGGATTGGCGGAAATATGGCCTACCTTTACGGGATAGGAAAAAGGCAGGTCGTCATTTGCAGGGTGTCGCGCGTTCATCGTGAACCTCATCGTCCAGGCAAGGGCAGCGTCAGGCTTCCGGTTGCTATTGTGTCTTCGGACTGGGCGGCAAGTTGCGTGGATGCGTCCATCATCCAGCCTGCCAGCCCCTCCATATCGGGCGCCATTTCATCTACCTGCGGATATATATTGCGCCGGAGCGCCGCGGCAAGGGCAACGCGGTCGGAAGCATCCAGCGCCGCCGCATAGGATTCGAGCCTCCCATAAAACATGCCGGCGAATTTCTTCATGCGCTTCGGCACGCCCTGATCGCCGATTCCCAGTTCGCGGATGGAATGATCGAGGTCCTGAAAAAAGGCGTCGACGATCTCCTGGGCAATTTCCTGCCCGCTGACATCGGAGGATTTGGTGCGGCGGAAATAGAGAATCATGATGACCGACAGCATCTCGAAGCGGCCCATGACCGTATCGGGAACACCGAGATCGAGATAGAAAGCGGGCGTGCGGGCAGCAGCGGTCAAAGTCGCATATTGCCGGTCGACAATGGCGCGATTGTTGTTTTTCTTCTTGAACAGCCCGAATATCATCGTTTTTTTTCCGAACGGGACGGGTGAATTCGCTTACCGCCCATCGCACTTGTTGCATGATCGTCAAAGCTGGTTTACCGAAGCATCCACGAATTGCAATGCTGTCGCGGTCACGTTCGTCTTTCGCCTGAAACAGTCGAAGAGAACCGGAGGAGTTCCAAAAGACCGGGAAAGCATTGAATTTGGGGAGTGACCGGGATTTTCCGTCCCCGGATTGACACAATCATGTGCACAGACACTGTGCACCACGCAATGCCGGAAGGTGCCATTCATGATCGCAGTCGGGGAAAAGCAGTTGAGCAAGCAGAAATCCGCAAGTCACGGCAATGTTCTGAGCAAGACCGCCATCGCAATCGTGCTCGCATCCGGCCTGCTTTCCGCCTGCAGCAGCACGACCGATGTGTTCCATAACGGCTACGTCATGGACGAGCAGTCGCTTCAGCTGATCCCGGAAGGTTCGAGCCGCGAGCAGGTTCTGCTGACCATGGGCACGCCCTCCACCACCGCGACCTTCGGCAACGAGGTTTTCTATTACATCTCGCAGAAGCGCGTGCGCCGCGCGGCCTTCATGAAGCCGGCGCTGGTGGAGCAAAACATTCTCGCGATCTATTTCAACAAGGACGGCGTGATCGAGCGCAAGGCCAACTATACGCTGCAGGACGGCAAGGTCTTCGACACGATTTCGCGCACCACGCCGACGGGCGGCAAGGACCTCACCTTCCTGCAGCAGCTGCTTTCCGGCGGCACCTCGGGCGCCAATATCGCCAAGAGCATTCTGGGTCAGGGCAACAACACCCCCTGATCGGAAGAAGAAACGGAAAATTCAAAGGCCCGGGGATCGTTCCCCGGGCCTTTTTCATTGGTCGGAACCTTAAGCCTTCAGTGGGCAAGAACCGCCAGCAGCAGCAGCGCCACGATATTGGTGATCTTGATCGCCGGGTTGACGGCTGGACCGGCGGTATCCTTGTAGGGATCGCCGACCGTATCGCCCGTCACCGACGCCTTGTGGGCGTCCGAACCCTTGACGTGGCGCACGCCGTCCTTGTCGATGAAACCGTCTTCGAAGCTCTTCTTGGCATTGTCCCATGCACCGCCACCGGAGGTCATGGAAATCGCCACGAAGAGGCCGTTGATGATGACGCCAAGCAGCGATGCGCCAAGTGCCGCGAAGGCCGACGCCTTGGAGCCGGAAATGGCCAGCACGCCGAAATAGACGACGAGCGGCGCCAGAACCGGCAGGAGCGACGGGATGACCATTTCCTTGATCGCCGCCCGTGTCAGCAGGTCCACGGCCTTGCCGTAATCAGGTTTTTCCGTTCCGGCCATGATGCCGGGCTTTTCGCGGAACTGGCGGCGCACTTCCTCGACGATCGAGCTTGCCGCCTTGCCCACCGCCGTCATGGCGATGCCGCCGAAGAGATAGGGAATGAGACCGCCGAACAGCAGGCCGGCAACCACGTAAGGATTGGCGAGGCTGAAAGAAATCTCGCCAATGTCCTTGAAGTAGGGATAGGTATCGCCATTGGCGGCGAAGTAGGACAAGTCATTGGCATAGGCGGCGAACAGCACCAGCGCACCGAGACCGGCCGAACCGATGGCATAACCCTTGGTGACGGCCTTGGTGGTGTTGCCAACGGCGTCCAGCGCATCGGTCGCCTTGCGCACGTCAGGATCGAGACCGGCCATTTCGGCGATACCGCCGGCATTGTCCGTGACCGGGCCGAAAGCGTCGAGCGCCACGATCATGCCGGCAAGGCCGAGCATGGCGGTGACCGCGATGCCAGTGCCGAACAGGCCGCCGAGCTGGTAGGTTCCGATGATGCCGCCGACGATGACGATGGCCGGCAGCGCCGTCGATTCCAGCGATACCGCAAGGCCCTGGATGACGTTGGTGCCATGGCCGGTGACAGACGCCTGGGCGATGGAGTTGACCGGCCGCTTGTTGGTGCCGGTATAATATTCGGTGATGACGACGATCAGCGCCGTCACGACAAGACCGACCAACCCGCAGAAGAAGAGATTGGTGCCGGTGATTTCCATGCCGGCCACCGTGCCTACCGTGCCCCAGCCGACCGTCGCATGAGTGGCGACCGCAAGACCCGCAACCGAGAAGACGCCGGTGGCGATCAGCCCCTTGTAGAGCGCGCCCATGATGGAATTGTTGGTGCCGAGCTTGACGAAGAAGGTGCCGGCAATCGAGGTCAGGATGCAGGCGCCGCAGATCGCCAGCGGATAGACCATGGCGCTTTCCAGTATCGGCGTTCCGGCAAAGAATATCGCGGCGAGAACCATGGTCGCGACGACAGAGACGGCATAGGTCTCGAAGAGGTCAGCCGCCATGCCGGCGCAATCGCCGACATTGTCGCCGACATTGTCTGCAATGGTTGCCGGGTTGCGCGGGTCGTCCTCTGGAATGCCGGCCTCCACCTTGCCGACGAGATCGCCGCCGACATCCGCACCCTTGGTGAAGATGCCGCCGCCGAGACGGGCGAAGATGGAGATCAGCGATGCGCCGAAGCCGAGCGACACCAGCGCATCGATCACCTCACGCGATCCGGCCGGATGGCCCATCACCGAGGTGAGGATGAAATAATAGATGGAGACGCCGAGCAGCGCGAGACCGGCCACCAGCATGCCGGTGATAGCGCCCGACTTGAAAGCGATATCGAGACCGGCGGAAAGGCTGTGCGAGGCGGCCTGCGCGGTGCGCAGATTGGCGCGCACGGAGACATGCATACCGACGAAGCCGGCGACGCCTGAAAGCACCGCGCCGACGAGGAAGCCGATGGCTGCCATGGATGACAGAAGATACCAGGCCAGAATGGCGACGATCAGTCCGACGATGGCGATGGTGAGATATTGACGGGTGAGATAAGCCTGCGCACCTTCACGGATAAAACCTGCTATTTCACGCATACGCTCGTTGCCCTGATCGGCATCGAGAACGCTTTTGGTGGCCCATACCGCGTAAACGACGGACAGGACACCGCATAAAATTACTATGGGTATTACGGTCATGCGCACTTACCTCCCAAAAGGCCGGGTCTCACTCCCTCCCCGGCGTGGCGAAACCTTGTGCAGGGAGATGCGGACGGCCTGTCCCAAATCCCGTCTTGGGCATTTGTTCCCCTCCCAAGGAAAAATGTCCTCGGAGCGGAGATTGCGTTGGCGCGAGGTGCCGCGTCAAGCCCACAAATTTGCCTGAAACTTGAAAGGAGTAGAGTGCGGCGCGCGACTCAGGCTGCTTTTTTGCGGCTTGTCAGGACGAGCGACAGGACAAGCAGAAGGCAAAGCCCGGCAACCGGCCAGATGACGAGGTTCATCACCGACCAGCCCCAGGCCGTAAACACCTTGCCGGAAGAGAAGGATGACAGCGCCACGGCGCCAAACAGCACGATATCGTGGAAACCCTGCACCTTATCCGCCTCATGCGGGCGGTAACTGGAGGTGATGATGGCGGTTGCGCCGATGAAGCCGAAATTCCAGCCTAGGCCGAGCAGGATGAGCGCCGCCCAGAAATTCCACAGCTCTATGCCCATATGGGCAACGATGGCGCAAGCCATCAGCACGATGAGGCCCGCCGCAACGATTTTTTCCGCACCGAATCGGGAAATCAGCATGCCGGTGAAGAAGCTCGGGCCGAACATGGCGAGAACGTGCCACTGGATGCCGAGCGTGGCGAGTTCGGTGGGGAAACCGCAGCCGACCACCATGGCGAGCGGTGCGCCGGTCATCATGAAGGTCATCAGGGCATAGGAACCGATGCCGCAGATCATGCCGGTGATGAAACGCTGCGTGCGGACGATTTCCGACAGCGGCCTTACCGATTCGACATGGGCGGCGGCGGCCTTGGGGTCGGGCAGTTTCAGAAATGCCAGAATGGCGATCGAGACGAGGCCGAGCGGAACGAGCGCCAGAAAAGCGCCGGCAAAGGTGACCGGCGCAAGCAGGTCCTTGCCGAAGATGGCGAGTTGCGGCCCGACGATGGCCGAAATGATGCCGCCCGCCAGAATCCAGGAGATCGCCTTCGGCTTGTAAAAGGATGGAGAGGCGTCGGCTGCTGCGAAGCGGATTTTTTGCGTAAAGCCGCCGGAAATGCCGATCAGCAGGAGGCCGACGGCAAACAGCCAAAAATCCGAACGGAAGAGCGCCACGGCGGCAATGCCGCCGCCGATGGAGCACATCAGCGCGCCGACCATGAAGCCTGCCTTGCGGCCAAGGAAGCGGGATGCAGCCGCCACGCAGATCGCGCCGAGCGCAACGCCGATATTGAAACCGGTGAGAGGCGCGGTCGCCAGCGACTTATCCGCGCCGAGCAGCTGATAGCCGGCAAGAGCGCCGACCGAAAAGCTTAAGGGCGCAGCCGATCCCATGATCGCCTGCGCGATGGTGAGGAGGAAGACGTTGCGCTTCGCCTCGTCCAGTTGAACTTCAAGTCCGGGGACGGAAACCGCGCTCATCTCTTCCTCACCTAACGTATTTTAGCGTTTTGCCTCGCCGCGCACCTGCTTGGCAATGCGGTCAAGCACCGCATTCACCAGCTTGGGCTCGTCATGCTCGAAGAAAGCACGGGCGATTTCAACATATTCCGTGACGATGACGGCGACTGGCACATCCTTGCGCTCGAGAATCTCGAAAGTGCCTGCACGCAGGATGGCGCGCACGGTGGCATCGAGGCGCGACAGCGGCCAGTCTTCCAGAAGGGCGGAGCGCACCAGCGGGTCGATCTTCGTCTGATCTCGGACGACGCCGGAAACGATGGAACGGAACCAGGACGGGTCGGCCTTCAGATAGGTATCGCCGTCGACTTCCTGCCCGAGACGGTGCGCCTCGTATTCGGCCACGACTTCCATGACGCCGGTTCCGCCGACATCCATCTGGTAGAGCGCCTGCACGGCCGCAAGGCGGGCCGCGCCGCGCTGGTTGGCGGGCTTTACCGAAGGCTGGCGCGGTTCGCCGCCATTTTCAACATTCGACATGCGTTCAGCCACCCAGTTTTTTCTTCAGCTCGATCATTGTCAGCGCCGCACGCGCCGCGAAACCGCCCTTATCCTTGTCGGAACGGCGCACGCGCGCCCATGCCTGCTCGTCATTTTCAACGGTGAGGATGCCGTTACCTATCGGCAGCGATTCGCTGACGGCGAGATCCATCAGGGCGCGGGAGGATTCGTTGGAGACGATGTCGAAGTGGTAGGTCTCGCCACGGATTACCATGCCGAGCGCAACGAAACCGTCATATTCCGTGCCGTCATTGTCAGCGCCGTCAAGCGCCATGGCGATGGCGGCGGGGATTTCCAGCGCGCCGGGAACGGTAATGACGTCATAGGTGGCGCCGGCCTCATCGAGCGCGAATTTCGCGCCTTCGAGAAGGGCATCCGCCATATCGTCGTAAAAACGTGCTTCCACGATAAGAAGATGGGGTTTGGACATGATATTTTCCTGAAAAGCTTGATGCCGGATCATACCGGCTTTTGCGGCGGTCAAACCACGGCTGGCCATTTTTGGCAAGTAATTTCATGTGTCAGCGGCGCAAGAGGCCGCGTTTGCGGGGCATTTGGCCGGGTTTAACGCCTTCCGGCGAGGTGCCGCGACAATCAGGTTTTCTGGAAGGCAAGATGGACGCCAAGCCCCATCAACACCGCTCCGGCAGCGCGGCGAGCGAGCACCTGCACCGCGCCGGAACGCTTCAAACGCCCGACCATGGCGCCCGCCAGAAGCACGCCGACAAGATCGGCCGAGGAAAAAATGAAATTGACCGCAATGCCGAGGATCAGCAATTGCAGCCAGACCGGAAAGGCCGCCGCAGGGTCCACGAATTGCGGCAGGAAGGCCAGAAAGAACAGCGCCGTCTTCGGATTGAGCACATCGACGATGATGCTGTCGATGAAGGCGCGGCGCGCCGATTTCGGCTCGATGGTCAGATTGACCGCCTCGCCCTCAAGCTTGCTGCGCAGCATCGAGAAACCGAGCCAGACGAGATAAAGCGCGCCGCAGAGCTTCACGGCGAGATAAAGCCATGGAACGGCCTGAAACAGCACCGAAAGCCCTGCCGCAGAGGCAAAAATGTGGAAATAGCAGCCGACATGAATTCCAAGCACCGCCATCAGCCCGGCAAACCGTCCGCGCGCCATGGTCTGCGCCGCCGCATAAAGCATGGCCGGACCGGGGATATAGGCGAACAAGGCGGTGGTTATGAAAAAGGCTGTCAGCAGTTCGAAGGACGGCATGATGTATTTCCCCTACCCCGTTTGGCTCGCGGTCGATATCAAACGGCCTAAAAAGTCTTATAGCGTTTCCAGCTTCATCGGAAGCGGGGTGCTTGAGAACAATTGCAATATGCCGCGACTTCAGGTGTTTGCCACTCCCCTTTTCCGTCATTCCGGCCTTGAACCGGAATCCAGTCGACGCGCGTCCGCGCGGCGGGAAAAGTTCTTTCAGCCCAAAGACTTGGGCTGGCTGGCTTCCGGCTCAAGGCCGGAATGACGGAGGAGGCGTCGATGCGTCCTCCTCTCCAAAGCGTCGTCACATTACGCTGAGGGAAATTCCGCAAGCCTTGCGGCATAACGCGCCATGGTATCGACTTCGAAATTCACGAAATCGCCCGGCTGGCGCTCGCCCCATGTGGTGACAGTCAACGTGTGGCGGATCAGCAGCACATCGAAATCCGTGCCTTCGACGGCGTTGACGGTCAGCGAGGTGCCGTCGAGCGCCACGGAACCCTTGGGCGCCACGAATTTCGCCAGATGCTCCGGCGCACGCAGGCGAATGCGCACCGCCTCACCTTCCGATTCCACCGAAAGGATTTCCGCCCTGCCATCGACATGGCCGGAGACGATGTGGCCGCCAAGTTCATCGCCGATCTTCAGCGCCCGCTCCAGATTGACGTGGGTACCCTTTTGCCAGCCGGCAATCGTCGTCAGGCGCAGCGCCTCTTCCCATGCCTCGACCTCGTACCAGCGCTCGTTGCTGCCGTCTTCCGGCAGTCTCGTCACCGTCAGGCAGACGCCGCCATGGGAGATGGACGCGCCCATATCGATGGTCTTGGGATCGTAATTGGTCGCCACCCGCAGACGCACGCCTTCGGCCAGAGCTTCGAGCTCGGAAACGGTTCCGACGTCGGTGACAATTCCGGTAAACATCAAATCGGCCTTTCATAATCGAAGCAACGATCCCGCCCATAGGCGGTCTCGCTGACCAGAGCATAGTCGCCCGGAATATCGGAACGTTTGAGCGGCGTTTCAATGCCGCCCTCACCGATCACGACCGGGCTTTCGAACAGCATGATACGGTCCACCAGCCCGGCTTCAAGGAATGATTTTGCGGCAAAGGCGCCGCCTTCGACCAGAAGTTCCGACATGCCGCTTTCGGCGAGGATGTGGAGGAGGTTTTCGAGCGTTGGGGCTTCGAGGATCTGGACGCCGGCGTCGGTGAGGAGTTGGCGGCGGTCGCGGCTACCCCCCTCTGCCCTGCCGGGCATCTCCCCCTCAAGGGGGGAGATCGGCAAGGGGCTGTCCGCTCGTTCAAATTGCGCCTTCGGGTCGCCCTCTCTGGCCGTCGATGCAGAGCGGAGTGGCGCTCCATCGATCTCCCCCCTTGAGGGGGAGATGCCCGGCAGGGCAGAGGGGGGTATCGCCGCGACGACCACCGGCACCTCCCGCGCTGTCTTCACCAGCTTCGATGTCAGCGGCAATTCAAACTGCCGGTCCAGCACGATCCGCACCGGGGAACGCTGCTCCATGCCGGCAATACGCACCGTCAGTTCCGGATCGTCGGCAATCGCCGTGCCAATCCCCACAAGAATGCAATCGCAATGCGCCCGAAGTTCATGCACGGCATGGCGCGCCTCGGGACCGGTAATCGCCACCTGCCCCTCGCCTTTCCTGCCGATCATGCCATCGGCGGAAATGGCAAGCTTCAGAATCACATGCGGGCGTTTTTTCACCTGACGCGTGAGGTAACCGGCCAGCGCCCTCTTACCCTCATCCCGCAACAGGCCGGTTTCCACGACAATACCGGCATCCCGTAAAATCGTATAGCCGCGGCCGGAAACGCGCTCATCCGGATCATCCACCGCTACCACGACGCGGGCAACGCCGTATTCCACCAGGGCATTGGCGCAGGGAGGCGTCTTGCCCCAGTGTGAGCAGGGTTCGAGCGTCACATAGGCGGTGGCGCCACGCGCCTCCTCGCCGGCGATTTCCAGCGCTTGCCGTTCGGCATGCGGGCGGCCGCCAATGGCGGTCACGGCTTCGGCGATGATTTGCCCGTCCTTGACGAGCACACAGCCAACCGAAGGGTTGGTAAGCGTCTGGCCCTGATGGCGAAGCGAAACCTCGATTGCCCGGGCCATGAATCTTTCGTCATCGGCGCGGGTGGTCACGGCTAGACTCCGGCGTCCGTATCGCGGGCGATCTTGGCGTTGATTTCGGCAATCACGTTCTCAAAATCCTCGGCATGGCTGAAATCGCGATAGACCGAGGCGTAACGCACGAAGGCCACGTCATCGAGGCTTTTCAGTGCTTCGAGAACCTGCAGGCCGATTTCTTCCGAGGGAATTTCCGTCTCGCCGGAACTTTCCAGGCGGCGGACGATGCCGGAGACGGCGCGCTCGATCCGGTCGCGGTCGACCGGGCGCTTGCGCAGGGCGATCTCGAAGGATCGCACCAGCTTTTCCCGGTCGAAGGGCAGCTTGCGGCCGCTTTTCTTTATGACCATCAGCTCGCGCAGTTGCACGCGCTCATAGGTCGTGAAGCGGCCGCCGCAATCGGGGCAGATGCGCCGCCGGCGGATGGAGGTATTGTCCTCCGCCGGACGCGAGTCCTTGACCTGCGTGTCTTCAGAACCGCAAAAAGGGCAGCGCATCTTCGTCCTTTCTCTTACATGTACGGATACATGGGGAAACGGTCCGTCAGGCCGACGACCTTTTCACGCACCGCAGCCTCGACGGCGGCGTTGCCCTCATCCGAATTGGCAACCTTCAGACCATCGAGAACCTCGACAATCAGCTTGCCGATTTCGCGGAATTCCGCTTCCTTGAAACCGCGCGTCGTACCGGCCGGCGTGCCGAGACGGACACCGGAGGTGACGAAGGGCTTTTCCGGATCGAAAGGAATGCCGTTCTTGTTGCAGGTGATGTAAGCGCGGCCGAGCGCTGCTTCGGCGCGCTTGCCGGTGGCGTTCTTCTTGCGAAGATCGACCAGCATCAGGTGGTTATCGGTGCCGCCGGAGACGACATCCAGACCGCCTTCGACCAGCGTTTCGGCCAGCGCCTTGGCGTTCTTGACGACCTGAGCGGCATAGTCCTTGAACTCGGGCTTCAGCGCTTCACCGAAGGCGACGGCCTTGGCGGCGATGACGTGCATCAGCGGGCCGCCCTGCAGGCCGGGGAAGACGGCCGAGTTGAACTTCTTGGCCAGATCCTCGTCATTGGTGAGGATCATGCCGCCGCGCGGGCCGCGCAGCGATTTGTGCGTGGTGGTGGTGGCGACATGGCAGTGCGGGAACGGCGACGGATGCTGGCCACCGGCGACGAGGCCGGCGATGTGCGCCATGTCGACCATCAGGTAGGCGCCGACTTCATCGGCGATCTCGCGGAAGCGCTTCCAGTCCCATACACGCGAATAGGCAGTGCCGCCGGCGAGAATGAGCTTCGGCTTGTGTTCCTTGGCCTTGCGCTCCACCTCGTCCATGTCGAGCAGGTTGTCGCCTTCACGCACGCCGTAGGAGACGACATTGAACCACTTGCCGGACATGTTAACCGGCGAACCATGCGTCAGGTGGCCTCCCGAGTTCAGATCGAGGCCCATGAAGGTATCGCCCGGCTGCAGGAGCGCGAGGAACACGGCCTGGTTCATCTGCGAACCGGAGTTCGGCTGGACGTTGGCGAAGTTGACGCCGAACAGCTTCTTGGCGCGCTCGATGGCGAGTTCTTCAGCGATGTCGACGAACTGGCAGCCGCCGTAATAACGCTTGCCCGGATAACCTTCCGCATATTTGTTGGTCATGATCGAACCCTGCGCTTCGAGCACGGCGCGGGAAACGATGTTTTCCGAGGCGATCAGTTCGATCTCGTGGCGCTGGCGACCCAGTTCCTTCTCGATCGCGCCGAAAATTTCCGGATCGACATCGGCAAGCGGACGGGAGAAGAAAGCATCTGTGTTCGACATGGTGAAGGCTCCTGAAACAGTAATGCGATGGCGTCTTAGCGCCCTGCCCCGACAAGAGCAATACGGGCAGCGAGATTTGCCCGTCAAACTGCGACGTTGCGACAAAAAACGACAGATGTTTTCAGAAAATCGCCAAGAAAAAAGCCGCACCCGAAGGTGCGGCTCATGGTGATGGAATGAAATGGCGGCGATGCCGGATCAGTTGCGCGGCAACAGATCGTCATCCACCGGGCCGGCGGGCTGTTCCATGCCGCTCGTGGTGTTGAGCGCCAGTTCGGCGTTGCCATCCTTTTCATAGATGTCGTCGCGGAACTGCACCACGCCGTCCTTCGCCGACCACGCGGTGATGTAGACGAAATAGACCGGGATTTCCTGCGCCAGCTTGATCGGCGTGTTGACGCGGGTGGCGATGACGCGCTCCATTTCCTGACGCGACCAGCCGGGCGTGTCGCGCAGCAGCCAGCTCGTCAGGTCGCGCACGTTCTGCACGCGCACGCAGCCGGAGGATTCGAAACGCATCAGCTTGTTGAACAGGCCCTGCTGCGGCGTGTCGTGCATATATTCGTTGTTCGGATTGTGGAAGTTGATCTTCGTGGACGACATGGCGTTGATCTTGCCGGGGTCCTGACGGAACATCAGGTTCGGAGCCTTCGGCGCGAACCAGTCGACTGCGGTCGGTGAAACTTCCTGCCCCTTGCCGTCGATGAGGCGGATGTTGTTCCGCTCCAGATAGGTCGGATCCTTCTGCATCAGCGGCACGATGTCCTTTTCGACGATCGAGCGCGGCGCGGTCCAGTAGGGGTTGAGGATGACCTCGTAAATCTTGGAATTGATCACATGAGTGGGGCGGCTGGCGCGGCCGACGACGGCCGTGTTGCGCAGCACGACGCGTTCATTTTCAACGGCTTCGATGGCGGCGGCCGGGATATTCACCATCAGGTGACGCTGGCCGAGATCGCCGGACATGGACTGGATGCGAACGAGGTTGGTCTGCAGCTGCGCCAGACGGATCTGCGCGGAAACATTGAGCGCCTTCGTGGTGTATTCGCCGCTGACGCCATCGGCCGGAAGGCCATGACGGGCCTGAAAACGCTTCAGCGCGCCATCGACGTAACTATCGAAGGCGCTGGAAATGCCGGCTTCACGCGGCAGGTCGCCGGACACCATCAGTCGCTGGCGCAGCGCCTGTACGGAAGGATCGGAAACGCCGATCTGGAGACGCTGCTGGGACGCCGGCACTTCCGGCCAGCCGCCATTCTGCACGATCTGCTGATATTGCATGATCGCCTGCTGCATGTAGACCGGCGCTTCGCGTCCGAGAACCGGATTGTTGGAAACGACGCCCACGGCCGAACGCGACGTATTGGCGTCGAACTGGTCATCCCAGTTGCCGCGGCGCGAAGAGCCCATGAGATCGTTGAGCGCGTTCTGCGCAAAGGCCGGCGCGGCAAGCGCGGCGGCACCAACGGAAACGGCCGAGCGCAGAAGCGCGCGGCGCGATACGGAATCGGAAACGGATTTCTTTGTCATTCTACCTACCAGCCACTCTCTTCGGCATTCTCAACAATGCCTAAATCAATATGATTAACAAACACGTACAACGTGTCTGCCGGCTGGTAATACTCGACACCCATCCATTGGGCGCCATTGTCTGGCAGAACGGTCGGGACTTGCCGCGACAGCAGGAGAAACAGCCGGCTCCTTCACCCTTGCCGGTCCCATATCAATATGGCCGATTCGTGTCACGGCTCTCATCTCACGAAGCTTTGTTCGCCTGAAAAACAGGGCGAAGGCTCGAAGAAGGGCTGGGCTTGACACGCAAAAACGCCCAACGCGGAATCCGCAAGCCGGGAGCAAAAGGATGCCCCCGGCTTAAACAGTGAAACCGTCGCGATATTACAGGCGGTAAGCGATCGAGTCGTTCCAGAAGCGATCGAGGCGCTGCAGCAGCTTGTTCATTTCGGAGAACTCACCGGTGCCGATGCCGCCGACCTTTTCGATCGAACCGACGTGGCGTTCATAAAGGCGGGCAACCGTTTCGGCGATTTCCTGGCCCTTTTCGGTCAGGCTGATGCGGACAGAGCGACGGTCGACACGCGAGCGCTGGTGGTTGATGAGGCCGAGATCGACCAGCTTCTTGACGTTGTAGGAGACGTTCGAGCCGAGGTAATAACCGCGGGAACGAAGCTCGCCGGCCGTCAGTTCGGAATTGCCGATGTTGAACAGCAGCAGGGCCTGAACGGCGTTGACGTCATCGCGACCCTGACGGTCGAACTCATCCTTGATGACATCGAGGAGGCGGCGGTGGAGACGTTCCACCAGGTGCAGCGACTCCATGTAGAGCGAGCGGATGGTATCTTCATGTGCATCGGCAACAACGGCCTGGGGCTTAACTTTGCTATTGATCATGACTGCCTCACTGTTTTGTTTGGCGGTGTGTTTGTTTGTCTCCCGCCTTGAGTGAGAACCTAATCAATGCGCATAAAATTCTACTTAAAAGCTACGATTAACAAATGGTTACCTGCATTTTCCCGGGAGGGCCCAACTTGTGGCGAAGCGGGAATGGTCCAAGGTCATCCATTATAAATCAATGACTTAGCCATGGAATACGGCCCAAAATCAGGCCGAATTGCTTTATTCTTATGGTAAATCAATTCTTGCGCGTTCTTCATTCTGGCGCTGATCCAGCCAGAAAGCGACCAGGAATAGTATATAAATGGTTGCCACAAGGCCGTGCATGACGGGTACGAGCGTGTTGGCGCCGAAGATATGCGGCCACACCTTATACATGGCGATCTGCGCACCCGCGCCCATGACCCACATGACCGCGCCCCAGGAGGCCCCGAGCCACAGACCGAGTGCCGCGACAGGGAAAATAACGGCCAGCGCGCTGCCGGCCACGCGCCAGGGCAGGTTCAGCATATCGAACCGCCCATGCCCCCCAAGCGAGTAGCCCGTCAGCATCGCCCAATATTGCAGGCCGAACCAGAAACAGGAAACCGCGACCAGCCTCATGAAGACCAGAAAGAGGATTTCCGTAAGCGGGCGTTTCGGCAGAGGTTGAGAATCAGGTTCCATGGCCGGAAGATACGGTCTCGACGAACGGGCGACCAGCCCATATTGAATCCCGCCGCCTGCCTTGTCAAAGCATCATCGTCATCGCAGGACGCCGATGAGGGAAGATTGTCGCATTCGCATGGGCCAAGCTTCATGCTATGCAGCTTTCCAAATTTGATCGAAGGACATTCTTACATGCAGGACAAAACGCATCTGGTCGACGAGATCACCGGCCATCGTCGCATGCGGCGCAATCGCAAGGCGGATTGGACGCGCCGTCTGGTGCAGGAAAGCCGCCTCACCGTCGACGATCTCATCTGGCCGGTCTTTATCGTGCCGGGCAGCAATATTCTCGATCCCATTCCGGCGATGCCCGGCGTCAACCGCATGAGCGTCGACAAGCTGGTCGAAGCCGCGAAAGAGGCCGCCGATCTCGGCATTCCGGCAATCGCGACCTTTCCGAACATCGAAATGGAGCTGCGCGACGAGACCGGTTCCAACGCGCTCGAGGCGAATAATCTCATCAATCAGGCAACCATCGCCGTCAAGAAAGCCGTTCCCAATATCGGCATGATCACCGATGTCGCGCTCGATCCCTTCACCAGCCACGGTCATGACGGCATTCTGCGCGGCGACGAGATCGTCAATGACGAGACGGTAGAACAGGTCGTCAAGGCGGCGATCCTTCAGGCGGAAGCGGGATCGGACATTATTTCTCCATCGGAAATGATGGATGGCCGTATCGGCGCCATCCGTCGGGGTCTCGATGCCGCCGGGCACCAGAATGTCGGCATCATGTCCTATGCGACGAAATTCGCTTCGGGATACTACGGTCCCTATCGCGAGGCCATCTCCACGGCCGGCCTGCTGAAGGGCGACAAGAACAGCTATTACATCAGCCCTGCCAACGGCATGGAGGCGATCCGCGATGCCGCCCTCGACGTGGAGGAAGGTGCCGATATGCTGATGGTCAAGCCCGGCCTGCCCTATCTCGACATCTGCTGGCGGCTGAAGGAAAATTTCGGCCTTCCGACCTTCGCCTATCAGGTCTCCGGCGAATATACCCAGATCAAGGCTGCCGCGATGAATGGCTGGATCGACGGCGAGCGCGTGATGATGGAAACGCTTCTCTGTTTCAAGCGTGCCGGTTGCGATGGCGTTCTGACCTATTTCGCCATCGAGGCCGCACGCAAACTCGCAAAGGGCTAAGGCCCCGCACTTATTGTATTCGGTCGTTTTCTTCCCATATTGTCTGCTGACACGGCACTCATGCCGCGCTGTCATACCCTCTCAGGAGAAAACGACCGATGAGCCTCGACCAGAACCCCACTTATGCCGCACCGGATGACTGGCGCGCCTATAGCGGCGTCCTGAGCCGACGGGTCTTCGCGTTCCTGATCGATTATGCGATCGTTCTCCTGCTGTGCATTCCGGCCGCGGTCATCGTCTTCTTCCTCGGCGTGATTACCCTCGGCCTCGGCTTCTTCCTCTATCCGGCGCTGTTCGTCATCGTTGCGGTGCTTTATTTCGGCATGACACTTGGCGGCCCCTCGCAGGCGACCCCCGGCATGCGGGCGATGGGGATCGCGATGGCGCGGATGGACGGGCGGCGAATCGATTTCCTGCTGTCGACCGTTCACATCGTGCTTTTCTGGGTCATCAACTCGGTTTTGACGCCGCTGATCCTGCTTGCAGGCCTGTTTACCGAGCGTTCGCGCCTCGTTCACGACTTCCTGCTCGGCACCGTCATCGTCAGAACGCGCTGATATTGCGGAAAGCCACGCAAACGTGGCTTTCAAACCCCGCAAATGCCGCATCTCGCAGTTGACGTTTTCCGGCATTTTGCCATTCTGTGACATTATGCATGTCGCTTGAAGCGCCGCCGCCAACCCCGTGAAATCGCGGCGCGCTTTCATAACAGACGCAGGAGGCGATCACGGTTCGATGAACACGCAGGCGACGCCCTCTCCCCAATTCTATCTTACGGCGCCGGCCACCTGCCCCTATCTGCCGAACCAGATGGAGCGGAAGGTCTTCACCCATCTGGTCGGCCCGCGCGCTTCGGAAATGAACGATCTTCTGACCCAGGGCGGTTTCAGGCGCTCGCAGAACATCGCCTATCGCCCGGCCTGCGAAAACTGCCGCGCCTGCGTCTCCGTGCGTATCCTGACTGAACAGTTCCAGCCAACGAAATCGATGCGGCGCGTTCTTGCCGCCAACAGGGATGTCGTCGCCACGGTTCACGCCGCCGAGCCCTCCACCGAACAATTCGCCCTGTTTCGCCGCTATCTCGACCACCGCCACCAGTCGGGAGGCATGTCCGACATGTCGGCGCTGGACTATGCGATCATGGTGGAAGACACGCATGTGAACACCCGCATCATCGAATACCGCGTGCGCGAACCCGGCTCCGGCATCGATTCCAGCAAACGCGGCGAACTTCTGGCCGTGGCGCTCAGCGACGTGATGAGCGACGGCCTGTCGATGGTCTATTCCTTCTTCAATCCCGATCTCGAAAAACGCTCGCTCGGCACCTTCATGATCATCGATCACATCACCCGCACGCGCGCGCTCGGCCTGCCGCATGTCTATCTCGGCTACTGGGTCGATGGTTCGGAAAAGATGGGCTACAAGACCCGCTACCATCCGCAGGAACATCTGACGCCGCGCGGGTGGGAGGTTTATACGCCGGAAGAAAAGTAACGGGCTGGTCCAACCGTCAAAATCGCATGCTAAACTCCAATCAAACTTGGAGTATTTCAGATGAAAGCAACCATTTGCGAGTTCGGTGAAGAGGCAGGCGTTGTCATCCCGAAGGATATGCTTGAACGGCTTGGCTGGAAGATTGGCGACGTTCTCAGTTCAAGAACTGACGGCAACGTACTTGAATTGCGAACTGCTGAGCGCCCGAACGAAGAAGCAACAGGTGACTTTGATCGTCAGCTGGAACATGCACGGCAAGCGATGCGCAAGTACCACGTTGCTTTAAAAGCGCTCGCGAAGTCATAAGCACTAGGTGGTTTGATTGCCAAACACATGAGATTGAAAACGTCCCGGGACAGCCCCGGGACGACGTTCAAATATCAGCCGCCAAACTTCCCGCTGCGCGGAAAGCCCTTCGGCACGGTGCGGCCTGCCGTTGCGCGGTCGGCCAGCCATTCGCGCAGTTCTTCGCCCACCTTGTTGAAGAGACGCCCGGCCGTGTCGGACCATGACAAGCCTTCGGCAAGCGCGAAGCATTTCACGTCGACGACGCCGCCATCCTTGTAACGCTGCAGGCGCACACCCTTGCCGCGCGACATTTCCGGCACCTGCGAAAGCGGGAAGGCCAGGAGCTTGCGGTTCTCGCCGACGACGGCGACATGGTCGCCCGTGACCGGCACGGCGAGCTTGGCCTCATCCGGCATGGAGACATTCATGATCTGCTTGCCCTTGCGGGTATTCGCGACCATTTCGCTCTCGGGCACGATGAAACCGTTGCCGGCGGTGGAGACGAGCAGCAGCTTACGCGATGGATCGTGCACGAAGGCAGTCAGGATGTCCTGATCGTTCTCCATGTCGACCATGATGCGGATAGGCTCGCCATGGCCACGACCGCCCGGCAGCTTGTCGGCGCCGAGCGTATAGGCCTTGCCGCCCGTCGTCAGCAGCAGCAGCTTGTCGGTCGTCTGCGCCGGGAAGGCCAGCTTCGGGCCATCGCCTTCCTTGAAAGTGAGCGACGAGGTGTCGGACATATGCCCCTTCAGCGCCCGGATCCAGCCCTTCTGCGAGATGACGATGGTGACCGGTTCCTTTTCGATCATCGCCTGCTGGATGGCCTCGATATCGGCGTCCGGCGCATCCGCGAACTGCGTGCGGCGGCGGCCGATTTCGGTTGCCTTGGCATATTTCTTTTTGACCTCGCCGATTTCCCAGGCGACGGTCTGCCACTGCTTGTCATCAGAGGCAAGCAGCCCCTCGATCTCTGCCTTCTCGCTGCTGAGTTCATCAAACTCCTTGCGGATTTCGAATTCCTCGAGCTTGCGCAGATTGCGCAGCCGCATGTTGAGGATGGCTTCGGCCTGATTGTCGGTGAGCGACCACTTGGTCATCATCACCTGTTTCGGCTCATCCTCCTCGCGGATGATGCGGATCACCTCGTCGAGATTGAGATAGGCGACGAGCAGGCCGCCCAGAATTTCCAGCCTGCGGTCGATGGCCGCCAGACGGTGGCGGGAACGGCGGACCAGCACATCCTTGCGGTGCGCCAGCCACTCGCTCAGCACCTCGTTCAGCGCCATCACCTTCGGCACCTTGCCGAGCGACAGCACGTTCATGTTGAGCGGCAGGCGGCTTTCGAGGTCGGACAGGCGGAACAGCGATTCCATCAGCAGCGTCGCATCGACGGTGCGGCTCTTCGGCACCAGCACGATGCGCACGTCTTCGGCCGATTCGTCGCGAATATCCTCGAGCAGCGGCAGCTTGCGGGCAATCAGCAGCTCGGCGATCTTCTCGATCAGGCGCGATTTCTGCACCTGGAAGGGAATTTCGGTGATGACGATCTGGTAACCGCCACGGCCGAGATCTTCCGTTTCCCATTTGGCGCGCACGCGGAAACCGCCGCGGCCGGTCTTATAGGCATCGAGAATATTCTCACGGCTCTCAACGATCACGCCGCCCGTCGGCAGGTCGGGGCCGGGAATGAATTCCACCAGCTTTTCAACCGTCGCATCGGGATGCTTGATGAGATGGAGCGCCGCGTCGCAAAGTTCGTGGGCGTTATGCGGCGGGATAGAGGTCGCCATGCCCACCGCAATACCGGAGGCGCCGTTGGCGAGCAGATTGGGGAATGCGCCCGGCAGGACGACCGGTTCCTCGTCTTCCTCGTTATAGGTGGCGCGGAAATCCACCGCATCCTCGCCGATGCCCTCGAGCAGCAGCGCCGCAACCTCGGTCATGCGCGCTTCGGTGTAACGATAGGCGGCGGCGCCGTCGCCATCGATATTGCCGAAATTGCCCTGCCCGTCGACGATCGGATAACGCTGCGAGAAATCCTGCGCGAGACGCACCAGCGCGTCATAGACAGACTGGTCGCCATGCGGGTGGAATTTACCGATCACGTCACCGACGATACGGGCGCATTTCTTGAAGGCCGAGTTGGGGCGGATGCCCATTTCGCTCATGGCGTGAATGATGCGGCGGTGAACCGGCTTCAGGCCGTCGCGCACATCCGGCAGCGCACGATGCATGATCGTGGACAAGGCGTAAGCGAGGTAGCGCTCTTCAAGCGCCGCCTTCAAATCGACCGGATGAATGTTATCGTCTCCGCCGGACGGAGGTACAAGATTTTTTCCCATGGTGCTTGACTAGCGGAAATGCCGATTCCCGGCAAGAAATTCGGGGGTCGCGCCTGTGGATGAACGCAACCCTTTCATGCGATTTTTTGTTAACCGCGTTGCAAATACCGCAATGCCGCCGTCATGGGAATCGATCTAAATCCTATAGACCTTTGAATAATCGCGAATATAAGTATCAGCATTCGAATTCGAACACGGTACACAGCCGTACGTTGAGGGAAGAAACATCATGAGACTGAAATCCACCCGGCAGGTTCTTTTCGCGAGTGCCGCGCTTCTTACGCTTTCAGCGCCGGCTTTCGCGCTGGATGGCGGGGATGTGCTGAAGAAGATCAATGCGGCCTATGCCGCACAGGGCGGCGAGATCGCCGCCGGCTCCGTCGCCGTCAACGGCTCGACGGTGACCCTCAACAGCGTGACCTTCAACGCAGTCGCCGATCCGGCCAAGAAGATCCCGGTCGGTAATGTGACGCTCGAAGGCGTCGAGGAAAACAACGGCGGCTACAAGATCAAGAACGCCCGCTTCGACAATATCGACTACAAACAGGAAAACGTGGAGATCAAGGCAAGCGACATCTACATGTCCGGTCTCGTCATTCCCGCAGACTCCACCACCGGCACCGTCGATGCGCTGATGTTCTACGACGAAGCGCATAGCGGCCCGGTTTCCGTTTCCATCGACGGCAAGCCGGCTTTCTCGCTTGAGGAAACTAGCGCGACGATGTCGGTCAGCGATGACAAGAACTCTATCGGCTTCGAACTCGACGCTTCCGGTTTCAAGGCCGATCTCAGCGAAGTGACCGATCCTGCGACCAAGGACGCGATTGAAAAGCTGAAACTGCAGGCGCTCTCCGGCGACATGACCATGAGTGGCAGCTGGGAAGTGGCCTCCGGTACTATCGATGTTGAAGAATACGCCATCGACCTCGATGATGTCGGCCGCCTGAACATGTCGTTCGGTTTCTCCGGCTACACGCTCGCCTTCATCAAGTCGATGCAGGAGACGGTGAAGGCGCAGGCCGCCAATCCGAACAAGGAACAGGCGGACCAGGCAGCAAGCCTTGCCATGCTGGGTCTGATGCAGCAGCTCTCCTTCATCAACGCTGAAATCAGCTTTGAAGACGCCAGCATCACCAAGCGCGCCATCGACTATGCGGCAAGCCAGCAGGGTATGACGGGCGATCAGCTTGCCCAGACCATCAAGGGCATGGCCCCGATCATGATGGCCTCGCTCAACGTTCCGGAATTGCAGAACATGGTGTCGGCGGCCGTCAACGCCTATGTCGACAATCCGAAAAACTTCTCGATCACGGCGGAGCCGGAAAAGCCGGTTCCGTTCCCGATGATCATGGGCGCTGCGATGGGCGCACCGAACACCCTGCCGAAAATGCTCGGCGTCACGGTGACGGCAAACGAATAAAGCTAAAAAAGCCCCGGTCATGCCGGGGCTTTTCTTTTGCGCTCAGTGCAGCGGCGCGGCAGCGCCATCCTGTTTATCGTGCAGGGCGAAGCGGTCGATCATGTGGGCGCTCGCCTCGTTGACGCCGATCACCTCGACCCGCCTGCCGGCCTTGCGGAATTTCAGCACCACCTTGTCCAGAGCGCCGACCGCGGAAATATCCCACAGATGCGCCTGCGTGACATCGATTGTCACCGCCTCAACCTCCTCGGCGAAATCGAAGGCGGCAATGAAGCTTTCCGTCGAGGCAAAGAAAATCTGGCCATCCACGCGATAGATCCGCTCCCGGCCATCGGCTGAAAGCTCCGGCCGGACATGGAAGAGTTTCGACACCTTGCCTGCGAAAAACACGCCGGAGAGAAGGACGCCGGCCAGCACGCCCTTTGCAAGATCGTGGGTCGCAAGCACCGTGCCGACCGTCACCAGCATGACGATGCTTGACGATGGCGGGTTGCGACGCAGATCAAGGATGGAGCGCCACGAGAAGGTGCCGATGGAGACCATGATCATCACCGCCACCAGCGCGGCCATGGGAATGATACGCACGAGATCGTCCAGCACCAGTATGAGGAACAGCAGAAACGCGCCCGCGACGAAGGTGGACAAGCGGCCACGACCGCCGGAACTGACATTGATGACGGACTGGCCGATCATGGCGCAGCCGCCCATGCCGCCGATGAGGGCGGAGGCGATGTTGCTCGTCCCCTGCCCGATGCATTCCTGGCTCTTGTTGCTGCCCGTATCCGTCATGTCGTCGACGATCTGCGCCGTCAGCAGCGATTCCAGCAGGCCGACGGCGGCGAGCGCCACGGAATAGGGAAAGATGATCTGCAGCGTCTCGAAGGTCAGCGGCACCTGCGGCAGGGCGAATATCGGCAGCGTCGAGGGCAACTCACCGAGATCGCCGACCGTGCGGATATCCATGCCGGAGAAGACGGCGACACAGGTGAGAACGATGATGGCGACCAGCGGCGATGGCACGATCTTCGTGACCAGCGGGAAGAGATAGATGATCGCAAGACCGGCCGCGATCATGACGTAGGTTTCGACCGGCACGCCGATCAGCTCGGGCAATTGCGCCATGAAGATCAGGATCGCCAGCGCATTGACGAAGCCGGTCATGACCGAACGCGAGACGAAGCGCATCACCCGGCCGAGTTTCACAAGGCCCGCCAGAATTTGCAGCACGCCCATGAGAATGGTGGCGGCGAAGAGATATTGCAGCCCGTGTTCCTTGACGAGCGTGACCATCAGGACGGCGGTGGCGGCGGTTGCCGCCGAGATCATGCCCGGTCTGCCACCGGTAAAGGCGGAAACGCAGGCGATGGCGAAGGAGGCGAACAATCCCACCTTCGGATCGACCCCGGCGATGACGGAAAAGCCGATGGCTTCGGGAATGAGGGCGAGTGCCACGACAATACCGGAAAGGAGATCGCCGCGAATATTGGAAAACCACTCACGTCTGTAAGTCTGAAATCTGTTCATTTTATTTTTTCGCAAAGAATGACGCACCGGCCGGAGCCATGTCCGGTAGATTGAAATGAAATGTCGGTGCTTTGCGTTGTCTGGCGGATCGGCGGCCAGAAGAGCCACCCGGGATTTCACCGGGTCCTTGGTGAGTACCCCACCTATAAACAGCAAAAAAGCGGGCCGCAAGTTGCGCGCCCGCTTTCGATGTCTGCGATCGTACGCTTCAGGCCGCTTCGCGCCCGCCATACTCCCGCATTTCTGCATCGCCCAGACGGAACTGATGGACCAGTTGCTTGAGACGCGCCGTCTCGCCCGCCAGCATGACGCTGGCGGCATTGTTTTCCTCGACCATGGCGGCGTTCTGCTGCGTGCCCTGATCGAGATGATTGACCGCGGTGTTGATCTCGGAGAGCCCCAGCGACTGCTCTTTCGTCGCGGCGGCGATGGCTTCGATATGGTCGTTGATCGTCTTCACCGAGCCGCCAATGCGCGACAGGGCCGCGCCGGTTTCCCGCACGAAGCGCGCGCCGTCCTTCACCTCTGTACCGGAGGCATGGATAAGCAGCTTGATTTCGGCGGCGGCCTTCGCGGAGCGCTGCGCCAGTTCCCTGACCTCCTGCGCGACGACGGCAAAACCGCGCCCCGCCTCGCCTGCGCGCGCCGCCTCCACGCCGGCATTGAGCGCAAGAAGGTTGGTCTGGAAGGCAATCTCGTCGATGACGCCGATGATGTTGCCGATACGGCCTGACGATTGCTCGATCTTCTCCATCGCCATGATCGTATCGACAACGAGGTCGGCCGTGCGGCTGGCGTCCTCGTCGGTCGAATGGGCGACCGCGCGGGCTTCCACCGCACGCTCCGCCGAAATGCGGATATTCGCCGTCAGTTCATCCAGCGCGGCGGCGGTTTCCTCCAGCGAGGCGGCCTGCTGCTCGGTGCGGCGCGCGAGATCGGCGGCACTCTGGCTGATTTCCTGACTGCCGCCATCAATCGCCACGCTAGACTGCACGACGCCGGACATGGCGGCATCGAGCTGGCGGATCGTCCGGTTGAGATCGTGACGCAGGGCTTCGAAATCCGGGGCGAAAGGCTCGTTCAGTTCGAAGGAGAGATCGCCGTCTGCAAGGCGGCGAAGTGCGGCCGCAAGGCCGGTTGTTGCCTGCATCAGCCTTGCCTGCGCTTCGGTTTCCGCCTCGCGCTGGAACCGCGCCTTTTCGGCTTCGACCTGCTGCCGGGCCGCGAGCGCCTGCGTCTCCAGTTCGATTTTTGCGATGGCCGCCTGCCGGAAGATTTCCAGCGCATGGGCCATCGCGCCGAATTCGTCCCGGCGGTGCAGACCGGGAACGGCAAATTCCGTTTCGCCCTCGGCCAGACGGCGCATCGCTTCGGTAATTGCGGTCGCCGGGCGGGTTATCGAACGGCCGATGAGATAGACCCCGGCAAAAAGGCTCGCGACGGTGAGCGCTATAAGGGCGACGACAATCGAAACCGTTCTATCCGCCGCGGCGCTGTTCTCGAGAGCGCTTGCTTCCCGCTCCTGCCGGTAAATGGTGGAAATCTCCGCGACCACGGGCAGCAGCGCATTATAGGCGGAGGCGACGGTTTCGCGCGCCTTCTCCTCCTCCAGCACGGCCTGAGCATAAAAGCGGAAGGAGGCGGTATATATTTCCAGTGCATCCATGATGCGCTGACGCTCCGCGCCCGGCCGATATTCCAGCTTCACCAGCGCCTTGAAGGTCTCTACCTCGGCTGCGTGTTTTGCAACATAGGCCTCATCCCGCCGCAGGATGAAATCCTTTTCGTGCCGGCGCATCATCAGCATGCTGGCGCGGATTTCGGCATTGGCGACGACGTCGATGAGTTTTTCGATGGAATGCACGCCGTTGCGCATGGCGCCCTCAAGGCCCTCGGCGGGCGTGAGGCCCAGTTCCGCGTTCTTGGCGACCAGCGCCTTCATGCGATCATCATAGGCAACGACACCCTGCGCCAGCACGTCGAGTTTCGCACGCGTCTGCGGTGCGGCACCGCCGCCAAGGGAAGCGACGGACTGCTCGACCTTCCCCATCGTCTGGTCGAACTGCGCGACGGAATTCATATCTCTCGACAGCAGGAAATCCTTCTGGTTCAGGCGGCTTTCATGCAGGGCATCCACCAGTGTGGTCAACACGCCGTCCCTCTGGATCAATGCATCTTCAGCGACGCGATAACGCGCCTCCATCTGTCTTTGCCAGAGCAGCATGCCCGCGATGACGGCGATACCGCACAGCGCAGCCAGCGCCAGCATAGACACGCGATGCGCTATTTTGAACGTCGAGACCAGCGAAAACATTCAACCCTCGTTTGTGAAATTTCATGAGGGCGATGAATGATCGACAAGACTTAAGAAGTCCTCTACCGGATTTGTCAGTTTAATTAAGTTTTTATGACAACCCGCAGGTCAAATGGAAGAAGCGTACGACACCTGCAAGCAACAGGCCTGCACGAGCAAGATGTCTGCAATAGAAAAGAACGGATAAGAGGCGGGAGAGCAATGCTTTCCCGCCTCGCCCCATGCTCCCCGCTGTTCACGCCGGATGCCAAGCCGGATAAGGAAAAGCCGGCGTTTTGGCCGTCCGGACGATCCCTTCGGAGCGGACGGAAACTATGCCATATTGTCCGAGGTATTGCCTGCGCGTGAGGCTCCGTTGCCCGACCAGTCGACCTGCCTGGTGGCGTACATGGTTGCTGCAATGGCAATGAAGGAAATCACCGCACCGGCCAGCAGCGCATATTCATCTTCATTCAGAACCAGATACATGACGCCATAGGCGACCGCCAAAACCGTAAACAGCGCCACGCCACTCCTGCGACTATTGGTTGCGCTTCCGAGATAGGATGCGATCAGCGCCGCCGTCGACATCGATGCCGTGGCATAGGCGATCGCAAAGCCCGTATGCTCGGAGAGTGCAAGCAGCAGAACATAGAATATGACCAGAGCCAGCCCCGTCAGCACGTATTGTATCCAGTGCACGACATTGCCGCCCTTGAGTTCGACGATGAAGACGGCGAGGAAAACCAGCGAGATAAAACCGATCGAGTATTTCAGCGTCCGCGCAATGATCTGGTAGAACTTGACGGGTTCGACGAGATTGATCGTCATCAGGCTGCCCGACAGCGGCAGGCGCGTACCCTCCACCACGCGGTCTATGCCCCTTGCAAGATAGGGAATTGTCCAGCTGGCCTTGAAATCCGTGGCGGTGACAGTCTTTTGCTCGGGCAGGAACAGGCCTTCGAAGCCCGGATGCGGCCAATCGGCGTTTGCTGCAAAACTCGTCGTCTGGCCCGCCGGCGCAACGGCGAAACTGCCGGAGCCATTCAGGGAAAAGGCGATGTCGAAGGCGAAGCCCGTTTCGATGAGGTTTTTCTCAATCGGCCTGTGCACCCCGGCGTCGGACCGGATCGATACCTCTGGACCGGCGCGGTTGGTCATGACCGAAATATCCCGCATGCCGGGATCAAAGGGCAGAACCGGGCCGCCATCGATCTTGACGCCGGCGCTGGACCGGATGCCGGTAATATCCTGAATGCTAAGAACGAGAATGGCGTTGTCCAGTCGCGGCGTGCCGGAGAAGCGCGCAAGGTCCTGCAGGATACCGGAACCGAAGCGGCCTTTCAGCAACAGGTTGCCGTTATAGACCGGCAGGCTGTAGATCGACAGTTGCTTCTCCTCCGTCTTCAGGTCGGCCGTGACATCAAGCGTTTCCGGCATGACCAGTACCCACTCGGTGATGCGGTCGACAATGCTGCGACCGTCCACCTCGCGGCGGCGCTCCACATCGAAGGGCACGGCAAGATAGGGACCGTTCACCACCTGATCGCCACCCCAGCCATTCGCGATCCGTCCGGAAACCTCTTCCGCTCGCGAGGCACGCTCTTCCGTCAGCCCCCAAACCAGCAGGAGCGGCACGAGCAGAACCATCGATATGAAGCCGATCATCAGGAACTTGGCGCCCGGCGAGCGCAGACTGACAGCGAAATTGCCGCGCGGATGGGCTGGAGGAACCTGCCCGCCCGCCGGGGCAGTATCTTTTCCCGTTTCATGTACCATTCTGAAATCCTTCTAAATATGATCGCACCGGAACCGAGAACGAAGTTCGGCCGGCGCTGTCCCAAGTTTAAAACCCCTGATAGTCTTGCGTCCCCCAAGTGAACGCGGAACCTATACTGGGATCGGATTTCGGCTGATTATGTGCGGAATTCGGTTCGACTCGCGGTAAAATTGTGGTTTTGCCGCGTTCGTTGTAAAAAACGCAAAGGGCCGGCGTTGCCGCCAGCCCTTTGTTCGAAACCTGAATGGTTCCAGATCAGTCCTTCTTGGACGGAACGACGCGCAGCGCCAGCTCACGAAGCTGGGTCGGCGTTGCCGGCGACGGCGCGTTCATCAGCAAGTCCTGCGCCTGCTGGTTCATCGGGAACAGCGTGATTTCGCGCAGGTTCTTGGCGCCAACCAGCAGCATGACGACGCGGTCGATGCCGAAAGCGCAACCGCCATGCGGAGGCGCGCCGTACTGGAAGGCGCGGTAGAGACCGCCGAAGCGCTCTTCCACATCGCTCTGCGACAGGCCAACCTTTTCGAAGGCCTTGACCATCAGCTCTGGCGACTGGTTACGGATCGAGCCGGAGGCGATTTCGAAGCCGTTGCAGACCGCGTCATACTGGAACGCCTTGATGGAGAGCGGATCCTGCCCTTCCAGCGCTTCCAGACCGCCCTGCGGCATGGAGAAGGGGTTGTGGGCGAAGTCGATCTTCTTTTCTTCCTCGTTATATTCGAAGAAGGGGAAATCGACGATCCAGCACATTTCGAAACGGTCGCGGTCGATCAGGTTCAGCTCGTCGGCAGCGCGGGTGCGCGCCTCGCCGGCAAACTTGTAGAACTTGGCCGGATCGCCGGCGACGAAGAAGCAGGCATCGCCCGCCTCAAGGCCGAGCTGCTGGCGCAGCGCCTCGGTGCGTTCTTCGCCGATGTTCTTTGCAAGCGGACCGGAACCGCCGACCTTGCCGTCCTCTTCCTTCCAGAAGATGTAGCCGAGGCCGGGCTGGCCCTGAGACTGCGCCCATGCGTTCATGCGGTCGCAGAAAGCGCGCGAACCACCGGTCTTGGCCGGGATGGCCCAGACCTGAACCTTGGGGTTGGAAGCGATCATGTTGGCGAAGACCTTGAAGCCCGAACCGTCGAAATGTTCGGTCACGGCTTCCATGACGATCGGGTTGCGCAGGTCCGGCTTGTCGGAACCGTATTTGCGGATCGCCTCGTCATAGGGAATGCGCGGCCACTCTTTGGTAACCGGCTTGCCTTCGGCGAACTTCTCGAACACGGCCGTCATCATCGGCTCCATCGTGGTCCAGACATCTTCCTGGGTCACGAAGCTCATTTCGACGTCGAGCTGGTAGAATTCGCCCGGCAGGCGGTCGGCGCGCGGGTCTTCATCGCGGAAGCACGGCGCGATCTGGAAATAACGGTCGAAACCGGCCACCATCAGAAGCTGCTTATATTGCTGCGGCGCCTGCGGCAGGGCGAAGAACTTGCCTTCATGGATGCGCGACGGCACGAGGAAGTCGCGCGCGCCTTCCGGCGAGGAAGCGGTGAGGATCGGCGTCGTATATTCGGCAAAGCCGGCATCGGCCATGCCGGTGCGCATGGCGGAGATGATCTGCGTGCGCTTGACGATGTTCTTGTGCAGCGTTTCGCGGCGAAGATCGAGGAAGCGGTATTTCAGGCGAACGTCTTCCGGGTACTCCGGCTCGCCGAAGACCGGCAGCGGCAATTCCTTGGCAACGCCGAGAACCTCAATTTCCTGCGCATAAAGCTCGATCTCGCCGGTCGCCATGCCCTTGTTGACGGTGTCTTCCGAACGCGCCTTGACGAGGCCGTCGATGCGGATGACCCATTCGCCGCGAACCGTCTCGGCAACCTTGAAGGCCGGGCTGTCCGGATCGGCTACGACCTGGGTGATGCCGTAATGGTCGCGAAGGTCGATGAAGAGAACGCCGCCATGATCTCGCACGCGATGAACCCAACCGGAAAGGCGAACGGTTTCGCCGACGTCGGACTTGCGGAGAGCGGCACAGGTGTGGCTGCGGTAACGATGCATTTTTTTATCCTGGAACGTGTCGTGGGCCTGATCGAGGCCAGATGGGCGGCACTGTCGAAATTTGCCGGAAAAGCGCATGGCCAGCCTGATTTGTCAAGGCAAAGCACAACAATGTCACCTTCAGCCTGTCCTTTCCCCTGCCTTCGCTTTAGATAGGACTAATCCAGCCCGCCAAACCGAGTCGGCCCGCAATGAGCCAGATCAGACCTCTTATCCCGCTTCTCGTCACCGCCGGTATCCTGATCGGCGGCAATGGCCTGCAGGGAACCTATATAGCGCTGCGCGGTCTCTCCGAAGGATTTTCCGCCAGCACCATCGGCCTCATCAGCGCCGCCTACAGCTTCGGTTTCGCACTTGGCTGCATTTCGGTGACGCGGCTTCTGCGCAAGATCGGCCATATCCGCACCTTCGCCACCATGGCGGCCGTCGCATCCGCCGCAGCGATCGCCATGCCGCTCCTCATACATCCCCTGTTCTGGATGCTGATGCGCTTCGTCACCGGCATTGCCGTCGCCTGTCTTTTCGCGGCCATCGAAAGCTGGATCAACGCGCAGGTCACCAATTCCAATCGGGCGCGCACGCTCTCCATCTATCGTTTCGTCGATCTCGGCTCCGTCACGCTTGCGCAATATATCATTCCCGTCGCCGGCATCGACGGACCCGTGGTGTTTTCGCTGATCGCCATGGCGCTGACGCTGTCGCTGGTGCCGATCTCGCTTGCCGACAAATCCAACCCCGCGCCGCCGAAACAGATACCCTTCAATCTCTTCGCCGTCTGGCGCATCTCGCCGCTTGCCGTGGTCGGCTGCGTGGCCGTCGGTCTCAGCATGGCGGCGTTTCGCAATATCGGCCCGATCTATGCCGAACAGATCGGCCTTTCCGTCACCGCCATCGCCACCTTCATGAGCGCCGGCATCATCGGCGGCGTGGTGCTGCAATATCCGCTCGGCGTCTATTCCGACCGTTATGACCGGCGCATCATCATTCTCGCCACCACGGCGGGCTCGGTCGTCGTCGGCCTGTTTCTCGCCTTCTTTGCCGGAACCGATGAATGGAGCAACATCGTCGGCGTCTTCATCTTCGGCGCCTTCGCCCTGCCGCTTTATTCGCTGAGTTCCGCCCATGGCAACGACCATGCCAGGGAAGGCGAACACGCGATGATGTCGGCTGGACTGCTGTTCTTCTGGTCGGTGGGCGCAACCGTCGGGCCGCTGCTCGCCTCCGTGCTGATCGACCAGTTCGGCCCGAAGGCGTTGTTCAGCTATACAGCCGCGATCCAGATCGTTTTCATCGCCTATACCATCTACCGGCTGCAGGTGCGCGAAGGTGTGCCCGTGGAGGAGCGGAACTGGCGGTTCAGCTCGCTTTTGCGCACCTCAGCCTATTTCCAGAAGCTCGCCGCGTCTCCGCCACCCAAAAAGGATGAAGCGGAGCCCCATCCGCCCGAGAAAAACGATCCTTGAGCCTTCAAAAGCGGGCTTTGTATTGACATGCGCCCGGCAAAGGGAAAGTAAGACGGATAATTTTCACGATTGGCCAATAACAATGATTGAAACGACTGCCGCCCTCGCCGAAGCCTGCACGGAACTGGCGAAATCGGAATTCATCACCATCGACACCGAATTTCTGCGGGAAACGACCTTCTGGCCGGAACTCTGCCTCGTGCAGATGGCGAGCCCGACGCTCGAAGTGCTGGTCGATCCGCTGGCGAAGGGTCTCGATCTGACCCCTCTTTTCGAACTGATGGCCAATCCTGCCGTCGTGAAGGTTTTCCACGCGGCGCGCCAGGATATCGAGATCATCTACCATCTCGGCGGGCTTATTCCGCACCCGATCTTCGACACGCAGGTCGCCGCCATGGTCTGCGGTTTCGGCGATTCGATCTCCTACGACCAGCTGGTGCAGAAGATTAAAAACGTCCAGATCGACAAATCCTCGCGTTTCACCGACTGGAGCCGCCGTCCGCTGACCGAAAAGCAGCTGGATTACGCGCTGGCCGACGTGACCCATCTGCGCGACGTCTATCTCTCGCTGAAAGCCCAGCTCGAGCGCGAAGGCCGCTCGCTGTGGCTGACCGAAGAGATGGATATTCTCGAGTCTCGCGACACCTATGACATGCATCCCGACGATGCGTGGCTGCGGCTGAAATCGCGCCTGCGCAAACCGACGGAACTTGCCATCCTCAAATTCATCGCCGCCTGGCGCGAGCGTGAGGCGCGCTCCCGCAACGTGCCGCGCTCGCGCGTCCTGAAGGACGATGCGATCTTCGAAATCGCCCAGCAGCAGCCGAAGGACGCCGAGGCGTTGTCGCGGCTTCGCACCATTCCCAAGGGCTGGGAGCGCTCCGCCTCCGGCACCGCCATCGTCGAAACGGTGAATGCGGCGCTGGCGCTGCCGAAAGAGGAAATGCCGAAAGCGCCGCGTCACAGCCACGCGCCGGAAGGCTCAGGCGCTGCCGTGGAACTTTTGAAAGTTCTGCTGAAGCTGACGGCGGACAAGCATGGCGTCGCCGCCAAGGTCATCGCCAATAGCGACGATCTGGACAAGATCGCCGCCGAGGGCGAAAAGGCGACCGTGGCGGCGCTGACCGGCTGGCGGCGGGAACTCTTCGGCGATGTGGCGCTGAAGCTCATCAATGGCGAAGTCGCGCTACGTTTCGCCGGCAAGAAGGTCGAAGCGGTGGAGGTTGCGGCAAGCGAGCTGTAACGGCCCGCCGCTTTCCACCCCAACGGCGACGTCGTCGGCCGCTATAATCGCGATCCGAAAGGCATGGGCTGCGGCTTGAGCGGCTGGAAGGAGAACATGCCCTTCGATGTCGACGGCCGCACCTGCGCCGCCATCACCTTCGCCCGCAAGGGAGAAACCCTGTTCGACCGGGCCTGGATCGACGGCAACCGGCTGCGTTTTTCCGCCTTCCCCGTCAAATGGTCGAACCGCTCGCCCGATGACAGGCCGCAATCCCCGCTTGAAACCGTCTATTACAGAACATCCTATTAGGCGTATAAGGGCGGCAACGCCGATTTTGCGGCAACGGCGCAACAGCCTTACCAATCCTTCATGCAACCTTACCGATTGCTCACTTTTTGCGGCGCTTTTTCCACATTAATGTCGCATATGACCTGAACAGAAGCTTCGCCCGAAGGGAGCGGCCTGCCCTTCTTTCCCGAGACCAAAGCCTTCCCTTCCCGAGACCCAAGAACCGACATGAGAAAATTGCTGCCCATTCTGGATTACGTGGTGCTCTTCGTTGCCGTGGCCGGCAGCGGCGTGGCCTACGCCTTTCTGGAATACGGCGGCGGTGCATTGATCGGCGCGACCTATGCGCTGTTTGCCTGCGCACCCATCCTCGCCTTCGAGCGCGGTTACATCATGCCCGGCCTGTCGCGGCAGGTGAGCGCCCTGCCGACGCCGGCCTATATCGCCGTCGGCCTCGTCATCTATGCCATCCTCGTCTTTTGCGGCTTCGGGCTTGGCGGCACGATCCTGTGGTTGAGCGGGATATTTCCCGGCACCTGGAAACGCGCCGTCCATGCCGAGGTGCAGACGCTGATCTTCACCCTCATTGTCTGCGGCATCATCGTCTTCATCATGCGGGTGCGCGAGCTTCTCGGCCGCGATATCTTCATCGACCTCATCCTGGGGCGTTATCGCCGGCCGGTCAGCGAAGACCGCGTTTTCATCTTCATCGATCTCGTCGGCTCGACCTCCTTCGCCGAAACCCATGGCGACCTGAAGGCCCAGGAATTTCTCGGCGAAATCTTTGCAAGTTATGCCGCACCGGTCAGAAAACACGGCGGCGTCATCGACGACTATATCGGCGACGCCGCCATCATCACCTGGCCCTATCACATGGCGATAAGGCGGGCGGCCTGCGTGCGCTGCGTCTTCGATATTCAGGCGACCATTGAAAACACCCGCGACATGTGGCTCGCCCGCTTCGGCGAGGTGCCGCGCCTGCGCTTCGCCATTCATGGCGGGCCGGTCATCACCGCCGAAATCGGTGTCGACCATCACAAGATCACCTATTTCGGCGATACGGTGAACACGACCTCACGGCTTGAATCGCTAAGCAAGATGCTCGGCCACCCCGTGCTGATTTCCGCCGACCTCGCCCATCAGCTGGTGCTTCCGAAGGGCGTGCGCAGCGAATATCTGGGCGAACATGCCGTCAAAGGCCGTGGCCAGACGCTGGGCGTCTGCACGCTCAGCCAATATCAGGCGCCCGCCGCATAAGGGCAATCGACGGAAAAAAGCCGTGCGGCCCATCTGCCGACGATGGCCGTCATCAAAATTCATCAAAGCTTCAAACGGCAATCACCTGCCTGTCATGCGACCACCCTATCGCGTCAATCCTGTCTTCAACAGGTATTGAGAGGGGTCTCCATCATGAAGCACATTCTTTTCGCACCTTTCGCGGTTCTCGCGCTCGCCACTGCGGCGCATGCGTCGGAAAAGGAATTTCCGGCAAAGCTCGTTTCGCACGCCATTCTGCCTGCCAACACCATGATCGCCGCACCTGCCGATGCGCCGGAGCACCTCAAGACCTCCGCCAAATTCACCACGGCCGACCGCAAGCGCGCCGAGGGCCTCGGCACCGTGCCCGGCAAGGACGGCGTGCGCCTGACCGGCCTTTCCATGCCGTTCAACGGCCAGCCGATGCAGGGTTTTTCCGGCATCAGGGCGATGCCGGACGGCAGCTTCTGGAGCCTTTCCGACAACGGTTTCGGTTCCAAGCTCAATTCCAGCGACGCCATGCTGATGCTTCACCATCTGAAGTTCGACTGGGACGCCGGCAAGGTCAATGCGCTTGAAACCGTGTTCCTCTCCGATCCCGACATGAAGGCGCCCTTCCCCATCGTTCTGGAAGGCTCGAGCAAGCGTTACCTGACGGGCGCGGATTTCGACGTCGAATCCATTCAGCCTGTCGCTGACGGTTTCTGGGTCGGCGAGGAATTCGGCCCCTACATCCTGAAATTCACCCGCGACGGCAAGCTGACCGACGTGATCTCGACCAAGGCCGGCGACATCGAAGTGAAATCTCCCGACCATCCGGCTCTTGCCCTGCCCGGCAATCCCACGCAGAAAATGCCCGCTTTCAACCTGAAACGGTCAGGCGGTTATGAGGGCATGGCGCTCTCCAAGGACGGCTCGAAGCTCTACGGCCTGCTGGAAGGCCCGCTCTACATGGCCGACGGCCAGGTGGAAAAAACCGAAGACGGCGCGACCGCGCTGCGCATCATCGAACTCGACACCGCCAAGAAGGCGTGGACCGGCCGCAGCTGGCTTTATCCGCTGGCGGAAGGCGGCGAGGCAATCGGCGACTTCAACATGCTGGATGACACCACCGCCCTCGTCATCGAGCGCGACAACGGCGCCGGCACGGCCGACAAGGCCTGCGCCGACCCCAAGGCTCCGGCTGCGGATTGCTTCGCCCGCCCTGCCAAGCTGAAGCGCATCTACAAGATCGAATTCAACGACGCCAATGTCGGCAAGGCCGCCCGCAAGATCGGCTATATCGACCTGATGAAGATTGCCGACCCGGATAACAAGAAGCGTCAGGGCGGCGGCGACGGCTACTACGACATGCCTTTCGTCACCATCGAGAATGTCGACCGCGTCGATGCCACCCATATTGTCGTCGGCAACGACAACAACCTGCCCTTCTCGGCCGGCCGTGCACTGGACAAGGCTGATGACAACGAATTCGTTCTGCTGGACGTCAAGGACCTGCTCGAGGCGAAGTAAGACCACGGCTGCTGTCACTTGCTTTGACGGCCGCGAATGATCCGGACGGAGCGCCCGGCAGACACAAATGTCTGCATGGCGCTCCGTTCCGATTTTCCGGAGCTAGAGCAATTCCGGTGGGTGCCGGTTCACCTCCATTGCTCTAACTCTTTGTTTTTACGCATTTCCGGACGCAAAACCGAGCGCACTTTCGCTGGAAATGCTTTAACCGAAACATGCTTGCGGAAAAGAAGACGTTTCATGCAGGACCATGCAGAAAGACTTTATTACGCCCTGAAGAAAAGCTGGTCGGGGGAGACGAGCGGCCTCTGGTCGCGCGAAAACCCCGCCAAGGGGCAAGGCAGTGTCACCGCGCTGGTGGTGCAGGATATTTTCGGTGGAGAGCTTGCCAAAACCGCTGTCAGCGGTGCCGACCATTTTTACAATATCGTCGAAGGCACCCGCTGGGATTTCACCTTCAGCCAGTTCGATATTCCGGTCGGCTATCAGGACAGGCTTGCCAGCCGCACCGAAGCCATGGCGACGATAACGCCGCTGCAATATGCCTATCTCAGCGCCTGCATCCGCAAGGCGCTCGGGCACGGCTGAGCCATTTGCAAAGCAGTGCCAGCCCATTGCCGTTTCGATCCACGCATCACGGCACGGTGGCCAGCCAGGGTGTTGCGTTTCAGGACCACGATTTCAATCTTTCCCGCAAAGCGGACACAATCCTTGCGATAATATCGCCCGGTGAAATGGTTGTACCGACAGGAGAGATATTCGATGAGTGAGAGTTGCCCGGTCCTGACACCGGCGGAACGGCAGGTACAGGCCATATTGGAACGCACGGAAGCAGCGATGATGGCCACCATTAACGCAGCGCTCGAACGTGCCAGCAAAGAGGTCACTGAGGCATTCCGGGCCGTCGATTCAGACATGCAGCCGCCGCCCCACGACTATTTTGCCGCTGTCGCCCATCAGCAGCTCTTCCTGATGTTATGCGGAGCCGACCCGAAAACCTTCGAGGGCGGAGACCCCGAAATTGCCGGCCACATCATTCGGAACGCGCAAAACATATCCGACCACTACTGGAAGAAAACGCCTGCCGCGGCGGATGTCCCCGGCAAGTGATACATTCCGCATGAAGACAGGATTTCGCGTCACGCGGCATCGCGCGCGATCTGCGTTTTAGAAAGGAGGCCCGGCCCGGCCGGGCTCCTTTGGCCATTCCACGTCACAGCACCTTCATCATCGCCGGTTAAGCAGGCGCAAATCCGGAGGCTGGAATGGATTCGACCGCACAGATCAAGCGCCCGAAAATCGCAGAGACCGTCATCCATGCGACGGCGAGCATAAGAGATTCCAGTATCGGCGAATGCTGCGAGATCCTGGCTGACACCTCCCTGCACAATGCCGACCTCGGCAATTACTCCTATCTTGGACCCCGTTGCATGGTGGGCGATGCAACGATTGGAAAGTTCTGCGCCATCGCCGCAGAGGTCAGGATAGGCGCTCCGAACCATCCGATGGACCGGCCATCCATGCACCGTTTCAGCTATTGCCCTGAATATTATTCTGCGGATGCCGTGCGCGATGACGCCTTTTTCGACCGGCGCAGGGAGGACCGCGCCGTCATCGGTCACGATGTCTGGATCGGTCACGGGGTTATCGTCTTGCCGGGTGTCACGGTTGGAGACGGGGCAGTGCTCGCCGCCGGCGCGGTCGTCACCAAAGATGTGCCGCCCTACACCATCGTCGGCGGCGTTCCCGCAAAGATCATTCGCGAACGATTTTCGCGGACCCTCGCGGAAAAGCTTGCATCAATCGCATGGTGGGACTGGCCATTCGAAACGATCATGGCGCGGCTTTCCGACTTTCAGTCGAGCGACATAGAAGCCTTTTGCGAGCGCTGGTCCTAGCGGACGCAAGAACCGTTCCTGCCACAAAACGGAAACATCGCCGTTCGTTATTCGAACACGAACGCCAGCCGCTTGCCCGTCAGCTTCGCCAGTTGCTGCAAACGCCCGTCCAGTCGCTCGCCGGCGAAATCGCAATAATCATGCGGCACGACAAATTCCAGATCGAGATCGGGATTGCCGGATTTACGGAATTTGAGGTGGTCGACGACACCCGGCATCGAGGCCGAGAAGAGATAGACGACGCGCAGCAGGCCGCCGAGCAATTTACCGAGCTCCTGCAACCGGTCGCCCGCCATGGCGGCGAGCGGCTGCGTGGTGCCGTTGTCGTTCAGACCTTCGAAGCGATAATAATTGGCGAGCGCAATATAGGCGCGGCCGGGATGGGTGATCGCCACGAAAGAAGAGTGGGCGATGATGTTGAGCGCCTGCAATCCGCGATAGTCGGGATGGGCGCGCCAGCTGATATCGGCGAGAAGGCAGGCCGCCTGCCGGTAACGGCTCTCCTCTTCGGTCTCGTCAACGCCGAAGACCGGGAAGGTGCGGCCGCTCCAGTCCGCCAGTTCGCGCGCATGTTCCGGCGAGCGGGCGCGCAGAATGGCAAGTTCATCGGCGGCAACCAGCAGCGGATCGGAATCCCGCTCTTCTTCCGTCAACAGCGAATAGAGATAACCTTCGCGCACGCCCTGCGCCGAGAAGGCGATCCTGGCCGGCTTCATCATTTTCAGAACTTCGCGCATGGCGATGGCGCCGAAGGGCAGAAGCGAGCGGCGGTTCTTGGAGACCGCCTGCCAGGCTGGATCCTTGCTATCCCGGGAGACGATGACCTCCTCGAGAAAATTCAGCATTTCCTCCAGCGGCAATTCGTAGCCCTGCATCATATGCAGCGGATAGCCCGATATCTCCATATGCAGCTTGGCGATGTTTCGCCAGGTGCCGCCCACCGCGTAAAAGGTGCGCCCTTCACCCGCCGCCAGAAGCTTGGCGAAGGATTTGACGTGTTTTCTGGCAATCGTCGCCGCTTTTTCCAGCGAGCCGTCCGACTGCTCCGACAGCCGCAGGCCGCCAAGCGGCAGGGTGATGCCCTCGCCGCAGCTCTTGCCCTTGATGTCGATGAGTTCGAGCGAACCGCCGCCGAGGTCACCGGCGATGCCATCTGGATCATGGAAACCGCTGATCACGCCATAGGCGGAATAAAGCGCTTCCTTTTCGCCTGACAGTACCTCGATCTCGCAGCCGAGAATGGCTTCGGCCTCGCGGATGAAATCCGGGCCGTTTTCCGCCTCACGCGCCGCAGCCGTCGCCAGCACATAGAGCTTCTGCGCCTGCGCCTGCTCGGAAAGGACATGAAAACGCCGAAGCGCCATCAGCGCCCGGCTGACGCCTTCCTCATGCATGCGGCCCGTCAGCGCCAGTCCCTTGCCAAGGCCGCACAGGACCTTTTCATTGAACAGCACCGCAGGCGCGCGGGAAAGACCTTCATATACGACGAGACGAACGGAGTTCGAACCAATATCTATGACGGAAACGGGGGCAAGGCCGGTCAGCCGCCCCTGTGCTTCTGATCGAGTCATTCAGCCTGTTTCTTGCGGGACGAAATCAACCCGGCAATCAATTTGGGCGCACTGGATTTCAAGGCTTCACCACGTCCGGAAAGGCTGGGATTGGTCATGAAATAGTGCTGCGCGTTGAACGGTTCTTCGCCTTTACGCACCTCGATGCGCCTCGACGTTCCGTCCGCAAGTATCTCGTAGCTCTGCTGGTTGTCAATGAGATTGCCCAGCATAATCTGTGAAAGAACCTGCTCATGCACGGTGGGATTGGTGAGCGGAACTAGCGTTTCCACGCGCCGATCAAGGTTGCGCGGCATCATGTCGGCCGAACCGATATAGACCAGCGCCTTGTCCGACGGCAGGCCGAAACCGTTACCGAAGCAGAAGATGCGGCTGTGTTCGAGGAAGCGGCCGACGATGGATTTGACGCGGATATTGTCGGACAGGCCCGGCACCTGCGGGCGCAGGCAGCAGATGCCGCGTACGACGAGATCGACCTCCACGCCCGCAGCACTTGCGCGGTAAAGAGAATCGATGATTTCAGGGTCGACCAGCGAATTCATCTTCATCCAGATCGCCGCCGGCGCACCGCGCTTGGCGTGCTCGATCTCTTCATTGATGTGCTTTACGATGCGTGCGCGCAGCGTATAGGGCGAAATGGCGAGCTTCATGCCCTCTTCCGGCTCGCCGTAACCCGTGATGAAGTTGAAGATATTCGCCATGTCATGGGCGATCTTCGGGTTGCAGGTGAAGAAGGACAGGTCGGTATAGATCTTGGCGGTGATCGGGTGATAGTTGCCGGTGCCGAGGTGGCAATAGGTTCTGAGCTTGCCGTCCTCGCGGCGCACCACCATCGACATCTTGGCGTGGGTCTTGAGTTCGATGAAGCCGAAGACGACTTGCACACCGGCCCGCTCCAGGTCGCGCGCCCAACGGATATTCGCCTCTTCATCGAAACGCGCTTTAAGTTCGACCAGCGCGGTAACGGATTTGCCGGCTTCCGCCGCATCGATCAGCGCGCGAACGATCGGGCTGTCATTGGAGGTGCGGTAAAGCGTCTGTTTGATGGCGAGCACTTCGGGATCGCGCGCGGCCTGCAGCAGGAACTGCACGACCACGTCGAAGCTTTCATAGGGGTGGTGAACCACCATGTCCTTTTCGCGGATGGCGGCGAGGCAATCGCCGGCATGTTCGCGCACGCGCTCGGGGAAACGGGCGTTGTATGGTTCGAATTTCAGGTCGTCGCGCGGCGCGCGGACGATTTCCGAGATGGTGTTGAGCGCGAGAAGGCCGGGCAGAACGGCGACGCGATTATCCGGCACGCCAAGCTCGTGCACCACGAACTGGCGCAGCGACTGCGGCATTTCGCTGTCGGTCTCGATGCGGATAACGGAACCGCGGCGGCGGCGTTTCAGCGCGCTTTCGAAGAAACGGACCAGATCTTCCGCCTCTTCTTCGACTTCGATATCGCTGTCGCGGATGATGCGGAACGTGCCGAATCCCTTGACGCTATAGCCGGGATAAAGCCGGTGAATGAACAGGCCGACCACATCTTCCAGCGTGATGTAACGGATGGCGTTCTTGTCATCCGGCAGGCGCACGAAACGGTCGAGCGCCGGCGGCAGGCGCAACAGCGCCGTCATCGGCTCGCGGCCGTTGACGCTGTCGAGCTGCAGACCCATCGAGAAACCGAGGTTCGGAATGAAGGGGAACGGATGCGCCGGGTCGATGGACAGCGGCGTCAGCACCGGGAAAATGCGTTCCTCGAATTCGGTGCCGAGCCAGGTGCGATCCGCATCCGAAAGTGCTGCCGGCCGCACGATGAAGATTTCTTCCTTGGCGAGATATTGCTGCAGAACGGCAAGCGAGGCCTGCTGCTCCATCTGCAGATTGTCGATTTCCTTCAGAATATCTTCGAGCTGCTCGGCCGGCGTCTTGCCGTCCGGCGTCTTGACGGTGATCTTCTGGCGCACCTGCCCTTCGAGGCCGGCAACGCGGACCATGAAGAATTCATCGAGGTTGGCGGCCGAGATGGAGAGGAAGCGCAGCCGCTCCAGCAGCGGATGATCCGTGTTCAGCGTTTCTTCGAGAACGCGGCGGTTGAACTGGAGCCAGGAGAATTCGCGGTTGATGAAACGCGCCGGGCTGTCCCACAGGCTCTCGCCTTCGGTCACCGGCTGAACCTTGTTGAAGTCTTCCTGCGCGATAGCGTCCATTCCCTGTTCCATCCCCTGACCGATTTCCGTCCCGTGATCCTGCTGCATCGCGCGATCGTCCTTCTTGCCCGTATAACAGTTTGACGACGGAACTGTGACAGTCAATCGACGTCCAGTCCGCTGCCCGCTGCTGCGTTGTCCATCGCATTGAGGACCTCCGCCACCAGCGGCCGTGTAATTCTCGTTCCACGCGAAAGCGCCAGCCGGTCGATCCGGTCCACGATCGTCTGCGCCGTATCGAGCGAACGCTCCATTCTATTGACGATGTAACCTATGAGTTTGTCATCCATGTAAAGCTGCCGGTCGGCGAAGAGTTTCACCAGCACCTGCGCCAACAGCCCCTCGTCCGGCTCGCCGGTTTCCACCACCGTTACGGCTTTGAGGCGCGAGCGCAGGTCGGGCAGCGTCACCGGCCATGCGGCCGGCCATTGCCGGCTCGTCATCAAAAGCGTGGTGCCGTGCTGGCGTACGCTGTTGATGACATGGAAGAGTTCGGTTTCGTTAAAACCGCGCCGGTCGGCGTCCTCGAAAAGAACCGGTCCCGTTTCGGCAGCACGCGCGGCATCGGAGCCTGTCTCGGGGTGAATGTCGCGCGCATCGCTGATATTTTTCCAGATATTGGCGAGATGCGATTTTCCCGAACCCGGCGGCCCGGCCAGCACGACGACGGGCGAGCGCCAGTTCGGCCATTCATCGATGAGGCTGACGGCAGCCGCAAGCGAGGCGGAGACGAGGAGATCATCCCTGCCGGAAGCGGACTGGTGTGAGAATGCGAGCGGCAGCTGCTCGGCCTTCGACCGGGCGTTGTCGGTTTTGATTTGGTCAGTCATCGTCAGCTCTGAGAGTCAACCTTGCCGGAGGACGTTTCCCCTTCTTCCAGGGCAGAATTTGTGTCCCAGGGAAGGTTGGCGGCATGCCCGTGGTAAAGATCGCTTTCAAGATACCGCGACAAGGCGAAGCGGACAAGCACGCCGACCGCCGCCGCCGCCGGCACCGCGACGAGAAGCCCGACGAAACCGAAAAGCGCACCGAAGGCGAAAAGGGCGAACATCAGCCAGACCGGATGCAGGCCGACGCTTTTGCCGACGAGCTTCGGCTGCAGGATGTTGCCTTCGATGAACTGGCCGGAGAAGAACACGACGAGCGTCAGAAACACATAGATGTAATCCGGCCAGAACTGCACGATGGCGACGCCGACGGCAAGGATGAGGCCGACCATGGAGCCGATATAGGGAATGAAGCTGATGAGGCCTGAGAAAAGGCCGATCAGCAGGCCGAAATTCAAACCCACCAGCGACAGGCCGACGGCGTAATAAACGCCGAGAATGATGCAGAGCGACCCCTGCCCGCGCACGAAACCGGCAATGGTCTTATCCATGTCGCGGGCGATCTGGCGGACGGTATGGACATAATCGCGCGGTATCCAGCTATCGACCTTGTCGATCATCCGGTCCCAGTCGAGCAGCAGATAGAAGGCGACGACGGGCGTGACGACCAGCAGCGACATGACATCGACCAGCGATTTGCCGGAATTCCATATCTGCGTCAGCAGCGTGCCGATGAAACCCGCGCCTTCGGTCAAAAGCTTCGAAAAATTCTCCTTCACGGCGTCGATCTGGCTGCTCACCCAATCCGGCAGGAGATTGGTGTCGGCGCCGGCAATCAGCTGCTGCAATGACGAGATATATTGCGGGATGCGCGTGATGAATTCCGAGGCCTGGGCGGCGATCAGCGGAATGATGATGATGAGCGACAGCGCGAAGAGCAGCACGAAGGAGACGAGAATGACGACGGTGGCCATCAACCGGCTGAGGCCGCGCCGTTCCAGCCAGTCGGCCACCGGGTCGAGAAAATAGGCAAGCGCCATGCCCGCCACGAACGGCAGGAGAATGGAGCTGAAGACCATCAGGAAAAGGACAAAGACGGCAAGCACGCCGATCCAGAAAAACACCTGCCGGCGCAGGCTCGTACCGCTTACATGGGGTTGCATCCGTTCATCCTTTATCGCCGCACCGTCACCGCCCATGATGGAGATAGGATGCGCATATGCACATGGTCAAGACCGGCGCTTTCGCGCGCAGGCAGAAGGAGACTGCCCGCGCAGCGGTAAAACCCCTCATTTCAGGCCAACCCCTCGCAACGGCAGGTTGACCGACGGCAAATATTAGACAACTATCAAATATTGCCGGGCGGGCCAGCGGCGCTCCTTCATGTCCGGCGGCCGGGGGGCACGATGCAGAGCACCAGTGAAAATGGCATCGCGGAATATAATGCCGGTCTCTTCGATAATCCCGAAGTTGCCGAATGGTATGACAACCAGCAGCTTTACCCGACCGAACGCATCATTCTCGATCAGTTCCGCCATGCCTATGCGGGCAAGCGGCTGCTTGACCTCGGCGTCGGCACCGGCCGAACGACGAAGCCGCTTCTACCGCTGGTGGGAGACTATATCGGCATTGACCGCTCGCAGCCGATGCTTGCGCTGGCGCGGCGCAATTTTCCCACCGCCACGTTTCTCGACATGGATGTGCGGGCGATCGGCCAGTTCGGCGCGGAACGTTTCGATTGCGTGCTCGGCGCGCTCGCGATTCTAAGCGCCTTCGACCATGAGGACCGGCTTGCTATCATCCATGCCGTGCGAAGCATTCTCGCGCCCGGCGGATATTTCATCTTTTCGTTTCACAATCGCCAATGGAAGCGGGCCGGAGGCATGCCGCTGCACCGCCGCTCCTGGCACCCGCGCGAGGTGGTGAATTCGCTGCATCCGCAAAGCTGGATCAACTATCTGCGCCTGCAACCTTCGACACGGCGGACACCGGAATATGCCATTCTCGCGGATCAGGCGCATCGCTGGAGCGGCCTGTTTTATTTCATCGACCTTGCCGCCCAGACCCGCCAGCTGGAAGCGGCGGGCTTTGAGATCGCCGCACGTTATGGCGAGAACGGACGGCCGATAGAGGAAAATTCCGATACGTCCAATGACGGCCTGCTCAATCTCGTCTGTCGCGCCGCGCCGCAGCCATGGTGAGCACCCAATCCGGCTAGCCCCGCCAAAGCCGTTAAAAACCGGAGCTTTTGCCACTCAAACCCTTGCATCAGGCCCCGTCCCGTGCGAATGGCGACGCCAAAGGAACCAGCGGAGACGAGAGCCATGAGCCAGTCGGGGAAGAACGGTCTTACCTATAGTGATGCAGGTGTGGATATCGACGCCGGCAACCTGATGGTCGAAAAGATCAAACCGGCGGTGCGTTCGACGCGGCGTCCCGGTGCGGACGGCGAAATCGGCGGCTTCGGCGGCCTGTTCGATCTGAAAGCCGCGGGCTTCACCGATCCGGTTCTGGTGGCCGCCAATGACGGCGTCGGCACCAAGCTGAAGATCGCCATCGATGCTGACTATCACGACACCGTCGGCATCGATCTCGTCGCCATGTGCGTCAACGATCTCGTCGTGCAGGGCGCAGAACCGCTGTTCTTCCTCGATTATTTCGCCACCGGCAAGCTGGACCCAGACCAGGGTGCGGCCATCGTTTCCGGCATCGCCGCCGGCTGCCGCGAATCCGGCTGTGCGCTGATCGGCGGCGAAACCGCTGAAATGCCCGGCATGTATTCCGATGGCGATTACGATCTCGCGGGCTTTGCCGTGGGTGCGGCCGAACGCGGCCAGCTTCTGCCGGCCGGCGACATTTCCGAAGGCGACGTCATTCTCGGCCTCTCCTCTTCCGGCGTTCACTCCAACGGCTTTTCGCTGGTGCGCAAGATCGTGTCGATCTCCGGCCTCGACTGGAACGCCCCTGCCCCCTTCGCGGACGGCAAGAAGCTCGGCGAAGCGCTGCTGACGCCGACCCGCATCTATGTGAAGCCGCTTTTGAAGGCGATCCGCGAGACCGGCGCGCTGAAGGCGCTGGCGCATATTACCGGCGGCGGTTTCCCGGAGAATATTCCGCGTGTTCTGCCAAAGCATCTCGCCGCCGAAATCGATCTCGACGCGATCGAGGTTCCCGCCGTCTTCTCGTGGCTGGCGAAAACCGGCGGCGTCGAAGCGAAGGAAATGCTGCGCACCTTCAATTGCGGCGTCGGCATGATCGTCGTCGTTTCGGCTGAAAATGCCGAAAAGGTCACCGAGGTTCTGACCGCCGAAGGCGAGACCGTCTTCCCGCTCGGCCGCATGGTCGCCCGCGAAGAAGGCGCGCATGGCACCATCTACAAGGGCGCTCTCGGCCTATGATGAGCGCCGCCTTCCCGTCCGGCCGCAAACGCGTCGTCGTTTTCATTTCCGGCAGCGGCTCCAACATGGTGTCGCTGGCCAAGGCCTGTCAGGCGGCGGATTTTCCGGCGGAAATAGTCTGCGTCATCTCGGACAAGGCGTCTGCGGGCGGGCTGGAAAAGGCACGGGGCATGGGCATTCCCACGCTGGTGTTCGAGCGCAAGACCTATGCCAGCAAGGCAGAGCATGAGGGCGCCATTCTGGCCGCACTTGGTGAAATTGCACCCGATATCATTTGTCTCGCCGGTTACATGCGGCTGATATCGGGGGATTTCATTGCTCCCTATGAAGGGCGCATCATCAATATCCACCCTTCCCTGCTGCCGCTTTTCCCCGGCCTGCACACCCATCAGCGCGCCATCGACAGCGGCATGAAGATTTCCGGCTGCACCGTGCATTTCGTCACCGAAGGCATGGATGAAGGCCCGACCATCGCGCAGGGTGCGGTGCCGGTCGTTTCCGGCGATACGGCCGACACGCTGGCGGCGCGAATACTGACAGTCGAGCACCAGCTCTACCCGCTCACCCTGAAGCGGCTTGCCGAAGGCAAGGTTCGAATGGAAGACGGCAAGGCGGTCTCCACGGATGGTGAAAGTAAAGCCGAGTATTCCAACCTCATATCCGCCTCCTGATAAAGCTATAACTAAAGTACAAAAACACCCATAATGGTATTTTCGGGAAAATAAACCGATCGTTTACCATAATCATCTTTAATGCCCGCAACGGCCCTTATTTCGGGCCCTCCGGTCATTCAGGAGCGATTATGCCATTTTCGAGATTTTCCCTGCCGCTTTCTGTTGTCCTGATGGCGGGCGTCAGCCTGCCCGTCGCGGCTGAGCAAAACGGCATTACAGCCTCAGTGGATGCCGGCGTTCTCAATCTCCGCGCGACGGAAACCGTCCATATCGATGGTCGCAAGCTGAGCGAACTCGAATGGGAAACCAAAAACGCCGTGGCATTGCGTGGCTCGCTCGGGCTCGAACTTGCGCCCGGCTGGCGCGTGAAGGCGGAAGGCCGCGTCGGTTTCGAGGGCGACGGCTACATGACCGACTATGACTGGGTTTGGCCTTTCTCCAGAGATAGCTCCAAGGACAATTGGAGCCACCGTTCCCAGCATGACGACACGCGGCTCGACCATTATTTTTCGGGAAGCCTCGAACTCAATCGCATGTTGCTGGACGATCCGCAGCAATATCTCAGCGCCGGCGTCGGTTTTCGTTATACGGATGTTCAATGGTCGGCTTATGGCGGCAACGCCGTTTACAGCGTTTTCTCCCCCCGCGATTTCTCCGGCAAATTCAAGGATGGCCTCAAGGGGATCACCTATCGCCAGCAAATCCCGGTCTTCTACGGCAACCTGACGGGCGGCCAGAAGTTCGGCAACTGGTCGCTCAATCTGGGCCTCGAAGGCGGCGCCATGGTCTACGGCAAGGCGACCGACGACCACTGGCTGCGCGACATGCGCTTCACCGACAAATTCGACGTCGCCGGCATGTTCGGGGTGAAGGCTGGCGTCGCCTATGACCTGACCGAGAATGCCTCGATCTATCTCGACGGCGCATATGACTATACCAGCCTCGGGCGCGGAGACACCCACTACAGCGGCGCAGGCGCCGGAAACCTGTCATCGGAAAAGAATGCCGGCGGCGGCGATTTGCAGTCGATTTTCGTGGGGATGGGTGTGAGAGGCAGGTTTTGATTCGGCAATGCCATTCGTGGTAATAAGCCCAGTGACCAAGCCAGTTCCCTCTCCTATTCTCGTAAAAATATAGGCGAGGCTGAGCTGCAATTTTATCATACTTGGAAAGGAGGTCGCCGTGCGTGTTGTGAAGACAATTGATTCCCAAGCCCGGCGAAGTCTCATCGCCAAGATAAGGAGAGAGCGGGCACAACGAAAACAAGCAACCGCGGATCAGGTCACTAAATGGAAAAATGTAGGGCGCAAGTAACCGCGTCCATTACGAAGGCCTTGACCGTCACTTTCCGAGTCCGGCGCGATTTAACATCGCCCATTGCAGCAGAATGATCGTCTTGGAATCGGTGATTTCACCCGATGCGATCATCGCGAAGGCTTCATCCAGCCGGTAGGTCAGAACCTCCAGATCCTCGCCTTCGTCCTCCAGTCCGCCGCCGCTGCCGGCCTGCACGTCAAGATCGATGCGGGCGACGAAGAGGCTGACCTTTTCCGTCAGCGTGCCGGGGCTGGCATACATATCGAACAGATAGTCGACCTTTTCGACCGCGTAGCCTGATTCTTCCATCGCCTCACGGCGGATGGCGACGGCCGCGTCGTCGTCGTCGAGAAGCCCCGCCGGCACCTCGATCATGAAGCTTTGATCGCCGTTCACGAAGGCGGCGGGGCGGAACTGTCGCACCATCACCACGCTGTCGCGCTTCGGATCATAAAGGAGAATGGCGGCGGCGCTGCCATGGTCGTGAACTTCCCGGACGATGCGGATGGTTTTGCCATCCGGCATGCGCTGGTCGAAAACGAGCTTCTGCATATGCACGAAGCCCTTCCAGACGGTTTCTTTTTCCACCAGCCGGATTCTGCCCGCATCCGTGTCGGCCGGAATGCTTTTCGCCTGCGTCTGTGTCACCGGATATGTCCTTGCCTGTCGTGGGATTTCAGCCTGCCCGTGTTGCGGCGCAATATCAAGCCTCGCGGGTCCCGTCATCGCGGCGGAGCCATACCTTGTTGTCGTGAAAAGCCGCACCGCCATAGGGGGCGACGGCATCGGCGCCGGTCAGCACATTGATACCTTCGCCATCCAGATGCGCCCTGTTTGGCCACAGCCCTTCGGCGATCAACACACCCGGTCTTGCACCCTCCACGATTTTCGCATGGAGGCGCACTTCGCCGCGCGCATTGCCGATACGGACGATGTCGCCATCGGCGATGCCGTTGCCGCTCGCATCCTCGGGACAGATCATCAGTTCCGGGCGGCCTTCCTTCTGCACGGAGGTCTTCGTTTCCGCGAAGGTGGAGTTCAGGAAATTGCGCGCCGGCGATGTCGCCAGCCGGAAGGGATGGTCACTGTCCACGGTCTCGATAACGTCGACCTGATCCGGGAATTTCGGAAATTGCGCAACAGGCCCCATCACACCGATATTTTTCGGCGGCTTGTTCGGAGACGGTCCAGTCGCCCATTCGGGACTGAAACGGAATTTGCCATCGCCGTAACCGAATCCTTCGAGATAATGCGCCACCTCGAAAGACGGCTGCGCATCGATCCACTTCTCTTCAGCCAGCGCGTCGAAATCGCCCCAGCCGCTGACTTTGAGCATACGGTCGACATGATCGCGGGCCGAAAGGCCGAAGCCCGGCATATGGTCGACGCCGAGGCGTTTTGCCAGTTCCTCGATGACGAAGAGATTGGTGCGCACCGTTTCCGGCGGCTCCACCAGTTTGGGCCCAAGCAGAATGTGGTTCTGGCCGCCGGCGCGGTAGATGTCGTCATGTTCGAGGAACATGGTGGCGGGCAGCACGATATCGGCCACATCGGCCGTCTCGGTCATGAACTGCTCATGCACGGCGACGAAGAGATCGTCGCGCAGGAAGCCCTGTTTCACCAGCCGCTGTTCGGGCGCGACATTGACGGGATTGGTGTTCTGGATGAGCAGCGCCGTCACCGGGCCGCCGTGGCGCAGCGCTTCCGCGTCCCCCGTCAGCACGCGGCCGATCTGCGACTGGTCGAGCTGGCGCACCTCGGGGTCGGCGTAAGAACTGCCCATCAACTCCGCCTTGTTGAGCCGGAAGATGTCGCCATTGTTATGGAACGCGCCGCCGCCCTCATATTGCCAGGAACCGAGAACCGTGGCGATGGAAAGCGCCGCATGCATGGCGACCGCGCCGTTGCGCTGGCGGGCAAAACCATATCCGAGCCGGAAGAAGGTCTTCTTCGTGGCGCCGACCAGCCTTGCGAAATCCTCGATCTCATTGACCGAAAGGCCGGTGATTTCGGATGCCCATTGCGGCGTCTTCGTCTTCAGATGCGCCTCGAGCCCCGCCGGATCGTCGGCGAAGCGCGCCATATAATCACGGTCGGCGTAACCGTCGCGGAAGGCGATGTGCATGACGGCGCAGGCAAGCGCGGCATCCGTGCCGGGGCGGACGACGAGGCGCATATCCGCCTGCTTCATGGTCGGATTGTCGTAAATATCGACGACGACGATCTTCGCGCCGCGTTCCTTGCGGGCTTTCACCGCATGGGTCATGACATTGACCTGCGTGGCGACCGCATTGGTGCCCCAGATGACGACGACATCGGCCTTGGCGATCTCGCGCGGATCCGGGCCACGCAGTGCGCCAGTGCCCATCACATAACCGGTCCAGGCCATGTTGGTGCAGATCGAACCGAAAAAGCCGGAATATTTCTTGGCGTGGCGCAGGCGTTCGATGGAATCCCGCTGCACCTGCCCCATGGTGCCGGCATAGAAATAGGGCCAGATGGCCTCAGTACCATGCTGCGCCTCGGCCTTCACGAAAGCGTCCGCCACCTCGTCCAGAGCCGCTTCCCAGGAGATTTCCTGCCAGTCGCCCGCGCCCTTCGCACCCTTGCGGCGCTTCGGGGTCAGAAGACGGCCGGGATGATAGATGCGCTCGGAGTAACGCGCCACCTTGGCGCAGATCACGCCGGCGGTGTAAGTATTGGCGTTAGCCCCGCGCACGCGACCGATGCGGCCATCGGCATTGATGTCGACCTCAAGCGCGCAGGCGCTCGGACAGTCATGCGGACAGACCGTGTGTCCGATACGGACTTCGGACTTCGGGGCGGCTTTTTCAGCGGAAATCGGGGTCGCAACGTTCATGTCTTTTGTATATTGCATCAACGATGCGGCAAAAAGGCCGAAGTGACGTCCATCAAGAATATTCATCCTGACCATTCATCCGGATAAACGGCAAGCGAGACACATCCATGAACTACCGCCACATCTATCACGCCGGCAATTTCGCGGATGTCCTCAAACATGCCGTTCTCGCCCGCCTCGTGCGCTACCTGCAGAACAAGGACAAGGCCTTTCGGGTGCTGGACACCCATGCCGGCATCGGGCTTTACGACCTGACCTCGGAAGAAGCGCAGAAGACCGGCGAATGGCAGACCGGTATCGGCAAGCTGATGGAGGCCGATCTGCCCGCCCCCATCGCCGAACTGCTGGAGCCCTATCTTGACGCCGTGAAGGAACTCAATCCGGACGGTGGCGTGAAATTCTACCCCGGCTCACCGAAACTCGCGCGCATGCTGTTTCGCCCGCAGGACCGGCTTTCGGCCATGGAACTGCACCCGGATGACAGCCGGGCGCTCGCACGCCTGTTCGAGGGGGACTACCAGGTGCGTGTCACCGAGCTGGATGGCTGGCTATCGCTCGGCGCGCATCTGCCGCCGAAGGAAAAGCGCGGCCTCATCCTCGTCGATCCGCCTTTCGAGCTTGAGAATGAATATCAGCGTCTGGCCGATGGCTTGAACAAGGCCTATCGGCGTTTTTCCACCGGCACCTATTGCCTGTGGTATCCCTTGAAGAAAGGCGCACCGATCAAGGACTTCCACGAGCGGCTGCAATCCTTCGATATTCCGAAAATGCTGTGCGCGGAGCTTTCCGTCAGAAGCGACCGGCTGGATGGCCTGAGCGGCTCCGGCCTCATCATCGTCAATCCGCCCTATACGCTGAAGGACGAGTTGCACACGCTGCTGCCCTACCTGAAGACAACGCTGGCGCAGGACAGGTTCGCCTCGCAGCGCGCCTTCTGGCTGCGCGGCGAGGAAAAATCGGAAGATAATTGAGCGGCTATCTCAGCCCTTCCCGCCTCTGCGCCTGCGCAAGCTGTGACCGTTCGAAGAACAGGATCACGAACAGGGCCATGATGAAGGGAATGATGAGGTAGAACAGCCGGAAGACCAGAAGCGCCGCGATGACGTCCGCCGGGTTCATGTCCGGCAGGCCGGTGACGAAGACCAGTTCCAGGACCCCCAGGCCGCCCGGCGCGTGCGAGATGAGCGCCGCCGAGAAGGAAACCAGAAATATGCCGAGAATGACCATATAACCGGGATTTCCGGCTTCCGGCAGCGCGAAATAGATGATGCCCGCCGCGCCGATCAGCTCGATCGGGCCGATGACGAGTTGCTGCGCAACAAGCTTCGGCGCGGGGTACGGCAGCACGAAGGAACCGATTTTCAGGGGTTTCAGCCTGAGCAGGCTGCCAAGAATATAAAGGCCGACGAAAAGGAGCAGCAGCACGCCTGTGGTGGTGGAGGCTTCGACGGGCAGAATGCCGGTAAACCGTTCGGTGATGTCAGGCTCGTAAAGCAGCACCAGCCCGATCAGCATGATCGTGCCGATGAGGAAGGTGAAGGAGCAAAGGCCGACGAGGACGCCCACTTCCGCTACACTCAGCCCCTTGGACGTATAGGCCCGATATCGCACCACGGCGCCCGAGAATACCGAGGCCCCGACATTGTGAGACAGCGCATAGGTGGTGAAAGAGGTAAGCGTGATGAAGAACCAGTTCACTTTGCGGCCAAGATGCTGCAACGCGATGCGGTCGTAACCGGCGAGCGCGGCATAGGCCAGCAGGGTTGCAAGGCCCGAACACAGCCAGTCCCGCACGCGAATGGCTTTCAGACTGTCCCAGAGATCATCGAGCGACAGGCCGCGCAGTTCGTGAAAGAGCAACCATGCGGAAAAACCGATCGTCGCGAAGCCAACGACGGGCCAGATATATTTCTTGAATTTCATGCGGTCATGCCCGCCTATTTCCTCCAGCCTCACCCCAGCCCTGTTCCGTCTTTGCGGAAGATTCGTTCGACTTTATTCGTTATGCGGCAAAGCTTTCAACCTTTTCATCAAAGATTGGCGGTTTGCCCCGTTCACAAGTTGATGTAAGACCGGATCGTCGCCCGCCGGCGATGTGAGGTCGTCCATTTTCCGGAGAACGTACACGGAATGAAGCGTTATGCCGGTTTCATCGCCCTGGGCCTTCTGTCGCTCGGCGCATTGTGGTTCGCGCGGGAAAATCCGGCACCGACCGACCCCGCCGGCAACCGGCAGACGCAATCCCAATCGCAGACCACCGGCAATTCCCGGCCGGACGCCCCAGGGCGCGACGTTTCCCGACAGGAGACGGGCAAAAACCCTGCGCCGCGCGGAAACGGGTTCGATTTTTACGTGCTGTCTCTCTCCTGGTCACCGGCGTTCTGCGCCAGTTCCGAAGGCTCGGGCAACCGCCAGCAATGCGGCAGCGACAGGCGTTACGGTTTCGTGGTGCATGGGCTGTGGCCGCAGAACGAAAACGGCTATCCGGAATTCTGCCAAAGCGGCGAGCCCGACCGTGTTCCGGACGCGATCGGCCGCACCATGTTCGATATCATGCCGTCCATGGGTCTGATCGGCCACCAGTGGCGCAAGCACGGCTCCTGCTCCGGCCTGTCGCAGAGGGACTATTTCTCGGCGACACGCGCCGCCTTCGAAGCCATCCGGCTGCCGGGAAAGATCGCCTCGGGCGCCGAAGCCGCCACTCTCTCCGCTGACGCCATCGAAACCGCCTTCACCGACGCCAATCCCGGCCTGTCGAAACGCGGCATCTCCATCAGCTGCGACGGCAGGCGCCTAGAGGAAGTGCGCATCTGCCTCAACAGGGACATGACATTCCGCGACTGCCCCGAGCTTGACCGCAAGGGCTGCCGCGCCAACGCCACGGAAATCATCCCCATTCGCTAGAGCGCATCGAATGTTGCCTGTTGCGCTCTTCTACACATTTTCCAGACATAAAACCGCTATGCAGTTTTATTGACTATTCCAGTCCCCAGACGACAACCCACAGGACCCGACCATGGAACTGCTCTACTCGCCCGCCTCCCCCTACTCCGCCAAGGTACGTATGGCCGCGCGCCATCTCGGCATCGACATTACCTCCGTGCGTGTCGATACCAGTGCCGAGCCCGCAACGCTGATGGACAACAATCCGCTCGGCAAGATTCCGGTCCTGCTTCTGGATGAAGGCGGCTCGGTCTATGACAGCGTGGCGATCATGCATTATCTCGACCGTCTTTCGGGCGGCAAGCTCTACCCGAAAAAGAACGGCAAGCGCACGGATGTGGAAATTCTCGAAGCGCTGTGCGACGGCATCATGGATTGCCTGCTCGCCATCGTTTACGAGCGTCGTTTTCGCCCGGAAGACAAGATCCACCAGCCATGGATCGACAAGCAGTGGAGCAAGGTGGTCCGCGGGCTTGATTATCTCAACACCAACCTGCCGAAAACTGGCAAGAAGCTGCATGGCGGCCATTTCGCCCTTGCCGCGATGATCGGTTATCTCGACCTGCGTTTCGCCGGCGAATGGGCCGAAGGGCGCGATGCGCTGGCCGGCTGGCCGGAAACCTTCGGCAAGCGTTTCGAAGCCTATGCGGAAATGAAGGCCGCCGCCTGAAGCGGATGCAGAAGGACGCCTGGCCGGAAGGCCGGGCATTCATGCCGACACATAAGACCGAAAAACAAAAAAGCCGGGGCGAAAACCCCGGCTTTTCCAATAGCGATCCTTGAGGGATCAGAACTTGACGCCGATACCGGCCTTGACGGAGTGGTCGTCATAACCACGCGAGAAGGCGTCGTTGCCGAGCGTGTAGTCCTTCTTCTGGTAGTCGCTGTAGCGATATTCCAGACGAGCGGTGATGTTGTCGGTAACCATGGCTTCAACACCGGCACCAACCGTGTAACCGAGAGCCGTGGCGCTGTCCTTGTTGACGCCGTCACGAACCTTGTTGTCGGAAACAGCAAGACCGGCCGTACCATAGAGCAGGAACGGGTTCATGTCGTAACCGACGCGGCCACGCAGCGAGCCGTTGACGCCCTGCTTGCCTTCGACGGCGCGGCCTGCGACCGTACCGGCGGAACCGCGCTCGTCACCGAGGTTGACGTCGGCTTCCGCACCGTAAACCAGCTGGCCGTTCTGCCAGTTGTAACCGCCGTAGAGACCGCCGCCAGCGCCCTTGGCGTCACGACCGTCGTTGCTGGAGCTGAAACGGCCCCAATCGTAGTTGACCGTACCACCGAGGTACGCACCGGACCAATCCTTGACCGGCGCGGGCTGGTCGTAGGACACCGGTGCCTGCGGCACTTCATTTACGGCGTCAGCGGCGTGAGCAGCCGAAAAGCCGGCGGCCGCCATGGTCGAAGCCATAAGGGTTGCTACGAAAATACGCATGCTATTCTCCTTTCAGGACCGCTCTGTACTCAAAACTATTGTTCTCAGACGCGGTGTAAACTCGTCGGGTTAATCGCCCCTCTGGAAACTGAATTTGATAGGAGAATGCGGAGATCAAAGAGCCAAAATGTGAATTGTTTGGGGCAGCGACGTGACTAGAATTAGACGTTGCCTAATTGCCACAAGGGGTTTATTAACCCTAACAGAAGCCTAACCAGCAATAGATCGCCTTTAAACTTAGTTATATTCAAATTAAACCGAAATTGCATTGTGAATAAAAAATCGCCCAATTCTTTTGGGGCGGATGGACAGCTTGCGATTTGCATCTATATCCAGCAAATAGGACGGATATGAGCAAATGCAGGTCAGCCGTGAAAGAAAATATACAAAAGACAGTCTTGATAACGGGAGCCGCCCGCCGGCTCGGGCGGGCAATCGCCACCGATCTGGCCGCCCATGGCTTCGCCATCGCCGTCCATGCCAATGCATCCATGGCCAGCGCCGAGGAATTCGCTAACGAAATAAGGCAGAAAGGTGGCAGGGCCGTTGCCGTTCAGGCGGATCTGACACAATCCAGCCCTGCTTCGGGGCTCATCGAACAGGCTGCGTCAGCGCTGGGGCCTATCGGCGTCGTTATCAACAATGCGTCGGTTTTTCTCGACGACTCGGCGGACAAGCCCGATCCGGCGATCTTCGACGCGCATTTCGCCGTGCATGTGCGGGCGCCCTCCCTCATCGCCGCCGCCTTTGTCGAGCACCTGCCCGCGGATAAATCCGGGCTGATCGTCAATATCATCGACCAGCGTGTGCTTGCGCTCACGCCACGGTTTTATTCCTATACGCTTTCGAAATCGGCGCTCTGGACGGCCACGCGGACGATGGCGCAGAGCTTCGCGCCGCGTGTGCGGGTCAACGCCATCGGGCCGGGTCCCACCTTCAAAAGCGAAAGACAGGCGCCCGAGGACTTTCAGGCGCAGATCGACGGCCTTATATTAAAGCGTGGTCCCGCACCGGACGAGTTCGGGCGGACGATTCGCTTTCTTTTCGACACGCCGTCGGTCACCGGACAAATGATCGCGCTCGACGGCGGCCAGCATCTTGGCTGGGAAACCCCTGACGTGGCGGAGATAAATGAATGAACGGAAAGAAGCTGCCTGATGGCGGTATTCTCTTCGATGAAACCGACGACGAAGACGACGATGCAAACCTTGCCGCGACCGATGCGGCCGAGGCATCGAGCGACGTTGCCGGCATGGACTGGAATGCGGGCTGGAAGAACGAATCCGGCCTGAAGGGCATGGATCTGATCGGCGAATTCGTCAAACACCTGCCGAATGCGCCGGGCGTCTATCGCATGTTCAACGAGGCGAACGACGTTCTTTATGTCGGCAAGGCGCGCTCGTTGAAGAAGCGTGTCGGCAATTACGCGCAGGGCCGCGTGCATTCCAACCGCATTGCCCAGATGGTGCGGCTGACCGCCCATATGGAATTCGTCACCACCCGCACGGAGACCGAAGCACTTCTGCTGGAAGCGAATCTCATCAAGCGCTTGCGGCCGCGCTTTAATGTGCTTTTGCGCGACGACAAGTCCTTTCCCTATATTCTCATTACCGCAGACAACCGCGCGCCGGCGATTTTCAAACACCGTGGGGCGCGGGCGCGCAAGGGCGATTATTTCGGCCCCTTTGCGTCGGCCGGCGCAGTCGGGCGCACGATCAATTCGCTGCAACGCGCCTTTTTGATCCGCACCTGCACCGACAGCGTCTTCGAAACCCGCACGCGTCCCTGTCTTCTTTACCAGATCAAGCGCTGTTCCGGCCCCTGCACGCATGAGATCAGCGATCAGGGGTATGAAGAACTCGTCAAGGAAGCCAAGGATTTCCTGTCCGGCAAGAGCCAGAGCGTCAAGACCGCGATTGCGCGGCAGATGAACGAGGCGGCCGAGGACCTCGATTTCGAGCGCGCCGCCGTCTATCGCGACCGGCTGGCCGCGCTTTCGCATGTCCAGAGCCATCAGGGCATCAATCCCGCCGGCATCGAGGAGGCGGATGTCTTCGCCATCCACCATGAAGGCGGCATCTCCTGCATTCAGGTGTTCTTTTTCCGCACCGGGCAAAACTGGGGCAACCGCGCCTATTTCCCCAAGGCCGACCCTTCCCTGCCCGGCTCGGAAATCCTCAATGCATTCCTTGCGCAGTTTTACGACGACAAGCCGGTGCCGAAACAAATCCTGCTTTCCGAAACGGTGGAGGAGCAGGAGCTGCTGGCCGCAGCACTCGGCGAAAAGGCCGGGCACAAGGTTACCATCAGCGTGCCGCAGCGCGGCGAGAAGAAGGACATCACCGACCATGTGCTCGCCAATGCCCGCGAGGCGCATGGCCGCAAGCTGGCGGAAACCTCGTCTCAGGCGCGGCTGCTGAAGGGTTTTGCGGAAACCTTCGGCCTTTCTTATGTGCCGCGCCGGATCGAGATTTACGATAACTCCCATATCATGGGCACCAATGCCGTGGGCGGCATGGTGGTGGCGGGGCCGGAAGGTTTCGTGAAGAACCAATACCGCAAGTTCAACATCAAATCGACCGACATCACCCCCGGTGACGACTTCGGCATGATGCGCGAGGTGATGACCCGTCGCTTCTCGCGTCTGTTGAAGGAAGAGGGAAAGCCCGACCGTGGGCAAACGCAGACGCCGACGCCGGAGGAAGCCGCCGATATGCCCTTCCCCGCCTGGCCCGATGTGATCCTGATCGATGGCGGCCAGGGCCAGATGACGGCGGTACGGGCCATTCTCGACGAACTCGGCATTCGCGACTGTGTGACCGCCATCGGCGTCGCCAAGGGCGTGGACCGCGAGGCGGGCCGCGAACGCTTCTTTGCGGATGGGCGCAGCGATTTTTCGCTGCCGCCGCGTGATCCCGTGCTCTATTTCATTCAGCGCATGCGCGACGAAGCGCACCGCTTCGCCATCGGCTCGCACCGGGCGCGGCGCAAGAAGGAAATGGTGCGCAATCCGCTCGACGAAATCTCGGGAATCGGTCCGGGCCGCAAGCGCTCCCTGCTGCAGCATTTCGGCACGGCCAAGGCGGTTTCCCGCGCCGGCCTCAACGATCTGATGGCTGTCAGCGGCATTTCGGAGACGGTTGCGCGGCAAATCTACAATCACTTCCACGAGAGCGGCGGCGATTGATGCCGCGCCGTCGTGGCGAACTGCTAAAAAAACATAATCACATGTTGACGCTATGCCCTGGCGGCGGCATCAAGGCAGCTAATCTTAGACTGACAGGTTTCCCATGGCTTCGCGCGCATACAGCATTCCCAACCTACTCACCTATGGCCGCATCCTCGCGGTTCCTGTCATCGTTTTGTGCTTTTACATCGAAGGGAAACTGGAAAGCTCGGATTTCGCGCGCTGGACGGCATTATGGCTGTTCATCATCGCCTCGCTGACCGATTTCCTCGATGGTTATCTCGCGCGTATCTGGAACCAGACGTCGAATATCGGCCGCATGCTGGACCCGATCGCCGACAAGCTGCTGGTCGCCTCTGTCCTGCTTCTGATGGCGGCGGATGGCACTATTGCCGGCTGGTCGCTCTGGGCGGCCATCACCATTCTCTGCCGCGAAATTCTGGTCTCGGGCCTGCGCGAATATCTGGCGGCGCTGAAGGTCAGCGTTCCCGTCACCCGCATCGCCAAATGGAAGACCACAATCCAGATGGTCGCCATCGCCTTCCTGCTCGCGGGTCCTGCGGGCGACAAGGTTCTGCCCTACACGACTGAAATGGGCATTACCCTGCTGTGGATCGCGGCGGCGCTGACCATGTATACCGGCTATGATTACTTCAAGGCGGGCCTGAAGCACATCGTGGACGAAGACTGATGACACGGATCGTTTATTTCGCCTGGGTTCGCGAGAAGATCGGCACGGACGAAGAAGAGCTGGACATCCCCTCCTCCGTCACCACCGCCGGCGAGCTGATCGCCTGGCTTGCGACGCGCGGCGAGAATTACGAAGCCGCCTTCGAATTCCCCAATGTGATCCGCGTCGCCGTCAATCAGGAACATGTCGAGCATGATGAAAGCATCGTCGGCGCGCGCGAGATCGGCATTTTCCCGCCGATGACGGGGGGATGAGCGGATGCAGCCGACGGTCCGCGTGCAGGCAGAGGATTTCGACGCTGCGGAAGAAACCCGCCGGCTGACGGAAGGTGACAGGAGCATCGGCGCGGTCGTAGCCTTCACCGGGCTCTGCCGGGATGATGGCGGCACGCTTGCGGCACTGGAGCTTGAACACTATCCCGGCATGGCGGAGGCGGAAATAACCCGCATCGCCAAACTTGCCGTGGAGCGTTTCGGCCTTCTCGGCCTCACCGCCATCCACCGCCACGGCAAGATCGCCACCGGCGAAAATATCGTCCTCGTCATCGCAGCTTCATCGCATCGACAGGCCGCCTTCGATGGTGCCAATTTCGTGATGGATTATCTCAAGACATCCGCCCCGTTCTGGAAAAAGGAACATGGCAAGGATGGCTCGGCGGGCGACTGGGTTGCGGCAAAGACGACCGATGACACGGCGAAGGACAAGTGGCGATAGAGCATTTCCAGGAAAAGTGGAGCCCGGTTTTCCGTCCGGAAATGCGACGAAACAAAGAGTTGGAGCGCTTTCGCGATTCGAAGAAACGCGAAAGCGTTCCAGGGGCCAGACTCACGGCGCTTCCACCCTGCTGCGCATGACAATCAGCCAGCCGACCAGCATCGCCAGAACCACCGCATCGCGCCAGGCGGCAGGGCCGTAACCGACCCAGAAAGTTTCCGCAAAGCCGACGGCGGCGGCCCCAAGGCCGCAGATGAGCGGGCTGGCATAACCGCCCGCAGCCGAAATCAGCACCACCTTCAGCCCAAAGACCAGACCGGCGCCGAAATCCATGGTGCCGTAATAGAATGTGGCCAGCACGCCGGCGATGGCGGCGACGAGGCCCGCCGCACAATAGGAGACGAGAAATATCCGGCCCGCATTCACCCCGCATAAAGCGGCGGCGAAAGCATCGTCCGAGACCGCCTTCCAGCGCCTGCCGAAAGCGGAACGGCCAAGATAAAACGACCCTGCGAGAATGAGCACGCAGAAGGCTGCCGTGTTCAGCATCTGCATCGGCGTCAGGGTCACGGCAAAGCCGCCATCGGCCCAGAAGCGCACCGGCTGAGATAGAAGCGGCGGCAGCCATAATTGCCTTGTGTCGGCGGCCAGTCTCGCGCTTTCGGTCAGCGCGATCAGCACGCCGACGGAGGCGACGGTCACGGCATTGGGAGAGGCTTTCGCCAGCGGCCGCATCACCGCCCTGCCGACAAAACCCGCCGCCCACAGCCCGCCCAACAG
>NZ_JADQWB010000019.1 GCF_015704895.1 Agrobacterium leguminum | reverse complement strand
TCACAAACTCTGTGCGTTGATCCATGACAGAAATCTCCCGCCAAGCCATCCCGACACTCCTCCGCCAAGCAGAAAAAGTGTCAGGGATGTCTCCGAACATCTGTCAACTATGTCTCCGGGCTGTACATCAAGCCCGAGGATGACGCCGAGTATAAATCAATCCTTCAGATCGGCGGGATTTTCCCAAGTGGAATAAAGCCGCTGACCGTGGCGCGGCCACGATCCACAACGAGATCGACGGATGCCCGATCACCGCCGCCGGCGAGCGCGCCGAGCAGTTTGCGGGCCGTATCGATGGTGGACTGCAACTGCGGGAAGACCTGCTTGGCATTGTCCGACCATGCGCCGAGCTTTTCGATTTCCAGCTTGAACTGGCCGGAGAGATAGCCCTCATTGTCGAAGGAGAAGGGGCCGCTGATGCGCATGGTGCGGCCCTCGCCAATATCGGCCACCAGCCGGCGAAGCTCGCCGCTCGCGCCATAAAGGCCCGATCTGTCGCTGCCATCCACCATGCCCGCCTTGCCGGCAAGGGTGATATCGGCAATGGCGTTGAGGCGCGGCAGAAGCTGCGGCCAGTCCTTGATGACGGTCGCGGAGTCGGTGAGCGTGATGGCCCCGTCGAGATCCGCGCCGTTCTGGCGAAGATGCATTTCCGTTTTTACCGCATCGAAATCGATGGTCTGGCCGGTGACGGAAGAAACCGCCTGCGCCTTCAGCCCGTCGATGACGAGCGAGCTGCGATCGATGCCCTTCAGCTTGGTGACGATGCTGGACTGCATGTTCTGCCAGGCGGCCGAAATCGTCAGACCGTGGGCGGAACGGATTTCCGCCGGCGAATCGAGTTCCCAGACGATGTGGCCGGGATTATAGACCTGCGCCGCCGAGCGAAGTTCGCCGAAGGAAGCGGAAACGCCGTTCTCCTTGTCATCCACCGTCACCTTGGAGCAGAAGAGGCCGATGCGGAAGGGATAACCCTTGAAGGCGATATCGCCGCATTCGCCGCTGACGCTGCGGGCCTGCGAGGGGGCAATGACGTTCAGAACCGTCTGCTTCAGCCTGTCGGCGGCGTAAAACCACCCGGCGGTATAAAGTCCGATGACCACGAGGATGGCGATGGCGAGCCAGAGGAATTTTTTGGCGGTGCCGGATTGGCTTGACGCTGCCATATTGATCTCCGATGAACAGACTTCAGACAATTTCGATTTGGCTTGGGATATGGACGATTTTTGGGTCTTTGGCTACGGTTCGTTGATGTGGAACCCCGGCTTCGCCTTTGAAGAGCGGCAGCAGGCGCGGCTGCACGGGTATCGGCGCTCGCTTTGTATCAGTTCCAACTTTTATAGAGGCACCGAAGAAAAGCCCGGTCTCGTTCTCGGCCTGGAGCGCGGCGGTTCCTGCCTTGGCGTCGCTTTCCGCGTGCGCGGACAGGACCGTGAGCCGGTCATGATCTATCTGCGCGAGCGCGAACTGGTGACGAATGTCTATAAGGAGCGGCTGGTTTCCATCGCGCTTTCCGATGGCAGACGCAGCAGCGCGGTGACCTATGTGGCCGATCCCGCGCATGAGCAATATATCGGCGGTCTCGGTGTTGCCGAATCGGCGACCATCGTTGCAGCCGCATCGGGCCGATCCGGGCCGAATACGGATTATGTCTTCAACACCGTACAGCATCTGCAGGAGATGGGTATTCGCGATTCCCTGCTGGAGAGCATCGCCAAAAATGTCGGCACGCTTGCCGCTCAGCCGGCGGCGGCGGTTTCCTTGCCCTGAAGTTCGGCGATCCGCTTCACGGCGGTCGGCGGCAGCGGCAAATGCGGGTTGTTGCGCACGGTTTCCAGCAGCAACTCGTCGCTCGCCTTTTCCGTTACGTCGATCAGGCGCTTGAAAAACACGTCGGGGTCCAGCCCCGGCTCGATGGCCGGCAGGATACGCACCTTGAAATGGCCGGGATAGCGCATGGTGGAACGGCGCGGCCAGAAGAGGCCGGGATGCATGGCGACGGGAATGACCGGAACCTGCAGATCGCGGTAAAGCCTTGCGATGCCATAACGATATTCGGGCTCGGCGCCCGGCGGGCGGCGCGTGCCTTCGGGATAGATGATGAGTTCGCGGCCGGCGGCCATTTCCTCTTTCGCCCGCTCCATCACCTTCAGCATCACCTTGCCGCGTGCGGCGCGGTTGACCGGGATCATGCGCTGTTTCATCACGTACCAGCCGAACAGCGGAATCCACATCAACTCCCGTTTCAGAATGTAAACGGGGTCTGGCAGATTGGGGAGCAGCGCATAGGTATCCCAGAAGGATTGATGCTTGGGCGCGAAGATGCAGCCGGTCTCGGGAATGTTTTCCAGCCCCTCGATCTCGAAGGTGGTGCCGACGATGGTTTTCATCAGCCAGTGATTGGACCGCGCCCAGTTCTTCGGAATTTCGAAGGCGATCTTGCGCGGCAGGATGAAATAGATCGGCGTCAGCACGATCATGCGGACAATCAGGTTGAGATAAAACAGCGTATTGAAAAGAAAAGAGCGCAGCTTGAGCATCAACAGCCTTCCCGGAGCGCAGCCGTTCCGAAGCCTTGGACAGGCCTCGATGCCGGATGCCGATGCCAGACGCCTACACGAAAACAAGGGGCCGCAGCAAGCGCGTTCTCGCCGGTCAGGATGAAGCGGTTGTCGTCTTTATCCGGGAATGATCGGCGGCGGCCTTGCGCAGACCGTCGCCCTTGCCGAAACCGGTGAGGTCGCGTCCCGCCGCCGCCACGAACTTTAGATATTCGTAAAGCATGGTTCTCACCACATCCGGCTCCACGAACCAGTTGGTGCGGGCAAGATCGGCGCTGATGACGGGATAGGCGATGAATTGCGTCTGCGGGCTGGCGCTGCGCAATTCATGCAGGCTGCGATGCATATGATAATTATTGGTGACGACGACGATGGAGGAATAATTGTGATCGCGTATCCAGCTTGCCGCCTCACTGGCGTTGCCGATCGTGTCTATCGCCTTATAGCCCATATCCACGCAGCAGGAAAACATGTCGGATGACCCTTGCGTCATCTTGCGGATCTGCGAGCGGGTGGTGGCCGGGTTGACGCCGGAAATCAGAAGCCGCTTGCCCACGCCGTCTCTCAGCAGGCCGACCGCCTGTTCGATGCGCTGATAACCGCCGGTAAGCACGATGATGGCATCGCCTCTCGCCCCCTCCGGCGGACGCATGGAGGCGACGGAATCGGCAAACCACAGGAAACCGCCGGAAAATGCGCCAAGCACAATGACGCAAAGCAGGATGAGGCCGCGAATAAAACGGCGCAGAGGACCGCGCCGCGACAACAGGCCCTTTCTGGCCGGTCGCGCTGTCGTCTGATCCTGGTCCATCCGACTCACAAACATTCCTCCTGAATACTCGCCGATTAAGGCAAGGAACAGGCATTTTTGTCCACCGTCTGCAGGTTACATCCGGCTTGTGACGGTTTCAGTTTTACCGCAGGATTCCGGGGTGTTCTCACGATGCAAGACCGTCGCTTTTCGATGGATCGGAGCGGACGCGGTCGATATCGTCGATGGTGCGGATGACGGTCACGCGCGCCGTGATGGTGGTCAAAAGCGCGATGATGATCATCGTCATGGCAATGCCGAAATAACCGCCGAGACCGACCGAAAACGAGCCGAAAAGCGCACTCGCCTGATCGCTCTGCGGCGTGGCGACCGTGCTCGATTGCCAGAAACCGGCAACAAGGAAAACCGCTGCGGCCAGTGCGCTGCCCGCCGCCGCCCCCTTGAGGCTGATCTTCAGGAAGTGCTTCTGGAATTCACGCGCCACAAAACTGCTTTCCGCGCCGACGAAATGCAGAACCTCGACGATATGTCGGTTGCCGGAAAGCGCGCCGCGCGTCGCAAACACCACCGTCAGCACCATGGCGGTGAAAACGAGGATAAGAACGCCGACGCCGATCATGACAGTGGTTCTCGCCATGGAGACCAGCCTGTCGACCCAGGTGCGGTGGTCGTCCAGAAATGCCTGCGGAATCTCGGCCTTCAGCATATCCCGCATCGCCTGGAAATCGGGCGGATTGTTTTCGTCGATGGTGATGACGACGAGACGCGGCACCGGCAATTCGGAAAGATCGAGACCGCTGCCGAGCCACGGCTCCAAAAGGCGCGATGTCGCCGCATCGTCGAGGATGGTGCCATCCCGCGTGCCGACGAAGGTGAGCGCCAGGTTGCGCGCCTTGTTAAGCGCCGCATCCATGTCCAGCCCGTCCTCGGGCTTGATCTGGATGGTGATCTCACGGGAAATCTGGCTCTGCCAGGTGGCGGCGGTGGCGCGCACCATGGAGACGGCGCCCAGCGTCAGGCAGGCGAGAAAGGCCATGATGGCGATGACCACCATCAGCGCATTGCCCTGAATATTGGAGGGCGGCAGAATGGGCGCCATCGGGCGGATGCGCATGGGTGGGCGCTTCGGCTGCGCCGCTTCCGGCTTCAATTGTTTGCGGTTGATCTCATTCATAGATGTCGAGCCGCCCTTCGGTCAGGATCATCCGGCGCGCATCGATCTGGTCCATCAGGCCGAAATCATGGGTGGCGATGACGACGGCCGTGCCCAGCCGGTTGAGTTCCAGGAAAAGGTTGAGAAGGCGCTTGGCCATCGGCGGATCGACGTTGCCGGTCGGCTCGTCGGCCAGCAGGATTTCGGGCTGGTCCATCAGCGCGCGGGCAATGGCGGCGCGCTGCTTTTCCCCGCCGGAAAGAATGGCCGGCAGCACATTGATGCGCTCGCCGAGCCCCACCCACTTCAGAAGCTCGATCACATCGTTGCGATAGGCGCTCTCTTCCTTGCCGCGTACGCGCAGCGGCAGGGCGACATTCTCATAGGTCGTCAGGTGATCGAGCAGCCGGAAATCCTGAAACACGATACCGACGCGGCGGCGCAGCATCGGCAACTCGCTGCGCGGAATGCGCGACACATCGCGGTTGAACATGCGGATATTGCCGCGCGTCGGCTGCAGCGACATCAGAAGCAGGCGGAGCAGCGTCGTCTTGCCGGCGCCCGACGGGCCGGTCAGAAACTGGAACGAACCCTTGGGGATATCGAAGGTCATGTCCCTCAGGATTTCGGGTCCCATGCCGTAACGCAACCCGACATTTTCGAAATGGATCAACGGACTTCCAGTCTCTTCGTTTCGTGGTGGTTCGCAAGCCGCTGGCGCATGGGGTTCGGATGTCGGGGTTTAACCCGGATCCGGCAGCCTGTGCGAGCCGTTTTTGCGAAGCATTAACCAATTAAATTTAAAACTTGGCAGGATTCGTTGCAATGCCCAGTTTTGCGGGCCGGAAAACCTCACCCAAGGAATTCTATGGCTATGTTCCGTTCATCTCGCCGGCAAGCGGCATTCGATTTCGACCTCCTGATGCCGGAAACGCCGGTGCGCCGCACGGCGCGGGCGGCAAATCCCGACCGCGATGTGGTAGACGCGGAATTTGTCACCATCAAGGAAAACCGTTCGCGGCAACCCGGAAACGACAATCGCGGTGCAGCGCGCCGGCAGGCGGCAAAACCTCCCGTCACCATCGGTGCGCTCGGCCTCGCCTTCATCGGCTGGCTGGACCGCAGATTATCCCGTCTTTCGGCGGACGCCTATTCGGCGCTCGTGGCGGGGCTCGCGATTTTCGTCTTCGTCTGCTCGGGCGGTCTCTCGGTGGTCGTGCCGGAAAAGCCGGCTGTTGCCGCTTCGGTGAACCCGCTCGCCATTTCCCATGTCACCGTGACCCCGATGGAGGCGGATGGCATGGATACTCTGCTCATCAACGGCATTGTCGAAAATAATGGCGGCAATCTCGAAGAGGTGCCGGCTCTCCGCGCCGATCTCTTCGCCGCCAAGGGACAACTGGTGGCCAGCATGGTCATCGAGCCGCCGGTGAAGGAGATGCAGCCCGGTTTCAGCCACGGTTTTTCGGCAAAACTGCGCCATCCCGGTGGAAAAACGCCCGAGATCAAGCTTTCCTTCGCTGAGGCGGGTGCGTCCGAACGCTGACTGTGCTAACGCATGGTCTTCGTATTTTTACTGAAAGGTAAAATCGGCAAGGCGCAGCACAGGAGTAAGAATGCCCGTCGTCCGTGGAAAAAACATCGAGCCGCTTTATACCGCCGAGCAGATCGCCGAGCGCAATCGCGACATGGCCAAGCACATCGCCAGCGGCCCGACCAAGGATTTACTGGTCATTGCCGTGCTCAAGGGATCGTTCATTTTCGCGGCCGATCTTATCCGCGCGCTGCATGACAGCGGCCTTGCCCCTGAAGTCGAGTTCATCACGCTGTCGAGCTATGGCACCGGCACGGTTTCGCAAGGCGTCAGGATCGTCAAGGATATCGACAGCGACGTGAAGGACCGCGATGTCCTCTTGATCGACGATATTCTCGAATCCGGCCGCACGCTGCGTTTTGCCAAGGAACTGCTTTACGAACGCGGCGCTCGCAACGTCACCATCGCCGTGCTGCTCGACAAGAAGGTCAAGCGCAAGGAAGATCTGGAGGCCGATTATGTCGGTTTCGAGTGTCCGGATTATTTCGTCGTGGGTTACGGCATGGATGTCGCTTATGCCTTCCGCGAACTGCCCTTTGTCGGCGTCGTGACCGGCGACGCCTGAGCAATTTTGCCGTGCCGGAACGGCACAGCGCGGAGACGCCTCATTAACCATTCACCCAGCGAAGGGCTGGGTGTTTACCTCTTGAAAAGAGGAGCCTGCGATGTTGCTCACGGCTGGAAATGATGCCCAGGAGCAATGAGTAATGGCGAAGATTCTGATTACCGAAGACGAGGATGCATTGCGGGCTTTCGTCGCTCGCGCGCTGCGTCTCGACGGTCACGAGACCCATGAGGCGGCGGATGGCGAGCAGGGGCTGGAAAAGCTTCAGGAAACCAGTTTCGATCTTCTTCTCTCGGATATCCGCATGCCGGTCATGGATGGCATCGAGCTGGCGCACCGCGCCGCCGAACGCTTCCCGGCCATGCGCATTTTGCTAATGACGGGTTACGCCGAGCAGCGCGAACGGGCTGACGATCTGGCGGAGAAGATCGTGGATGTGGTTTCCAAACCCTTTGCGCTTCCGGATATTCGCAAGGCTGTGGCGCGGGCGCTTGCGGCCTGAGTGAAAACGTTACACAGATTTGAGAAAGGCGGCCCCTTGGGTCGCCTTTTTTGTTGCGTAGTTGTCAACTCTCTCCTCCGTCATGCTCGGGCCTGTCCCGAGCATCTGCGACGTATCGGTTTCATGGGAGGTTGGCAGATCCTCGGCACAAGGCCGAGGATGACGTAGAGTGTTTGGCGACTGCCGAACACATTTCCCGCTGCCGGCTTTTCCGGAAAGCTGCGCGATTAAAGTGAAGGGCCGGATCGCCGTGAACGGCTTCCGATCCTCACTGTATATCCAGCAACCGCTCCAGATAACGCCGCTCGATTTCACCGGGCGGATTGTTGCCGAGCTTTTCGCGGATCGCCTCGAGGATTTCGCGGGCGCGCTGCACGTCGATTTCGTCCGGCACCTTCACCTGATCGCCGAAATCCGGGCCGGTGGTGCTGCGTGGACGGCCGAGCGGATCACGGCCGTTCTGGCCGCCCTGGCCCGCCATGCCTTCTTGCCCCTGTCCCGGCTGCTGGCCCTGCTGGCGCATGGCCTGCATGATCTGGCCCATCATGTCCTGCGCGCCCTGTCGCAGCGCATTCAGCGCATTGCCCTGACCTTCGACGGCCTGTTCGCCCTGGCCCTTGCCCAGCGCCTCACCGGCTCCTTGCATTTCCTGCTGCGCCTTGCCGAAGTTTTCGCCCGGTTCCATGCCGAGATCGCGCAGCCCCTGCTGCAATTCGCCGAGCTGCTTGCCGAGCGCATCCTGCTGGGCCCGCAGGTTTTTCAGCGCTTCACGCAATTGTTCGGCGGTCATCTGGTCACTTGGCTGTCCGCCCTGCTGGCCATTTTCGCCCTGTTGACCCTGCTGTCCTTCTTGCGGCTGCTGGCCGTTTTCACCCATCTGCTGCTCGTCGTCGCCCTGCTGCGGGTCACCGCGCTGCATCCGGTCGCGCAGCGCCTGATCCAGCTTGAAGGTCTCGTCCATCAGCTTCTGCTGCTGCTGCAGGATTTCGCCCAGCTTGTCGATCTGCTGGCGCATCTTGCTGCTCTGCTGCTGCCCCTGCTGGCCCTGACGCTGCGGCCGGCCGGCCTGCAGATTGTTCATCATGCGCTGCAGCTGCGAGAGCATTTCCTGCGCCGCGTCGCGATTACCGGAGCGGGCGAGGTTCTCGATCTGGTTCATCATGTTTTCCAGATCGCGCTGGCGCAATACGTTCTGTGCTTGGCTGTTCATGTTGGCCTGCGGCGCATTCTGCATGCGCTGCGCAAGCTCGCTCATGAACTGCTGCATGGCTTCCCGCAACTCCTGCATCAGCTTGGCGATTTCCTCGTCGGAGGCATTGCGCTGAAGCGCTTCGGAAAGCGCAGTCTGCGCATCGCGCAGGCGTCTTTCGGCCTGCGAAAGGTCGCCATCCTCAATGCCGAGCGCGATTTCCCAGAGATAATCGGCCGTATCCTTCAGCATCTCCTCGTTATAGGCGAGCCGCATGCGGGTCTGCGCCGATTGTAGCAGGAGATAATGGGTGGTGTTGGGAATGGTCTCTTCCGGGCGCAGGCCCACCGCCTCGTTATAGGCGATCGCCTTCGGCATCTGGCGCGTGTCGAGCGAGAAGATCTGCCGCTGCTCGGCAATGGAGGCCGCCAGCGGTTCGGAGAAGTTGCGGCCCGGCAGCACCATTTCATGCGCGGGGCTGCGGCCGGTCTGACCGGCGCCGTCCGTCGCCACCAGCGTGATGCGCACGCGTTTTCCCGCCATCGGATGTTCGGTCAGGTTACGGCTGGTCAGGCCCTTGATCTCGCGATTGTTCTGCCGCGGCAGATCGAGCTTGAATTCCGGCGGCGGATAAAGCGCGGTCGCACCTTCCGCAACGCCAATCGGCTCGATGATGGCATGGGCTTCCTTCAGCCCATAATCGTCTTTGGCGGTAAAGCCCACTTCCAGCGCGCCATTGACGGCCCGGCGCGGCATGTTGTCGAAAGCGATGCTGGGCGGCTGGTCGGGGATGACGTTGAACACCCATTGTTCGCCATTGGCGGTAATCATGCCGCTTTCGGTAACATCCATGGCGAAGGTGCGCGGCGCGACGGGCTGATCCGCCGAACGAACCGGCGTTTGAACGGCGATATCGCCGCTTGCGCTGTCGGCACGCGCCGCTTCCGGCGCAAGCTTTTGCAGCGCGCCCGCCATTTCAGGCTCGAAAGTCACTTCCTCGCCGCCATCGCCGCCGGTCATGCGGATCGTCAGCTTGGAGGATTGCGGCACGGAAACCGCGTCGCGGTTGGTTGCGTCGCGTCCAGTCAGGAAAATCGGCGCGCGGCCGGTATAGGATGGCGGCGTGACCCAGGCATCAAGACGGATATCGGGATTGAGGGGACCGACGGCCGGCTGGCTGCGGAAGGCATCGGCAATCGTGCCCGCGCCGTTGGAATAGGAAAAACCGAAGGCGGCGGCGAGAAGAAGGGCGGGAACGGTGCGCAGCGCGAGGCGGTCATAACGGGCGATATCGGGTTTCGGCAGGCCGGCATTCAGCGCGGCGATGCGCTCCGCCATGCGGATCTGGTGCTCTTTCCACAGCGTTCGGGAAAAAGGCGTATCGAAGGCCGGTTCGTCCTCCTGCACGCCAACCGGCTGGTGCGCGAGACCGTTGCGATCTTCAAGCAGACGGGACGCATCGTGGTCCGTCGGCCATTTCTGCCGCACGATTGGCAGGAGAGTGGCGATGAAGGAGAAGACGAGCACGAAAACAACGCCGAGCCGCAGGAAATCCGGCATCTGTCGGTAAAGGCCGAACCAGGCAAGCGCTAGAAACACGGCGGCGATGGAGAGTGGCCAAAGCGTTTTCGGCGCAATTTTTTCCGAAAGCAGCACGATTTTTGCGAAGAAGCGCTTGGCGGCAACCCGGCGGGCAAGGTCCGGCCGCTGCGCGAATGCGCCGGTCGGGCGCTTTCTGCCTGTCCTGTCCTCTCCGGCTGTGGTCATCAATCCGTTCTCCCGGTTCTGGCCACGTCGAACGCCATTCCCGGAACGGCGCGCTGTTTATATCACGGGAGCAAGGATAACATTCTTTGTGGCGAAGACGAGGGCACCCAAGCCCTCACCCCCATTTTTTAGGCAGCTTCGCTTGATTGTGATCGGCCGACCGGTGATGCGGCGAGATCAATCGAGCCAGGCGGGCACGGAATCGAGCGCGATCAACTCTTCATAGGTGCCGCGCGGACGGATCACGTGGAATTTGTCATCCTTCACGAGCACTTCCGGCACCAGCAGGCGCGAGTTGTAGGTGCCGGCCTGCACCGCGCCATAGGCGCCTGCGGAACTGACGGCGATCAGATCGCCCGGCTGCGGGGCAGCCATCTCGCGGTCGAGCGCCAGATAGTCGCCGGTCTCGCAAACGGGGCCGACGATATCGGCCTTGATGCGGGGCGCATCTTCTGCCGGCTGCACCACCGGGCGGATGCCGTGATAGGCCTCGTAAAGCGTCGGGCGGATGAGGTCGTTCATGGCGCCATCCACGATCACGAAGGTCTTTTCGCCGCCGTCCTTCACATAGATTACTTCCGTCACCAGAATGCCGGCATTGCCGACGATCAGGCGGCCCGGCTCGGTGACGATCTTGCAGTTGAGGCTCTTCAGCTCGTTCTTGACGATATGGGCATAGGCATCCGGCAGCGGCGGCGGATTATTGTCATCGCGATAAGGAATGCCGAGACCGCCGCCAATATCGACGTGGCTGATGGTGTGGCCGTCGGTGCGCAGCGCCTCGACAAGTTCGCGCAGCAACCGGAAGGCATCCTCGAAAGGCTGCAATTCGGTGATCTGGCTGCCGATATGCATGTCGATGCCGGTGACTTCGATGCCTGGCAAAGTGGCTGCATGGGCGTAGACCGCGCGGGCGCGTTCATATGAAATGCCGAACTTGTTCTCTTTCTTGCCGGTGGAAATCTTGGCGTGGGTGCGCGCATCCACATCCGGATTGATGCGGAAGGAGACATGCGCCCGCTTGCCGACTTTCACGGCGCGCAGGTTGAGGACTTCCAGTTCCGGCTCGGATTCGATGTTGAAGCAATAGATGCCAGCTTCCAGCGCATAGTCCATCTCGGCCACGGTTTTACCGACGCCGGAAAACATGATGCGGCTTGCCGGAACGCCGGCTGCGAGTGCGCGGCGCAATTCGCCGCCCGAGACGACGTCGATGCCCGCGCCGAGCTTTGCCAGCGTCTTCAAAACCGCTTGGTTGGAATTGGCCTTCATGGCGTAACAGACCATGGCGTCCACATCCGCAAAGGCGCCGGAAAACACCTTGTAATGGCGCTCCAGCGTCGCAGTCGAATAGACGTAGAATGGCGTGCCGACCGCCTTGGCGATCTCGGGCACAGGCACGTTTTCGGCGTGCAGCACGCCGTCGATATAGCCAAAATGGTTCACAGGCTTTTATCCGTCAGAGAAGCTTGTCGAGGATGAACGGCCGTTCCGCCGTCGCCGGCTTTGTCTCCGTTCCGTCGGCATTGCGCTTGTTGCGCATTTCGACCGGCGTGCTCGGCGGGTCGATGTCACCCTTACGCCCGCAGGCGCTGAGAACAAGGCTGACGGCGAGCGTCATGCCGATGGGAACGATAAGTTTGCGCGCGGTTTTTGAAAGCATGGGCCTGTCCAAAGGAAATATGTGCCTCTCTGATAACGAAAAACAGGGCGCTTGTGCACCCTGTTTCTTGTGATCGCAGCGTAACGCGATTTTATCAGTTGCGTCCGCGCCACCAGGCGATCTGCTTCTTCACTTCCGAAGGGGCCGTGCCGCCGAAACTGGTGCGGCTGGCAACCGATGCCTCGACGGACAGAACGTCGAAAACGCCCTTGGTGATGCCGGGATGGATGGCCTGCAATTCCTCAAGCGAAAGATCGGCGAGATCGCAGCCCTTCTTTTCCGCCAGCGCCACGGCATTGCCGGTCACATGGTGGGCATCGCGGAAGGGCAGGCCCGCTTCGCGCACCAGCCAGTCGGCAAGGTCGGTGGCGGTGGAATAGCCCGAACCGGCGGCGGCGCGCATACGGTCCTTGCGCACTTCAAGGTCGCGGATCATGCCGGTCATGGCGGCAATCGCCAGTTCCAGGCTCTCGGCAGCATCGAAAACCTGTTCCTTGTCTTCCTGCATGTCCTTGGAATAGGCGAGCGGCAGGCCCTTCATCACTGTCAAAAGGGCGATCAGCGAGCCGTTGATGCGGCCGGTCTTGGCGCGCACCAGTTCGGCGGCGTCCGGGTTCTTCTTCTGCGGCATGATCGAGGAGCCGGTGGAGAAGGCATCCGACAGGCGGATGAAGCCGAATTGCGGCGTCGACCAGATGACGATTTCTTCGGCGAGGCGCGACAGATGCGTGGCGCAGATGGAAGCGATAGACAGGAATTCCAGCGCGAAATCGCGGTCGGAGACGGTGTCGATGGAATTGCGGGTCGGCTCGCGGAAACCGAGTGCCTTCGCCGTCATGTGGCGGTCGATGGGATAGCCAGTGCCGGCAAGGGCGGCCGCGCCGATCGGGCTTTCGTCCATGTGCTCGATGGCGTGGCGCACGCGGGCGCGGTCACGGCCGAACATTTCCACATAGGCCATGCAATGATGGCCGAAGGTCACCGGCTGCGCTGTCTGCAAATGGGTGAAGCCAGGCATAACCGTATCGGCATTTTCCTCGGCGCGATCTAGGAAGGCGGCGATGAGGGCGGTCAACATGCCCTCAGTCTTTTGCAATTCTTCCTTGACCCACAGGCGGAAATCGAGCGCCACCTGGTCGTTGCGCGAGCGGGCGGTGTGCAGGCGGCCGGCGGCGGGGCCGATCAGCGTTGCAAGGCGGGCCTCGATGTTCATGTGGATGTCTTCGAGCTTGCGCGAGAATTCGAAGCTGCCGGATTCGATCTCTGACAGGATCGTGTTCAGGCCGTGAACGATCTTCTCTTTATCTTCCTGCGAAATAATGCCTTTTTCCGCCAGCATGGTGGCGTGCGCCATAGAGCCGCGGATGTCCTGGGCGTAAAGCTTCTTGTCGAAGCCGATGGAGGCATTTATCTCTTCCATGATGGCTGATGGCCCGGAAGCGAAACGTCCGCCCCACATCTGGTTGGAGGATTTCTGATCTGTGCCGTCAGCCATGTTTTCAGTGCCCTGGAGTATTCGATGACAGAAAAAAGGCCGTTCAGGCTTCCTTCCGCCAGATTGGTTGCAATTGCTGCCGTTGCCGGTGTTTTAAGCGGCGCGGGCGCGGTCTGGTTCAGGCATATTGGGTCTGAGAGCCCGGTTCAAGGGGCAGCGGTGACTGACGCCGGTTTATGTGAAGGTGCGGCAAACCGCATCGCCTCGCTGAAGCCGTTTCTGAAGGGGCAGGTGGCGGCCATGTCGGCGGCGGACAAGCCCCGCATCATCCCACTCTCCTTCAAGGGGCCGCAGGCGCAGGAGATGACGCTGGCCGACCTCAAGGGCAAGGCGGTTCTTCTCAACCTCTGGGCCACCTGGTGCGTGCCCTGCCGGGAAGAGATGCCGGCGCTGAACGCGCTGGAAAAGGAAAAGGGTGACGATGGTTTCGAGGTCGTGGCCATCAATATCGATGTCGGCGCGGATGAAAAACCGAAAGCCTTCATGGATGACTATAAGATCGACGCGCTGAAGTCTTACCGCGACAGTTCCATGGGTGTCTTCAACGTCCTCAAAAAGGAAGGCCTCGCCTTCGGCCTGCCGGCAACGCTGCTGATGGATGAAAACGGCTGCCTGCTCGCCGCCATGAACGGCCCGGCCGCCTGGGACAGCGAGGACGCCAAAGCGCTGGTTTCGGCGGTGAAGGGACAATAGCGGAAGGGCGATCTGCCATTCATAAGCCGGTGAAGCGATCGGCGACAATGCCGCATCCATTTTGTATAATGACCCTGGCTTCCTTCACAAATGGGTCCCGCTATGGAGTCGCTTATCCCACGGCTTGGCCTTGCCCTTGCCATCGGTCTGCTCGTCGGCCTTGAGCGGGGCTGGCGGGAACGCGATGCGCCGGCCGGCAGCCGCACCGCCGGGATCAGGACTTACGGAATTTCGGGATTGCTTGGAGGTGTCTTTGGGGCGCTGGCCAAAGAGCAGAACAGCGCCTTTGTCTTTGCGGCGGGTTTTTTCGGATTCGCGCTTAGTTTTTCCTGGTTCAAATTGCGCGAGGCGCGGCATGACGACGATTTCAGCGTTACCGGCGTGGTCGCGGCGTTCTGCGTCTTTGCCCTGGGCGGGCTTGCGGTCACCGAGCAATATCAGGTGGCGGCGGCCGGCGGCGCAGCGCTTGCCGCACTCCTTGCCGGCAGGGAGGTTCTCCATCGTTTGCTGGAACGGCTGACATGGATCGAGCTGCGCTCCGCGCTGGTGCTTGCCGTCATGACTGCCGTCGGCCTGTCGATCATTCCGGATCGGACCATCGATCCCTGGGGCGGTTTCAACCCGTGGGAAATCTGGCTGTTCACCGTGCTGAGCGCCACGATTTCCTACTGCGGTTATATTGCGGTGCGGCTTCTTGGTTCGACCCGTGGCCTGCTAGTAACGGGCTTGGCGGGTGCGGTCGTCTCCTCGACGGCCGTGACCGCGAGCTTCGGGCAGAAGGCGAAAAGTGGTGAAAATGCGTGGCCCCTTGCCGGCGTCGCGGCTCTGGCCGCAACTGTATCACTGCTCAGGGTTCTTGTTATCGTCCTTCTCCTTGCGCCTGCCATATTTCCTCTCGTCGCACCCGCGACGCTGACGGCGGCGCTCATTCTGGCGGCATGCGGCGGCGGCCTCATCAGGTTGCAGGGCATGCGGTACGGTCAGGAGGTCAAGACGAAAAACCCGTTCGAACTGGTTTCCCTTGCCATCTTCGCCGGGCTGTTTGCCCTGACGAGGACGCTGAATGCGGCTCTGCTCTCCTGGATCGGCAATGGCGGTTTCGTCGCCCTGACGGCGCTGTCGGCCATATTCGATGCCGATGTCGCGGTCCTCAGCGCGCTGCGAACCAATGGGCAAGGCCTGTCGCCGGAAATCGTCGCAGGAGCGATCCTTGCCGCCCTCGCCGCCAATGCGGTCGGGCGCATCTTCGTCGCTGTCGTTTCCGGAACGCTGGTCTATGGAGGATTGGTCGCGATTGCATCCATTCTGGCGGCCTGCGCCGGAACGGCCACTTACCTGCTACTCGCCTGACAGGATTTAGCGGGTCGGAACCGGCGTCTCACCGCGATAATCGTAGAATCCGCGGCCGGATTTGCGGCCGAGCCAGCCGGCCTCGACATATTTGACCAGCAGCGGGCAGGGGCGGTATTTGCTGTCGGAGAGGCCGTCATGCAGCACCTGCATGATTGACAAACAGGTGTCGAGACCGATGAAATCGGCAAGCTGCAGCGGACCCATCGGGTGGTTGGCGCCGAGCCGCATGGCGGTGTCGATGGCTTCCACCGAGCCGACGCCTTCATAAAGCGTATAGATCGCCTCGTTGATCATCGGCAGCAGGATGCGGTTGACGATGAAGGCCGGGAAATCCTCGGCAACGGTGATCGCCTTTTCCAGCGTCCGCACGTAGTCCTTCGCCGCGTCGAAGGTCTTTTCATTGGTGGCGATGCCGCGCACCAGTTCCACCAGTTTCATCACCGGAACCGGATTCATGAAGTGGATGCCCATGAACTGTTCGGGACGGTCGGTGGCGGAGGCGAGCCGGGTGATGGAGAGCGACGACGTATTGGTGGCGAGCAGCGCCTCGGGCTTCAGGATCGGGCAGACCTGCGCATAAATCTTGCGCTTGATCTCCTCGTTTTCCGTCGCGGCCTCGATGACGAGGTCCATGGCCGCCAGATCGTTGATGTCGGTCGAACCGCTGATCAGCGCCAGCGCCTGCTTGCGGGCGTCGTCCGAAAGCTTGCCATTGGTGACCTGGCGGGCGAGATTGCCGTTGATCGTGGCAAGACCGGCCTCGATGCCTTCCTTGGAAAGATCGTAGATATGGACCTTGTAGCCGGCGATGGCGGAGACATGCGCAATGCCGCATCCCATTTGACCGGCTCCAATGACACCGATGTTCTTAAAGGGGGCGGTCATAGGCTGGTCTCCTCTCAGGGATTTTGTCTGCGTTATTGCCGGCGATGTTACGCATATCGCCGAAAAAGAGAAGGCGGCGCGTTTAAAAAACGCGCCGCCTCCAATTTATGCTTAAATTACAGCGATTTTTCGAGTTCGGGCAGCGCCTCGAACAGGTCTGCGACGAGGCCGTAGTCGGCCACCTGGAAGATCGGCGCTTCCTCGTCCTTGTTGATGGCGACGATGACCTTCGAATCCTTCATGCCGGCCAGATGCTGGATGGCGCCCGAGATGCCGGCGGCAATGTAAAGCTGCGGCGCAACCACCTTGCCGGTCTGGCCCACCTGCCAGTCGTTCGGTGCATAACCGGCATCGACAGCCGCACGGCTGGCGCCAACGGCGGCACCGAGCTTGTCTGCGACGGGAAGGATGACTTCCTTGAACTTCTCCGACGAACCGAGCGCGCGGCCACCCGAGATGATGATCTTGGCCGACGTCAGCTCCGGACGGTCGGACGACGCCAGCGCATCGGAAACGAAGCTGGAAAGGCCAGGGTTTGCAGCAGCGCCAATGGTTTCAACCGCTGCCGAGCCGCCTTCAGCCGCCGCCGCAAAGGCGGTCGGACGCACGGTGATGACCTTCTTCGCATCGGTCGCCTGCACCGTCTGGATGGCGTTGCCGGCATAGATCGGCCGCTTGAAGGTGTCAGGGCTGACGACCTCGATGATTTCCGAGACCTGCGCCACATCGAGAAGCGCCGCAACGCGCGGCGTCACGTTCTTGGCCGAGGCGGTCGCCGGCGCAATGATGACGTCATAGGAAGGCGCAAGCGAAACGATCAGCGCCGCCAGCGGTTCTGCCAGCGCATTGGCATAGGACGCGTCGTCGGCGAGCAGCACCTTGGATACGCCGGAGAGTTTCGCTGCTGCGTCAGCCGCGCCCTTTGCATTGGTGCCGGCGACCAGTACATGGACGTCGCCGCCGATTTGCGTTGCCGCCGTCAGCGTCTTGCCCGTCAGGTCGGAAAGGGTTGCGTTGTCGTGTTCTGCCAGAAGAAGAATGGCCATGAGAATATCTCCCTTTTCCGAAACCTTAGAGGACGCCGTCGGCTTTGAGCTTTTCGACCAGCTCGGCAACCGAGCCGACCTTGATACCGGCCTTGCGGCCTGCCGGTTCTTCGGTCTTCAGCACCTTCAGGCGCGGCGAAACATCGACGCCGAAATCGGCCGGCGCCTTCTTGTCGAGCGGCTTCTTCTTCGCCTTCATGATGTTCGGCAGCGAAGCATAACGCGGCTCATTGAGACGAAGATCGGTGGTGACGACGGCGGGAAGCTTCAGCTCAACCGTCTGCAGACCGCCATCGACTTCACGGGTGACTGCGACCTTGCCGTCGGACGGTACGACCTTGGAGGCGAAGGTGCCCTGGCCCCAGCCGAGAAGGGCGGCCAGCATCTGGCCCGTCTGGTTCGAATCGTCATCGATTGCCTGCTTGCCGACGATCACGAGGCCGGGCTGCTCAGCCTCGGCAACGCCCTTCAGAAGCTTGGCGACGGCCAGCGGCTCGACCGTTTCGTCGGTCTCGATCAGAATGGCGCGGTCGGCGCCCATGGCGAGCGCGGTGCGCAGCGTCTCTTCCGCCTTGGCCGGGCCGATGGAGACGACCACAACCTCTTCGGCCTTGCCGGCTTCCTTCAGGCGCAGCGCCTCTTCCACCGAGATTTCGTCGAACGGGTTCATCGACATCTTCACATTCGCAAGCTCGACGCCCGAACCATCCGATTTTACGCGGATCTTAACGTTGTAATCGACGACTCGTTTGACGGGGACAAGGATCTTCATCGGCGGCTTTCCTCAAACTCCTGTCCGCTTTGGCCAGTTGACCGCGCGGACCTCCAAAAACAGGTTGGCGACATGGATAAGCATTTTTCCCGCAATTACAACGGAGCAATCTTCATTATCACATGCACGTAAGGCATATCTTACGTTGACGTTCACGTAAATACTCTATCTCTTTCGCAAGAGCTCATCTGCTCCCGTCATAGCCCCGTTCGATTTGCGACAACCCCGCCGTTTGCGACGGATTCTTGAACTGTGCCGCCCTCGGCGGAACAATGGTGCGGTCAAACAGGGGAACGCCCCGCCTGCGCATGAAGATCACCATGATTGCGCCCGCCATGATGCCGCCCACATGCGCGCCCCAGGAAACGTTTTCCTCGAGCCCGAGCGCCAGCATCAGGAACTGCTGGCCGATCCACAGCGCCAGCGGAATGAAGGCGGGCAAAGGAAGCGGAATGCGCATGAGAACCAGCACCCAGACGCGCACCCTGGGATGCAGCAGGAAATAGGCCGCGACGACGCCGGAAACCGCACCCGAAGCGCCGATCAGCGGCCCCTCCGAGGTGGGGGCGACGAAACCGTGAAACAGCGCGCCGGCGATGGCGCAGGCGATGTAGAAGATCAGGAAACGGAAATGGCCGAGCGCGTCCTCGACATTGTCGCCGAAGACCCAGAGAAACAGCATGTTGCCGGCCAGATGCCAGAAATCGAGATGCAGGAAGGCATAGGTGACAACGGTCAGGTCATCGGGCACGATCTGCAGGGCGGGTTCCAGATAGGCGTAGTCGAACACCACTGCCGGAATGAAACCGAGGCCGAGGGCAGCGGCATTGGCCTGGGTGTCGCTGGCCAGCACCCCGGTAAACAGCCAGACCAGCACATTGACCACGATCAGGCCGATGGTGACATATTGCAGCCGGATATGTTTGAGGGAATTCGCATCGTGCAGCGGTATGAACATCGAACGCCCTTTGGTTGCGTCATTGAAACGCTTTAGCGGTTCTTGCCGGGAACCCACAATATATCGGCCTTGCCCGCATCATTGGCGAAGCGGGCGGCGACGAACAGGAAGTCGGACAGGCGATTGGCATATTTCAGCGCCGCCGGGCTGACGATCTCATTCTCAGTGACGGAGAGTTCCACCATCAGTCTTTCCGCGCGCCGGCAGACGGTGCGCGCCATATGCAGGCTGGCCGCCGCCGCACGGCCGCCCGGCAGCACGAAAGAGGTCAGCGGTTCAAGGGCGGCATTGAGATCGTCGATTTCGTTTTCCAGCCGTGTGACCTGGCTTTCGACGATGCGTAGCGGCTCATAGGAAAGCGGTTCGCCGCTGTCCGGCGTGGCGAGATCGGCGCCGAGATCGAAAAGATCGTTCTGGATGCGGAAAAGCATGGCATCCAGCTTTTCCATCCCACCCGTATGAAGCCGCGCGACGCCGATGGCCGAATTGGTCTCGTCCACCGTGCCATAGGCCTCGACGCGAAGATCGTGCTTCAGGCGGCGCGGGCCGGAAACCAGCGCCGTGGTGCCCTTGTCGCCGGTACGGGTATAGATCTTGTTCAGCTTCACCATGTCAGCGGCCACCGCCGGTGAGCCAGAGGGTGAACATGATCAGCACAATCGCCACAGCCTGCAAAAGCAGGCGAAGCTGCATCAGCTTGTTGGAGCGGTTGGCGTCCTGTCCCTTCAGCATGTTGAAGAGGCCGCGTATCAGCACGATGACGACGAGGCCCATGACGATAAGGGCCAGAACGGTGGTGAAGCCGGACATGCGGTATTACTCCTCCTCAATCGAATCTGCGCAGCAGACGATAGAAAAGTCCGGCAGGCAAGAGCCGTTTCAGCACAAGCCCCTGTTTGGCCGGCACGGTAACGGGATAATGCGGTTTCGGCCTTTTGGCAGTCAGGGCATGTTTCAACACGGCATAAACGGCGTCCGGGCCGAGCTTGTGGCGGTTGACGGGGCCGGAACCATCCATACGCGCCAACTGGCGTTTATATTCCGCCGCATGGGCGGAATTTTCGAGATCGATGTGCTCGTTGATATGGGCAAGCGCCGTCGCGGTGAATTTGGAGGTGATCGGCCCCGGTTCGATCAGGCTGACATGGATGCCGCTGCCCTGAAGCTCCATGCGCAGCGTGACGCCCAGCCCCTCGAGGGCGAATTTCGATGCGGTGTAAGCGCCGCGATAACGATAAGGCACAAGGCCGAGGATGGAGGAGCAATGCACGATGCGCCCCGCACCCCGGGCGCGCATGAAGGGAATGACCCGCCGCGTCAGATCGTGCCAGCCGAAGACATTGGTTTCGAACTGTGCCCGCAGCGCTTCGACGGGCAAATCCTCCACCGCGCCCGGCTGGCCATAGGCGCCGTTGTTGAAAAGCGCATCGATGCGGCCGCCGGTCCGGGCTGCGACGGTGTCCACCAGCGCGGCGATGGTTTCCGGCTTGGTATAGTCCATGATCAGGGTCTCGATGCCCTGGTTCTCAAGCGCCGCCATGTCGGCGATGCGCCGCACGGTGGCGAAAACCCGCCAGCCGTCCCGGTGGAGCGCGCCGGCGCAATGGGCGCCGATGCCCGAGGAGCATCCGGTGATGATGATGACGGGTTTTTCAGACATTTGCCGCTCCGGGAAACCGACTGTTGCTCTGGCCCGATTGCCCGGCCCGTTAAAATCCTATCGCGCGAAATCCGTGCCCTTCTGGAACCGAAAGGCCAGCTTGCGCGCTGTACAAAGCGAAGCTGATTTCCCATATTCGGCTCGAAGTTACAAATGAAATGCCGATGAATGGAGGTGACATGGTTGCCGCAGTGCGCCTGGCAGGCAAGGTTGCCTTCGATGCCTATTCCCATTTCGCCGAGGATGACGGCTGGGCGATGGCGAGCCATATGGCGCTGTCGATCCTGCTGGCCCTGTTTCCATTCCTGATCTTCGGCACGGCCCTCGCCGGCTTTCTGGGGGCGGATCAGTTTTCCGAAACGGCGGTGCATCTTATTTTCGACACCTGGCCGGAGGCGATTGCCGGGCCGCTGGCGGCGCAGGTGCAGCAGGTGCTGACCATTCCGCGCGGCGGGCTGCTGACGATTTCGGTGCTGGCGGCCGCCTATTTTGCGTCCAATGGTGTCGAGGCGCTGCGCATTTCATTGAACCGCGCCTATCGTGTCACCGAAACGCGCTGGTGGTATGTCACCCGCCTGCTCAGCCTGCTTTATGTGCTGATCGCCGTCGTGGTCTTTGCCGGCATCAGCATCGTGCTGGTTGCCGTGCCGGTCGCCACATCTTTTGCCGAGCAGCGGTTTCCGTGGCTGACGGATGTGCTGAACACCATCTCCAGCCTCGGTCTTTATGGCACCATCGTCGTGCTGACGGCGGGACTGGTGGCGGCGCATCTGTGGCTTCCGGCCGGCAAGCGCCGCATCTGGGATGTCTGGCCGGGCATTCTCCTGACGATGATCTTCTGGGTCATCGGTGCGGCCATCTTCGCTTATTATCTCTCCACCTTCGCCAATTATGCCGCCACCTATGCCGGTCTCGCTTCGGTGATGGTGGTACTGGTGTTTCTTTATATGGTCGGCGTCATCTTCATGCTGGGAGCTGAGGTGAATGCCGCGCTGATGAAATACAAGGTCCGGCAGATCATCCGCCGCAATATCGGCGGCAACGGTGCGCGCCGCGGTCAGGCGCTAGAGGAGCCCGACAAGCCGGCGGATATCTGAGGGCGCAGCACCTTCCGAACGAAGGGCGGAAAGCCCGGTGCTGCCTTCGCTTTTCGAGAGCTTGCGCCCGTCCGCACCCAAGATCAGCCGGTGATGGCGATAGGCCGGTTGCGGCAGGTCCAGCAGGTGTTGCAACAGCCGGTGAATGGCGGTGGCGTGATAGAGATCCATACCGCGTACCACATGGGTTATGCCCTGCAGCGCATCATCCACCACAACGGAAAGATGATAACTCGACGGCGCGTCGGAACGCGACAGTACCACATCGCCCCAAAGCGCGGGCAGGGCCTCGATCTGCCCCGTCTCGCCATCGCCGCTCTCCTGCCAGAACAGGGGGCTGCCGATGGCGTGGATCGCCTTTTCCATGTCGAGCCGCCAGGCGTGCGGCCGGCCGGAGACGAGCAGCGCATCCCGTTCCACCCTTGGCCTCTCCCGGTCGATGGCCGGGTAAAGCGGCGCGCCATCGGGATCGCGGGGCCACAACCCTCCCTCCGCCTCGAAAGTACGAACGATTGCCTTGGTTTCTCCACGGCTCAGAAAGGCAGGGTAAGCAAGTCCTGCCTCGATCAGCCTGTCCAGCGCCACGCGGTACTCTTCGAAATGCTCCGATTGCCGCCGCGCAGGTTTCTCCCAGTCGAGACCCAGCCAGCCAAGGTCATCATAGATTGCCCGTTCCAGCTCCGGGGTGCAGCGTGTCTGGTCGATATCCTCGATACGCAGCAGAAAGCGGCCGCCATTGTCTCGCGCCATATCGTGGTTCAGGAAGGCGGAAAGCGCGTGGCCGAGATGCAGCAGGCCATTGGGGCTTGGTGCGAAACGGTAAACCGGTTTTTGACGGAGAGGCGAAGGCATGGTTTCTTCTGCCATGTTTTAAAGCACCCCGCCAGCGGCTGGCGGCATATGGAATGACGGACATGAAAATCATCACCGGGATGGACGACATAAGCGAAGGGCTGGAGCATCTCGCCCACCTCGATCCGGCTCTCGGCCTTGTCATCGAAAAAGCCGGCCCGCTGGAACTGCGCATTCACGAACCCGGCTTTTCCGGCCTTGCCCATATCGTCGTTTCGCAGATGGTGTCGCGCGCCAGCGCCAATGCCATATGGGCGCGTATCCTTGCCGGCACCGGCGGCGTGGTCACGGCGGAAAATTATCTCGGCGCACCGGCGGAATTGCGCGCCACTTTCGGCCTTTCCCGGGCCAAGGCGACGACGCTGGAAGGGCTGGCGCGCGCCGTCACGGAAGGGCAGATCGATCTTGACGGCGTGGTGCGCAAGGAGGGGCGTGCGGCCCTTTCCGAGCTGGTTGCGCTTCGCGGTATCGGCCCGTGGACGGCGGAGGTCTATCTGATGTTCTGCGGCGGGCACCCGGATATTTTTCCGGTCGGCGATGTGGCGCTGAGATCGGCGGTGGCCCATGCGCTTGCCCTGGAGGTGAGGCCGGAAGCGAAATGGCTGGCGGAACGCGCGGCGCTTTGGTCTCCATGGCGCTCCGTGGCCGCCCGGCTTTTCTGGGGCTATTATGCCAATATCATGCGGCGCGCCATGGTGCCTCTGCCCTGAGCGGGGTTAAAAATCGGCGATACTGTAGGGCAGGGCTCCGCGCGAAAGGTGGTCGAATTGCAGTTTGCGTTTCAGCGGCGGTACGGCGCGCTGCACGCAATCCACCCTCTCGCAGACCCGACAGGAAATGCCGATGGGTTTGAAGGAGGCCGCATTGCCGAGATCGAGCGTATCGGCATAAACGAAATTCTGCGCATGGGAAATTTCGCAGCCAAGCGCGATGGCATAACGCGGTCTCTCCGTGTTGAAACCGGCGCCGGCCTTTTCGATCTGCGTGGCGATGGAAAGATAGCGCACGCCGTCAGGCGTTTCCGCCAGTTGCCGCACGATCCTGTCGGAGCTTTCGAAGGCCTGATGGATATTCCACAGCGGACAGGCCGCGCCGAAACGGGCAAATTGCAGCCGCGTGGCGCTGTGGCGTTTGGTGATGTTGCCGGCGCGGTCGATCTTGGCAAAAAAGATCGGCACGCCCTTCATGCCCGGCCGTTGCAGGGTGCTGAGCCGGTGGGCCACCTGCTCAAGGCTCGCGCCGAAACGAACGGCGAGAAGCTCGAGATCGTGGCGCAGTTCCTGCGCCGCCCGGTGAAAGCGGCCATAGGGCAGGATGAGGGCTGCGGCGAAATAATTGTGCAGCCCGATACGACAGATTTCCGCAGCTTCCGCATTGCGGAAACCGGCGCCGGCCAGCACCCTGTCCACGGTTGGGCCGGCGTGAAGCTGGGCGATCTGCAATGCAAGCTGAAAACAGCGGGTCGGTGCGGCCATGTAGGAGCTGAGGGCGAGCGTCTTGCCGGCAGGATCGAAGTGCCGGATCAGACCGCCCGCCGCCTCGGTTCGGGTGATATGGATGCCGTAACGGCTCTTCAGATGCGCCGCCAGAATGCCATAGGTCTCGCCGCCTTCTATCTCCAGCTCTTCCGCCAGCTCCTCGGCCAGAAGATCGATCTCGGCAACGTAATTGTCGACGAAGTGGAAGAAATCGCGCACCTCCTCATAGGGGGTTCTTTCCACCTGCGCGGTGCCGCGGCCCAGCCGGTCATCCAGCTGCACCAGCTGCTCGCTGTTCTGGCGATAGGCCTGATGGGCGCGCAGCAGCGCATGGGCAAAACCCGGCGCGTTCTGAGCAATCAGCTTCAACTCCTGAAGCCCCGGCTCGTAATTCAGAAACAGCGGGTCTTTCAGCGCTTCGCGCACGGCGGAAACCAGCCGGTCGCTTTCACCGGTTGCGAGTTCCGCCATGTCGAGCTGGAATTTTTCCACCAGCGTCACCAGAACGCTGGCCGAAACCGGGCGTTGATTGTTTTCGATCTGGTTCAGGTAACTCGCGGAAATGCCGAGCCGTTCGGCGAATTGCGCCTGCGTGGCGCGGGCGTTTTCGCGAAGGCCGCGAACCTTGCGGCCGATGAAGAGTTTTTCCGTCGCCATGTTGCAACTTTGCAAAATTAAACATTGCAAATATTTATGGCACGCATACGCGCACGATCAAGGCTTCTTGGCGAATGTTTTCTGGGCTATTGATCGTGGCACAACGCATGGAGGAAACATGCCCGGCATTCTGGAGCAATTGGAAACGCGGCGCGCTGAGGCGCGGCTCGGCGGCGGCGTCAAGCGCATCGAGGCGCAGCATGGCAAGGGCAAGCTGACGGCGCGCGAGCGTATCGACGTGCTCCTGGATGAAGGTTCCTTCGAAGAATACGACATGTACGTCACCCATCGGGCGGTGGATTTCGGCATGGCGGAGCAGAAGGTGGCGGGTGACGGTGTCGTTACCGGCTGGGGCACCATCAATGGCCGGCAGGTCTATGTGTTTTCGCAGGATTTCACTGTGCTTGGCGGTTCGCTCTCGGAAACCCATGCCCAGAAAATCTGCAAGATCATGGATATGGCGGTGCGCAACGGCGCGCCGGTGATCGGCCTCAACGACAGCGGCGGCGCGCGTATTCAGGAGGGCGTGGCCTCGCTCGGCGGTTATGCCGATGTGTTCAAGCGCAATGTCGTCGCCTCCGGCGTCGTGCCGCAGATTTCCGTCATCATGGGACCTTGCGCGGGCGGTGCCGTCTATTCGCCGGCCATGACCGATTTCATCTTCATGGTGCGCGATACCTCCTACATGTTCGTGACCGGGCCGGATGTGGTCAAAACCGTAACCAACGAAATCGTTACGGCTGAGGAACTGGGCGGAGCCTCCACCCATACGAAAAAATCCTCTGTCGCCGATGGCGCTTATGAAAACGACATCGAAACGCTGGAACATGTACGGCTGCTGTTCGATTTCCTACCGCTGAACAACCGCGAAAAACCGCCGGTGCGCCCGTTCCACGACGATCCGGCCCGGCTGGAAGCACGTCTCGATACGCTGATCCCTGATAGTTCCAACAAGCCCTATGACATGAAGGAACTGATCCACGCGCTGGCCGATGAGGGCGATTTCTTCGAGTTGCAGGAGGCCTTTGCCCGCAACATCATCACCGGCTTCATCCGTCTCGAAGGCCAGACGGTGGGCGTTGTCGCCAACCAGCCGATGGTGCTGGCCGGCTGCCTCGATATCGACAGTTCGCGCAAGGCCGCCCGCTTCGTGCGCTTTTGCGATGCCTTCAACATTCCGCTGCTGACGCTGGTGGATGTGCCGGGTTTCCTGCCGGGAACCGCGCAGGAATATGGCGGCGTCATCAAGCACGGCGCGAAACTTCTCTTCGCCTATTCGGAAGCGACGGTGCCGATGGTGACGCTGATCACCCGCAAGGCCTATGGCGGCGCTTACGACGTGATGGCCTCAAAACATATCGGCGCGGATGTGAATTATGCCTGGCCGACGGCGGAAATCGCCGTGATGGGCGCGAAGGGGGCGGTGGAAATTCTCTATCGTTCCGAGCTTGCCGATCCGGAGAAGATCGCCGCACGCACGAAGGAATATGAAGAGCGTTTCGCCAACCCCTTTGTGGCGGCGGAACGCGGTTTTATCGACGAGGTCATCATGCCGCATTCCTCGCGCCGTCGCATCGCCCGCGCCTTCGCGTCGCTGCGTAACAAGAGCGTGGAAACCCGCTGGAAGAAACACGACACTATTCCGCTCTGAGACTGGAAAAATGCTTCGGCCACCTTACTATATGTTTGTTCAGGCGCCCGGATGTCCGGATGTCCTCCCGAAACGCACAAGGACACATTTTCATGGCCGAAAATTCCTCCGCAGATAATTTCCCCGCCGGATATGAGGTGCCCAAGGTCTGGACCTGGGACAAGGGCAATGGTGGCCAGTTCGCCAATATCAACCGTCCGATTGCCGGTCCCACCCATGAAAAGGAACTGCCCGTCGGCAAGCACCCGCTGCAGCTTTATTCGCTGGCGACGCCGAATGGCCAGAAGGTCACCATCATGCTGGAAGAATTGCTGGCCGCCGGCCACAAGGGCGCAGACTATGATGCGTGGCTGATCAAGATCGGCGAAGGCGACCAGTTCGGCTCCGGTTTCGTCGGCGTCAATCCGAATTCCAAGATCCCGGCGCTGATGGATTACTCGACGTCTGAGCCGACGCGCGTTTTCGAAAGCGGCTCGATTCTCGTTTATCTCGCGGAAAAATTCGGCGCCTTCCTGCCGAAAGAGGGCAATGCCCGCACGCAGGCGCTGAACTGGCTGTTCTGGCAGATGGGCTCCGCCCCCTTCCTCGGCGGCGGTTTCGGCCATTTTTATGCCTATGCGCCGGTGAAGATCAAATACGCCATCGACCGCTACGCCATGGAAGTCAAACGTCAGCTCGACGTGCTGGACCGGCATCTGGCCGAGAACCGCTACCTGGCGGGTTCGGAATATACGATCGCCGACATGGCCGTCTGGCCATGGTATGGCAAGATCGCGCTCGGTCAGGCCTATGGCGATGCCGGTGCGTTCCTTGAGGCGGACGGTTACAGACACGTCATGCGCTGGACGCTCGAAATCGGCGAACGTCCGGCGGTCAAGCGTGGCGTGATCGTCAACAAGACCTCGGGCGATCCGTCCGAACAACTGCATGAACGCCACGATGCCTCCGACTTCGAGACGAAGACGCAGGACAAGATCGGCAAGGCATAAGGAAAGATTAGAGCGCCAAAAGCGCTCTAACTATTTGAATTGGCGCATTTCCGGACGTAAAAGCAAGGCAGCTTTTACTGGAAATGTTCTGGAAGGACAAAAGATGGCGAACCTGCCCGAAATGACCAAACACAAGGGATTTCCCTCCGGCATGCCGAGCACGGGCGTCCAGTTCACCATCCGCCGCGCCAACCCCAAAGGGGTAACGCCTATCAAGATGATACCCCGCCGGGCGCGCAACGACACCAAGGAGCATCGCATCGATGCCGCCTTCCTGCACTCGCTCTGGCACCATTTCGGCGCCGAGCCCTTCGAGCGCGGCAATCTCGACGCCGCCCGCCTCAACCTGCTCTTCGGCCGCGAGGTCGTGCCGGCGGAAAAGAATTTCGATCCGCTTTCCTATCAGGCGATGCTGGTGATTGACGAGCGCGTTGCGCGGCAGAACTTCCCGGAATCCTTCGAGAATTTCTTCGAGATTTGAGTGTGCTGTCATCCGCCAACGGGGAATGAAATTCGATGTCGACAGCGACCAGCAAATTTCTGAGTTACGTTCTGCGCCATGCGCCTGAAAGTATCGGCCTGACCCTGGATGCTCAGGGTTGGGCGGATGTCGCAGATCTGTTGGCAAAAGCGAATGCGAGCGGCACGCCGCTCGATGAGGCAGGCCTCTTTTCGGTCGTCGCAGAAAGCGACAAGAAGCGCTTCACGCTGTCGGAAGACGGCCGCCGCATCCGGGCGGCGCAAGGGCACTCCGTTAAGGTCGATCTTGGCCAGCCGCCAGTCGAGCCGCCGCCGCAATTGTTTCACGGTACGGCGACCCGCTTTCTCGATTCCATTCTGCGGGAAGGCTTGCGTCCGGGGGAAAGGCAGCAGGTTCATCTTTCCGCTGACCGGAAGACTGCGATTGCCGTCGGACAACGGCACGGAAAACCCGTGGTCCTGATTGTCGATGCCGGCCGGATGTTTGCGGATGGCTGCAATTTCTACCAAGCCGACAACGGCGTTTGGCTGACGGACGCCGTGCCATTTGCCTATCTGACCCCGTTCGAGGATTCCTCAGCGGAGAGCGACGGGTGACGGGCTGACGTTTGGTAATGGAGGAGGGAGGCGAAATGGGTGTCGGCATATTTCAGATCGATATGGATTGGCTGCATCGCTGGCTAAGGCAGCGGCGTGGCGGCGGTGCCCGTAAGCCCGGCAACCGCAACCTCAAACCCAGAATGACGCCGGAAGCCGCCCGCCTCGATCACCGGCAGATGTTGAGGTTCATGGCGCTCAATGCGGCGGTCGGCGTGCTGATCGGCGTCTGCGTCGGTGCAGCGCTGATCTTTCTCGACATTGGCGGTTTGGGCGCGCGCATCGGCCGCGCCGCAAATCCGGTCGTGCCCGTGCTGCTGGTCGTCATGCCCATCGCATCCCTGTTCGGCGCGGCCGCCACCGCCTCGGCGATCCTGATGATGCCCTATGAAAAGAAATTCCGCGACGATGATGACGATGCGAGGGGAGAATAACCGCATGATCAAGAAAATCCTCATCGCCAATCGCGGCGAGATCGCCTGCCGGGTCATCAAGACGGCGAAGAAGATGGGCATCGCCACTGTCGCGGTCTATTCGGATGCGGATGCCAATGCACTGCATGTGAGACAAGCGGATGAGGCCGTTCATATCGGCCCGGCCCCCTCGTCGCAGTCCTATATCGTCATCGACAGGATTCTTGAGGCAATCGCGAAGACCGGGGCGGATGCTGTCCATCCCGGTTACGGCTTCCTGTCGGAAAATGCTGCCTTTGCCGAGGCGCTGGAAAAGGCGGGCGTCGTCTTCATCGGCCCACCTGTTGGCGCCATCAAGGCCATGGGTGACAAGATCACCTCCAAGAAACTGGCCGCGGAAGCGGGCGTTTCCACCGTCCCCGGCCATATGGGGCTGATCGAGGATGCGGATGAGGCCGTGAGGATCGCCTCGCAGATCGGTTATCCCGTCATGATCAAGGCGTCGGCCGGCGGCGGCGGCAAAGGCATGCGCATCGCTTTCAACGATGCTGAGGCGCGCGAGGGTTTCCAGTCTTCGAAAAACGAGGCGAAATCCTCCTTTGGCGATGATCGCATTTTCATTGAAAAATTCGTCACCCAGCCGCGTCACATTGAAATTCAGGTGCTGGGCGACAAGCACGGCAACACACTTTATCTGGGTGAACGCGAATGCTCGATCCAGCGGCGTAACCAGAAGGTGATCGAGGAAGCGCCGTCGCCCTTTCTGGATGAAGCGACCCGCAAAGCCATGGGCGAGCAGGCCGTGGCGCTGGCGAGAGCGGTCGGTTACCATTCGGCCGGCACGGTGGAATTCATCGTCGATGGCGAGAGGAATTTCTACTTTCTGGAAATGAACACCCGCCTGCAGGTGGAGCATCCGGTAACGGAACTCGTCACCGGTATCGATCTGGTCGAACAGATGATCCGTGTGGCGTCAGGTGAAAAGCTCTCCTTCGGACAGGCGGATGTGAAGCTGAACGGCTGGGCCATCGAAAGCCGGCTTTATGCCGAAGATCCCTATCGCAACTTCCTGCCCTCCATCGGCCGGCTGACACGATATCGCCCGCCGCAGGAGGGTGCGCAGGAAAACGGCACCGTCATCCGCAACGATACCGGCGTTTTCGAAGGCGGCGAGATTTCGATGTATTACGATCCGATGATCGCCAAGCTGTGCGCTCTAGGCAAGGATCGTGAAACCGCCATCGACGCCATGGGGCAGGCGCTGGATCGTTTCGAGGTGGAGGGCATCGGCCACAATCTGCCCTTCCTGTCGGCCGTCATGCAGCATGAGCGTTTCCGCGCCGGTAGGCTCACGACAGGTTTTATCGCGGAAGAATTTCCGGAAGGGTTTTCCGGCGTGGAACCGGATGAGGCCACGGCGCGCCAGCTTTCCGCTATTGCCGCCATCATCCATCAGCGGCTGCAGAGCCGCGCGGTCGAAATTTCCGGCACCATTGGCAATCATCGCCGCATCGTCGGTCAGGACTGGGTGGTGTCGTTTGGCGCATCCCGCCACAGGGTTAGCGTTGAAACCGGCACGGATGGCACGGCGGTCCGTTTTGAAGACGGGGCGGCGCTCACCGTCGATACCGGCTGGCTTCCCGGCCAGAGCCTCGGCCTGTTCACGGTCGAAGGTGAGGTCATCGCCGCCAAGGTCGATCTTGCAGGTGCTGCGATCCGCCTGCGCTGGCGCGGCATGGATATTCGTGCCCATGTGCGCAGCCCGCGTGTGGCGGAACTGGCGCTGCTGATGCCGGAAAAACTGCCGCCGGATACATCGAAGCTGCTGCTCTGCCCCATGCCGGGCGTCATCACCGGTATTTCGGTGGGTGAGGGCGATGAGGTGGAGGCCGGGCAGGCGCTGGCGACGGTGGAAGCCATGAAGATGGAAAACATTCTGCGCGCGGAAAAACGCGGTCGCGTCGCCAGAGTGGCGGCAAAACCGGGCGACAGCCTTGCAGTGGATGAAGTCATCCTCGAATTCGAGTGATGGCCGCTGCCGTTTTTCCGGAACGCATGTGGGCCGGAGCGGTTTACGGGGTCGGACCTGCGGGCGGATCGTTCGATTTTCGTCACGATCACCGGCCACAGTGCTAAAATGAAATGCAGAAGGGGAGAGATGCATGTCGGGTGAAAAAACGGTGCGGGATTGGCTGCAGCTTGCCGAAAAAGAGCTGAAGCGTTCACCGGAAACGCTCGTCTGGCACACGCCCGAAGGCATTGAGGTCAAGCCGCTCTATACGATTGACGATCTTCAAAAGATTTCCCATCTCGACAGCCTGCCGGGCTTTGCGCCATTCACGCGCGGCCCGCGCGCCACCATGTATGCCGGCCGGCCATGGACGATCCGTCAATATGCCGGTTTTTCCACGGCCGAAGCCTCGAACGCCTTTTACCGCAAGGCGCTCGCCGCCGGTCAGCAGGGCGTTTCCGTGGCGTTCGATCTCGCCACCCATCGCGGTTATGACAGCGATCATCCGCGCGTCGAAGGCGATGTCGGCAAGGCGGGCGTGGCGATCGACAGCGTCGAGGACATGAAAATTCTGTTCGACGGCATTCCGCTCGAAAAAGTCTCGGTGTCGATGACCATGAATGGCGCGGTCATTCCGGTGCTCGCCAGTTTCATCGTTGCGGGGGAAGAACAGGGGGTGCCCCGTGCCGCCCTTTCGGGCACCATCCAGAACGATATCCTCAAGGAGTTCATGGTCCGCAATACCTATATCTATCCGCCCGAACCCTCGATGCGGATCATTGCCGACATCATCGAATATACGGCGAAGGAGATGCCGAAATTCAATTCCATCTCCATTTCCGGCTATCACATGCAGGAAGCGGGCGCGACGCTGGTGCAGGAGCTGGCCTTCACGCTGGCGGATGGCCGCGAATATGTGCGGGCGGCGCTGGCCAAGGGGTTGAATGTCGATGATTTCGCCGGCCGCCTGTCGTTCTTTTTCGCCATCGGCATGAATTTCTTCATGGAGGCTGCCAAGCTGCGCGCCGCGCGCCTGCTCTGGTCGCGCATCATGGAGGAGTTCAAGCCGCAAAAGGCGTCGTCGCTGATGCTGCGCACCCATTGCCAGACGTCGGGCGTCTCGCTTCAGGAACAGGACCCCTATAACAACATCGTCCGCACCGCGTTTGAGGCCATGTCCGCCGTGCTCGGCGGCACGCAGTCGCTGCACACCAATTCCTTCGATGAGGCGATTGCCCTGCCGACGGAGTTTTCCGCCCGCATCGCCCGCAATACCCAGCTCATCCTCCAGCATGAAACCGGCGTCACGAAGGTCGTCGACCCGCTGGCCGGCTCTTATTATGTCGAAAGCCTGACCGATGAGCTGGCTGAGAAGGCCTGGGCGCTGATCGAGGAGGTGGAGGCGCTGGGCGGCATGACAAAAGCCGTGGCCGAAGGCCTGCCGAAACGATTGATCGAGGAGGCGGCGACACGCCGCCAGGCGGCGGTGGACAAGGGCGAGGAGGTCATTGTCGGCGTCAACCGTTATCGTCTCGAAAATGAAGAGGATATCGATGTTCTCGATATCGACAACGCCGCCGTTCGCGCCGCGCAAATCCGCCGCATCGAAGAAACGCGCCGCCGCCGCGATGGCAAGGAGGTCGGCTCAGCTCTGGACGCGCTTTCCGAGATCGCCCGCAGCGGCAAGGGCAATATTCTCGAAGCCGCCGTTGTCGCCGCCCGCGCCCGCGCCACGGTGGGAGAGATTTCCGATGCGCTGCGTGCGGCCTTCGGCGACCATGCCGCCGTGCCGGAGGTGGTGAGCGATATATACGGCGAGGCCTATAAGGACGAGCCGGAACTTGCCACGCTCGCCGCCCGGCTTTCCGGTGTTGCTGAGAGGATTGGCACCAAGCCGCGCATCATGGTCGCCAAGCTCGGGCAGGACGGGCATGATCGCGGCGCGAAGGTCATCGCCTCCGCCTTCGGCGATATAGGTTTCGATGTGCTGGCCGGACCCCTGTTTCAGACACCCGTTGAAGCAGCCGATCTCGCCGTCCAGAACAGGGTGCATGTGGTCGGCATGTCGTCACTCGCCGCCGGTCACAAGACGCTGGCGCCGCAGCTGGTCGAGGCGCTGAAACAGAAGGGCGCGGACGATATCATTGTTGTGGTCGGCGGCGTCATTCCGCGGCAGGATTATCAGTTCCTGCTTGACCACGGTGTCTCGGCGATTTTCGGCCCCGGCACCAATGTCATGGATGCCGCCAACAAGGTGCTCGACCTGCTCGAAGGCATCCGGCGGAACGCGTGAGGGAGAGACGGCCATGTTCGGAAGACTAAATCACGTCGCCATCGCGGTGCCCGATCTTAATGCCGCCATTGCCCGTTACAGGGCGCTGGGCGCAGATGTCTCGGAACCGCAATCGCTACCCGAACACGGCGTGACGGTGGTTTTCATTCAGGCTGACAATACCAAGATTGAGCTTCTTTATCCGCTTGGCGAAAATTCGCCGATTGCCGCTTTTCTCGAGAGAAATCCGGGCGGTGGCACGCATCATCTCTGCTTCGAAGTGCCTGACATTGTCGCGGCGCGCGACGATCTCGTCAAAAAGGGCGTTCGAATTCTGGGTGATGGCGAGCCGAAGATCGGCGCGCATGGCAATCCCGTTCTTTTTCTGCATCCGAAGGATATGGGCGGTGTGCTCTATGAGCTTGAGCAGGTTTCCCCGACACATGGCTGAAACACAGACCCCGTAAGAGGCTGGCCATACGGTGGACGGCGCGCAGCGGCCGTTCGCCTTTGCCGGAACGTGTTTCGTTTGTTTTCTTTTGACATTCGTTTTATTTTCGTTTTTATGGCAATTGTCTTTCAACGATGGGGACGCGATCCCCGACGCCGTCGTGGAGGCTCTATGTCCGGCGAGAATATTTTCGATCTTTTTGTCATCGGTGGCGGCATTAACGGCTGCGGCATTGCCCGCGACGCCGTCGGCAGGGGTTATTCCGTTGCGCTTGCGGAAAAGGGCGATTTCGCTTCCGGCACCTCTTCCGCCGCCACCAAGCTCATTCATGGCGGCCTGCGGTATCTTGAACATTACGAGTTTCGTTTGGTGCGCGAAGCGCTGATGGAGCGGGAAATCCTCTGGGCCATGGCGCCGCATGTCATCTGGCCCATGCGTTTCGTTCTGCCCATCCAGAAAGGCGGCGTGCGCCCGGCATGGATGGTCCGGCTCGGCCTGTTTCTTTATGACAATCTCGGCGGCCGCAAGCTTTTGCCGGCGACCCGCACGCTCGATCTTCGCAAGGATCCGGCGGGCAAGCCGCTGAAGCCGGCTTTTGCCAGAGCTTTCGAATATTCCGACGGCTGGGTGGATGATGCCCGTTTCGTGGTCCTCAACGCGCGCGATGCGGCTAATCGCGGCGCGACGATCATGAACCGCACGCGGGTCGTTTCCGCACGGCGCGAAGGCGGGTTGTGGCTCATCGAGACACTGGACGAAAAAACTGGACGTGCGGAGACACATAAAGCACGCATGCTGGTGAATGCCGCTGGTCCCTGGGTGGACAAGGTGCTTTCCGGCGTCTTCGGCCGCAACGACGTGCACAACGTCCGGCTCGTGCAGGGCAGCCATATCATCGTGCGCAAGAAGTTTTCCGATCCGCGCGCCTATTTCTTCCAGAACCCTGATAACCGCATCATCTTCGCCATTCCCTATGAGCGCGATTTCACGCTGATCGGCACCACGGACCGCGATTACAAGAGCGATCCGGCCAGCGTTCGCATCTCTGAGGAGGAGATTTCCTATCTCTGCAACGCGGCCAGCGACTATTTCAGCGAACCGGTCCGGCCGGAAGATATCGTCTGGACCTATTCCGGCGTGCGGCCCCTCTTCGATGACGGCGCATCGAAAGCGCAGGAAGCGACGCGTGATTATGTGCTGAAGGTTGAAGAGACAGAGGGTGAGGCGCCACTCCTCAATATTTTCGGCGGCAAGCTCACCACCTATCGGCGGCTGGCGGAACATGCGCTGGAAAAGATCGGTGCGGCGATTGGCGAAAAGGGCAAGCCGTGGACGGCGGGCTCCCACCTGCCGGGCGGCGATTTCGGCGCTGAGAGATATGAGGCGCAGGTGCGGGCGCTCGTCTCCCGTTATCCCTTCCTCGATGGGCGCCATGCCGAGCGACTTGTCAGAAACTACGGCACCAAGGCGGCGGAACTGTTGGGCAGCGCCACCGATGTCTCCGGCCTCGGCCGGCATTTCGGCGGCACGCTTTATGAATGCGAGGTGCGCTGGCTGGTTGAGCACGAATGGGCCTGCGCGGCCGAGGACATTCTCTGGCGGCGCACGAAACAGGGCCTGCGCCTTAACAAGGACGAGGCTGCCGGTCTCGACGAGTTCGTGGCTATGCTGATGGGTGGCGGACAAAAGGCCGAAGTCGTGGCGGAGCGCGCCTGAAAATCCGCCGGTTGCCCCGTCAGCTCCCGGAACTCTTCACCGGTCTCTCCGGGCCGTCGGCGCTCAGGATATAGTCGTCGGCGGCTGAAAGCGCGTGCTCCATATGCCCTTCGAACACCAGTTCCGGCTCGTTGGGCGCTATGGCGATTTTCGGCATGCCGCCGAAACGCACCGCCTGCGACTGCGCCAGACCGTCGCGCAGGCCGCTTTCCAGAAGATCGAAATAGCGGGTGCCGGGGCCGGTGATGAAGACCGGCATGTGGCCATGCAGGCTGAATAGGCGCGAAAGACCGTTGCCGAGAGCAAGCCCGGCGGTGCGGAAGGCGAACCGCGCCATGCGGGCGCCGGTGCGGGCCGAGGCGGCGATCTTGTCCACCTCGGCGATCGGCACGAATTTCGCCGGTTCCGCCTGCGGCGGAGCTTCGAAAGCAGAGCGCAGGATGGCGTAAAACCCGGAATAGGCCTCAATGCAGCCTTTGGTGCCGCAACGGCACAGTGCACCGTCGGCCAGATGCAGCATATGGCCGAAATTGGGGGCGCTGACCTCGATTGCGCCGCCCGTCGAGCGGGCGATGCCAAGGCCGATGCTGTGGCCGAGCGACAGGGTGACGAGGGCTTCCGGCGCCGGGTTTTCCCGTGCCTGCTCCCGCATCCAGATGGCTTTTGCGGCCAGCAGCGTCTCGTTGTTCAGCGTCACGCGAATGCGGCCGTCCCCGGAAACCAGCCGCTGGAAATCGATCCTTTCGTCACCGAGAACCGGCGACCAGACAAGAGTTGCCGCGGCCGCATCCACCAGCCCCTTGCTGCTGATCGAGACCTGGAGGATATCGTGCCGGTCGATGCGCGAGCGATCGGCAAGTCTTGCGAGGCCGGCGAGGATCGCGCCGCCGAATGTGCCTTTCTCAGCCGCAATCCTCTGTTCGGTGAAGCGGTCCACCAGCTTGCCGGCATAATCGACCAACGAATATTGCACGCTGTCGGAAGAGATGATGACGATGGCGACATGGCAGAAAGCGCCGCGCGGGCCGAAGAGAATGCGTGGCCGGCCGCGGCCGGCAGTCGCGAGCTGCTCTTTCCGCAGAATGAGACCGGCCCGCTCAAGTTCGGTGGTGATGGCGGAGACGGTTGCGGAGGCAAGCCCGGTGAAAGACGACATGTCGGTATGGGAAAGGCTGCCGTGCAGGCGCAGCGCCGCCATCACCGACAGGCTGTTTTTCTGGCGCACCAGTTCCGTACTTGCAATGGCGGACATGGGCTGGGGCATGCTCCCTGAACGGCCTTTTTCCTGTCGTGCTGATCCACTCTGATGGCGCATGCCAGAGCGAAGATCAAGGCACCCGGATGCTGCCCGCAGCCGTTGTTGACAGCATGGGGAATCTCTGACATTAATTTTCTCGACTGTCGAGAAAATTGTGAAACCACAGAGACCGGCAGCTTTTTCCGGGCGTTTTTCCTGCATGGAGGTGTGGGGCTTCGCCCTTACCGGGAGGACATCATGAATTCTTTTGCCAAGCTTTTGGCGGGTACAGCCGTACTCGTTTCCCTGCATACCGCGGCTATCGCGGCCGATCTCGTCGTTGGCGTTTCCTGGTCGAATTTCCAGGAAGAACGCTGGAAAACGGATGAGGCAGCCATCAAGGCGGCGCTCGACAAGGCCGGCGCGAAATACATCTCCGCCGACGCGCAATCATCCGCCGCAAAGCAGCTGACCGACGTGGAATCGCTGATCTCGCAGGGCGCCAACGCGCTGATCATTCTGGCGCAGGACAGCGACGCGATTGGCCCGGCCGTTGAAAAGGCCGTTGCCGAGGGCATTCCGGTCGTGGGTTACGACCGCCTGATCGAAAACCAGAACGCCTTCTACATCACCTTCGATAACAAGGAAGTCGGCCGTCTGCAGGCTGCCGAAGTCTTCAAGGTGAAGCCCGAAGGCAATTACGTCTTCATCAAGGGCTCTTCTTCCGACCCGAATGCGGACTTCCTGTTCGCCGGTCAGCAGGAAGTGCTGAAGGCGGCCATTGACGGCGGCAAGATCAAGAATGTCGGCGAAGCCTATACCGATGGCTGGAAGCCGGAAAATGCCCAGAAGAACATGGAACAGTTCCTGACCAAGAATAACAACAAGGTCGATGCGGTCGTCGCCTCGAATGACGGCACGGCCGGCGGTGCAATCGCCGCTCTCGCCGCGCAGGGCATGGCCGGTTCGGTTCCCGTTTCCGGTCAGGATGCCGATTTCGCCGCGCTGAACCGCGTCGCGCTCGGCACGCAGACGGTGTCGGTCTGGAAGGACAGCCGTGAACTCGGCAAGGAAGCGGCAGGCATCGCGCTGGAACTGGCCGGCGGCAAGAAGATGACGGAGATCAAGGGCGTCACGGCCTTTGATGGCGGCCCGAAGAAGGTCACGATGCAGTCGGTCTTCCTGAAGCCGATCGCCATCACCAAGGACAATCTGAACGTCGTCATCGATGCCGGCTGGATCAAGAAGGAAACGGCCTGCCAGGGTGTGAAGGCCGGAACCGTCAAAGCCTGCGATTGATCGAGTAGGTCCCGGTTCGGGCGCTGCGCCATGGTTCATGGCGCGGCGCCTTTAGAGCATTTCCAGGAAAAGTGGGCCCCGGTTTTCCGTTCGGAAATGCGTAAAAACAAAGAGTTAGAGCATTTCCAGGAAAAGTGGAGCCCGGTTTTCCGTCCGGAAATGCGCCAGAACAAAGCGTTGGAGCGTTTTCGCGATTCAGGGAAAAGCGAAAACGCTCTAAGATGTAAGGAGCACCGGCAGTTCATGGCCGATATGACCCAATCCAATTCCACAACGTCGCAAAAGACGGAAAAAACAGGCTCGATAACGCGCTTCATCAACGCCACCGAGCTGGATACCAGGCTGCTCGGCATGGTCGGTGCGCTTCTTCTGATCTGGATCGGATTTCATATCCTGTCCGGCGGGCTGTTCCTGACGCCGCGAAACCTCTGGAACCTCTCCGTGCAGACCGCGTCCGTGGCCGTCATGGCGACCGGCATGGTGCTCGTCATCGTCACCCGCAACATCGACCTTTCGGTCGGGTCGATCCTCGGTTTTTCCGGCATGATCATGGGTGTCATGCAGGCGGAAATCCTGCCGCAGATCCTCGGCTTCGAACATTGGGCCACATGGATCGTCACGCTTATGGTCGGTATTCTCGTCGGCGGCGCCATCGGCATGCTGCAGGGCTCCATCATCGCCTTCCTCAACGTGCCGTCCTTCATCGTCACGCTCGGCGGTCTGCTGGTCTGGCGCGGCGGCACGTGGTTCATCACCAGCGGCCGCACCGTGGCGCCGATGGATTCGACCTTCCGCCTGATGGGCGGCGGCACCAGCGGTTCGATTGGTGCGACATGGAGCTGGATCGCCGCCGTCATCGCCTGCGTCGCCATCATTGCGGCCATCCTGAATTCCCGCCATCAGCGCCGCCGTTTCGGCTTTCCGTTGCGGCCCGTCTGGGCGGAATATTTTCTGGCCGCGCTCGGCTGCCTTGTCGTCATCGGTTTCGTGGCGGTGGTCAACAGCTATCCATGGCCGGTCAACATCGCCCGCAACTATGCCGATGCCAATGGCATCGCCTGGCCTGAAGGCGGTCTGTTCATTTCGCACGGTATCGCCATTCCGGTGCTGATGGCGCTTGCCGTGGGTGCGGTCATGACCTTCATCGCCACACGGCTGCGCTTCGGACGTTATGTCTTCGCCATCGGCGGCAATCCGGAAGCAGCCGAACTCGCCGGCATCAAGACCCGCTGGGTGACGGTGAAGATCTTCACGCTGATGGGCGTTCTGTGCGCCATCGCCGCAGCCATCTCCACCGCCCGCCTCAATGCGGCGACCAATGCCCAGGGCGAGCTGGACGAGCTTTACACCATCGCGGCGGCCGTCATCGGCGGCACCTCGCTTGCCGGCGGTGTCGGAACCATAGCGGGCGCGATGCTCGGCGCGCTCGTCATGCAGTCGCTGCAATCCGGCATGGTGCTGGTGGGCATCGATACGCCCTTCCAGCGCATCGTCGTCGGTGTGGTTCTGGTCGTCGCCGTCTGGCTCGACACCATCTACCGCGCCCGCGCCAAGTAAGAACCGAGGAGAACTCCTATGACGGACCAAGTCACGCCCCTCGTGGAAATGCGCAATATTTCCATTTCCTTCGGCGGTATCCATGCGGTGGAAAACGCCTCTGTCGATCTTTTCCCCGGTGAGGTGGTCGCCCTTCTCGGCCACAACGGCGCGGGCAAATCGACCCTTATCAAAATCCTCTCCGGCGCCTATCGGCGCGATGGCGGCGATATCCTCATCAATGGCGAGGATGCGGATATCCGCAATCCCCGCGATGCCAAGAAATACGGTATCGAGACCATCTACCAGACGCTGGCCGTGGCCGACAATGTCGATGCGGCCGCCAATCTTTATCTCGGCCGCGAGCTGAAGACGAAATGGGGCACGCTTGACGATGTCGCCATGGAAGCCTCGGCCCGCGAGGTGATGGGGCGTCTCAACCCCAATTTCCGGCGGTTCAAGGAACCGGTGAAGGCGCTTTCGGGCGGCCAGCGGCAATCCGTCGCCATCGCCCGCGCCATTCTGTTCGATGCCCGCATCCTCATCATGGACGAGCCGACGGCCGCACTCGGGCCGCAGGAAACGGCGCAGGTGGGCGATCTCGTCAAGGAGCTGAAACGGCAGGGCATCGGCATCTTCCTCATCAGCCACGATATTCACGATGTCTTCGATCTGGCCGACCGGGTCTTCGTGATGAAGAACGGCAAGGTGGTGGGCCATGCCCGCACGCAGGATGTCACCAAGGACGAGGTGCTTGGCATGATCATTCTGGGCAAGGTGCCGACCGGTGCGGTGCCGGGGCCGGGTGCGGTCGCGCTCTGAACTCAGTGAAATAAAGATATAAAGATTTCTTTATGTCTATTGACATCGTGGCACCCGTGGTGAGAAATGCGGGTGTCATGGTTCTCCGGGCTTGTTTGTTCGATCCCGGAGCTAAGAGGGAATCCGGTGCGCCGACGATCGGCAAGACCGGAGCTGCCCCCGCAACTGTAAGCGGCGAGCCTTTGTCCAACACGTCACTGGGGTAAACCCCGGGAAGACGGACAAAGGCGACGACCCGTAAGCCAGGAGACCTGCCAGGACAAAATAACGTCCACGGGCGGGGTGTCCCGGTGGTTGCTGCTATGGTCCGGCACAGGCCGGGCCTGCACGCGTCCGCTTTACCCATGCCCCCACAACCAAATGGGGTATGACAATGCCAGACAAGACCATTCCAGTCGCATCGCTCGGTTTTCCGAGGATCGGACGCCATCGCGAACTGAAGTTCGCGCTTGAAGGCTTCTGGTCCGGCAAGATTTCCGAGACGGAACTGCTCGAAACCGCAGCTAGGCTGCGCGCCGAAAACTGGGCGCTTCAGCGTGAGAAGGGGATTACCCATATCCCGTCCAACGATTTCTCCCTTTACGATCACGTTCTCGATACGGCCGTGATGGTGGGCGCCATTCCATCCCTTTATGGATGGGCGGGTGGGGATGTTTCCCTCTCCAACTATTTCGCCATGGCGCGCGGCAGCCAGAGCGAAGGGCATGCAGGCTGCGGCCATGGGCATGAAGGACATTCGCATCATGGTCAGGGCGTTCCCGCGCTGGAAATGACCAAATGGTTCGACACCAACTATCACTATATGGTGCCGGAGGTTTCAGAGGATCAGCATTTCGTGCTCACCTCGCAAAAGCCGGTCGACCACTTCCTTGAGGCGAAGGCGCTCGGCATCCATACGCGTCCGGTCATTCTCGGCCCGGTCACGTTCCTGAAGCTTGCCAAGGCGCGCGAGGCAGCCTTCAAGCCTCTCGATCTGCTGGCAAGGTTGCTGCCCGTCTATGAAGAGCTGCTGCGTCGCCTGCGCGCGGTCGGTGCCGACTGGGTGCAGATCGACGAGCCGGTCGCCGTGCTCGATCTTTCCGAGGGGGAGCGGCACGCGCTGGCCGTGGCCTATCGGGCTTTGTCGAAGGCCGCGCCGGATCTGAAAATCCTGCTCGCCACCTATTTCGGTGGGCTTGAGGACAATCTCGAAGCCGTCGCATCGCTGCCGGTCGCGGGCCTTCATGTCGATCTGGTGCGAGCACCCGATGCGCTGGAGACGGCGTTGAAGGCTTTGCCGGAAAATCGCGTCCTGTCGCTGGGTGTTATAGACGGCCGCAACATCTGGCGCGCTGATCTCGCCGCAATTATTACCCGATTGGAACCGGTGATCGCGGCACGCGGTGCGGCGGCGTTTCAGATCGCGCCGTCCTGCTCGCTGCTGCATGTCCCGGTCGATCTCGAACTGGAAACCGGCCTCGATGCCGATCTGAAAAGCTGGCTTTCCTTCGCCACCCAGAAGCTCGGCGAACTTGCCACGCTTGGCAGGGCTCTCGGTAAGGGCAAGGCTGCTGTCGCGACGGAACTGGAGGCTGCCTCCAAGGCCGTTGCCGCGCGTGCATCCTCGCCGAAGGTGACGGACGCCGCCGTGCAGAAGCGTATCGCGACGATTGGCGAGGCCGACAGGAAGCGGGTGAGCCCGTTTGCCGAGCGGCAGAAAGTGCAATCGCAGGCCATTGCGCTGCCGCTTTTCCCGACGACGACCATCGGCTCCTTCCCGCAGACGCCGGAGGTGCGCAAGGCCAGATCGGCGCATTCCAAGGGCGCGCTGACGGATGCGCAATATGAAAAATTCCTGCAGAAGGAAACCGAAATGACCATTCGCTGGCAGGAGGAAATCGGTCTCGACGTTCTCGTGCATGGCGAGTTCGAGCGCAATGACATGGTGCAATATTTCGGCGAACAGCTTTCCGGTTTCGCTTTCACCCAGCATGCATGGGTGCAGAGTTACGGCTCGCGTTATGTGCGTCCACCCATTATTTTCGGCGACGTGTCGCGTCCGAAAGCGATGACGGTTCGCTGGTGGGAATATTCGCAGTCGCTCACCGACAAACCCGTCAAGGGCATGCTGACCGGGCCGGTGACGATCCTCAACTGGTCCTTCGTCCGCGACGATATCGCCAGAAGCCTGACATGCCGCCAGATCGCGATCGCCATCCGCGATGAGGTCAATGATCTCGAAGCGGCCGGTGCGCAGATGATCCAGATCGATGAGGCAGCTCTTCGTGAAGGACTGCCGCTTCGGCACCGGGACTGGCAGGATTATCTCGGCTGGGCGGTGGAATGCTTCCGCATTTGCTCCAGCGGCGTGGGCGACCGCACACAGGTTCACACCCATATGTGCTATTCCGAATTCAACCAGATCATCGATGCCATTGCTGCCATGGACGCCGACGTGATCTCCATCGAGACCTCGCGTTCGAAGATGGAATTGCTGGATGCGTTTCGGACCTACAAATACCCGAACCAGATCGGTCCCGGTGTCTACGACATCCATTCGCCGCGTGTGCCGGCGGTTGGAGAAATGGTCGATCTTCTGGCGCTGGCGCGAGAGCGGCTTGACGACCGGCAGCTCTGGATCAATCCGGATTGCGGCCTGAAGACGCGTAAATGGGAAGAGGTCAGGCCGGCCCTGGTCAACATGGTCGCCGCCGCTGCCGAGCTTCGCCGCGCGGTGCTCTGATATGAATGGAGGCCCGGCGAGAACCGGGCCTCCATCACGGCTTCCGCCGGGAAAATGTGGGGGAGGGCATATGAAAGCCTCTCCGGGAGGATGGAGCCAGCCGGACAGGCAGATGAACGTTTCCGGGCCTACGACTGGAGATCGGTGTGGAAACGCTCAATCCCGGCGGATTTACGCCGTTGCGAAAGCGTTCAATGCAGGTCGGCCTGAGCGAAGGCGCCGACATTCAGCTCTGCGCTTACCGGCGGCAGACCCTGCTGATTGATGTCCTGAGCCAGCGACAACAATGCCATCTCCAGGAAATAGGTCGACATGCCCAGTTCCAGAGATTTCGAGCGCTGGCAAAGATAGGAAACCATCCGCCCGAGCGCCAGAATCTCGTCTGCATTGTCCTGTTCAAGTATAGCTGTGGTAGACGCCGCCATGATTCCCTCTCGACAGTCGACAGTATGAAAACGCGATAATGTTGCGTTGTTCATTTTCGACCACATCGAGCGTCACGCGAGCGTCACACCTGCGTCAATCGTCGTTTTTGTCCGCCGGCGCGGCGACGTTTTCCGCCGCTTCAGTGGCGGCGAGCGATGTCACGAGAGCGACGATGCTTCTGCGCACGGCGGCGCTCTTGATGCGCGAAAAGGCCTGGTTGAGCGAAAAGCCTTCATTCGAGGCCACGAAGGTCTGCATGGCATTGATCGTGCCAAGGGCCGGATTGGCCGGGTCGCCATCGGGCGTGGCATTGGCGAACAGGGAGCTGACCTCAACGCCGAGAATCGACGCAATGGCCTGCAGACGGGACGCGCCGACACGATTGGCGCCCTTTTCATACTTCTGGACCTGCTGGAAGGTGATGCCCAATCGCCCGGCCAGCGCACTCTGGCTCATGCCGAGCGACTTGCGGCGCATTCTGATTTGTGCGCCGACATGGACGTCGATCGGGCTGGGTAGTTTGGCGTGCATTACAAATTCCTCCGGTTGAGGTTCTTAAATCCGATGATTATCAATTAATATTGTTGAAGGTATACATTCAACACAATTTCCACGGGTATTATGACGCTTTATTGACGAAATTGCACGATTTTTCGTTCATAATCGCGTGTCCGGGCCGCGATTTATTATTTTTGTTGCACAACGCAACGCACCGTTGCGGCTGGAAAGATGGCTCCATCCGGCCACGCGGATGGTCTGAAAGCCGATTCTGTCCCAAATTTCTCGGTTCATTGCATCGAATTCCTCAAGCGACTCGGTATCGCCGAAATGCGGAATCCAGACGAATGGCCGTTTCTGACCGGAACGTATGACATTTTCAAGAAGGACATTGTTGTAAAGTCTGGGCAGGCATTTGTTGGTGTCGATGGCCGGCGAAAGCGGGATGGGATTTCGTTCGATCGCAAAGCCCTGCCGGGCGAGCCAAAGTACCGAGGCGTCCAGTTTTCTTTTCAGCTCGGTTGCGGCGCGGGCATTGCATCCGCCATGCGCGACAGGGTCGGCAACGAGCAATAGCGGCCGGCCGCCGCTTCTCAGACCGGTGACGGAAACGAACTGGTCAACGTGGAAGCCGCATTGGTGCATTTTTTCGCCGGCAATCTCCGCTCCGCAAGTTTCCATCGCGGAAAAATCGGAGGAGACCGGGATTTTGCCGAGATCTTCCGGCCGATATCCGAAACTGAAGATGTTTCTGCCGTCCAGAGCCTGAATTTTTCGCCACCGCTGCGAAGGGATGGCCGCATTCCTTCCGATCCCCCTGTCATCCTGCAGGCTGGAATGGCCCACCAGTCGAAAATCCGGGCCGACAAGCTGGTTGCCCCCTGCCAAGGCGACATCCGAATGCGTGGTTGCCGCTCCCAGATATTCGGCCAGGCTGACGCCGATGGCCTTCTCCGCCACCAGGACGAATTCCGCCGCAGCATCAACCGCACGCACATGGAACATGTCCTGTATCCATGGATGCGAAATGCTGTCGTTTCCGGCAAGGGGTATCAGCTCGGTGCTGCAAGAGGCTGGCAGGCTGCTAAGCCAGACGCGTGCTGACCCGAGACTGGCTCGATCGGTCACGATAACGGCGGTGATATCTGCAGGCAGGGCCGAGAGCAGATTTCCGATTGGAACGAGCGGTAAAACAGTGTCAGCGGCCCTGTTTTCCGCAAAAAAAGAGGCGGGTAGTGCGAGCGCAATCGTGCGGATCTGCCCGCCGCAATCGGGCATCAGAGGCAGGAGCCGGATGGTGCTCAAGACCTTTTGTCCCCTGCCGCCCGCCTTGCCGCCAATTGCTGGAAAAACATCGTATTCTGAAGCTTCCATGATGGCGGCGGTGGGGATGGCAACATTTCGCCCGTGAGCGTTGCCAGAAGCCTGGCCGCATCGTTTCTTTTGACGGAAACCGCATTCGCCGCGAGCAGATTCGCCGTCTGGGAGCCGAGGCCCGCTTCCGCGGCGATGGCGCGCCATGTCCTGCGGGTAAAATGCAGATTGTTGGCTGCGTGCGTGAGCGCGTCATATTCCTCTGCGACCGTATCGCGGCAGACGGCAAGCGTCGCCTCGGCATCGACCAGCGCGACTGTCAGCGGGCGGTAATCGAGCGCGCTGGGTGCATGGCTCACTGCCACATCGGCATCGGAAAAACGCCGCCCATCCCGATAGGCCTCGAAAATCTCGCCGATGCCGATCATGCCGAAGGGTGCGCATTCCGCCGCCCTGAGCGCCCCCATGCTGGCGGCGCCGAAAACGGTGACGCCGCTCGCCAGTGCAAACAGGATCTCCTTGTGCCAGACGGCGGCGCAATCGCCGTAAAGCCCGTCGATCAGCCCGATTGTTCCGACGCCTTGCCGAACCGCATCGAAAATATCGCCGTAGGCGGCCGGACCGCGAAGATCGAGACCGGATATATGCTCGGCTGCGATGCCGTGGATGGACGGGCCTGCAAAAACCACCGGTTTCATCCGAGGCCCCCGACGGTCAGCAGGTGATCGAGAGTGCGCTGCGAGATGTGTTGCAGGCCGCCGCCGGCCGGAGCAAGGCCGCTTGCCAGAACCCGCACGACATGCAGGCCGGATACCTCCGTTTCCAGCGGAAAGACATAGATATCCTCGATGCCGCCGGCGAACAGGTGTGTCGCAAGCTGACGCCATGGCGGCGAAGACGCGGCGTCATGTATAAAATCGAGATTGGCTGGCACCCTTTCCATCGGCTGCACGCCGGCGGCCGAAGACCCGGCCGCAACCATATCCCGCTGGTAGCGGAGAGGAGAAAGATCGTCCCTCGCGCCGCTGATATCGGTCAATCGCGACTGGATCGCCTCCAGCAAGGCTGCAATGGCAGCGCCATGGATATCAGGCCGGCAGGCGGCGCCCGCGGCGCTGCGGGTGGCTGGCCCGTCCTGTGCCTGAAGCGACCGGGGCAGGCTCGCCATCGCCACCGGCACGCCAAGCCCATTCGTCATGTCGAAGAAGGACGGCGGCAGGCCGATATCCGAAAGGTGCTGAACAAGACCGTCGAAGGAAGGATCGACGCCCGCCGGAATGAGGATCGGTCGCGGTGCGATGGCGCGCGTCTCGAAAGTGTCGACGAGAAAGCAGGCATCGTTTTCAATGAGTTCGAGCAGGGCATGGAGGACCGCATGGTCATGGTCGAACCCCGCCGCGAGCCCTTGGGAACTCATGCGAAAGGCCTGCCGGTCCCATGGGAAATCCACCCGGAAATCCATGCCGACAAGTTCGTAAGGTGCAAAAACCTCCCCCTGCCGGCGAATGGATGTGCCCTTCACCCAGGCGCGTTCTTTTCGCGGATCGAGCGCGTCCGGATCGACCCTGCCAACGGTTTCGAAGGGAATGAGAGGAACCCCTTTGTCCCGCATCTCCTGAACGGAGCTGAAGGCGGCGATATGTTTGCGGGTTTCTTCGGCAACCGCGCCTTCGATCGCCTCCATGATCGCCGATAGCCGGGCCTGTTCCGTGACAAGCCCCTTGCCCTGCGAGACCGACAGCCCGCGCGAATTGGGCCGGGCCGCGAACCAGACGGGAATGCCGATAATATCGAGGCCGGTCACGTCGCCAACACGGGTAATCCCGAACCGCCGAAGCAGTCCGGGATCGAAGAACGAAGCGTCGACATGCCTTGAAGCCGCTGTCGCTGATATGGGAGCATCGGCGCCGGTCAAGGCTGCGAGACCGCGATCAGGGCGCCGTGTTGCTGTCGTCGGCAAGGATGGCGTCGAACAGCTCGCCGGTGACGGAGCCGGCCGGGCCGACAGCCTTCAGGGCCGCTTCGATCGGCGCCTGTACCATGCGGTTGAAATCCCAGCCGGCGTCGTTCACTTCGCCGATGAAGGCGAAATCGGCTTCGGAAACCACGGCACCGCCGGAGACGAGGGCTTCGATGCCCTGAATCTGAACCTGGTCCAGTTCCGCTTCCGGCTGGCCGTTCTGGCGAACGAGCATGGACTTTGCGGCGGCTGCCACGCGGGCATAGCCATCCACGCCGGGATGGCTGGCTTCATAGGCGGCAATCGTCTCATGCGACACGGACGCAACCCTGAGCGGCGCCGTGCGAATGAAGAGAACGCCGAAACCCTTTTTTCCGACAATGAAGAAATGCGAGGACATAGTATCTCCTATTTGATCCCAGCTAATCGAAGTGCGTGATAGAATTTTTCATTCGCTATCGGGTCTCGGTCTGGAGACAGGCTGCTGATCTCCCTCGCCGTCATACCCGGATAGTTTTCCTGAAGCCTGTTGCCGGATTCCCGAGCGGAGGCCAGATCGCCATGCAGCGCGTGGCTTGCGGTGAGGACGCGTAGCGCAGGCTCGTCATTTTCCATCCGCCCGCACAGTTCCACCGCCGTGCCGTAATCCTCGCGCTTGAAAGCGATGCTGGCGCCGGCCCACCAGTAGATGTCGGGCGCCAGCGGATTGAGGTCGATGGCCTGCTGAAACTTCTCCCAGGCGATTTCCGCATCGCCGAAATGAGCGAGCGCATCGGCATGCTGGAGCAGGAGGTCGGCCGAATTGGGCGCCAGCGCCTCCGCCTCGAAGAATTTTTCGGCGGAGATGTCGAAGTCCCGCTGGTAGAGCGCCACCACCGCGCACATCCAGTGGCCCACCCCGAGGGCGGGGTCGATCTCGACGGAAGAATCGGCCTCCGCCTTGGCGCGGTGCAGGAGATGGGGGTCGTTGCCGCCCAGCATCAGCCATTCCAGTTGCAGGCTCTGTGCAACGCGGGCGCGGGCAACCGCCATGCTGTGGTCGAGATCGACGGCCTTGCGGAACATCGAACGGGCTCTTCTGAGAAGCGGCAGATCGCATTTGCCGCGCAGAAGCTGCTGGCCTTCCAGCAATTGCCGGTAGGCCTCGCCGCTATGGTTGCGGTCGGGCTCCACCTGAAGCCGTTCGATTTCGCGGGCAAGCGCCGCCGCCACCTGTTTGGAGAGCAGCCGGAAGGCGGCGTGAATATGCCGTTCGGTCAGGACCGCTTCCAGTGACCAGACGATTTCACCGCTCGCATCCTCGATCAGCGCAACCGACATGCGGGTTTCGTCGAACACGGTCGAAATGATGCGGTAATCCGCCCGCAGCATGGCGTAGCCGTCATCGGCCCGGTCATGCGCCAGCGCAAAGGTGCTGTGCGGCGAAAGGACGGTGAAGGTTCGGTATCGGACAAGGCTGTTGGCGACATCCTCAACGAAGGCATGCATGACCGGCGAGACCGGCTGCCCGTCGACCCGTGCCGGGCGGACGAATGCGACACGCGGTTTTGCCATTGATTTTCGGCGACTGCCTTCTTCCGGCTCGGCGGGGGCCGTTATCGTGGCGGCCAGACTTTGTATTCTCCGCCTCAGCGCCACGGTTTCCGCTTCCGGCGAACGACCCTCCTGACGAAGCTGCTCCATCAGAAGCTGGTACATGCCCTCGCAGGCGCTGATATTTCCGATCCGCGCATAGGCCGCCATGGCGGCGCGGTAGGTTTCTTCGCGCTCCGGTTCGATCTTGCAGGCGCATTCGGCAAGTCTGGCGATGTCGTTCGAGCTGGCGCGACCGAAGCGGGTCAATTCCTCCAGAAGCTGGGTGTAGCTCGAAAAGAACAGGTCCCTGAGACGGCGGCGCTCCGAAAGCAGCCAGAGATAAAGATGGTCCTGCCCGGCCTCCAGCCCCTCCAGCAACTCGCCGCCGAATTCGAGCAGCGCATTGAGCCGCCGCATCGGGTCTTCCGCCCTTGCGCCGGCAAGGAAGATGGCAAGGTCAGTGCGCTGCGCCAGCTTGCCGGCCTTCAGGTCGTTTCCTTCGGTCAGAAGGATGGCATCGTCCTCATTGGGCAGTTTCTGCAGGCGGAGAATGAGCTGCCGCAAATTGCCGAGAGCCCTTTTCTGCTCGACATTTTCCCATAAAAGCGATGCGGCATGCTGGCGGGAAAGGGACTGGTTCGGCGCAAGGATGAGGGCGGCGGTAAGGGCGAAGCCCTTGGACGGAAAAAATGCCTCCCGCACCGCATCACAGCGCGGGGTGCCAAAAAGCCGGATCGGTATCAGTTCAGCGTTCCCAGCCACTTTCGTCCCCTCATGAACCATCATCTAACAACGTGTCCGGGAAATTGAAAGTCATCATAGCGTTCCATTTGACGCTGGTGTGACGCGGCCTGCCTATTGTCGCAGACAGAAGCATGAATGACGGGTGGAAAACAGCGGACATGCGACGGGCAGGCATCGGGAATTTTCGACAGTGATAGCGTTTAACGGAAGCTACATGGCCTTCGAGCCGCGTATCGAGCCTTACCAGCGTGCCGACGATGTCGGATATGCGGTCAGTGAATTCATGTGGTTCAAGGGCCGTCCGTTCTATCCGGTCTCGGCGCTGGTCCATGCGAAGGTCGCGCATGCCAGGCTGTCGGCGGAAAAGGGCGACGATGAGGACGAGGATAATCTCGATATTCTCTTTCGCATGCCGCTGGTGGCGGGCGGGCACTTTTTCGAGATCGTGCTGCGTTCGAATGAGGGGACGTCCTACGGCGGCTGGGTGTGGGGAGAAGAACTGGAAATCCTGAATGAATTCGTCAACGGCTATCGCGTTCTGGCGGGCAAGTTCGACGACAGGCTCATCCGGTTCGAATATTCCAGGCGGTTTCAGCGTTACCGGACGATTGAGCCGCTGCCGGTGGAAAAATCCGTCTTCCTGATCCAGCGGGAGGCAAAACCCTATGCGGGCAGGCGTGGTTTGCCGGGAGTCCCGGTGGCCTGACCGCGGGGGGCGCTCTTTGGGTCAACGGGCGGAAGGCATGGATGCGCGTATTGCGGCATGTCCGGTAAAGCGCGGCTTTATCGGAAGTCACCCGGGAATATTTTTATTTTTATTGTGTGGAACATTATGATGCCCAATAGAGGTAAAGTGCGTAACAGGGGGATGTCATCGCAGCTTGTGGCGGTGAATTGCGTTTCCGGCGACGATACGCTTTCCGATGCGGAGAGCGTCGAGGATGAGCCGCGCCCGCTTCTGCGCAGCGACAGGCTCTACGTTGTCAGCGAGCCCGTTTCCCAGACATTGCCCGCATCCGCCGTCGGCGATGATCGAGCCGGAAAAGAGGCGCCGGGCAGGACCGAAATCCGAAACAGGGTTGTCGATGCCGATATCAGGGCCGCAAAATGGGCCTGGGCGATATTGGCCATCGCGCATTGCTGGCTGATTTATTTCATGGTGCACAATCTCGGTTAGCACCTCCCGCCGGAAGACATCCGGTTTCAACGTTCTGGCGCGCAGACCCATCGCCGCAATTTGCGGCCATTTCGCCATTTGAGCGGACCCGAGCGTCCGCAACCTGACATTCCGACGGCCTCCCACGCACTTCTTCATGCCGCTGCCTGTCCAGCCGCGAAGGCCCGCTCTTCCTGCTGGTTGCCTGCGGAAATGTCATAAAGCTGTAAATGAAGAAACTTAATTGAGTGATCGGTTTCAACGGAAACGGATCACCATGTCCCGGTCGCTTTTTACCGACACGGCGGCGACCTCGGACTTTCTTACGGCATCGCATCGCCCGGGATAGACGACGTCGATATCGACCGCCCGGACCTGTTTGAAGTGGCGTCGCATGTGCGGCGTCCGAACTCCCATGACCTTTCTAGCCCTGGAGATGACGAAGTGAGCAATCTTATAGGTACCGGCTTCAACGCCGGCTCGGACGATGGCGAACTGGCCACCCTCGAAAACGATCTGCGCGCGCTTGCCGAAATTGGCTGCGATACCGTGGAAATCGCCGCAACAAGCCTCGACATGATCGCCGGCGGCCGGATTATCGAAGAGCGCGCCGACCGTTTCGTGTCGCTCGCAAAGCAGTTCGATTTCCGCTACACCGTGCACGGTCTCGTCTCTTCGAATTTCATGGATCCGGTGACATGCCGTTACCAGATCGATGCGGCCAAGGCGCTTGCCGTTCTATGCGAGCGTATCGGCGCGGGCATTCTCGTCCAGCATAGCGGCGCGCTGCGTGCCGACCAGATCGCCGAACGGGCCGATGCCGACAGCCGCGAGCGGGAAGCGCTTTTTGAACTGGCGGAATTCTGCCGGCCCTATGGCGTGCGCATCGCCCTTGAGAATATCTTCTCCACCGAACCCGGCCAATATCGCCAGACACCGGCCGAGGTGGCAGCGACCGTGAAGGCTGTCGGTCACGAAAATCTCGTTGCGCTGATCGACTTCAGCCATGCCTATCTCGAATCCACCTATCGTGGCCTCGATTTCCGCGATGAACTTCGCGCCATGGCGCCGGTTGCCGGCCATCTGCATGTGCACGATTCCTTCGGCCGCCCGCAGGGCTTCTATCAGCCCTATTTCCCGCAGGAAAACACAGCACTCGGCATCGGCGATCTGCACATGCCGCTCGGCTGGGGCGATATCGACTGGCAGGACATCTTCTCGGAACTTTCCTTCCTGCCCGATACCGTGCTGATGATGGAAATCGGCCGTCGTTATCGCGCCGAGCAGCCGGCAAGCCTCGAAACGGCGCGGCACCTGATCTCGCTAAATAGCGCCCGCACCCAGCTCGCGGCCGAGTGATTGGCCTGAACGAGGCGTAAGCCGAGAGGCTGATGTTTGAAACACCGGCAGTCCCGATGCGACTGCCGGTGTTTTAATTCATGCGGCCCAGTCGGAGAGCGAATAGGCCCTGATATAATCGATCATCATCTGCGAGCCATCGCTGAAATCAGCGTCCGATGGCGTTCCCGCCGTGCCGCCGACGGCAAGGTTGACGACCATATACATGGGGTCATGCATATCATCGGGCGTATCCGTCTGCGCCACGGCGACATCGTCGAAATACCAGGTTATATGCTCGGCATCCCACAACAGGCCGTAAGTGTGGAATCCTTCGGTGCTCGGCACGCTGACATTGTTGATGACTGAGGTCTGTTCACCGGTGGCGTTGGAATGGGCGGACATGATGAGCGTATTGGGGTTTTGACCGCGCATTTCGATGACATCGAGTTCAGGCGGCCAGGAGCCGTCTTCGGGCAGGAGCCAGAAGGCAGGCCAGGCGCCCCGGTCGGTCGGCATATCGGCGCGGATTTCGAAATAGCCATAGGTCTGGCTGAAGGAGGAATAGGTGTTCAGCATCCCCGAGGTATAATCATAACCCTCGACCTCGTCGGCAATCGACTGCGGGGTCTCCTCGGCGGTAATGGTCAGGACGCCGTTTTCGACGCTGAAAGGGTTGACCTCCGATGTGCCGGCATAGGCGGGGTTGATATACCATTGCGCTTCGCCGTTCGTCGTCAGCGAGCTTCCCTTTTCCGGCGCCCACCAATATTTGGCGTCCCAGGTGCCCTGATCGCCGCTGCGCAGCGACAGCGTATCGAATTCATCGGCAAAGGTCTGGGTGAGGGACGATCGGTCGAGGCTGAGTTCGAACTGGTCGGCCTGAAGGTCGTCTATGGTCGTTCCAGCAAGAACGATGGCCTCACCATTCGAAAAATTGAGCCACAGGTCGCTGCCTTGCTGCGTGGCGCTGCCGACAAGCTGATCGAAAGATGTGATGCCGTAACCATTCAGCCGGATCGTGTCATTGGCGCTGAAATCCGTGATGAGATCGGTGCCGTTGCCGCTGGTGAAAACAAAGGTGTCGGCCCCGCCGCCACCGATCAGCACGTCGTTGCCAGCCCCGCCATCGATCGTCTGGCTGCCCGACCCGCCGGTGATGATATTGTCGGCCGAATTGCCGAAGGCATAACGCCCATCGCCCGTTACCCTGAGATTCTCGAAATTGTCGGGCAGGGTGTAACTCATCCAAGTATCGATGGTGTCGATACCTTCCCCGGCATTTTCGGCGGCGCGATTGATGCTCGAATAGAGATAATAAATATCGTCGCCCGTGCCGCCCGCCATGGTCACGTTGACGGAACTGTCGCCCCACATGGAATCATTGCCTGCGGTGCCGGTGAGCAGCGGGCCGGAACCCGTGGCGGAGAAAAATCCCGTGGAACTGCCGCTGTAATAGAGTGTGTCTCCAAGCGCATTCACTACTGTCCGGGCCATGAACCGTCTCCTGTCCGTTAGCGTTGGTGTCTCACTCCTCCTGCTGCACACCCTAACAGGGCAAAAAGCCTCCTGTTAGGCCGAAATATGAGGGGTATGTTCCGTTGCGGTTGCATTCAGCTGTTGAACGGGCGCGTTGTCATGACCCGCTTCCGCCTGTTACATGTCCGTTTTTGAACCGGCGCGGCGCGGTCTTGCGGTGCCCCTGCGGGCGATGGCAGGATTGGGGCGGATCGCAGATATGTCGCGGGGCATATCGGGAATGGAGTGTCAGGATTGAGCGTAGCCTTCACCAAGGAAGACAGTGCGGAAACCGCAGCCGAAACCGTTCTGCCGGATCGGGTAATCTCGCCTCATCCCAATCTGGTAACGCAGTCCGGGCTGAAGGCGCTGGAAGAGCAGTTGCGTCTGGCGCGCGAAGCCTGCGAGGCGGCCAATGCCATTGAAGACATAAATGAAAGACGGCGCATTTCCGCCAGCCCGCTACGCGATCTGCGATATTTCTCCGAGCGGGTTCGCACCGCGCAATTGATGCCTGATCCGCCAGCGGATGGCGTCGTCGCCTTCGGCAGCCTGGTGACATTCAGCCGCGATGACGGGCGAACGCAACGGTTCCGGATCGTCGGCGAAGATGAGGCCGATCCCGCTGCGGGAACGATGTCCTATGTCTCCCCGGTTGCAAGGGTGCTGATGGGAAAAGCGGCCGGCGATCTCGTCAGTTTGGGCGGGAGGGAGATCGAGATCGTCGACGTCGCCTGAAGCGTTCGGTCAGAACACAGGTGGACTTAGACCCGGCCTGTTTCCGATCAGGCTTTCTTCTTCCCGGTTGCGCGCATTGTCTGCCGTGCCCAGCATCCGCATCATCGTGTTTTTCAGGAAAAGTCTGAAGTCCAGATCAATGGCGGCATAGGCAAGCGCAAGTCCCACATGGGCCATGAAGACGGGGTTGAAATTCAGCTCTTCAAATTGATAACCGATAATGACGCCGATTGCCGAATAGGTGAAAAAGCCGATTTTGCGTTTCCGGAAAATTGCATAAAAAAGCGCGAAGGCGCTCATGATGGAAAATCCCAATCCGGAAGCATAGGCGGTGGCCATAAAACCATTATGTGGCGTGCCGATCCTCGATATCTGCGTAAGTTCTTCGTATCGCGCGGTAAATCCTATGCCCAAAGGATGCTGGAACATGACCTGAAAACCGCCGGTGATCGTCTCCCACCGCTCATGCAAGTTGTTGCTGCTATTGCTGTCCTCGAGAAAACGTTTCGAAAAGGCCTGTTCCGCAAACTCGAAAGCGCCGAGCGGCAAAACGGCGGCGATGACGAGGGCGCTCAAGGCAAAACCGAAATAGGTGCTGAGCAGCATTTTGATCGAAAAATTCCGGACGTAGAAATAGAGCCCGATGGCGAGGACGGCAAACACCCCCGAGCGGTTAAGCGTAAGGGTAAAGCTCGCAAGATATACGAGCAGAAACACGGCAAACAGCGCGGGGCGTTGGTGGCGTTCGGCGACATAGGCCGCCGCTGCTCCGGCCAGCGCGAAGGCCGGTCCAGCCGTGTTGCCGACGGGCCAGATGCCGCCTGCCTTTTCGACGCGCAAAAGTAGCGGGGTTATCTCACCTTTCGCCGCAAGCTCCAGCACGCCCGCCTCATCGAACATGAAGGACAATCCGAGGGAGGCGAGCTGGTCATGGATGACAATGTCCAGGAAAAGCAGGATCGTCACCGCTATGAAGCCCGCAAATATGCCCCAGCAGAACAGTTCGAGCAGGTTTTCCTTGAACAGCATATAGGCAAAGAACAGAAAATAGACCGCATAAAAATAGGTCATCGCCGTCGTGTAAAACTCGCCATCGCCGCGCGCGTCGGCAAAGAGCGTCGTGAGAACAAACAGCACTGTCAGCGGAAGAAGATAAAACAGGATAATCGAGGGCGTCAGGCAGCGAATGTAAAGCAGCGCGATGGCGGGCAGCGTCATCAGCACCAGCATGTCGGTAATGTTGAGGAAACGCAGGCCGATATTGCTGGTCGCCACATTGCATTGAATGAAGAAACCAATGGCGAAAACGAATGTCGCGAGAAAGATGCCGGGAATATTGATTGTCCTTGAAGGGTAGAGCGGTATTGCCAAAACAAAACCCGGTATAGCAGGCTGGTGCGATGCCGCATGGTTTGCTGGTCTTTTCATCCGCGGTCTCTATCTTTTGTAAGCGGATTTCGACTCTCCGCAGGAGAGCGGTACCGCGTGGCAATCAATATAATATGGTGACCATTAGTGGGCTCGATGACGTCGCCGCGCAAGATATTTTATCGTTTCGTCACGAGATCAGATTGCCTCTCGGTAAATCCCCTTCGACGGCAATGATGCGCTGAATGTGAACTGGTTCATTCGAGGTGGGCGCGCTGGTCCCGAATGCCGGAAGGATTCGCAGAAAGAAAGTATACCCCGCCGGGTTGATATCGGGGTCAACGGCGATCCCGTTGGCTATCGCCCACATCCAGCCGCCACTACTGGCGATGTTGGCACCTCCGAATTGCAGGGCGGAGCAAACGATTGTCCGGACTGCGCCACCGCTTTTCGCAACCAGTGCGATGTAGGGCACACGCTGCCTCTCGTTGTTTTTGTAAAGTACGGCGAAGGAAATGGTCTTGCCGATCATCGCTGTGGCCTCCGCATTGCGGAAATAGCGAGTAAGCCCGGCGATCTGGCTGCCATTTGGGTAGAGGGCGAGGCTGCTTGCGAAGGACTGGGAGAAGATGATTTCGTTGGTTTTGGTGGCAGAACCTGGTGAAGTCATAGCCGAGCCCATTGGAACGGAACCAGTCCAATCGGTGAAATCGCCATTGCCGATGAGATTGGCGGCAGGCAGCTTTGGCCAGCAAGGTGTCTGGAAGTTGTTATCGCGCGCCGATCCCAGATAGGAATCGAACAGGGTCCGGGCAATCAGCCGGGAGCCCGCCTCGTTCGGGTGAATATTGTCCCGATAAAGGGCGGCGTCCTTGCCCTTCGCCAGAAATGCGACATGCGTATCCACCAGCGTGAGGTTCGGATGGGATCGGGCTAGGTCGAGGATCGCCTGATAGACCTTGTCGTAACCCGTCCCATCCCGCCACGGATTCTGCGTGGTGATGAGTTGCGGAGCATTTGGCCATTGCCATTCGGTCATTCCCAGCGGTCCGAGCAGGGTGGACCGTCCGGAGCTTAAAATGCCGCCGGGCGCTTCGAAGGTCTGCATATTGTGGCCATGATGCATGATGCAGAGATCGGGGCGGGGAATCTTCAGCGCCGCTGCGCGCTGTTCCGCAAGCATGTAACCCGCCATGCCGCCGGGCAGCGTCGCAAGATAGAGCGTCAGCGTCGCTCCTTTGCCGGCGCGCAGCGTGACCGGGGGCGCATAGGTTTTTGGCCCGGTGGCGGCGCTCGTCTCCCATTCCGCCCAACGGTATAACACAACAGTCGTATCGTGCAGATCGCCGAGCATCATCGCAAATTGCTGAAATGGTCCGGCTTCGGCATGGGCGGTGCTGTCGCCGTTCACGAAGATCGTGGCATTCTGCCCGGCCGCCAGACGGGCCCGCAAGGGCGAGAACGCGGTCAGGGAAAAACCGATGTCACCCATGTTTCGGGGACGTATGCCGAGCGTCAAACCGATCATGCGGCCACCTCTTCCGTTCGCGCCGTATATATGCATATGTTGTGTTCGGGCGGTGTCATCGTTCGTTCTCCTGGTCTGGCCTCAGAATAGTTCCGCCACGAGGACCGGGGAAAAATGCCGGGAGCGAAACAGAAAACAGCGCATGAAAACGAGCGTCATGAATTTTTCTTTGAACTCGCTTGAGGCGTAAAAATAGAATATTATTCTAATTATTATTGTTATTATTGAATTCTATTACGAATAAAGGTTTTTATGCTGGTATTTTTATCTAGCGACACGCGTTTCCACGCGGCTTCCGGTGAAGATATTCCCGTCGCTTTCGGGCAGGTTCGTTCTTTCCGCGGGCCGGCTGTTCATGCCCGCAATCACAGAAAGATGCATCGTCGGCCCTCTCATCCGGCAGGGGAGACGCCATGACATCCGCTCTTTTCGTCAGCCATACCGGAGAGAAGGGCGGCGCCGAACTTTTTCTGACGGACCTCGTCAAGGCGGGCCCACACTCCTGGCGTGCCTGTTTTCTCAGCGGCGGTGCGGCCGCAGATGATCTCGTTGATGCGGGGCGTGCTCCGGTCATGCTGTCCGCCGGAGAAAAAATGCTGTCGATCCGCCGCAATGCGTCTTTCGGCGCCCTGTTGCGCGGAGCGGCCGACGTGATGGCGGTCGCCTGGCAATTGAGCCGGGAGGCGAGGCGCTATGATGTGATCTGCGCCAATTCGCAAAAAGCGCTTTTCGTCTGTGCCTTGGCCGCGAAGCTCAGCCGCCGGCCGCTCGTCTGGATTTTACACGATATCGTCACGGATCCGGCTTTCAGCGCCACCAACCGCCGCGCCTCGCTGGCATTTGCGCGCCTTTTCGCCAGGCTGGTGGCTGTCAATTCCGAAGAGACGGGCCGGGCTTTCATCGAGGCCGGCGGTGAGGCGGATAAGGTTCGCATCGTTTACAATGGCTTCGACCCTGCGAAAGCAAGGCTATACGAGCCCGGCACGGCCGCGCGGCTGCGTGCGGAACTGGGCTTTGGTCCGCAACCGCTTGTCGGCCTTTTTGGCCGGCTGAGCGAATGGAAGGGACAACATGTGTTTCTGGACGCGATTGCGGCGATGGAGGGCGTGCAGGCGGTCATCGTCGGCGGTGCGCTTTTCGGGCAGGAGGCCTATGAGGCGCGCATTCGCGAACAGGCGTCCCGTCTCGGTCTCGACGGTCGCGTCCGTTTCCTCGGTTTCCGCCCGGATGTGCCGGAACTGATGTCGGCGATGGATGTGGTTGCTCATACCTCGATTGTTGCCGAGCCCTTTGGCCGGGTGGTGGTGGAGGCCATGATGTGCGGGCGTCCGGTTGTCGCCACGCGCGGCGGCGGTGTTACCGAAATCATCCGTGACGGCGAAACCGGCCTTCTCGTGCCGCCGGGGGATGCATCGGCGCTGGCGGCGGCGATCGGCTGTGTCCTGTCGCAACCGGCCCTGGCGGAAAGGCTGGCGCAAAAGGGGCGGGAGGATGTGAGCCAGCGTTTCTCGCTGGAGGAAACCTGCCGCTCCGTTTCTGCGCTGCTGACGGAGGCGGCGTGAGGTTTCACCCGGCGATCGACAGGAACAGGCAATGCCGGCAGGCGGAAGGGCCAGGATGCGCATTCTCGTAAACATGCCGAGCCAATATGGCGGCAAGGCCTCCGGTGTGGCCCGCGTGACCTTCAGCCTGCTGGAGCGGCTGCTGGAGCAGACGGGTGACGACTATGTTCTGCGCTCTCCCTGGACGCGGGCGCAACTGCCTGAAAACCTGCGCGACAGCCGGCTGCAGCTCATCGAGACTCCACGACCGCGCGTCATGGTTTTCGATGTGGTGCGTCAGGCCGCGATGCTGCCCGCGCTCTGCCGCCGGCATGGCATCGATGTGCTGTTTAATACCGATCCTTTCGGAAGTCCCCTCGGCGGCAAACGGCGTCTCACCCTTGTTCATGATCTTTATTTCAAAACCATTCCCGAACAGATCGGCTGGCGGGCGACCCTGACGACCGATTTCATCTTCAAGCTGATGATGGCCGGTTCGGATCGGGTCATCTGCGTATCTGAAGCGACGCGGAAGGATCTGGGGCGTTTTTATCCAGCCGCTGCCGATAAGAGCATCACCATTTATTCCGACAGCACGCTGAATGTCGATCCCGGGGTTTTCGACACGGTGCCGCCTGTTCCCGGACGCTACATACTGGCGGTCGGAAACGCGACGTCCAATAAGAATTTCGCTCTCCTGGGCAAAGCCTTTGCCATACTCGGTAAAAAATGGCCGGATTTGCGCATCGTGCATGTTGGCCGCGACGAGGCGGAGGAAATCGCCGGCGCGTTGGACGATCCGGAGCTGCAGGCCCGGCTGATCCGGCTTTCCGGCATAGATGACCGGCAACTGGCCGAACTTTACCGTCACGCAGCCTGCCTTTGCGTCCCCTCCACCTATGAAGGCTTCTGCCTGCCGGTGCTGGAAGCGCAGCAGCTTGGATGCCCGGTCATCTGCTCCAATCGTTCCGCAACACCGGAGATTGCCGGCGAAGGCGCCCTGACTTTCGATCCGTCGGATGCTCAAAGCCTTGTCGACACGCTTGAGCGACTTTTGGACAATCCGGAACTGGCAGAAAATCTCCGCCAGGCGGGTTATGAAAACCGCAAATTATATTCGTGGGAGAAGGCGGCGGAGAGCTATGCGTGGCTTCTCCACGGAGACGCCGTTAAATGTTAAGAAAGATGCTGCTTCTTGCCGATGTAAAAATGGCTCTCTCTTTGGATAATCCTTCGGCAGCTGTAAATATCTTTTGTATTGCGCCGGGGGTTATCACAATAGGTTGGATATATCCGCTAACTGGGTGAAGGGTGCGTTACGCGTAAACGCGTAAAGGACTCACGTAGCATTTTATTGATGGGCGATTCTAAATATCGAAACAAGACGAGGCCTGCGGCGATCGACAGTAAAAGTGCAATAGTCGTTGTTGCCAGCGCAAATATTACTGGGGTCGGTGAAAATACGCTGACTACCTTGGATGCGCCATGCAGCATCAGTCCATGGATGAGATAAATCGAATAGCTTGCATTGCCAATTTGGACTAACCCCCGTCGCGATACGTAGCCTGCACGTTCGAGAAGTACAGCGGACAAAACAGCCAAGAATCCTGCCGCGCCCCATGTGAGCGGGCGGATGAAGGCAGACGCCGCAAAGTGAGATGTCGTTACTTCTCCGGTTAAGCCGAAGGCTGGCGCGAAAAGGAACAATACTGATGCTGCGACGAAGGCACTGGCAAGAGGGACCATATGCTTCGGGTCGAGGGCTTTCTCCATCAATGTAACACAATGATAGCAGGCAATTCCCAAGCAGAATTCAAGTATGATCGGATTACCATAATAAATCGCGTAAAAATTCTCTGAACCAAAACTTCGGGGTAAAAGTGCGAGTAAGATTAGTATAATTACAGACGGGTGCCGCGCCCTAATGTTGGGAATAAAAAGGCAAAGTGAAAAAAGGAGATAGAAGAAGATTTCGTAGTTAAGTGTCCAGCCGACTGTTACGATTGGTTCAGCTGCGCCGCCCCTTAAAAACGGAATGAAGAACAAGGATTTTATAAGATATTCCGACGTTAACTCCATCAAGCCTACGGGCTTGAGGCCCGAAAAAAATAAGAATGTAAAAAGCAGCGTTATAATCCAATAAAGGGGGACGATACGGAAAATGCGATGGCTAAGGAATGATGTGGCTGCAACATCACGTGATGATGTAGTTGCAGCCATGATGAATCCACTTAAAACAAAGAAAACATCAACTCCTGCTAGCCCAAGCTTGAAGAGCCAAGTTGACGGAAGGACGCCCTTCCAGTAAATCTCGCTGTGATAAAAAAATACAAGTATAGCTGCGAATGCGCGTAGGAATTGAAGATTGTATATCATCTTTTTCTCAATTATATATAATAAATATTTGATTGGTATTCGTGATTTATATTTTTTATTTGGATTTTTTATTTAATTAATTTTTGATGTAGTTTGGAGAAAATATACAAAATTTAGAAAGCGCGCATGATAATAACATGGTCGCTATAAAGTGAATATCAAAAACAATGCCGTGTAATTGATAATATTTATGGCTCAATATCGTCGCACACATCCGCATAGAGCTTTTCATAGGCCGCAATGACCCCTTCAGGCTCAACGCCCTGGCGAATTCGCTCCCGGGTTTCAGGTGTTTCCGCAAGCATGGCGGGATTGCGCATTGCCTCTGCCATGCGCGCGGCCAGTTCGGCGGCATTGCCTGGGGCGAACAGGCGTTCCGGCCTGTCCGCGCCGATCTGTTCGGCAACACCCGCAAGATTTGCGCCGATGACGGGTACGCCGCGCAGAATGGCTTCAGCGACGGTGCGGCCGAAGGCCTCCGGCCATAGGGGCGGCACGATGAGGCAATCTATGCCGGCGAAGAAATGATCGGCTTCCACATAGCCCGGAAATTCGACCGGCAGGCCGGCTGCCTTTTGCTGATAGGTCTCGATACCATCCGGCGCGCGGCCTGCCATGACCGCCCGCCAGCCCTGCGGCGGCAAAAGCCGCAACGCTTCTATCAGCAAGTCAGCCCCTTTCGCTGCTTCGATGCGGCCCAGATAGCCGAAAACCAGCGGCTCGCCGGGCGCGCGGGCAATATGCGGTTCTGGCGAATCTGGCGGTGAGATGGCGTTCCAGATCACCGTGCGGCGGTTTTCGGGAACATGGGTGAAAAAGCCGGCCCGCACATGGCGTTCGACGATATCGCGACCAACGCCGGCGACAGCATCGACTGCGCATTGGCAACGCCGGTGGAGATAGGAAAAGGCACGGCATTTTTTGCTGCTGCCATCGCAGATATGCCCATCATGAAACAGGGAGCCATTGGTGCACATGCTCGTGAAATCATGCAGCGAATGAACCAGCGGAACGCCGCGCTTGCGGATCATCGGCCAGATCAGCGGCGTCAGTTCCGATAGCGAATGGGTATTGACCACGTCCGGCCGGAAATCATCGATCACACGCGCAAGCCGGTGAACGAGGCGCGGATCCAGTTGCACGGCGATCTTATAATATTTTCGCTTCCATTCCGGTTGTTGCCCCCAGTCGCCAATAAAGAACGGTGTGGTATGCCCGAGACGGTGAATGGTGAAACCGTCTCGTTGTTGTGCTGCCTGCTCTTCACGGGAGATGGCGACCACCGCGACCGTGTGCCCCTTATCGGCAAGTCCACGCGCAAGGTCTTCCACGAATATTTCCGCACCGCCCACCCGATCCGGAGAAAACAGCGAGGTTATTTGCAATATCCGCATGCTTAAATTCCTGCGCCTTTAAGATCACGAAACCTGGTTTGCATTCGTAAAATCCGTTATTGCAGACGAAGCGGCGTTTGTACTGTCTGGTCTGAATGGCCCGGCGCCCGCATTGTAGCGTCTTCCGAAAATTGTCTCCGCCGTTTGCGGCCTTCCCGCTCCATTCCGGGCGGGTTCAGGCAAAGCGTGACGACCGGGGCGAGGAAAACGGCATAGGCCATGGCAAAGCCCGGAATCTGCAGCGAAAAATCAAGCGTCGAATGCAACAGGACGAGCAGCAGCGCGGCAAGGCCGAGATGAGAGGCATAACGATAATTTCTGCGTTTCAGTGTCCCGCGAATGAAAATCACCAGTTGGATGAGCACAAAAAAAGCGAGGTAAAACGGGAAGGCCGCACCGAGTGTCAGCAGCCCTTCGGCGTAGACATTGTGGGCGTGGGTGACGACGGCGTCCACCCCGCATCGCGCCACATGATAGGGCGCATAGATTTCCGTAAAGCTTGCAAGGCCCGACCCTTGCGGCCAATTGTCGGCGATGGCGCGGGCGATGCCCGGCATGTAGCAGAAGCGCATATCGTCTTCCAAACGCGTTTCCATGCGAAGCGCCACCCGGTTGGCGAAAAGCGCGAAGAGGGCGATAGCGATGGCGATCAGGAGCGCGGCACGACGTCTTGTCCCGCGCTGCCTGCGCCGGCTGGAGGCCCCATTGCGGCCGGTTCTGGCGGGAGAGTTGAACACAATCAGCAGGATCAGCAAAATCAGCGCGGCGAGGCTTGAGCCGATCCCCGCACGGGATCCCGTCAGCATCAATGCGATGAAACAAAAGCCCGCGAGGACGCCGAGAAAAGCGGCCCTGCGGATGAGCTGTTTCTGCTCCGCCGGCACGGTCAGGCGATTTGCCACGAGCGCCTTTACTCTCGCCCAATCGGGAGCGAGGAGGCTTTTATGTAACAATGCGGCGAGCGTGAGAAGGATGAGACCGAAGAAGGTCGCGGCGGTATTGCGGTTGACAAAAAGGCCGGTGAGGCTGCCGAGGTAGAAGCGCTTCTGGATGAGGCCGAGAGCTTCGGGGAAAAGCACGAATTGCACGATGGAAAACAGCGCAAGCCAGCCACCGGCAATTGCGAACCATCGCAGCGTCTTTGCCGCACGCTCGTCGCTGTCGAAAAGCACGAGGCCGGCCATGAAGGCGCCGAAGGGCAGGGCGGCGCTCAAGAGGCCGAGCCGGTCATCCGCAGGTGTCAGTGAGATTGTGGCGGCTGGCGCATTCTGCATGAACATGGCGGCGGTGGACCATGCCGGGTTGGCGCGCGCGATGCCGGGCATGGAGGATGCCTGCAACAGCACCTGAACGATGAGCGCTCCCAATAAAAGGCAGGCTGCCGCGAATACCTTGCCCGCCCCGGCCTTCGGCGGTCCGAACAGGAGGATCGATGGCACCAGCAGGAGATAGATCGCGGTCGTGACGACGATGCGACTTTCGATTTCCGTTGCGCCCCTATTGAGAAGCGCCAGCAGAAATATTGCCCAGAATGCGACTATTGCGACCGGCCGGACATAGTCCCGAACCGCCCCCAGTGGGGGTTGCGAGGAGGAGAGCGGTTCTGATCGGGCATCGGTGAGCGACATATCTTTGGGCTTTGTCGGAATTGTTTGTGATGGCTATGCCGCGAATATCGACGAGGCTCAGCCGTTTCATCGTTTCAGATCATGACAGCGGAGCGGAGCGTTTTGTGTCTGCCGGCGGTGGCTTTGGGCAGACTTCCGCCAGCGTCCATCGCAGGATTTCTCCCTGCCTGCCGCAGACGATGGCCGTATCCGCCTCGCGGGCAGCCTCCGCCTCGGGCAAGGTGTTTTTCGGAAATTGCTGCCAAATCACGAAACGCCCACGGATCAAATTGGCATCGGCAGGCCCATAGAGCTGGGAGAAGTTCATCAGCACGGCGACTTCCATGGGCGAGGCGTTGCGCAGCGAGCGAACCATGGCAAGACGCAGCCAGACATCGCCATTTGCGGGAAGACAAGAGAGCGAATGGCGAATAAAGGTTTCGGCAAAACCGAGACGCGCCGCGCCGGAATCGGATGCCGGATCGATGCCATTTGCATCGAGATCGGCCAGAACGAGCCTTAGTCCGGCTTTGACGATATCCGAACGGCAGATTTTTTCGCTAACGATGGGCTGAAGTTCAGGGACCGTTTCCGCAAGGAGATCAGGCGCGAGGCCATTATTGTCGTCGGCGATCCGCGCCAATGCGACAATATCGGAAAACCGCCGGCTTTGCGAAAAGGCCTGCGCCGCGACGGACAGGACAAAGATGGAAACGACGAGGACCGGCACGACCGCGAGGATTTTCCGCAGGCGCGTCACGCCGTCACGCCTGGTCATGGTAATATCGTGTATAGCGCGAATGATAATATTCGCTCGAACCATAGGCGCGGTAAAGCTTCAGCTTTTCGGTGTCCACCTTGTTGAGGACGACGCCGAGGCACTTCTTGCGGATATGAACCTCATTCTCCACCGTGTTCCGCACTGCCCTGCGGGCGGTTTTGCCCCATTCGGTGACGAAGATAAAACCGTCTATCCGCCCCGCCATGGCGCGGGCATCGACCACCGGCCCGAGCGGGGGCAGGTCGACGATGATATAGTCGAAAGCATTGCTCGCTTCGGCCAGCAGCTTGTGCATCTGCGCCGAGGTCAGCAGTTCGGAGGAATGAGGGACACGCTGCTTGACCACCGTGGGCAGGAAAGCGAGCCGTGTCTTTTCGTCACGAAGCAGCACATCCTGCACGCTGCGGCCTTCCAGTAAGACTTCGAGCAGGCCCTCGCTCGCGTGACGCGCCATGGCGCGCGTGGCGCCGGGATTGCGAATATCGGCATCCAGCAGCAGGACCCGCGCACCCTGCCCGGCAAGCAACTGTGCCAGATTGATGGAGATCGTGGATTTCCCTTCGCTCGGCAAGGCTGAGACGACACCGACAATCCGCGCTCCGCTTTTGGCGGGAATACCGAGATCGATGGCAAGCCTGGTGCTGCGCAGGGTTTCGGCGAAGGAGGAGAGCGGATGGTCGACCGCGTAGCGCGCAACGCTGGTGGGGCGCGTCAAGGCCGGATGGCCGCCTTCCTGATCTTCTATTACGGCCTTGTTCTGGATGAGCGGGGTATTGCCGAGGAACTCCAGCCCGAGAACATCGCGAACCTGTTCGCCAGTGCGGAAAAACCGGTCGCGGAATTCGCGGAACATGGCGATACCGCCACCGGCCGCAGCACCCATGATCATGAACAGGGCCAAAATGATGGGCTTGTTCGGCTTGCTCGGAATTCTGGGCGGCATCGCCTTGGAAATCACGCGCGCTTCCGTCACGGGGAAGGATTGCTGCTGCATCGCTTCCTGATATCGCTGTAGGAAGGTCTGGTACATGTTCTTGTAGGTTTCGGCCTCGCGCTGCAGTTCGCGCAGCTGAACCTGTGTCTCGCTGGCCGAGTTGCTGATGTCGGTCGCCTTGGCGACACTTTCGGCGAGCGACTTTTCCCTCGCTTCCGAGACTTCCAGATCGCTTTTGTAACTTTGCGCGATGCGGCTGATTTCCTGGAACATCAGCCGCCGGTATTCCTGCATTTCATTGCGCAGACGTACCGCCTGAACGTGGTTGCTGCCGAGTCGGCCAGTGATTTCCGCCTCGATCTTGGAAGCTTCGAGATATTTTTTGCGCAGGTCGTTGGCGACCGAGCTGTCGAGAATATCGGTAACGACCGCATCGACATCGTCGGTGGCGAGAATATGTTCAATGCGTTGCACCCGCGCCCGCGCCCTGGCGGTTTCCGACTGCGCCAAAATCAGCGCGCTGTTGGATTCCGCCAGCTGCTGATCGGAGAGCAGGCTGTTGTTGCCGGTCGAGATCAGATTATGTTCGGCGCGAAACTTCTGCACGGCCAGATCGGTTTCGAGCGCCCGCTGGCGCAGCTCGGCAATACGGTCGGACAACCAGTCGCTGGCCCGCCGCGTCGCTTCGTATTTGGAATTCAGCTTGTCCAGCAGATAGGCCGAGGCCACGGCATTGACGATCTGCGCGGCGAGAACCGGCGATGTCGAATTATAGGTGAGTTCCAGCGCGTAGGTCCGACCGATGCGCTTGACGCTGAGGCCGTTGAGCAGCTGGTCCGACAGCGATCTTTTCAGGGTTCCATCGTCAACCACCGCCTCTTTTTTCTTCGCTGGCGAGAACCATTGCGAAACATTGACGAGCGAGCGGATGGTGCCGAATATCGAGCTCAGAAGCGATGCACGCGTTGCCCTGAATTCCTGATTTTCCGTAAGATTGAGACTATCGACAACGGCAAGCCCGATGGTTTCCGATTGCAGAACCTCGACCTGGCTGAGAATGGAGGCTTCATCCTCTATGACGCCGCCGATCGTCGAAAGCTGTTCGACAATCTGGCTGTTGTTGCGGTCGATCAACAGCGTCGCCGTCGCCGAATAGATCGGAACGGCCGTTGCGGCAAAAGCGAGGCCGATTGCCCCGGCGACTGCGACGGCGGCAAGCACGATGCGCCACTGCCGGCGGATCATCGCAAGAACGGCGTCGATATCGATAAATTCGGCCGTCAGCCCGTTTTTATCGTAGTCAGCCATCGTCAGGGGATCGTGCCTTTGTAACAACTGTCAGCCTCGCTCTTTTCGGCGGGCGCAGGGCCCGCCAAGTCACGGTTGCATCACAGAAATGGCGGCAGCCTTCCTCACGGGAAAGGCGATAAAGCCAAACTCAAACGGGACTTGTGCTCGTCGTCGTGCTGGTGCTGCCGGTTGAAAGCGATCTGCCGCGGCCAGCCGGCGGGCTTCCGCCACCCGCCTGTGCGGTGCCGCCTGCGGCACCTGCCGTTCCCGAACCGCCGATGCTGTTGGCGCTTGCTGGCGAGGAACCGGCGCCGCCGATCGGCGAAGCCGCCGCTGCGGCCGCGGCAGGGGCGGCCGGACCGGCAGCCGTTCCTTCGATATTTTCGCTAAAGGCGATCAGGAGATCGGCGGGTACGTTGGCGCCCTTTGTCTGCAACTGGATGGCGGCTGCGAGTATCGTATTGCCGTTCCTCATCGCGGTGGCGTGGGCAAGCGCCAGGCCTTCGCCGACGACTTCGGAAAAGTCCTTGTTGCCGACCTTCTGGGCCAGTGCGACGATGGTGGGCAACTGGCCGGAGTCACTCAGGATCAGGGCGGAAAGCTGTTCGGAGAACTGTGCCGCGCTGGTGGAAACGGCGATGATCGGAAACCCGCTCGTCACTTTTCCGGTTACGTCGGCCGCTGCCGCATCCGTGCTGGAAGCGATGGTGACCAGATCCCTGATCGTCCCCTGCGTCGGAGACTGCTTGAACAGTTCCGCTGCGGTGATGGAAACCGTGTCCGGATTGGTGGTGTTAACGCGGCTCAGAAATGCGGCGGTGGTTTCATCGGCGGCCTTGACGGGCGCGCCTGTTGCAGCGCTCTCGGCTGAGGGCGCCTGTTGCGGTGCGGCCGGCGGTGCGGTTTCCACGTTCTGTGCGTTGGCGACAGCGGAAAAGAGACCCATACTGGCAATAAACATCGCACCAACAAACATCGAGCCGTTACGAATGCGGGGCATCCAACTCTCCAAATCTTTTAAAATACGACTTTAAATACATCCAATGCTGGGCAAGGTTACCCAACATTTAAAATTTCTTTTTAAATCGCACAGCCCAAGCAAAGGATCAAGCGCTAAAATAAACCTGTGGCGGAAACCCTCAGCTATTGTTAACGGCCGCCCTTGCCTTTCTCCAGTTTGTTCATGACACGGCGACTTTCCGTGGCGATGTTATCAGCCGGTCACGCAGCCAGATATTGGCCGGCGTTTCGACAAGGACGTGGAAGGTGTGGGCTATGGCGACGGTGCTGACGACGATGACGAGATAAACGAGGTTGCTCCATTCGGGCGGGAACGTGACGCCGCCGAGCGCAATTTTGAAGCCCCGGAAAATAAACGGGTGCAGCAGGTAAAGCGCATAGGATGAATCGCCCAGTTTCGCCAGCGGCTGTGCGAAACGGGGCAGGGAGATATTTCTGGTCAAGGTCGCCGCTGCCATCAGTAGAATTGCGCCGCCGCCGAAAACCAGCAGTCGCGAAAACGAGTAACAGCCCGGATCGCACTGGAACCCTATCCTGCTCAGATCGGTCAGCATCCAGATCCCCAGGCCGCACAGGGCCGTTGCGAGCCCGAGCAGGGGCGGCAGGCGAACGCCTCGCAGGAAGAGGACCGCCAGGAGCATGCCCGCGACGAATTCGAGAATGATCGGCTGGAACCAGAAGCTGAACGGCAGGCCGAGATCGAAGGCGGAGCCGATCATGACGGCGGCAAACAGCACGCCGGCGGTCGTGAATACCGCGCGCTCCAGCGGCAGGAAGATGAACGCTGCGAAAACGATATAAAAGAACATTTCGTAATTCAGCGTCCAGCCGAGATCGATCAGCGGAAACGGATAGGCGTCGCCATAACCCATGCTGTCATAGGGAATAAACAGGTAGGAGGTGAGGATCGACTGTAACGGCGGGAAGGCCTTTGCACTGATAAGGGGCACGCTGGCGGCTATGGCAAGCCGCAGGGTCAGCACAAACCAGTAAAGCGGAACGATGCGGAGAAACCGGCGCAGCAGAAATGCGGAACGGCCGCCTGCCGCCGCGAAATAGGGCCGGGATGCATAAACGATGACGAAGCCGGAAATAACAAAAAACAGGTCGACACCGCCGCTCAGTCTCGGCAGATGCAGTGGGAAAAGCGTGAATGGCCAGTTCACGTCCGCGTGCAGCGCAACAATCATGGTTGCCGCAACGGCGCGCATCACCTGAAGAACATCAAGACGCTGCGCCCCGGCAACGGGCGCTTCTCTAAAGTTTTTCATCATCGTCAATCTATAAAAATAAAGATATATTTAGTATTATATTGCGCCGCTTTTGCGGTGCGGAAGTCCAGTATTCAAGCAGGCTATCATGTAATAGCGCGACGCGATACACACAATTTTGCGATGCGCATTTCCTCCGCGCCATTCAGAAGACTTCCAGAACCGTAAGCTGGTCGCTGACCGAAAGCCGGTATTGTCCGCTTTCCTGCGTAATTGTCTGCTGGCTCACGGAGCCGTCATCGCGGAAACGGTGTGCGATAACATGACTATGCTGGCCGGCCACCGAAAATGTCGCAATCCGTTCGGCGGGCGGGTTTTCGATGCGGGCCGGCCATTGCCAGCCGGAAATTCCAAGCCAGACAGGCACGAGCAAAGCACCGTCCGATCTCACCAGATGCAGCGACAACCTTTGGGAATCGGCAGTGAGGAAATCGAGCTGTCGTTGCTCCGGTCCGGTTTGCCGTTCTGCCCTGCAGAGGGAAAGAAGGGCGCGAACTGCCTCGTAGGCCGGGGTGCGGCTCAGATCGTGGCGCAGGAGGCCGAAGGAGGATTCCGGGTTTGTCTCATCGGCGGCGAAGCTTGAAACCATTTCATAGATGTAGGACCTGCGGATACCGCTGATGAAGCACCAGAGCAGCATGCGCGGCATATAGCGCGCCTTGATGCCTTCGGTAACGGGGAAATGAAATGTCTTGGTTTGCAGCGAGGTATGGTAGCCCATTTCCGTGGCGAGCACCGGCCTGCCGGCCGCTATATGCGCCGAAGCGGCGATGGATTTCGAGAGTGCCCCCGGACCGGTCGTTTCGGGATGCTCCATCCCGGCGTAAGCGTGGATATTGCCGTAATCGCAGGCATTTTTCAGGTCCAGCGCCAGCGCTCTGTTCGACAGGACATAACTTGGCGCCGCAACGGGCACCGCATTCAGGCGCGGAACCGAGCGGATAGCGCCGTGCAGCGCCGCCTGATGCTCCGCCGAAATGCGCGGAGCATTTTGCGGATTCTTCGTCAGGTTCGGTTCATTGCTGCCCTCGAAAACATCGATACCCGCGTCGCACCAGTCATAGAAATCCGCCAGCCTGTCGAGCGGCGTGGAAACGTAAGGGTTGAGATTGTCGTAACAGATGATGGTGAGGCGAACGCCCGCCGCCACGATCCGGCGCAGCCGCCGAAAGACGGGGCTGTCGCGACTGTCTCTCGCGGTGATGAGCCCGTCATCGCGCAGATGCCGGACGCCCAGTGCTTCGAGTTCGGGCACGATCCGCTCGAACTGTTCCGGATAGATTCCCGTGGGACGGGTGAAGTGACCGCACACCCCTACGCTGTCCAGAAAGGCTTCGGTACTGGCTGAAGCAACCGTCTGCGCCCGTGCGGGAATGGCTTGCAAACCGGAGGCGGCGACCAACGCAAGGGGCGCGGCTGAAAGCAGGTTGCGCCGTGTCAGGCTGCCCATGGCGATCGGCGTTTTTCCATTCATCTTCGCCTCCTGGTGTGTCCGGAGAAAATATAAGCCAGACGTCAACACATGGACGTCGCCGTTTAAATGGCGATGATGCCTCTCAACACGTCGAGATCAGAATGTCCTGGAAGTTTTCGGCATCTACAATCGCCCTGAAATCCATGTGTTTGAAATAAAACAGATATTATCAACTGGAATATAATCACAAGCTGCAACGCAACCGATTTCTCCCGATTGCCTGCACTTTAAAGTGGCTAAACCGTAACACGAGACCGGTTCTTTTCGCAACACCGCATGGCTTTTGCCGCGCCGCGAAAAAAATCACTTGAAATAGCGTCGATTCCCGTGCTTTTTGAAAAGTAGATTTTGGTAATTCATATTTTCAAACATTAGTTCTGCTCCGGCTCTTTTATTTTTGCAGATGTCTCACTGGTCTCTTGGAATGAGGGGAGACGAACGAGCCCGGGATGGACGCCATAGATTTTCGATGAAGGAAAACAGAGCGTAACCGCATGAGAATTCTCCATCTTAGCAGCCTTTATCCGCCGCATATCGTTGGTGGATGCGAACGCTCGGTCGAACATCTCGCCGAGGAACTCGTCTCCATGGGACATACGGTCGGCGCCGCCTGTATCGAGCGGCAGGCCGAACCGAAAACCATGCGCAATGGCGTCACCGTTTACCGCATGTTCCATAATAACGATTTCTGGCTCGAGGACTGGCCGCAATATTCGCCGCAGCAGCGGCGCATGCAGAAGCTCAAGCAGCAGTGGAATTTCGACGTCGAAAAGCAGTTCGAAGCCGTTCTCGACGATTTCAAGCCTGACGTTCTCAACACCCACTCGCTTTTGGATGTGACGACGCTGGTATGGCGGGCGGCGCATAAGCGCGGCATTCCGATCGTTCACACGATCTGCGAATATGATCTCCTGTGCGGCAACGCCGCCATGTTCAAGGGCGGCAAGCCCTGCGAGCACATCCATCTCGGTTGTCAGGCGGTGAATTTCACCAAGAAATTCACCCAGCGTTATATCGGCGCTGTCGCAAGCGTCGGCACTGAAATCCTCAAGACGCATGTCAATCACGGGCTTTTCCACCACATTCCGGAAAGCCTGCGCCGCGTCATCTTTTATTCCTGCACGGTTCCGGAGGGCGATCCCGTCGCCCGCCGGCGGATCGACCGCACTGGCCGGCCGCTGACCTTCGGTTATATCGGTCGCATCAATACGGAAAAAGGCGTCGGCAACATGGTCGATGCCTTCAAGGAAATCGGCCACGGCAACTGGCGCTGTCTGGTCGCTGGCCATGCGATGGACGATTCCATCGAACGTTTCACGGCTCAGGCCGGCGATCTGCCGATCGAATTCGTCGGCTGGGCGAAACCGAAGGAGTTTCTCGAAGAGATCGACGTGCTCATCGTTCCTTCCTTCTGGGCGGAGCCTTCGCCACGCACGATCTACGAGGCTTATGCCATGGGCGTGCCGGTCATCGGCGCAGCCTCCGGCGGCATTCCGGAGCTGATCGGCGAGACCAACCATGACTGGCTGTTCGAGCCAGGCAACGCCACCGACCTTGCCGCCCGTATCCGCCGGGTGCTGACACTCTCGCGCGAAGAATTGCCGACGGAGGCCGATTTCGGAAACATCGTCGAGGAATCCACTTCGCGTCGGGTCGGTGAAAATTATGTGAAACTCTATGAGGATGTGGTGGCGAAAAGCAAGGCTGCAGCCGCATGACGAGCGCGCGGTGGCCAAACACTGATCTTTCAGTTGCCGTCAAGGCGCGAACTTGCGTCCTGGGTTTTGCAGATGTTGAAGTTGGACGATAACGTTCCACGTCTTGAAAGGCGCTCGGTCACGAGCGCCTTGTGGAGCGCGGTCGGCGGCTATGGCAACGTCTTCTTGTCTTTCGTCGTCTTCCTTATTCTGGCACGATTGCTTACGCCGGACGAATTTGGGCTTGTCGCCATCGCAACGGTTTTCGTGGATATTATCCTCGTCATGGCCCGCGGCGGCCTTCCGGAAGCCGTGTTGCAGCGGCCCAAGCTGGACGAAGACTATGCCGATACCGCTTTCTGGTTTTCACTCCTGTGGGGGGCTTTCCTGTGTGCCCTGCTTTCGCTCGCGGCGCCTTTCCTCGCGAGCCTTTTTAGAATTGCCGAGCTCAGCCCGGTCTTGATGGCGCTTTCCACCGTTCTTTTCATCATGGGCGCCGGCGCCATCCATGAAGCCCGCCTGCAGCGTGAGTTCGCGTTTCGCAAGCTTGCCATGCGTGCGCTCCTGTCCAATTTTCTCGCTGGTGTGATCGCAATCGCTCTGGCTCTGAACGGTTGGGGCGTATGGGCAATGGTCGTGCAGAGGCTGATTGCCAGTCTTGTGACGACTTGTATGAACTGGATTGCCTGTGGATGGATCCCGCGTCCGCGTTTCATCAGAGCCTATGTAGCGGATCAGTGGAGTTTCGGGTCGCGCATCTTTGCGGCAAACTTCCTGATGGGTCTCAATGTCCGCCTGCAGGAGCTGATCGCTGCGACGTTTCTCTCGACTGCGGCCGTGGGATACATCCGATTGTCGTGGCGGTGCATCGATCTCGTCAGTCAGTTGGCTGTCATTCCTCTGACATCGGTGGCGTTGACCAGTTATGCACGTATCAATGCCGAGAACAAATCCCTCGAAAATGCCTATTTCGGCTTCATCCGGCTGTCGGGCATCATTGCTTTCCCGTGTTTCCTTGGCCTTGCGGCCACGGCGCCGGTTCTTGTTCCCGTTGCCTTCGGCGAAAACTGGGCAGCAGCAGCACCTGTCACGCAATTATTATGTCTTACAGCTCTGCCGTTTGTCGCCAATTCATTCGTCTGGCCGCTTCTGACCGCCATCCGGCAGGGCGGTAAAACCCTGTACCTGTCGTTTCTGCAGGTCGTTATCGGTTGTGGGCTGGGTCTCGCCGCTGCGCCTTTCGGCTTGGTGGCGGTTACTCTCGCCCATGTCGTGCGGGCTTATCTGACGTGGCCGGTCGCTTTGGTCAGCGTCCGAAACAGCGCTGGCATTTCGATAGGCGGCACGCTTCGCACCTGCATGCCGCCGCTTATCGCTGCCTTCACCATGGCTGTTCTGGTTAGCGGTCTTTACTGGATGATGGGGGAACGTTTCTCCAAACCGGTAACACTATGCCTGCTCGTCTCGGCAGGGGCGGTGATCTATCCGGCTTTGCTTTTTATCACCATGCCCGGGGACATAAGGGGGGTGCTTAAAGAGGCCAGAGCGCTTTTTTCACGAAAATGAAATTGCAGAACGACTTAATTTCACGACGAGGTTCCAATGAAGACGATTACCATTCTCGATACAACCGTAGCCTCGGACAATCTCGGCGATCAGATCATTCTCGATGCCGTCAAGGAGGTGCTGCTTGAGGTTGTTCCCCAAGCTTACCCCTATCACGTGGCGACACATGAATATATGACAAACGTCTCGAAGTCGCTGCTGCGCAAGAGCGAAGCTGCCTTTGTTTCCGGCACCAATATTCTTGCATCGAACATGGAAGCCCGCGTGTTGTGGAAGTTGCTACCCTGGGATGCATTCGCCTTCCGGGAGACTGTTCTGCTCGGCTGCGGTTGGATGAATTACATGAAGCAACCGAACGCTTATTCGCGCTGGATTCTGAAAAAAATTCTGTCGGATGAATTCACGCATGCCGTGCGCGACAATTACACCGCCGAAAAACTCAGGACCCTGGGCAAAAAGGTTCTGAACACCTCTTGCCCGACCATGTGGGGCCTTGATCCGGACCATTGCAGGTCCATTCCCACTTCCAAGGCCTCTTCCGTTGTCACAACGCTCACCTTCTACCTCAACCGTCAGGAGGAGGACAAAAAGATGATTGAAATTCTGAAGGATCGTTACGACACCGTCTATTTCTGGCCGCAGCAGCGCGAAGATGCGGCCTATCTGGCTTCCATGAATATTTCCGGGCTGAAGTTCATCGATCCGACGCTCGCAGCCTATAACCATTTTCTTGATAATGAGGATGTGGATTTCGTGGGAACGCGCCTGCATGGCGGCATTCGCGCGATGCAGAAATTTCGCCGCGCCCTAATCGTCAAAGTCGACAACCGGGCCACGGAAATTTCCAAGGATACTGGTTTGCCGGCCATGGATCGCAAGGATTTCGACAGAATGTCGAACTGGATTTCCGGGAGCGACGTGCCGCCGATAAAGTTGCCGGTGGACGCAATCGAAAGCTGGAAACGGCAGTTCAGGAGAGCGTGAAACTCCGCAATCCGTCGCGGGCTCGCGCGCGCATCAAGGTCGTCTTTCGGGGAAATGAGCCGATTGTTCACCTCAACCGATCAGGTGCAAGCCCGCATCCGAAAGCCTGAGAACGGTAAGCCTGCCCGTGGTGAATGCACCCGTGTCGATGCCGATCCGTTGCGGGCCGGTTTCCGGCTCGGTTACCGGCGTATGGCCGTGGATGACGACGAGATCCAGCCCGGCCCCTTGTGACAGGAACGGCTCCCTGATCCAGAGCATGTCCTTATCCGTCTGCGTCTCCAGCGGCAATCCCGGTCTCAAGCCGGCATGCACGAAAATATAGGGTCCTATCCGGGCGTAGATCGGCAGGCTGGATAAAAGCTGGCGGTGGGTCTGCGGAATTGCGCCGAGCAGGGCGTCCCTGAATGGCTGCAGTCTCAGGCGGCCCTTTTGCAGGAAATAGTCGATATCGACGCCGTAGGATAAAAGCGTCTGGCGGCCACCGAAGTCCAGCCAGTGCATATTCTGCTGCGGATTTTCGAGAAAATCATGGAAGAGCTGCTCGTGGTTGCCGCAAAGCGCAATACGGCGCAGCGGCGCGGGCGGGGGCTGCAGCAAATGTTCGAGAACGCCACGGGAATCGCGCCCGCGATCGACATAGTCGCCGAGGAGAACGACCAGCGCGGGAGAAGGGTCGGGTCCCAGATCGGCAAGGATTTTCTGCTCCGCCTGCAACAGCAGGTCGAGACTGCCATGCACGTCGCCAATGGCATAGATAGGGAAGGAGGCCGGCTTGTCGCCAAGGTCAATTCTGCGCCGCCTCCGGTCGTCGCGGGAGGCTGGTTGTTTACGACCGCGAATCCAGTTGAGCACCTTGGGCATAGCTGCCGATACTGTCTCTCCCGCACAAGGTCAAGAGCGTTGAAGGCGGCTGTTGCATCACCCGCCAAAGCTGCGTTGACGCGCCGATTCTGTGGGGAAAGAATACCCGCTTTGATGGTCGAAAGATACGTTGCCTTAAACCGGCAATCGAAATGCCTGCCGTCCGAAAGGGCGGCTTTAGCCTGAAACAGTGTTCTAGAGTTTCAGCCAGACACGCGGGTCCTCGTGCGACTGAATCTTGATCCATTTCAGATCCACCGCTTTCCACGGCTTGACGACATTGGTGCGGTTGTCCAGCACCAGATCGCCCTGGCTGGTGCTGACGACCAGAACGGCATGTCCTATGCCATCCGTCGTGCGGGCTGTGGCGATGCGCAGGGCGCCCGAGGGCCAGCCGGCGCGCAGGAGGCGTTGCCGCTTGGTCACCGCAAAATCTTCGCAGTCGCCGCTTGCCGGGTTCAGTTTCCAGTCGTCTTCGCCGTCCTGCTCCCCGACATAGCTTATCGAGGTGTTGATCTCGGCGTTGATGCGCTGGAGTTCCGTGCGCTTCTGCTTGCTCAGTTCCACCGTATCGCGGTCGCCAATCCGGAGGCACTGGTCGGCGGCGCTTTCACAGAATTTAGCGAAGGCAATGGGTGCGATGGTGGGACGGCTCGTGGTCATGAACTGGCCGGGCCGCGATGCGCCGGGCTTCTGGGCAAGGCCACCGAGCTGGACGGCCGATGCCGTTGTCGCAACACTTGCCGCCACGCCGGCAGCGACGGCAAAAATCTTTGCCAGACGGATTGTTCTCTTCGCCATGTCCTTGCCCCTGCACAATTGTCTTGTCTTGTGCCTGGCACCATAGCGACCCATTCTTGCGGGCCGTTTAAGTCGATAGATTGCATTTTAACGAAATCTAATTTTGTGACAGCGCGCTGAAAACAGCGGGAAAGCCGGGTTCGCACTCACCTGCAGCGGGTTCGCCCCTCGGTGTCGATAATACAGGTTTGCTGCGGGACGGCCCGCCTGAGTTCACGCCGGGTCTCGGGGTAGGCACGGCTTGCCGGCGGCCGGTCGTAATTTCGGTAAACTTCGAAATTGCGCCCGCCGATCGTTCCCTGCGCCCCGCCGCGGCCATCCGGCGTTACTTCGAAATTCTGATACTGCTGGGCATGGGCGCCCGCGGAGAGGCAGATGAGGGCGGTCAGGACGCCGACCACCAGGCCGCCCCGCAATGCTGCCGCTTGCTGCCTGCCCAACCTCATGACCGTTCCTCCATTGACGGAAATGATGAATGCCGCCGCCGCATATTTGCCATGCCCGGCGCGCATTGATTTTCCAGTCGTCCGTCGGGGGTAATCATATCACCGATAGTGCATCCGGTGTGAGAAGGATTTGTGCCTGGCAAAGGCCCGAATCGCCTTCCTGCAGCATCGGCCAGCGGTGTCACAACGCCAGGAGGTGTCACCGTGCCGTTCGATCGTCAGGAATGCGAAAAAGGCCATTCTACGGCTCAAAAATTAAGCTCTTCGCCGCTGCATTTATAGGCTTCACAATCCTGTAACAACGGACCTAATATACAAGTGCAGATGCCGAATCGCTCAGGAGAAGCCCTTGACGATTGCAGTTTCACCACAGGCCCTGCCGGCGCTCGTTCTGAACGCAGACTACAGGCCACTGAGTTATTATCCCTTGTCGTTATGGTCCTGGCAGGACGCGATCAAGGCCGTCTTTCTAGACCGTGTGAACATCATTGCAGAATATGATCACGCGGTGTCGTCCCCCAGCTTTTCCATGCGGCTGCCGAGCGTCGTCAGCCTCAAGACCTATGTGCAGCCCACCCGCAACCCCGCCTTTACGCGCTTCAACGTTTTCCTTCGGGACAAGTTCGAATGCCAGTATTGCGGCACGCGGGACGAATTGACCTTCGACCATGTGATTCCCCGCGCGCATGGCGGTGAAACCACCTGGCACAATGTCGTTGCGGCGTGCTCTCCCTGCAACCTTAAAAAAGGCAGCAAGCTTCCCAAGCAGGCGGGCATGTTCCCGGCGCAGAAGCCCTTCCAGCCCACGGTTCAGGATCTGCACAATAACGGGCGGCTGTTCCCGCCCAATTATCTGCACGAAAGCTGGATGGACTATCTTTACTGGGATACCGAACTGCAGCCCTGATCTTTTGAGGACTGCAACGCGGTTTTCCGCTTACCGGCTTTTACGGCTCGCGCCAAAAAAGGCGACTGCCGCAAGTGCAACGCTTGCGATGACATTCCAGCCCGCGAAGGAAAGGCCGAGCACCCGCAAGGCGGCGTCGTTGCAGGAAGGCGCCTTGATGGCGTTCAGATTGCCCAGCAGATCGCCGGCATTGGTGGTGATGGAAGGCGCCCCGGTGGCGCAGGTGATCGGCCCTTCCCAGAAACCCCATTCCACACCGGCATGATAAACGCCGAGCCCGGCGCCGATCAACATCGCCACGCCGATAAGGGCAAGCAGCAGCCGGGTGATCTGAACCGGCAATTTGAAGATGCTGGTCGCAATGGCCAATATGCCCAGCGGAATGGCGTAATAATAAGGATCGCGCTGCAGCAGGCACAGCGCACAGGGCGTATAACCGCCAATATGCTGGAAACCGAGGGCGGAGCCGACGGTAAAGATCATTCCCGCCGTGACGCCGAGAGCGGCGAGCGTGCGGCTATTGTCGGCGGTGGTCGCATTGGCCATGTTGTTTTCCTCAAACTTCGCGAAGAAGCAGATATCCCGGACGGGCTTTCAAAAAGGCGGGCGTGATGGCGAAATTAAGTCGCCGGTCCTCACGGGGTGTAACGGGATTCGTCTAATCCAGTCCGCTGCATCTGGCAAATGAAAGCCCGGTAATACTCGGGAGCGCACAAGCAAAGTTTCGTGAGCTTGTCGGCGGCGTGTGGCCATTAGAGAATTCACGGGCCCGTGCGGGGCAAAGCCTAGAGAAATCAATGCGCTTTTGGAAATGGTACCCCAAGCCGGGCCGCTGATTTTGAACGAAATCAGCGGCTTGCAATCGCACTGGACATCCGGGGTTTTGGTGAAAACTTTTAGCTTTTCGAAAAAGTGTCCAATCGTTGCGCGACCCTGCACCGAACAGTGCGCGGTTATAAACAAATTACCTCTCGTAAACTTGTGTCCGCTAAGATTCTGAGGAACACTCCTTGAAAGTTTGTGCTGATCGGTTATCCGGGCACGAAGAGTTCCGCGAGTCAAAAACAGTAAAAGGGTTGTTAAATGGATTTGGATGCGATTTTGCCCGTCGGCAAGTCGGCAAAGGTCCCGGTTGGACTGCTGGATTTTGACCCAAACAACCCGCGCTTTACGCCTGACAAGATGCCGAGCTCGGCCGATGAGCACGATATAGTGATTGAGTTGGCGCGTAGTGCCGACTTGGCTGAGCTCATTCAATCAATTGCAACAAGTGGTTATATCAATATTGAGCCGCTCATTGTTCTAGAGACGAACGGTAGGTTTGCCGTACTCGAAGGCAATCGCCGACTGGCCGCAGTGCGAGTTTTACGGAATCCGGAATTGGCGAGGGAAGCGCGACTAATTCTCCCGCCTATGGATGATGCGAAACGTGCCACACTCGATGAGCTGCTGTGCTATCGGGTCGCGACAGAGGCTGACGCGCGAGATTTGATTGGTTTTAAGCACATCAATGGTCCGCAAGGTTGGGACGCTTTCGCAAAGGCTCGATTTGCAGCCCGTTGGTTGGATGACGAGTCGAAAAAGCCGGACGGAATGAGTTTGGCAGAGATTGCCGGAAGAATGGGCGATCAACACATGACCATTCATAGAATGGTGACGGCGAAATTCCTTCTTGATCAAGCTGAACGTGACCGTGTTTATTCGATTGAGGACCGCAAAAAAAGGTCATTTAGCTTTTCCCATCTATATACAGGCCTGTCGTATGAAGAGTTTACCACTTATCTCGGAATGGAGCGTCCTGATCGATCAGTAGACCCGTCGCGAAATCCGGTCCCAGCTTCGCACTATGACCAGTTGAGAAATCTCCTAACTTGGCTCTATGGGTCAAAGGACAGGGACATAGCGCCCGCCGTAAAAAGTCAAAACCCCGACCTCAACCGCTTGCGGGAAGTCCTTGGCTCTCCTGTTGGAATAAGGGTCCTTGAAGAGCGAGCTGATCTTGGCGAAGCCGTAACCGCATCTACCCCTCTTATGTTGCGTTTTGAGGAGCATCTTATTGCGGCGAATGCTGAACTAAGCCATGCGGTGGCGGCTATCGAAGGGTTCGATGCGAAAAGCCAACCAGAGATGCTTCAGATCGCGATATCGCTTCACAAGAAGGCTGGTATCGTAAAGCTTCAGATCGAAACTGCGATGGCTGCACAAACCTCGGAAACCCAGAAATGACGGTATTGCAAGTTGATCCGCCAAACCTTGAATCGCATGAAGCTGAACTGGTGGATTGGATGGAGTTGGTGGCTCTCTTTGGGCCATACGGAATTGCCCGTACAGACGCGCTTACGTCATCTCTGAAGCAGCTTGAGGAGCAAGATGAAGAGGACATTGGCGAGGCCGATAAAGCACTCGAACAACTTCGGGAGAGAATTGAGAATGAAGTTGAGTTAAGGGAAAAGCACCTCGGTGACACCTATCCATTTCGCCTAGACGAGGACGGAGAAGAACTGTGCTTGGTGGATGATTGGGCGTCCCCAGTTTACTCCTTTTATCTCATTTGCTTGATTACCTCGCATGTCACGGCATCGCCGATACTTAATAAGCCACCAACCGGCGCACTCTTGACGAGGTTGCGAAACAGAGTGTTTCAAATATTGGCGACGCTCGCAATCTCCGGTCTGACTCGTGGTCCCGCTGTTAGCGTCGGGTGGCCGCGCTTGAGTGGCGAATCAATAGTGGCATTATTGCAGAGAGCCGCAGAGAATGGCGCAGGTTTCAACGTGCGAAATCCGCCGGGAATTTACACCTCACCAGACGAAAAGGATGGAGGTATTGATGTTCTAGGATGGACGAAGCAGGCAACGCCGCCGCCGACACATCTTTTCTTCGGCCAGACGGCCAGCGGGGGCAATTGGCCCGGAAAGCCAGCGTCGGAACATGCGCGGGTTTTTGAAGCAAATTACATGCAGGACGTGGCGACCGGGAACCGACAATACGCTACGATAATTCCATTCCGCGTCACGGATGAGAGGTTCTGGAATTCCCAAAACCAATTTCACCGAGCCGTGATTGATAGGCTACGGCTACCTCCGAATGCCAAGGTCGGCCTCGAGCTATTTCAAACCGGCACCATGGTTGATGAAGCTGATCAAGTCGGCGCGGTCGTGGACTGGCTTAACGAGTATCGGACCACAGCATTATTGTGATGCCGGTTCAATCAGCACCTCATTTTCTTTTCTCTTATTTTGAAGACTGTAGGTAACTGCGAGATTCTCAATCTTCTGTTCGCGGTAGATTGATCGTATTAGTGGATGATCGTCGTAAGTCAGTACCCAATGCTTGATTTTGGAATCTTGGAGGATATCGCTCAATGCGATGTGCTTTCCTTCGTTCATGGCATTTAAATAAAGCCGACCGCCAGCTTGAACGTAGGGTGGATCAACGAAAAAAAGGGTCTTCGCCAAGGGCGTTCTGTCAATGGAGCGATGGAGAAATGTTAAGGCGTCCTCATTGGTCAGTGAGATTTGATTTGAGGCGGAGCCAATCCATCTTATCCGGTCCGCCAGATTTTGGGGGTTAAAACGCGCGTCAATCTTCCATTTTCCGGTCTGATTGTAACCTCCGATCGGACCGGCTCCAACAATTATACCGGAACGGCTCGTGCGGTTGAGAAAGAATGTTGCGAAACCGACGTCAAAGTCATAGCCGGAGCTGGCTCCTTTTTTGACCAAGTCAGATGCCTTGTACCACTCAGGCATGCCTACCGGAATGTTCAGCAGGCGATCTACAAAGCGATCCGTCTCCTGGAGCATGGCGCGCCAAGCCGAATAGATTCGAACGTCCGCATCATTAAGATGAAGGTGCTGCACCGTGCCGGATCTGAGCAAAATTAGAGCTGCGCCAGCTCCTCCGCAGAACGGTTCCGCATAGTGCCGCTCACCGTCGACCGCGGGAACGCGCGCTGCAAGAAATGTGCTCAAGAATGCCTTGCCACCCGGGTAGCGAAACGGGGAAAGAGAGCGTAGTGCCGCATTCTTTAAATTTTGTAATTGGCTATCCACGCGCCGCGTCCCTTTGCTCTGCCGATTTTCGAGGCTTGGGAAATGCATATTTCCTCAGTGAACTCTTATAAGCGCCTACATTTGGTTTCACCAACGTATAAGTTTTTATTGGTACTTATTCCAGAGCGGTTTGTTCCTTAGTAGCCATGCCGCCCTTATCTTTGATGACCCGAACAAATCCGATGCAGTCATCGAATGGGTGCTCCGCACCTCCCCGACCACGCATTGACTGAACGGAAGCGGAAGGTCCGCCGGGCGCTGGCCGAGGCGTCTTAAGGACCGTGGAGATCATCTGAACGCTGAAAACAATTATAGACCAGAAAATCAGATTCCTACCTATCGCGGCCGTGGGTTCCTCCGGCGGAATATCTATCCATTCTTTACAGCTGACCTAAACGCAAAAAGCCGACCGGTGCTAACCGATCGGCCTTCTTGCATCGTTCAGACGGCCGTTTTGCGGCTGACCCATTTTTGCAAGAGAATTTCCAACTTTTCTATGTGGTGTGAACTACTTGGACACTTCGGACTGGAAAATTTAAGAAAATCAATGCTATTTTTAGGTAATGGTACCCCAAGCCGGGATCGAACCAGCACTCCTTTCGGAACCGCATTTTGAGTGCGGCGCGTCTACCAATTCCGCCATTGGGGCAACGGTGGTAATGCCACGGCGTCTATCATGGTCAAGGCCATGCGTGCAACCCCAAAGCTGACTTATCCTTTTGAATTGCGCGTGTTTGCGCGCGCGGTTTTCCGTCTTTGCCGGTCCACCGATCAAAATATTGCGGAGGGCGGCTGTGCCGGATCGCGACACCTGCAGTTGCGGCATTAGGGTAATATTAGGCACCTCTAATAAATTAGAATATACGCAATTACTAATTGAATTATGATGTCAGGGTGGAGTTTCCACGCGGGGCGGGAATGGCCAAACTCATAGGGAGGAAATTATGAGGGCTTTTTCTCGCAATTTATTACTGTCCGCCTGCCTGATCCTGCCGATCAACGCCCATGCGCTGGATATCGGGATCGGTGGCGAGAATGGGGTTAACGCCAGTGTTGGCGACAATGGCAGCGGCGGGCTCGGGGTCGATGCCTCCGTTGGCGGCAGCAGTGGCGTTAACGCCAGTGCGGACGTCGGCGGCAGGAGCGGCGGCGGGCTGGGTGCGGATGTCAACGCATCGGTCGGCGGCAGCAATGGGGTCAATGCGGATGTCAATGCATCCGTCGGCGGTTCCAGCGGCGTCAATGCGGGTGTGAACGCTTCCGTTGGCGGCTCGGATGGCATTAATGCCAATGTCGGGGCCAATGTGGGCGGCTCGAGCGGTGTCGGTCTCGGCGTCGGCGTCGGTATCGGTGGCTCCGGTTCGACCGGAACGCCCGGAAATCCCGGCGGCAGCACCACCGGTCCCGGCGGCTCGGGCACGGTGTCTCCCGGCGCGATGCGCAATGCCCTGCAAGCCTATAACGATATGTCGCGAACTGAGCAGATCAAGCTCGCCCGCCGTTGTGTCGATATTCTGGGCGGCGGATACGATGCGGCGCTGACGCAATTGTGCAAGATGATCCGGACGGCCTCGCGCTGAAGCAGGTTTTGTCCGTGTCGGAAACGTCGAAGGGCGCCACTGGCGCCCTTCGGATCAATTGCCCTTGCGTCCGAAGGAAAGGATTTTCTGCCGCAGGCTGCGGGCGAGGTTGCGGGTGTTGCGGTACATGTCCACCTGCGTGGAAACCTGCCGCACGTCCCGGTCGCTGTTCTGGGCAAGCCCGACGACCAGCGTGCCCATCTCCTGGCGTTCCTGCCAGAAGCGGCTCATGATCGGATGATCGGGCACGGCGCAGCTGTCGCTGCGCAGAATATTGGCGTCATCCAGATGCCAGTCGGTCAGTTTCTGCACCAGCAGCTTGCCGGGAGAAAATTGCGCATAGCTCTCGTCGAAAGCGGTCTTCCACGTATAGGCCTCGCCGGCGGTGATGAAGACGACCATGGAGGCGATGGCGCTGCCATTGAGATCGATGGTGTGGATACGCACTGCATCCGCTTCGGCCAGATTGGTGATCGCCTCGCGGGCGAAGGCGGCGCGATAACGGTCGTTGACCAGCGCGGTGCGTTTGCGGCCTTTCCAGCCGCTCGCCTCCAGCGCCAGAAACTCCTCCATGCGGTAACGCACGTCCGCTGGCTGGCGGGTAACGGTATAGGAGAGGGGCCCAAGTTTTTCGAGCTGACGCCACTGCCTGTTCATTTCGCGCAAATGGTGCGGCGCGAGGGCGTTTCGCAGATACGCCTTGCCATCGAGAAGGCTTTCCAGCATCGGCCGGTAATAATTGCCCGTCGTCGTCACCGGCAGGTTGCGGCTGAGCGCGATGGCTTTGAACATGCGGGCAAACGGCCCTTCCAGCCGGACATCCGGCAGAACCAGAACATTCGGCAGACGCATATTGCTATCGGAAAGCGCATCGAAAAGATTGTCGAGGGTTTCGGCAGCGCCTTCGGTGTCGACCAGCGGCGTGCCGAGCGGCCCGAATGGATTGGCCCAGACGCGAATGATGGAGGGACCGATGGAAAAGCCCGGCTTTTCCACGGTAAAGGGCATCAGGAAGCGCATGCGGCTTCTGGCACCGTTCTCATCGCGAATGAGGGCGAAGCGCACGGACTTGTCCTCGATGCGCGGCATGGCGGGCGCGAGAAGCCTTCCGGTGAAGAAGACATTCGCCTCCATGACGCGGTTGGACAGAAAGTCGAGTTCTTCCTGCATGTCATAACCGAGCTGACCCGGATAGATGCAGAATTCCCGGCCATCGCGGCCCACGCGTCGGCTGCTGTCGGCCACGGGGCGATCACGCTCCGCAGACGCCATCAGTGCCGCGATGCGCGGGTCCTGAAAATCCGGATTCTTTGGATCGCTGGACATGCTTATCGTTACACCGCCTTCCCAGTGTTTTGACCCGCCCGGGGATCGTTGAAGGCAAAAAGGACGATCCCGAGTGTGCGGCGAATGGCAATATGCAATAGCACAGCTTCTATGCACATGGCTATCGCCACCGCTGCCGCGGCCCCTGCCAGACCATAGACCGGAATGAGCGCCATGTTGAGTGCAATGTTGCAACCGAAGATGATAATATAAAGGACGACGCACAATTTTTGTTTGCCGGCCATGTTCAGCAATGTTTCCCCCGGGCCGATCAGCGCCTTGGCGAGGAAACCGGCAAAAAGGAAGAACATCAGCTCATAACCCTGAACGAAGCCGGGACCGAACAGCGACAGCAGGAACGGGCCGGCCAGAAGCACCACGCTGCCGACGGCGAGCGACGGCCAGAAGGCCCAGCGCGCGGCCTGGCTGGCGAAACCGGCGAGCCCCTGCCGGTCATTGGCCGACATCAGGGCGGCCAGGCGCGGGGCGGCTGCCGCCTGCACCGAGAAAAACACGAATTGCATCAGCACGATGGTCTTGGCCGCGGCAAAATAGATGCCGACTTGATCCGGCGGCAGATAAAGCCCGACAATCACCACATCGGAATTGGTCATCAAAAAACCGATGCCGTCGATCAGGAACATCGGGAAGGCGAACCTTATCCAGTGGCGGAAATGCACCCTGCGGACCGTGCTGCGGAAATGCCGGTTGAGCCGGCGGTTCATGAAGGCGAAATGGAAAAGCGTGGTGACATAGGTGGCAAGAAGGGCCGTCAGCATGGCCGTCGTTGCGGTTTTTTCCGCGCCGAGACCGATTGCTACCAGCATGAACAGCAGGATCAGCACCGGGCGAACGATATAGGTGGGGCTGAGTGCGGAGACCGCCCAGCCATTGGCGCGCGCGGTGCCGTTCAGCACATCGCCCAGCGCCACCATCGGCAGGGTGAAAAGCGCCAGCGAAACGGGAATGAGATAATAGGAGGCGATGCGCTCGCCGAAGAAATACAGGAAAACGAAACCGAAAATCGCAAGCGCGCTGGCCGAAAGCATGGCGAAGACACGCGCCGTCGAGGTCAGCCCCATGATCTTGTCATGGGCATCCTCCAGACGATAGCCGGGTAAAAAGCGGATGACGGTCGTGTGAAAACCGAGACAGGAAAGATTGCCGAACAGGATCACCAGAACCCAGACGAAAGCGAACAGGCCATATTCGAATTCGCCCATCAGGCGGGCAAGGATGATCTGGGAAATGAAGGCGATACCGGCGCTGACGATACGCACCGCAAACGCAACCAGCGCCATGCGCTGCGCGCGGGAGACCTCATCCCCGCCGGAAAGAACAACGGCGACTTTCGCTACCAGCAGCGAAAGCTTCGCGCGCAGGCCTGCGGGTAAGGCTTTTTCCGCCGTGTTGAGGATAGCCATGATCCACACGCCATCATTTCCAGTTGAATAGGCGAGCCGATCATACGCGCTTCATCCTTAACGAAGGGTTTGGGACGCGCCGGCCTGTGTGCCAATATCGTCCGCCACGCGTGGCTTGCGAATGCCGTTGAACAGGAAAAGGGCGAGCGGGCTGAGGCGTATCGCCTGATGCAGCATATAGGCCGCCGCCGTGGTGGCCGCAACGATGATGGTAAATTCGAGGATGGGCGGCAGCGCAATGAGGATGAACAGCGTTCCGAAGGCGTAGATCAGCGGATGGTGAAACAGGTAGATGGTGAAGGACGCATCCGTCATGCGTCTGGCAAGCCGGTTCGGCCTGTCGAAATAGCGGCAGGCGAGGTCTATCAACAGACGGCTTGCCGCCACCGCCGCAATTGCCGACACCAGCACCAGCAGGGCCGAATTCGAAAAGGGATATTGCAGGCGCAGGGTCACCGCCGTCGCGATGGTGCCCGCCGCGATGACGCCGGTGAGAAGGCCCGTCTGGCGAAAGCGGTGAAAGAGGGCGCGGTCACGGTGCAGCAGCGCGCCGATGAGGAAGAATGGCAGGTAACGCGCATAGGGATCGGAAGCGCGTTCATAGAGAAGAAAGAGGCCGCTTCCGCTCTTTGCCGCAAGCTGGCCGGATCCGTAGATCATCAATTCCCACAAAACAGGCAGGATGCAGAGTGCCGCGAAAAACAGGGTGGTATGCCGCTGCCGCAGGCTGCCTAACCAGTCTCTGATATATGCCACTGGCGGACGTTCCGCGAGAAACAGCAGGCCGGCAAGCAGGATCGAATAGAAGACAAGGGCAGGCAGGAACCATAGATGCATGATCCACTGTTCACTCGGGCGCAGCAGGCTGGGCAGGCTCTCAAGCAGCCGGTCGGCCGGGATATCGCCTTTGGCGACGCCGGCCAGTTGCAGCAGAAAAAGCTGCGATGGACCGAGCAGAAGGACCGCGACGATAAAGGGCACGCCGAGGCGCAGGAAACGCTGCCTCAGCCAACGCATCTTGCCTTTTTTGCCGATGACCATGGTGGAAAAATAACCGGCCACCAGAAAGAATGCCGGCATGCGGAAGGTGACGAGTGCGGCACCCAGCGCGCTCAGAAACGGGCTGGTGTCGAAATCCTTGATGTCCCATGGCAGGGCATGGCTGTAGAGGAGGGAGGCGTGATAGGGAATGCCAAGCAGCATGAGGAGCGCCCTTAGCGGGTCCCAGTAATGCTCGTAGTCAGGTTTGCCCGGTTGCATTTTTCCCTCGCGCGACAGGCGCGATCCCGTGTGATCAGCAATGACCAGCACGACTATTGGTGGAAAACGCTAATAAACCCTTCACGCCCCGGACGGTGTGGGCGGAGCCTTTTTTCTGGGCATGAGATTGAGGACCAGCGCACAGCCCAGAATGATGATGCCGGCGCCGAAAAGCTGGGGAAGCGAAAGCGGCTCATCCAGCACCAGCGCGCCGACGAGGACCGCAACGACGGTCACGGCGAATTCCACGCTGATCGCCCTGGTTGCGCCGATCGAGGAGACAAGCTTGAAATAGGTGATGTAGGTGAGGCCGCTCATGACCACCGCCTGCACCAGAAGATAACCGTAATCGATGAGATCAGGCGTTCTCGGCAATGGGACCGCGAAGAGAAGCGGCAGGGTCATCAGGCCGCCTGTCAGGAATGAGCCTATGGTGATTTCCCAGGAACCCACGCCCTTCAGGTGGCGGCTGGCAAAATTGCTGCCATAGGCCGCGCAGATGCACGCGGCGACAGCGGCGGCGCAGCCGATGATGAAACCGGTTGTAACGGGAACGGCGGGAAAGCCGACAAGCAGGATGATGCCGGCAAGACCGATTACGAGACCGGCAATGCCCTGACGCGTCAGACGCTCGATACCCCAGACCTGCGCGATGAGCATGGAAAAGAGCGGGATGGTGGCCACCAATATGGCGGCCATGGCGGTGCCGACCAACGGCGTCGCATAGGAGAGGCCGATCAACTGTCCCGCGACCGTTGTTGCGCCGACGACTGCGAAGGCGCGCCAGCTCGCGGAAAATGCGAGCTTTCGGCGCACCGCAATCGCGATCAGAAACAGGGTGATGGCGGTGACCAGCGAGCGGAGCGTGACCGCCCCGATCCAGCCGAAGGCCTCGACGACATGCAAAAGCAGCAGGAACGACATTCCCCACGCGAGTGCGAGAAAAACATAGGCGGCAAAGTCGCGAGGAGCCATGAAAGCGTTTTCCGAAGGACGATGAGGCTCCCATATTGGAAATTGCCGATATCCGTCAACAGCGATCGAGGGGTGCAACGAAAATCGCCCGCAACCGAAGGTGCGGGCGATTTCGTTTGTCTGTCAGGAACTGCCTCAGGCCTGTTCGTAAACGCCGTGGCAGTGTTTGTATTTCTTGCCGGAGCCGCAGGGGCACATTTCGTTGCGGCCGATGCGACCCCAGGTGGCGGGGTTTTCCGGATCGCGATCCTCGGCCGGCACGAACGCAGCGGGCGCAGCCTGCTGGCCCTGCGCCATTTCGTCTTCGCCCGTATTGGGATCGAGATGATGCGCCGTCATTTCCGGCAGTTCCGGCTGCTGCGGTTCCTGCTGCACCAGTTCCACCCGCATCAGCTGGGCGGTAACGGCCTCGCGCAGATTGGCGAGCAGCGCCTGGAACAGTTCGAAGGCTTCCGCCTTGTATTCCTGCAGCGGGTCGCGCTGGGCATAACCGCGGAAACCGACGACCGAGCGGAGATGGTCGAGGTTGACGATATGTTCGCGCCACAGATGGTCGATCGTCTGGAGAATGACCGAACGTTCCACATAGGTCATGATCTCGGGGCCGAAACGTTCCGCGCGCTCGGCGGCGTATTTGTCGGCGGCCTCGGTGACGCGCTGAAGAATATCGTCCTCGGCGATGCCTTCTTCCTTGGCCCATTCCTCAACCGGCAGGTCGAGGTTCAGGAACTGGGCGATACCAGCCTTCAGGCCTGCAATATCCCACTGTTCGGCATAGGCATTTTCCGGAATATGCTTGGTGACGAGCGTTTCGATCACTTCATGGCGCATATCGGCTGCGGTTTCGCCGATATTGTCGGCTTCCATCAGCTCGAGACGCTGCTCGAAGATCACCTTGCGCTGGTCGTTCAGCACGTCGTCATATTTCAGAAGGTTCTTGCGGGTCTCGAAGTTGCGGGCTTCGACCTTCTTCTGGGCGCGCTCCAGCGCCTTGTTGATCCACGGATGGACGATTGCCTCGCCTTCCTTCAGGCCGAGCTTCTGCAGCATCGAGTCCATGCGCTCGGAACCGAAGATGCGCATCAGGTCATCCTGAAGCGAGAGGTAGAATTTCGAACGGCCGGGGTCGCCCTGACGGCCGGAACGGCCGCGCAGCTGGTTGTCGATGCGTCGGCTTTCGTGGCGCTCGGTGGCGATGACGTAAAGACCGCCGGCGGCAAGCGCCTTTTCCTTCAGCACCTTGATCTCGGCGCGGATTGCCTCTTCCTTCGCGTCATGTTCCGGACCGGGTTCGATGCCTTCGAGCTCGCGCTCAAGCCGCATGTCGACGTTGCCGCCGAGCTGGATGTCGGTGCCGCGGCCGGCCATGTTGGTGGCGATGGTAACCGCACCCGGAACGCCGGCCTGCGAAACGATATAGGCTTCCTGCTCGTGGTAACGGGCGTTCAGGACCTGGAAATCGGAGAAGCCGGACTGACGCAGGAGATGCGCCAGAAGCTCGGATTTTTCGATGGAGGTCGTACCCACCAGAACCGGCTGGCCGCGTTCATGCGCCGCCTTGATCTCGGTGATGATCGCCTGGAACTTCTCCTCGCCGGTGCGGTAAACCTCGTCGTCCTCGTCGATACGCTGGATCGGCAGGTTGGTCGGCACTTCGATGACGTCGAGGCCGTAAATGTTGCCGAATTCTTCCGCTTCCGTCGCAGCCGTGCCGGTCATGCCGGCCAGCTTTTCGTACATGCGGAAATAATTCTGGAAGGTGACGGAGGAAAGCGTCTGGTTTTCCGGCTGGATCTGCACCTTTTCCTTGGCTTCGAGAGCCTGATGCTGACCTTCGGAATAACGGCGGCCCGGCATCATGCGGCCGGTGAACTCGTCGATGATGACGATTTCGTCGTTGCGTACGATATAGTCCTTGTCGCGGGTGAAGAGCTTGTGGGCCTTCAGCGCATTGTTGATGTGGTGAACGATGGCGACGTTTTCGACGTCGTAAAGCGATTCGCCCTTCAGGAGGCCCGCCTGCCGCAGCAGGTTTTCGAGCTTCTCGGTGCCGTCTTCGGAGAAGTTGGCCGAACGCTGTTTTTCATCGATTTCGTAATCTTCCGGCGTCAGCAGCGGAATGAAGGCGTCGATGGTGTTGTAAAGGTCGGAACGGTCGTCCAGCGGGCCGGAAATGATGAGCGGCGTGCGCGCCTCGTCGACCAGGATCGAGTCGACTTCGTCGACGATCGCGTAGTTGTGGCCGCGCTGAACCATCTGGGCGCGGTCATATTTCATGTTGTCGCGCAGATAGTCGAAGCCAAGTTCGTTATTCGTCGCGTAGGTAATATCGCAGGCATAGGCCTCGCGGCGCTGGTCGTCGTCCAGCCCGTGGACGATCACGCCGGTCGTCAGGCCGAGAAAGCCATAGAGCCTGCTCATCGTGGCCGCGTCGCGCTTGGCGAGATAGTCGTTGACGGTGACGACATGTACGCCCTTGCCGGCAAGGGCGTTGAGGTAGACCGCAAGGGTCGCCACCAAGGTCTTGCCTTCACCGGTCTTCATTTCGGCGATGGCGCCGCCATGCAGAATCATGCCGCCGGTCAGCTGCACGTCGAAGGGGCGCATATGCAGAACGCGGCGCGAGGCTTCGCGGGCAACGGCGAAAGCCGGGATCAGCAGGTCGTCCAGCGTCTTGCCATCGGCAAGCTGCTGGCGGAACTCAGCGGTCTTGGCCGCCAGCGCCTCATTGGAGAGCGCCTTGGTGGCTTCTTCCAGCGCATTGATGGCTGCGATCTTGCTTTTATAGGAGCGGACGCGGCGGTCATTTGCCGAACCGAACAACTTGCGGGCTATTCCGCCGAGACTGACCATCTTACTGGCCCTTTCTGAAATTCCGTTTTGCCGGGCGCTTTTCTCCGTCACGCCGATTTCAGCATAAATGACGGACTTCGCCCTTCAACGTATCTGGACGCGAGGTTGCGTGACAGATAAGAGGGGGGGCAAATGATGTCAACGGTTCTGCCCGTTACAGAATGGCCACAATCCGGTGTTTGGAAGTTTTTTCAGAGCCGGAAACCATGTCTGGAGCCGGCATTGTCCCCGAAAGGTTCAAAATGTTGCGCTATAATAAAATTGCGGCTGCGGTGATTGTGGCCACGCTCGGCCTCCAGCTTCCGGCTTTCGCACAGGAAGACAAGGTTGTCGCCAAGGTCGGCGATCTGGAAATCCACCAGTCCGAACTCGACCTCGCCATGAGCAACCTCGACCCGCAGCTCGCGCAGCTTCCCGATGAGCAGAAGAAGGTTGCAGCCCTTTCCGGCGCGATCGACGTCAAGCTTCTGGTGAAGAACGCCAGCGCCGAAGGTCTGGAAAAGACTGAAGATTTCAAGAAGCGCATGGAGTTCATCCAGGACCGTGAGCTGCACAACGCCTATTTCCGCAAGCATGTCGTCGATGCCGTTACCGCTGACGAAGTAAAGGCCCGCTACGACAAGGAAGTCGCAGCCCTGCCGCAGGAAGAGGAAATCAAGGCCGCCCACATTCTGGTCGCCAGCGAGGACGAAGCCAAGGACATCATCAAGCAGCTTGATTCGGGCAAGGATTTCGCCGCGCTCGCCAAGGAAAAGTCGACCGATTCCAACAAGGACGACGGCGGCGATCTCGGCTGGTTCGGCAAGGGCCGCATGGTTCCGGAATTCGAAGAGGCCGCTTTCGGTCTCGAAAAGGGCGCTTACACCAAGGCTCCGGTGAAGACCCAGTTCGGCTTCCACGTCATCAAGCTCGAAGACAAGCGTATCGCGCCGCCGCCGGCTTTCGAGCAGGTCGAGCCGCAGGTTCGTCAGCTTGTCATGCGTGACAAGTACGTTGCCCTCATCGAGAAGGCAAAGGCCGACCAGAAGATCGAAATCATGGATGAGACGCTGAAGAAGGGCTACGACGAAGCCACGAAGGAACAGCAGGCTCAGCCGCAGCAGTAAAAACAAATGTTACGGGGCGGCTATGGGCCGCCCCGTTTCATCTCAGGCATTCCAGACCCCTTTTCCAGAATTTCAGGCGCTTCCCATGTCCGTTGCCGTTTCTCCGCTCGCTCCGAAATCCTATCCTGACATGCCTGCGCTGCGCGGCGTTCGCATGGCGACGGCTGCCGCCGGCATCAAGTACAAGAACCGCACCGACGTTCTGCTGATGGTGTTCGACAAGCCGGCAAGCGTCGCCGGCGTCTTCACCAAATCGAAATGCCCATCTGCCCCGGTCGATTTCTGCCGCGCCAATCTCGGCGGCGGCGTGGCGCGCGCGGTGGTGGTCAATTCCGGCAATGCCAATGCCTTTACCGGCGTCAAGGGCAAGGCCGCGACCGAATTGACGGCGAAATCCGCTGCTGCCGCCGTTGGCTGTTCTGAAGGCGAGGTGTTCCTGGCATCGACGGGCGTGATCGGCGAGCCGCTGGATGCGACGAAATTCGCCGGCGTTCTCGGCGATATGAACGTCAGGGCGGAAGCCGATTTCTGGCAGGAAGCCGCCAAGGCGATCATGACGACCGACACCTATCCCAAGGTTTCGACCCGCACCGCCGAGATCGGCGGCGTGATCGTAACGATCAACGGCATTTCCAAGGGTGCTGGCATGATTGCGCCCGACATGGCGACGATGCTCTCTTTCGTGGTGACGGATGCGGATATCGAGCCCGCCGCCCTGCAGTCGCTACTGTCTGCCGGTGTTGGCCCGACATTCAATTCCGTGACGGTCGATAGCGACACTTCCACCTCCGATACGTTGATGCTGTTTGCGACAGGTGCTGCCGCTGAAGACGGCCAGGTGAAGGTAACGAGCGCCGATGACGAGCGCCTTGCCGGCTTCCGCATCGCGCTGAACGATCTCCTGAAGGACCTTGCCCTGCAGGTGGTTCGTGACGGCGAAGGCGCGCGCAAGATGGTGGAAGTCACCGTAACGGGCGCGGAAAACGATGCCGCCGCCAAGAAGATTGCCCTTTCCATCGCCAATTCGCCGCTGGTGAAGACCGCGGTTGCCGGCGAAGACGCCAATTGGGGCCGCGTCGTCATGGCCGTCGGCAAGTCCGGCGAAATGGCCGACCGTGACCGCCTCGCCATCTGGTTCGGCGGCGTGCGCGTGGCCGTCAACGGCGAGCGTGACCCGGATTATTCGGAGGCGGAAACCAGCGCGGTGATGCGTCTCGAAGACATTCCGGTGAAGGTGGATATCGGTCTCGGTCAGGGAACGGCCACCGTCTGGACCTGTGACCTGACGAAAGAATATGTTGCGATCAACGGCGACTATCGGAGCTGACCGTTGGAGCCGAAGAGAATGCAGGACAATAAAGCCGTCAATCTGCCGCTGGTTCGCCGTCTGGAAGCCGTCAGTTTCCGGGCATGGCCTGCCTCGTCGGTGATTTATGACGGCAGCTGGCAAATCCGCCTGACGGGTTCGCACCCCTCCAAGCGCATCAATTGCGTGGTGCCGCTGGACCCGTCCGATTACGGAAACAGCGCGGTGCGGCTGGAAAAAGCGCGCAAGCGTTTCGAAGATTTCGGCAGACCGCTGGTGGTGCGCGAAACGACGCTGATGCCGCCGCAGCTCAGGGATTTTCTGGCGAATGACGGCTGGTCCGTGTTCGAAGAGGTGATGGTCATGACGGCCGATCTCTCCGGCATGGAGCTGCCCGAAACGCTGGTCAGCCTGCCGAGCCACGATATCGGCCGTTTTGTCGAGGCGAGCATCAAGGTCAGCGATAGCGATCCGGCGCTCCGTCCGGCGATTGCGGAAATCGTCAGCTCCATCAAGCCGGCGCTCGGCCTTTTCATCAATGAGGAAGTGGAAGGCAATCCGCTCGCGACCGTGATCTGCGTGCAGGATAACGACCTTGCCGGCATCATCTCCCTCGATGTCGAAAAGTCGCAGCGTAAAAAGGGCCTCGGCACGCAGGTTTTGTCGTCGGCACTGCGCTGGGCGAGAATCAGCGGCGCAAAAACCGCCTGGCTGCAGGTGGTTTCCACCAATGCGCCTGCCATCGCCCTTTATGAGAAATTCGGCTTCTCGGAGGCCTATCGTTATCGCTACTGGCGCAAGGGAACCGGCGAATGAGCGAGGCAGGCAAAAAAATCCTGCTCGTCGCCGCCTGCGCCCTTCTGGATCAAGATGGCCGCATTCTTCTGGCGCAGCGTCCGGAAGGCAAGTCGCTTGCAGGCCTGTGGGAATTTCCGGGCGGCAAGGTGGAGCATGGCGAGACGCCGGAGGAAACCCTTGTCCGTGAACTGGACGAGGAGCTGGGTATCAAAACCAAGGTCGCCTGCCTCGCACCGCTGACATTTGCCAGCCACACCTATGAGACCTTTCACCTCCTGATGCCGCTTTACGTGTGCCGCCGTTATGAGGGCATTGCGCATGGCCGGGAAGGGCAGGCGATCAAATGGGTGAAGCCGCAGGCCCTGCGCGATTACCCCATGCCGCCGGCCGATGAGCCGCTCATCCCCTTCCTGCAGGATCTGCTATAAAATCGGGAAGCCCCCCCGAGGTCCTCGCGTATTATCCCGTCACAGCTTCGTGAAAATGCCCCGTTTGCAGCGCTTTGCCGTGCCAAAACGGGGCTGTGTTAAGAGATCGTTCAGCACCCTCTGGCAGATTGTTAAGCTAAAGAAGCGGTAAACTGCGCGAGACGAGGTTGGTCATGAACGAGGATTTCTGGAAGACGGTGGAAGGTCGTCACTTGTATTCCGACAAATCCCGTCGCACCGGCGTGCTCAATGTGGCGCTGCTTTTCGGCACGGCGGTTATCGCGCTCTCGCTCATCGTCACTCCCATGCTTGCCGGAAAATCCTCCACGCGGGTGGCGCAGTTTCCCGACAATTACGACATGATCAGCACCGGCTCCATCAAAAAGACGGATGTGGGCAAGACCTATTCCATCCGTCGCAGCATCACCCAGCCGATGCCGGAAATGCCCTGCGTGGTCACGGGTTATAGCAACGAGAGCGGTTGCTGATCGTTTACCATCAAAGGTAACGGATTCCTCACATCGCCGACCTAGGATAGAGTTGATTTCAACAGGGCAGAAGCCGGTTGTCGCAACGCACCGGATGGCGGGTGGGGAATATCCTGTGCTGCATTTTTTTATCAGTTTTTGCAAAAACGAAGACGGTGCGACAGCGATTGAATACGGCTTGATCGCCGGGCTGATTTCCGCGGCCCTCATTGCTGGCGCAGGCAGCATCAGCAGCAATATCAATGCCGTGTTTCAATTCATCGTAGACACTTTGGTCGAGAGTTGAAGCCTTTTGGCTGATCGCTCAGGACAGCTTCACCTCGGTTGTCTTTAAGGCATCGGCAAGCCGCACCTTGGCGGAGCCGGGTTTCAGCGGCTTCTGCTGGCTTTCGTGCGGCGCCCAGCCTGATACATAGATGATGGAAAATGTCGCTCTTATCCGCCCGTCAGGATCGGAATATCGCTCGGCGTAAAGCTCCGCCGCGCGCAGGAAAAAGGCGCGGTTGAGCGGCTTTCTGCTGCGGCTTGCCAGCGGATTGGCCATGCCCATGGCGCGCAGGTCGCGCATCAGCGGGAAAATCGAATCGTAACGCACGGTGTAGCTCTCCGCATCGGTCACGGGGAGCGCAAACCCGGCGCGCTGCAAAAGCGCGCCGACATCGCGCACATCGGCGAAGGGAATGACACGCGGGCTGGCGCCTCCTGTCAGCTCCGCCTCGGCGGTCAGCAGCACGTCGCGCAGTTCCTGCAGGGTGCCGCTGCCGGGAATGGCGCCGAGAAACAGGCCGTCCGGTTTCAATGCCCGGCGGATCTGGATCAGCGCGCCGGGCGTATCGTTGGTCAGATGCAGGGCAAGCGGTGAAACGATGAGGTTGGCGGAGGCCTCTTCAAGCGGCAGATGCTCCATGGAAGCGGCCTCGGGAATATTCGCATCCGTCGCAAAAGAGCTCTCGGTTTCGATACGGCGAATGATATCCACCTTGCCGGTTTCCGCCAGCCGCCGGGCGGTGACGCCGGTTCCGCCGTGAAGTTCGATTGCGGTCTCGAACTGGCGCTCGACGATGGCAAGCCTGTCGGCCAGCTCTTCGGCCGCCATATCAAGAAGAAACAGGGCCCTGTCGTCGCGCCGGTTCCACGCCCGGCGACGGTTTTGTTCGATCAGGGCCTGGTCAAAGAGAATATCCATCGTCTTGCCTGCTCGGCCTCAAACGCCTTCGGGATCGGCGGGCCGTATCGTTGGTCTCATGCCGGTTGGGGCATCGTTTTCCCGGTGTCGGGAGGGAACTATCGCTCTCGCAAAGGCACCCGTTCGGCGGTAAAGTCAACCTCATGGGTGCTGGTGAAAGTCTGTTTTCGGGGTTGCTGTCGAAGTCTGCGGCCGTGCCGGCGGCGGCGGGAGACATGTGGCGTGCGGTCTTTCGTATGGTCTACCCGCCAACCTGCGCGGGCTGCACCCGCATGACCGGCGGCGAGGGCGCCTTATGCGCGGATTGCTGGCGGGATGTGGCCTTTATCGATCGCCCTTTTTGCGAGGTTCTGGGCATTCCCTTCGCGCGGGATCACGGAGACGGTTTCGTGAGCGCGCAGGCGATTGCCGAACCGCCGCCTTTTGACCGGCTGCGCGCCGTCGCAAGCCATGAGGGAACCGCCCGCAAGCTGGTGCACCGGCTGAAATATCAGGACCGGACCGATCTCGCCCGCCTGATGGCGCTGTGGATGATGAGGGCAAGTGACGGAACGGTGGATGCCTGCGATTGCATCGTGCCCGTTCCATTGCATCGCAACCGCTTCCTGCGCCGCCGCTTCAATCAATCCGCCGAGCTGGCGCGGCATCTGGCCAGGGCCTCCGGTAAGCCCTTGCTTGCCGGCACGCTGCTGCGCGTGAAACCGACAGAGCGGCAGGTGGGTCTTTCCGCGCTTGCCCGGCGGGACAATATGCGCGGCGCTTTCGCGCTTGCGCCCGGCCGGGAAACCGATGTCCATGGCAGGCGCGTGGTGCTGGTGGACGACGTCTATACCACCGGTGCGACGGTGGGTGCGGCAAGCCGCGCCCTGCGCAAGGCTGGTGCCGCGGATGTGACGGTTTTGACCTTTGCAATGGCCATTTCCGGGCCTATATGAAACCTGAATGACATGACTTTATCGTGCGTTTTACCGCACGTTTGCGAGGGCTTTGAAAACATGGCACCGGTGACGATCTATACGCGGGATTTTTGTGGTTATTGCGCGCGCGCCAAGGCGCTGCTGGACAGCAAGGGCGTGGATTATGCCGAATATAACGCCACGACGACACCGGAATACCGACAGGAAATGATCGAGAAATCCGGCGGAACGACGTTCCCGCAAATCTTCATCAACGGCCAGCATGTGGGCGGTTGCGACGATCTGCATGCGCTCGAGCGCGCGGGTAAACTGGACGCGCTGCTGGCCGCCTGATCGACCTGATTTGCGGGTATGGAGGATGTGATGAGTTTCAAGGCTGCCGCCATTCAGATGCGCTCCGGCGTCGATCCGGCAAGAAACGCCGCCGATATGGAACGGATGGTGCGTGCGGCTGCGGCCGAGGGCGCCGTTTATGTGCAGACCCCGGAAATGACGGGCGCGATCCAGAAGGACAGGCAGGCGCTGCGTGCGCAATTGCGGGATGACGACGGCGATATCATCGTTGCGACGGCCGCCCGTCTTGCCCGCGAACTCGGCATTCATGTCCATGTCGGCTCCACGGCCATTGCCCGCCCGGATGGCAAGATCGCCAATCGCGGTTTTCTCTTCGCGCCGGATGGTTCGCGCATCTGCAGCTATGACAAGATCCATATGTTCGATGTCGATCTCGACAATGGTGAAAGCTGGCGTGAAAGCGCTGCTTATCAACCCGGCGAAGTGGCGCGTATCGCCGAACTTCCGCTGGGGAAATTCGGCTTCGCAATCTGCTATGACGTCCGTTTCCCGCAGCTTTTCCGCGCGGAAGCGCTGGCAGGTGCTGAGGTTCTGACCGTTCCGGCGGCTTTCACACGACAGACGGGGGAGGCCCATTGGGAAATCCTGCTGCGTGCCCGCGCCATCGAAAACGGCGCTTTCGTCATCGCCGCCGCGCAGGCCGGCGTGCATGAGGACGGGCGGGAAACCTTCGGTCATTCCATCATCATCGACCCATGGGGCAAGGTTCTGGCCGTTGCCGGCGGCGCTGGCGAAGAGATCATCTTCGCCGAGATCGATACCTCGCTGGTGGCCGCCGCGCGCGGAAAAATTCCCAATCTCCGCAATGCCCGCGAGTTTGGTCTGGACACGGTTATTCCCCTGAAACCTGCCGGAGGTGAAGCGGCGTGATCCGTTATGCGCTGGCCTGTGAAAAGGGCCATGAGTTCGAAGGCTGGTTTGCCGGCAGCGACGATTTCGACGATCAGTTGCAGCGCGGTTTCCTGTCCTGTCCGGTCTGCAATTCCGTGCAGGTCTCCAAGCTGTTGATGGCGCCTTCGGTTTCCACCGCCCGCAAGAAAGACGAACGCCAGACGCTGGCCATGGATAGCGCCCGAAAAGAGGCGCTTGCGAAAATCCGCGAGGCCGTTGCCAATATCCGCGCCAATGCCGAAGATGTCGGCGATAAATTTCCGGAAGAAGCCCGCAAGATCCACTACGGCGAAGCGGATGAGCGCGGCATCATCGGCAATGCCTCGGCGCAGGACGCCAAGGCCCTGCTGGACGAGGGTATCGAGATCGCGCCGCTGCCGGTGCTGCCCGACGACGTCAACTGAACTTCTTTAGGACGACCTCACGCAAATAGCGTCCGGGATTACCCCTACGCCGGCCGCTTCGCCAGCATCATGTAGTTGACATCCATATCCGGCGAAAGATTCCAGCGATCCTGCAGCACGTTGTAAAAGACGCCGGTGCGGTGGATGATATCCATGCCGCTTGCCACCAGCGGCCGCTCGAGCTCTTCCGGGCGAACGAGCTTTTCATACTGGTGCGTGCCACGTGGCAGCCAGCGCAGCACGTTTTCGGCGGCAAAGATCGCCAGTGCCCGGGCTTTGAGCGTGCGGTTGATGGTGGCGGCGAACATCAGGCCGCCGGGGCGCACCATTTTAGCGCAGGTGGTGACGAAGAGATCGACATTGGCCACATGCTCGACCACCTCCATGTTGAGGATGACGTCGAAGGTTTCGCCGGCTTCCTGCAACTGCTCGGCAGTCACGGCGCGGTATTCGACGCTGACCCCGCTTTCGCGGGCATGGGTGGAGGCGATGCCGATATTCTTTTCCGAGGGATCGGCGCCCACCACATCCGCGCCCATGCGTGCAACGGGTTCGGAGAGAAGGCCGCCGCCGCAGCCGATATCCAATATGCGCAGCCCTTCCAGCGGGCGGTGCGCCTTCGGGTCGCGGCCGAAATTCTCGCAGATGCGGTTGCGGATATATTCGAGCCGCACCGGATTGAACTTGTGCAGCGGGCGGAACTTGCCGGTCGGGCTCCACCACTCCGCAGCCATCGCGGAGAAGCGATCCACTTCGCTCTGGTCGACGGTCGTCTGTGCGGTTTCGCTCATGGTTCTGCTCCATATTGCTGTTGCATTGAAGTCGGATGATTGTCCCCCGAAGTCAAGACCGGCGGTCCATTCCGGCGGCGATTTATCGGGCGCTGATTGCCGCAGGTGGAACTGATTGGATGCCTCGTTTGTTTCATGCTGCGTTCATGCAGAACCGCGTATTTTCCGGTCGTGGCAGTATGCGGAACGCATACTCGTCCATCGAACATGGTGGACGCTGACAAGGGCAAAGCGGGCCTTTGCTTGAGGAGAAAGAAGTGAAGAAAAAACTGTTTGGCGCAATTGCGCTGGTGGCCATGCTCGCCGCACCGGCACTTGCCGAAGCTGCGACGCGGGGTTTCGCCACCGCGAATGTGAATATGCGCTCCGGCCCGAGCACGGCCTATCCGGCCGTCGTGGTTATCCCGAACGGCGCGCCGCTCACCGTGCACGGCTGCCTTTCCGATACGCCTTGGTGCGATGTCTCGTTCGTGGGCGGTCGCGGCTGGGTGGCCGGGCGTTATATCGCCACGACCTACCGGCAGAACCGGGTCTATGTCGAACCGCGCTATTACCGCGATCTCGGCGTGCCGGTGATCACCTTCGAAGTCGGCCGTTATTGGGACCGCTATTATCGCGACCGCGACTTCTACCGCGAGCGCGACCGCTGGCGCCGTCCGCCGCCGTCCGGCGGTTACTGGAACGCCCCGCCGCCCCGCGCCGACTGGGATCGCCCGCGTCCGCGTGACGAGTGGCGTGACGGCCGCCGGGACGACTGGCGTGATGGTCGCCGCGACGAGTGGCGTGATCCCCGTCAGGGCGGCGGTCCGAATGACGGACGCTGGGAACGTCGTTACGGCGACTGGAACCAGGGTGACAGAAATCAGGACAGGCCGCGTCGCGACGACGACCGCCGCCGCTGGGAAGATGAAAACCGCGACCGCAACCGTCAGTTTAATCAGGATGATGGCCAGCGTCGCCCCGAGCGTCGTGTTCAACCTGAAGAACAACGGCGTCCCGAAGGTCGCGCTCCGTCACAGGAGCAGGTTCGTCCGCCCGAGCCGGCACCCCGGAGCTATCGTGCGTGTGATCCGGCCGATACGGAATGCCTGTCGAGACAATAAAACTTAGACTGGCGGGAATACTCGCCAGCTAAACATAGTTGATGAAAAAATGTCCCCGGTTTGTCGCCGGGGACATTGTCTCGTCTTGGAAGCACTTCCAGGATATCTCCGTAAAATTCCGAGTTTGGCGAGGCTGCGTACCCGCGCACTTTTCGGTTGCTCCCAGACTTTTGATCGACGTGTCGGTATGATCTTCCCGCTACTTCGCGGCGGCAGCCTTGCGCACACGGGCCTTGGGTTTTGCCGGGGCTTCCGCATTCGGTGCGGCTTCTGCAGCAGCGGCCTTGGGAGCGGCCTTCTTGCGCGTTGCGGGTTTCGTCGCTTCCGATGTCTTCAGCAGCGAAAATTCATGCTTGGCCTGTTCCCAATGGTGCGCGTCGCGCCCATGGGGGTGACCTTCCTTTTCCCAGAGTGTATATGCCCGTTTACTGATCCATTCGTGTTCCGAAACCTGCATGCTCGTCTCCCGTTGCTGTTTACAGCGCCTATGAGAAGGCGACATTCCGCTTTGGTCCGGCACACGCTCGACAGGAATCAATGCCGGCATTTCCAGAACCCATTACATGCCATGATTTTCCGGGCGTCAAGCAAACATGCTGCATTGCGAAAACGGATTTCTGGCATTTTCTGCCCGTTAAAGCGGTTTGAGCGAAAGACGTTCCCGCAGAACAAGATCAACGTTGCGTGATCGTGCCAGGGCCGCCAAGATGGCCGGATGAATGGGCAGCGGAGGAGGCGGTCTTGGAACAGAGAACGGAAGCGGATGCGCAGGTCATCGTCGAAAAACGGGGAGGGGCAGGCATCATTCGCCTCAACCGCCCGAAGGCCATCAACAGCCTGACCTTGCCGATGGTGCGCGACCTGTTTCAGGCGCTTCAGCGTTTCGAAGAGGATGCCGGTGTTTCCTGTGTGGTACTTACAGGGGAAGGCGACAGGGGGCTTTGCGCCGGGGGCGATGTCCGCATCATTCACGATCTCGGCAAGGCGGGCGACCCGCAGGTGCTTGATTTCTGGCGGGAAGAATTTCCGCTCAACTATCGCATTGCCCGCTTCGGCAAACCCTATATCGCGCTGATGGACGGCATCGTCATGGGCGGCGGTGTCGGCATTTCAGCCCATGGCAGCCACCGCATCGTCACGGAACGCACAAAACTCGCCATGCCGGAAACCGGCATCGGTTATTTCCCGGATGTCGGCGGCTCCTGGCTTTTGCCACGGGCGCCGGGCGAATGCGGCACCTGGCTGGGGTTGACGGGCAATGCCGTTACCGCTGCCGATGCCATCTATGCCGGTTTTGCCGACTATCTTGTTCCTTCGGACCGTCTCGAGGGGTTGGTCCAAGATCTGTCGCAAGCCGCGGATACAGACAGCATCGAGACGGTAATCGCGGCGCACGCCGTCGAGGCCGGTGAAGGCGTTTTATCCATAAATCGGGATATCATCGACGCGACATTCCGTTTCGAAACGGTCGAGGAGATTTTCGCCGCGCTTTCTGCGCGCCAGGATGCGTTTTCGCGCGAGACCCTCGAGGTCCTGCAAAAACGCTCCCCCACCAGTCTGAAACTGACCCTGAAGCTGCTACGCCTCGGCCGGGAAAGCGCGAGCCTCATCGAATGCCTGGAGCGGGAATTTGCCGCCGGCACGGAAATATTGCGCCAGCATGATTTTTACGAAGGTGTGCGCGCGGCGCTGGTCGACAAGGACCGCAATCCCCGCTGGCAACCGGCACGGCTGGAGGAGGTGAGGGAGGAGGACATTGCGCCTTATTTTGCCGCGCATTCCGGCAATCTGTTTCCCGATCACCGTCTTTAGGTCGGCGCAAAAGAAATCCGGCTTCTTGCCGTATATGAAATCATCGCCTTTGGAGCCGATATTCTTTGGGCGAAATTTCCAATCCGCGCGCCCGGAAAGCATGGCTGTTTCTCGCGGGCGTTGCCGCCGCCCGCTATGTTGAGCACCATTCGAATTGCCGGGGGTATTCATGAAACGTCTTCTCATTATCGGTACTGCCATTGCCGCTCTTTTTGCAGGTGCGGCGCAGGCGCAGTCTCCGACCACCATTCTCAACGCATCCTACGATGTCGCCCGCGAAGTTTTCGCGGCCGAGAACGAGGCGTTCATCAAGCTGCATCCGGGCGTCACCGTCGACCAGTCGCATGCCGGCACCTCCAAGCAGGCGCGCGCCATCGTCGAGGGTCTGGAAGCCGATGTCGTCACCTTCAATCAGGTCACCGATGTCGATTTTCTGGTGAAGCAGGGCTTCGTTTCCGCCGACTGGAAGAAGGATTTTGCGAACGACGCATCGCCCTTCTATTCCTTCCCGTCCTTCCTCGTGCGCGCCGGCAATCCCAAGGGTATCAAGGACTGGGACGATCTTGCCCGCGACGATGTGAAGATCGTCTTCCCCAATCCGAAGACCTCGGGTAATGCCCGTTACACCTATCTCGCCGCCACGGCTTACGCCAAGGAGAAGTTCAACGGCGACGACGCGAAGGTTCAGGCATTCGTCAAGAAAATCTTCGACAATACGCCGGTGTTCGACACGGGAGGCCGTGCCGCCACCACCACCTTCGTTGAGCGTGAAATCGGCGACGTGCTGATCACCTTCGAAGCCGAGACCCGCGGCATCGCCAAGCAATATGGCGCAGACAAGGTGGAAGGCGTCGTGCCCTCCGTCAGCCTGCTGGCCGAATTCCCGGTGGCCGTGGTGGACAAGGTCGTCGACAAGCGCGGCTCGCGCGATCTGGCGAAGAGCTATCTCGACTTCCTCTATACCGAGGAAGGCCAGCGCATCGCCGCCGAATTCGGCCACCGCGTCCACAATGAAAAGGTCGTCGGCGAATTCAAGGACAAGTTCCCTGCTATTCGCCTCGTCAACGTCGATGATGTCTTCGGCGGCTGGGACAAAATCCAGAAAGAGCATTTTGCATCCGGCGCGACGCTTGATACGCTTTACGGCAGCCGTTAATCACAGCGATACGCAACAGGTAAAAGACCCGGCGGGAAACCGCCGGGTCGCTTTTTGATGAATGGGGGCGGGGTTTGAAGCGGAATGTTCTGCCGGGGCTGAAATTGTCCCTTGGCGTTACCCTGACTTACGTTGCCATCATCGTGCTTCTGCCGCTCTCGGCATTGGTGTTCAAGGCGGCAAGCCTCGGCCCTGCCGAATATTGGTCGATCATCTCGTCGCCGCGCGCCGTGGCCAGTTATCGTGTTACCGTGCTCTGCGCGCTCGCCGCCACGCTGTTCAACGTCATCTTCGGGCTGGCGCTCGCTTGGGTGCTGACGCGTTACCGTTTTCCCGGCTGGCGCATCGTCGATGCCATCGTCGATCTGCCTTTTGCGCTTCCGACCGCCGTTGCCGGCATTGCGCTGACGACACTGTTCGCAGGTAATGGCTGGTTCGGCTCGGTGCTTTCGCAATTCGGCATCAAGGTGGCTTACACGCCGCTCGGCATCATGGTGGCGATGGCCTTTACCAGCCTGCCATTCATTGTGCGTACCGTGCAGCCGGTGCTGGAAGACCTCGATCCGGCGCTGGAGGAAGCGGCGCAGTCGCTCGGCGGTTCCGATCTCGAAATTTTCCGCAAGATCATCCTGCCGCTGTTGACGCCGGCGCTTTTGGCGGGTCTGTCGCTGTCCTTCGCCCGCAGCCTCGGCGAATTCGGGGCGATCATCTTCATCGCCGGCAATCAGCCGTTTTCGACGGAAATCACGGCGCTGCTGATCTTCATCCGGCTGGAGGAATATGACTATCAGGCCGCCGCCGCCATCGCCTCCGTGCTGCTCATCACCGCCTTCGTGATGCTGGCGGTAACCAATTATCTGCAGGCGCGCGCGCTTCGTTATACGGTGAAGGGCTGAGAGATGAGCGTCGTTTCGTCACATCGCAAACCGCCACGCGTCGGCGACTCGCCTCTCGTTCGCCGCAGCCTGATTTCTTTTGTGCTGGTCATCGGCGCCCTGTTGGTCCTGGCGCCGCTTATCATCATCGGCGTCGAGGCGTTTTCGCAGGGCTGGAAGGCCTATACGGCCACCATCACCCATCCCGATACCCGCCACGCCATCATGCTGACGGTGCTGACGGCGCTGATCGCCGTGCCGGTCAATACGGCCTTCGGTGTTGCGGCCGCATGGGCGATCACCAAGTTCGATTTCCCCGGTCGACGCTTCCTGCTGGTGCTGATCGAGATACCCTTCTCCATCTCGCCCATCGTCGCCGGTGTCGCCTATCTCTTCGTTTACGGCCTGCAGGGGCTTTTCGGCCCGTTCCTCGATGCGCATGACATCAAGATACTTTTTGCGCTGCCCGGCATCGTCATCGCCTCGATGTTCGTCACCGCACCTTTCGTGGCGCGGGAACTTATCCCGCTGATGCAGGCGCAGGGCCGCGATCTGGAAGAGGCGGCGACCTCGCTTGGCGCATCCGGCTGGCGCACTTTCTTTTCGGTCACCTTGCCGAATATCAAATGGGCGCTGCTTTACGGCGTCGTGCTGTGCAACGCCCGCGTGATGGGCGAGTTCGGCGCGGTATCGGTCGTATCGGGCAATATTCGCGGCCAGACCAACACGCTGCCGCTGCATATCGAGCTGCTTTACCACGACTACCAGACGGCCGGCGCTTTTGCCTCGGCCTCGATCCTCGCCACCCTCGCCGTCGTCACCATCATCGCCAAGGTGGCGCTGGAACGGCGCGGTGCCGGGCGCGGGGCCAAGAAGACCAACGGCGATGCCGCCATCGCCACGGAGACCTGATTCCCATGAAAATCCGCCTCGAAAATGTGGTGAAGACCTTCGATACCTTCCGCGCCGTGCGCGATGTTTCGCTGGATATCGAAAGCGGCGAGCTTCTGGCGCTGCTCGGTCCCTCAGGCTCCGGCAAGACCACGATTTTGCGCATGGTTGCCGGTCTCGAATATAGCGATGGCGGCCGTATCTTTTTCGGCGACGAGGACGCCACCAATATTCCGGTGCGGGACCGCGGCGTCGGTTTCGTGTTCCAGCACTACGCGCTCTTTCCGCATATGACCCTGCATCAAAACATCGCTTTCGGCATGAAGGTCTCGAAGGTGAAGCGGGACAAGGCGGCAATCGATGCCCGCGTCGAAGAGCTTCTGCGGCTGGTGAAGCTCGATGGCCTGGGCGACCGTTTTCCGGCGCAGATTTCCGGCGGCCAGCGGCAGCGCGTGGCGCTGGCGCGTGCGCTTTCGGTCGATCCGAAGGTGCTTCTGCTCGATGAGCCCTTCGGGGCGCTGGACGCCAATGTACGCCGCGACCTGCGCCGCTGGCTGCGCGAGATTCACGATTCGCTCGGCATCACCACGATTTTCGTGACGCATGACCAGGAAGAGGCGCTCGATCTTGCCGACCGTGTTGTCATCCTCAATCAGGGCGAGATCGTACAGCAGGGCACGCCGAAGGAGGTCTGCCGCCAGCCGAACAGCGCCTTCGTCATGCGCTTTCTGGGCGATACCAACCGGGTGTCCGGCGTGGCGCGTGGCGGCAAGGTCTATGTCGGCGATAACGAGCTGCCTTTCTCCTATGCTCAAGGCGACGGCGCGGTGGACATCTATGCCCGCCCCGGCGATCTGGAGTGGGAAGATCTGCATGAGGGCATTCCGGCCTCTGTGGCGCGGGTTCTCGACCGCGCGGGCGAGCGCCGGGTGATCGCCAGCACCGATGGCGGCGACCTTCTGGAATTCGACGTGCCGCCGGAAAACGATGTCGCCGCCGGAGACCGCGGTTCCGTCATCATCCGCCGGGCGAAGATTTTCCCGGCGGCTTGAGCCGCTATCAGCCCAGAAGCTCGAAGGCGCTTTCTGCCACAAGCTTGCCGTTGATCGTCAGGTCGACCTTGTGGATGCCGGGATAGTGCTTGCGGGTCGTGAAATCGCGTATGGCGCGGCTGATCGACAGCGCGCATGTCTCGCCGGGCTGAAGTTCGATCTCTTTCCACTTGAAGACTTTCGCGGAGGCGTCGCCGCTCTTCTTCACGTAGTGGACGGCGTAGTCGATCACCAGTTTCTGCGGCCGTTTCGCTGTCGAGGTGAAGGAGGCTGAAATCCGCACCGGATTGCCGAGTGCGATTTTCTCCGGCGTAACCTGAAACGCCGTCAGCGCGATTTCCGCTTCTTCATGCGCGCCGAGATGGGCAAGTGCGGCGGCATCGCCCTTCTTGATCAATGTGCGCAGGGCCTGCCGCGTGATCCAGCGTGTATGCGGATTGTCCTTCGGCCATGCATCGATCAGCGCCAGCACGAAAGCGGGATTGTCCTTGGTGATGTCGTTCAGATGATTGGCGACGGATTTGCGCACATAAAGCGCCTCGTCGGCTTTCATGGCGTCGAGGATTGCGGTGACCGGCGAGGGATCGTCGATGAGAGGTTTGAGCTGGAACGACCATGGCAGGCGGGGCCGGCAGCCTTCGCTCGCCAGCCGCCGCACATGTTCGTTTTCGTGCCGCGACCATGTTTCCATCACGGCGAGGGTGCGGGCCATATCCTTCTGCAAAAAATGACGGATGGCGAATTCAGAGGAGCCGAAGCGGGTGAAATAATGCAGCGCTTCCATGGAGAGGTCGAAATCATCGAGGCCGTAGAGCGCCACATATTCCGGCAGCGAAATGGAGGCGAAACCGTTGCCGATGCCCGGCGCTGCGGCGGTCAGGATTTCGATGTTGCGGGCATAGTCGCCGGGAAGCGTCGCATGCAGGCTCGTTGCCACCTGCCGCATGCGCTGCATGATGCCCAGCGCTTCGAGGTTTTCGGTGGCGAGCGCCATGAAGGCGGAAACGTCAAATGGCGGATGAACAGCCTTGGTCTCATCGGCGATATGCCGCAGTTTCTCGCGGTTGAAGATTTCCTTCAGTGCCGGTGCCGCCGCGTCGCTCATATCGCCCTCAAGGTTCACTTTTTGTTCTTTTAGGGCAGAAGGAGGCTATAGGCAAGAAGGCTGAACAACGATCGGAGGTGAGAATGGATCGAGTGAGCGCGACTTTCGCCTTCTCCCCGAGGGGAAGAAGGTCGCGGCAGCGGGATGAGGGGGTGCGCGCAGAGATATGCGGAGAGCTTGCCCCCTCATGTGACCCTTCGGGCCATCTTCTCCCCGGTGGGGAGAAGAAATTTCGGAACACTCAGCTCATCTGGCTGACGAATTTGGTCTCCAGATAGGCTTGAACCGCTTCCGAGCCGCCTTCCGTGCCATAACCGGAATCCTTGATGCCGCCGAAGGGGACTTCCGGAAGCGCAAGGCCGTTGTGGTTGATGGTCAGCATGCCGGCCTCGACCTGTTGGCCGAGCGCGTGGGCGGTTTTGACCGAGCCGGTGAAGGCATAGGATGCGAGGCCGAAGGGCAGGCGGTTCGCCTCGTCGATGGCGTCATCGAAGCTCGAGAAGCGGTTGATGATGGCGACGGGGCCGAAGGGTTCGTCATTCATGATTTTGGCGGTGGTCGGCACGTTGGCGAGAACCGTCGGCTCGAAGAAATTGCCCTTGTTGCCGATGCGGCGACCGCCGGTCTTCAATTCTGCGCCATGGGAAACGGCGTCGTTGATGAGGCCTTCCAGCGCCGGAATACGGCGCTCATTGGCGAGCGGTCCCATGATGACCCCGTCTTCCAGCCCGTTGCCGACCTTGATGGCCTTCGTCGCTTCCACGAAACCTTCAAGGAAACGGTCGGCCACGCCGTCCTGCACGAGGAAGCGGGTGGGGGCGACACAGACCTGGCCGGCATTGCGGAACTTGGCAAGCGAGGTGACTTCGATTGCCTTGTCGATATCGGCGTCGTTAAAGATCATCACCGGCGCATGGCCGCCGAGCTCCATCGTGGCGCGCTTCATGTGCTTGCCGGCAAGTGCGGCCAGATGTTTGCCGATGGGGGTGGAGCCGGTGAAGGAAATCTTGCGGATAACCGGATGCGGGATCAGATATTCCGAAATCTCGGAGGGAACGCCGTAAACGAGGCCGATGACGCCCGCCGGCACGCCCGCATCCACGAAGGCGCGGATCAGTTCGGCCGGCGATGCGGGTGTTTCCTCCGGCGCCTTGACGATGATGGAGCAGCCCGTGGCAAGCGCTGCGGAAAGCTTGCGGACGATCTGGTTGATCGGGAAGTTCCACGGCGTAAACGCCGCGACGGGACCGACCGGCAGCTTGATGGCAAGCTGCGAAACGCCGGTTGCGCGCGCCGGGATGACCTGGCCATAGGTGCGGCGTGCTTCTTCCGCGAACCAGTCGATGGTGTCGGCGGCGCCCATGACCTCGGTGCCCGATTGCGCCAGCGGCTTGCCCTGTTCGCGGGTCATGATGTAGGCGATCTTGTCCTTGCGCTCGCGCAGAATATCGGCCGCCCTGCGCATGATCTTCGAGCGCTCGAAGGGCGAGGTGTCGCGCCACACCTTGAAACCGCGCTCGGCAGCGGCAAGCGCCAGATCGAGGTCTTCCTTCTCGGCATGCGCAATCGCGCCGATGATCTCGTCGGTTGCCGGATCGGACACGGCGATCGTCTTGCCGGAAACGGCGTCTCGCCATTCGCCATCAATGAGAAGTTTGATGTCGGGATAGGTGTGCATAGGGGCTACCTTCATGATGCGGCCGATACGGCGAAATGCCGTCCGGCCCGGAGACGTGAACAGAATTTTCCTGGCCGGACGATGTCCGGCATCGCGGCTTTCGCTGCGCGGAACATGTGTCTGGATATTTCCGACGGGGGCTTCTGGAGTTGTCGGAAACGGAAACGACAGCCTTTATATTAAGGTCCGGGCGGTATGTTTCAACCGTGCGCTCCGGCAATCGCCATGATTTTTCCGTGACGCAGAATTTGCCATTCGTCATTTCAATCTGGCACGCGGACGGGGCGTTGCTTATCCGGCTGCCTCAGGCGAATCAGATGCAGCTGCGCGACGACGGAAAGGCTCTCGCCACAATTCGGCCTTTGTCGCACCTGACGAATTATCGGGAGGGGTCTCCGGAGCTTGTCGCTTGTGTCATAATGGGACACGTGGCCTGAAAAAATACAATAAGACGGAAAACTTATCCAAAGGGTTTACTCAAAACCTAGAGAAAATACGGATAAAATCTCACTGAGGATATAACATCCATTCCTGATATATATTGCTAGCGTCGGTTCCCTTGACCTTCAAAGGTTGGTGAAAACCCTCGACCTGAACGTTATCGATGGAGAAAAAGTATGAGTTTCGCCCGGGTACTTCTCAGTGCGTTCTTGTCGCTCGCGTGGCTTTCCTGTGCCGAAGCTGGCGAAATTGCCAAACCGCAAGGAAAACCGATATTAACCATATCCGGAAACATCGCCAATACGAATGGCGAGGGCGCCGCGGTATTTGATCGTGACATGCTGGAAGCGCTCGGCATGGTGACGGTGGAGACGACAACGCCCTGGCATGATGGCCGAGTCCGTTTCGATGGTGTTTCGCTGGCAAAATTGATGGATGTCGTCGGCGCAAAGGGCACCAGCGTCACGGCAGTCGCTCTCAACGATTATGTCAGCACGATACCGATTGAAGATTTTAAGAAATTTAACGTTATTCTGGCGATCAAGCTGGATGGCAATTACATGACAGTTCGCGAAAAAGGCCCGTTGTTCGTCATCTATCCCTATGACAGCGATCCGGAGCTGCAGAAGCAGACCTATTATTCGCGGTCCGCATGGCAAGTTGCCAAACTGATAGTGGAATAAAGGTGCCGTTTGCGAAAACTTGTGGCGGTGATCATCTGTTGCTTCGTCCTGGCAACGGGCTATATCGCTTTCGTCATTGCCGAGCGGCAGACCGCTCTGCAGAAATTCGCCCGCTACAATGATTCCTGGGCCGTCAGCCAGACCGTAGCCGAATATCTGCGCCTCCAGAACAAGCTGGCCGTGTTCGCGCTCAATCCCGGCAAGATCGACCGGGATGAGCTGCAACTGCGCCTGGACATCATGCTGAGCCGGCTTGAGCTTTTGAAGCAGGGCAATCTCGGGGCCTTCATCAATGAAAAACAGCAGTGGCGGGATCTCGTAACCCGCCTCGATGCTGTTCTGGCCCGTCTCGAGCAGCAGGTGAACAACCTCAATCCGGCCGAGGTTCCGGATCTGCTGGCGACGATGAGCGCGCTTGATGCGCCGATGACGACGCTTGCCTCGTCTTCCGTCGCTTATGACGTCAATCTGATCGATACGGCCCATGAGGATGTGCGCAAGCTGCATATCGTCTATACCGCGCTGGCGGGCGGCCTCATCCTGTGCGGTATTGCGCTTGTCATATTACTGCTTCGCCAGAACGATCTTCTGAACCGCGCGCAGAAAAGCATGCGCGGCCTGACGGACGATCTGCGTGCCGCAACGCTGGAATTGCAGGCGAAGAATGTCCGGCTCGAACACGACGCCTATCATGACGCGCTGACGGGACTGCCGAACCGCGCGCTGTTCCGGCAGGAACTGATCGAGAGGTTGCGCCGATCCTTCGGCGGGACGGGAACGACAGCCATCCTCCTGCTCGATCTTGATGGGTTCAAGGACGTCAACGACACGCTCGGCCACGATGCCGGCGATGCGCTGCTTCAGGCCGTGGCGCAGCGCCTCTCGGGCATCGGCGGCGACTACGACATGGTCTGCCGTCTGGGCGGCGACGAATTTGCCGTCGTCTCCGACGATCTGAACGAGGATGCCGCCCGGCGTCTTGCCACCAAGCTCATCGACCAGATCAGCCGCACCTACCAGCTCGGCGAGCAGGAAGTCAAAATCGGCACCTGCATCGGCATCGCCATATCGCACGGCGCCGTCGATGCGGATGAATTGTTCAAGCGCGCGGATCTGGCGCTTTATGAGGCGAAAGCCATCGGCCCCGGCCGGGCGAGCGTTTTCAAGGTCCGCATGCAGAAGCAGCTGACCGAGAAGAAATCCTTCGAGGCCGACCTGCAAACCGCGTTGCAGAACGACGAGATGGAAGTCTATTACCAGCCGCAGGTGGCGACGCAGACACGCAAGCTTTGCGGCTTCGAGGCGTTGCTGCGCTGGAAACATCCGGTGCGGGGCGATGTGCCGCCCAGCGTGTTCATTCCCGTGGCGGAAAGAACCGGTCTCATCCATTCGCTCGGAAAATGGGTGATGGAGACCGCCTGCCGCGAGGCGATGGGCTGGGACGAGGACATGAAGGTGGCGGTCAATCTGTCGCCGGTTCAGTTCCACAGCACCAGTCTCATCCAGAACGTCATGGGCGCACTTGAGAAAAGCGGGCTGGAACCCAGCCGGCTCGAGCTTGAAATCACCGAATCGATCCTGCTCAACAAGAGCGACCAGACGATCAACACGCTGTCGCGCCTGAAGGCCGTCGGCATCCAGATCGCCATGGATGATTTTGGCACAGGTTATTCATCGCTCGCCAATTTGCGCGGCGTGCCCTTCGACAAGATCAAGATCGACCGCTCGTTCCTGCGCGATATCACCAGCGACCGCGACGCGCTGGCGATCGTTGAATTCGTGGTCGGCGTCGGCCGCAGTCTGCGGATGACGACGATTGCGGAAGGTATCGAGACGGAAGAGCAATATGAATGCGTCAGGCGTCTCGGCTGCGATCAGGTTCAGGGATATCTGATCAGCAGACCGTTGCCGGCCAAGGAGCTTGTGGCCTGGAGTTCCGTCTGAGACGCCCTGTTTTGGCGGCGGCCGTATCTTGAATTTTTACCACGTCATAGCGTTGCTTGCGAAAACCGATACCGGTTGCCGCAACGATGCTGTAGAGCATTCCCGGTCGATATGGGATTATTGCGACAAAGCGGCCGGGTTTTGCGAAAAGGCTTGAGACATGGAAATACTGGACGTGCATGGAGTTGCCCTTCCCCTCTCTTCCGATGAGGTGTCGCCGGTCATCTGGCAGGCGCTGACCGACGGCAGCTATGAGGCGAAAGAGGCCCGCAGCGTCCTGAAAGCCATCAAGCCCGGCGATCGCGTGCTGGAGCTGGGCTCCGGTATCGGGATCATCACCTCGATCATCGCCGGCATCGAGGATGTTTCCGTCTGGGCCTTCGAGGCCAACCCCTCCACTGCGGCGCTGGCAGAGCGGGTAATCAAGGCCAATTGCCGCGGCAATGTCGTGTTTTCACAGGGGCTTCTCACCGCCGACGAGCCGAGCTCCTATCCTTTTTATGTCCGCAGGGATCTCTGGATGTCGTCCATGGACGAAAATCAGGGCCCCTATGAAAAACGCATCGAAATTTCCTCCGCCAATATCGATGAATTTATCGCCAGCCGGGGCATCACCGCGCTCGTGATGGATATCGAGGGTGCGGAACGCGATCTGCTCGGCAGGGCCGATCTGACCGGCGTGGAGCGGATATTCGTGGAGCTGCACGACCATCTTTACGGTCTCGCCGGGGTTCGCGATATCATGCAGGCGCTGACCGCCAAGGGATATGCCTATGATCCGCGCGGTTCACGCGGGCCCTGTGTCCTGTTCTCGAAGGACGAGAGCCCGAGAGAATACGATCCCGAGGTGGACTGAGGCCGCGTCGAATTCACGGAACCGTCCGCCCTCCATCCCCGTTCTCATACTTGCATGAGGGCGCGGAGCGGGTCGACACATGTGCCGGAATGGTATGCGGGTAGAGAAGATAATTTCATAAACGGCAATTCATTCTCAATTATTGTTGCAATTGTTGCAACCGTTATCCTGCGTCATCATCCCTCCATCAAACCGGCGCACAACAGGCTGCGCCGGAGATGCCAACGCAACCGAAGGAGTAACGATCATGGGCTTTGTTAAGACGACAGACGGAACCGAAATCTTCTACAAGGACTGGGGCCCGAAGGATGCCCAGCCGATCATGTTCCACCATGGCTGGCCGCTCTCGTCCGATGACTGGGATGCGCAGATGCTGTTCTTCGTTTCCAAGGGTTTTCGCGTCGTCGCCCATGACCGCCGTGGCCATGGCCGTTCCGCCCAGGTTGCCGACGGTCATGACATGGATCACTACGCCGCCGACGCCTTTGCCGTCGTCGAAGCTCTCGATCTGAAGAACGCCGTCCATATCGGCCATTCCACCGGCGGTGGCGAAGTCGCCCGTTATGTCGCAAAACATGGCGAACCCGCCGGCCGTGTCGCCAAGGCGGTTCTCGTTTCCGCCGTGCCGCCGCTGATGCTCAAGACTGCGGCCAATCCGGAAGGCCTGCCGATGGAGGTTTTTGACGGCTTCCGCTCGTCGCTCGCCGCAAACCGCGCGCAATTCTTCCGCGATGTCCCGGCCGGTCCGTTCTATGGCTTCAACCGCGATGGCGCGACCGTTCATGAAGGCGTTATCCAGAACTGGTGGCGTCAGGGCATGATGGGCGGCGCAAAGGCTCATTATGACGGCATCAAGGCCTTCTCGGAAACCGACCAGACCGAAGACCTGAAGAATATCAGCGTTCCGACGCTGGTGCTGCATGGCGAAGACGACCAGATCGTGCCGATTGCCGACTCCGCACTGAAATCGGTGAAGCTGTTGAAAAACGGTACGCTGAAGACCTATCCCGGCTTCTCGCACGGTATGCTCACCGTCAATGCCGATGTGCTGAACGCCGATCTTCTGGCTTTCATCAAGGCTTGATCTTTGGGCGAAAAGAAATACGGCCTAATATGAGGCCGTATTTCGGGATTGGTCCACAACCTGTCCCGCATACGCAACGTCATCCTCGGGCTTGACCCGAGAATCCACAGCCGCACTAAGAATGGATCCTCGGGTCAAGTGTACAGCCCGGAGACATAGTTGACAGATGTTCGGAGACATCCCTGACACTTTTTCTGCTTGGCGGAGGAGTGTCGGGATGGCTTGGCGGGAGATTTCTGTCATGGATCAACGCACAGAGTTT
>NZ_JADQWB010000018.1 GCF_015704895.1 Agrobacterium leguminum | reverse complement strand
TCACCAGGCCGTTGAAGGGGCGGCGAACACCGCCGCCATCGCCGTCGCCCTGGCTTATCTCGATGGAGATATCGACCAGCCGTCCGATCAGTTCTTCGGGCTTGACCGCTTCCTTCTTGGCCCGCACGGTCAGGCGAATGTCGAAGAGCTGCGATACGCCCTCCTCGACGGACAGGCGCTCTGGCAGAAGCTGGTCTTCGCCGAGTGGCGAAGACACCTTCAAAACGCGGCTCGCCTGAACGAAATCGGAAAAAGACGGCTGGTCGTTCATGGGATACTCCTAATCAGGACCCGCGGCTGGACTGCAGGGGCCAGAACCAGATCGTTTCCGAATTGTAGTAGCAGGCCGAAGCGCATTGGGTGGCTTCGGAGCCGCCCCGCACAAGATCGATATGACCGCCGCCGGTGTAGCCGGGGATATTGTTGAACGCCACGACACCGTTGCGCGCACCGATGCCGTTGCGCGCCGTCGCGGGAGTGAAAGGCTCGGGTTCGCCAAGATAGCTCGTCCGCTTCATCAGGTTGGCAAGGCGGCGCATGTTCACCTCTATGCCCTTACCGGCATGGGGCCCCTTCTGGATGCGGTGCGAGGCGGGCACGATGTTGATGCCCGACTTCACGAAAGCAATGCTGACGCGGATGGCGCAGGTATTGTGATAGTTCGGATTGCCGATGAAATCGTCCCAGCCGATTTCCGTGAACAGATCACGCTGGCTGAGATAGTTCGGATGCGACGGGTCGCTGCTCGGATAATTCTTATAGAGAGTGTCAAAGTTAACACGCATGGTTCGTCCCACTAGTTACTTTTCTGCTCACAGGGAAAGGAGACCTTGAGCGCCTCCCGCACGAGAGTGGCTGCCTTTTCATCCAGTTTTTCCGCAGGAAGATCGCCGAGATAGGTGTAAATCCGGTCGGTGAGTTCATGGGGCGCCACGGCACCCGCACCGCACCAGTCCGATCCGCTTGTCAGATCGGCCACACCGGCAATATAGGCGCTCGATTTTGCGACGGAAACCAGCCGCCGCATTTCCGGATCAGACACTTCCGGGGCAAGTTTGCCCTCGATGGCCTGCTTGAGTTCGGCACCGGAGAATATCCATGTCCGTTCCTCGGCACCCGCCGACGAAAGACCGGACAGAGCCAGAACAACCGGCACGGAAACAAAAAACGCATATAGGGAGCGCATGAGAAACCCGCCTCGTCCAACGTGGATGAGAAACATCACGACGTGAGCTGCAAAACTGCAATGAAAACGTTCCGGTGCCGGCAAATGCCGACACCGGGTCGCGTCGCTATCAAGCGGCCTTCGTCGTCGCCAGATCGTAAGAGGCGATCATCGGAGACTGCGGCGAGTTGTTGTCGTCGAACGGCGTGTACTTCACTTCCATCTTGGTGAAGTTGAGCTTGATGGTTTCCACCGGCCGGTCACCGCTGGAATCCACCGAGTAGCTGGCGATGAGTGTGTTCGTCAGCAGATACTCGATATAGGTGTTGCCCGGATTGCCCGTGGTCACCAGATGGATGGTTGCGAGCTTGCCGGTGCGGCCAGCGCAGGCTTCCTGGAAAAGCTTGGTGGAAGAAGAATCGCTAACCTTGGTCAGAATGACTTCCGAAATGGTCGGTTCGGATGCTTCGCGGTTTGCAGCAGAACCGGCAGACGTGTTCATGTTGCGCGCTACGTTCCAGTGAATGGCTTCGATGTCCATCCACTTGCGGTGTTCCTCATGCGTGGCGTCGCCCTGGATACCGTCAATCTGCAGATAAATTGGCATGCTGTAAGCTCCTGTAGCTGAAATGACCTCTTGCTTCGAGGCCGCGTTACCCTTCGTTTAATGCCGCATGCGTCGGGTAGCCCCATCCGACGCGGCAACTTTATCCACCCCACCCTCTTCGGGCGCGGCGAATTCATCTGTTTCCCCAGCCGCTTCGGCACGAATGCCGAACCTGTTTTCACCAAAATCGACAACGATCTTGCCCACGCGTTCTCCCGCGATGACTTTTTCGAGGAAAAAGCTGGAAAGAGGCGGCAGGAGATCCTTGCCGATCATGATTTCAATGGCGCGTGCGCCAATTTCACTTGCACCGGCGCGCGCCACCAACGCGTCGCGCGCGGCATCGGAAAGGGTCAGGTCGGCGCCGTATGTTGCGAGCACGCGTTCCCTGATCTTGCCGATCTGCATATCCACGATCCTTGCGAGCTCTTCCGCACCGAGCGGCATGAAAGGCAGGATGATCGTGCGCCCGAGGAATGCGGGCTTGAACTGTCTGGTCAGCTCCGGCATCAGCAGCGCTTCCAGCGCCTCGCCTTCCGGCATCGTATCCGGATCGGCAGAGAGCGCGGCCAGCAGTTCCGAACCGGTATTGGCCGTCATGAAGATCGTGGTGTTCTTGAAATCGACATCGCGGCCTTCGCCATCGCGGAGCACGCCCTTGTCGAACACCTGATAGAAAATATCCTGGACGCCAGGATGGGCCTTGTCGATCTCATCGAGAAGGAGAACGCCGAACGGTCGGCGGCGAACCGCTTCCGTCAACACGCCGCCTTCGCCGAAACCGACATAACCGGGCGGCGAACCGAGAAGCAGCGAAACCTTGTGCTCCTCCTTGAACTCCGACATGTTGATCGTCGTCAGATGGCTGTTACCGCCATAGAGAAGATCGGCGAGCGAAAGCGCCGTCTCGGTCTTTCCCGTTCCGGACATGCCGACGAGGAAGAACACGGCGGGCGGGCGGCGCGGATCGGACAATCCGGCACGGGCGGTGCGCATGGCATCGGCAATGCGGGTAATTGCAGCATCCTGCCCCACGACCCGCTGGCGCATGCGCGCATCCAATGTGCGCGCGCTTTCGATCTGGTCGGCCAGAAGCTTGCCGAGCGGAATTCCGGTCCATCGCGATACGACGGATGCAATCGCTTCACGATCGACCACCGTCGGCACAAGTCTTTCGGCATTTGCCGGTTTGGTCTCAGCCGCAGGCCGCAGGTGCGACACATTCGACGCGCCGGTTTCAACGGGCTGCTCTTCGCTGAGTTCAGCCATTTCCGCTTCGTACCGGCCGCGCAGATCGTCAATCCCGCTCTCGAGCTTCTCGACTTCGTCGCGTATCGACTGGATCCGGCTTTGCATCTCTTCGTCCTGCGGTTCACGCAGAAGCCAGTTCAACTCGTCGGTCAGAAGACGCCGCTCGCTTTCCATGGCGCGCAGCCGTTCCGGCAGGGTCTGCCGCGCCAGCGAAACGGCAGCCGCGGCCGTATCGAGAAGGCTGACGGCCTTGTCCGGCAATTGCCGCGCCGGCATGTAACGCGCGGATAATTGCACCGCCGCCACAATCGCCTCGTCACGAACGATAACGTTATGATGGCTGACGAAGCTATCGGCGACACCGCGCAACATGCGGATCGCGGTCGTCTCGTCCGGTTCGCGCACATGCACGGGCTGGAAACGACGCGTCAGCGCCGCATCCTTTTCGAAATATTTCTTGTATTCGCTCCAGGTCGTGGCCGCGACGGTGCGCACTTCGCCGCGCGCGAGAGCGGGCTTGAGAATATTGGCCGCATCGCCCTGTCCGGCCGCACCGCCCGCGCCGACAAGCCCATGCGCCTCGTCGATGAACAGGATGACCGGCTCGGCCGAGCGTTTTACCGCATCGATCACGCCATGAAGACGGCGCTCGAACTCGCCCTTCACGCCGGCGCCAGCCTGCAGCAGCGAAATATCGAGGTTCAGCAGGCGGACGTTGCGCAATTTTTCCGGCACATTTCCGGAAGCGATTTCCAGCGCCAGCGCTTCGGCGACCGCCGTTTTGCCGACACCGGCCTCACCCACCAGAATGGGATTGTTCTGACGACGGCGCGTAAGAATATCAACGAGTTGGCGCAATTCATCATCGCGCCCGATCACCGGATCGACCTTGCCGTTCCGGGCCTCGGCGGTCATGTCCTGGGTGTAAAGGCGCAGAAAATCGTTCTGGCCGGCGGCCGGCGCTGCACCCGCCGTCGCGGAAGGAACCTCTCTTCCGCTGCTGTCTTCAACCGAACTGCGAAGGCGTTCGAGAGCCGCGCGATCCATCGCCTTCAGCGACGGAAATGCAGAGCGGACGAAAGAGCGGAGCGAGGTTTCCTCATCCATCGCCAGAAGCAGGTCGCAAAGCGTCACGCGGTCGCGCCCGCCCTCCAGCGACGCGAGAACCCATGCCTCGCGGCCCGCCGTCAGAACGTTCTGGGAGAGCGACAAAGCCTCGCCATCGCCGATAACGGCCTCTTCCAGACTGCGGCCGATTTCCGCCTGCAATACCGGAAGTGGAATTTTTAATTCCTCGAATGTTTTCGCATAGATGCCGGCATCTACAACCGCCAGCAGCCAATGCGGGATATCCACGTACCTGTGCCCCATACGCACCGCAACGGAAGCCGCAGCTTCAAGGGTGACGCGCAGGTCAGGCTCAAGCGCTTCAACGAGGCGATTGAGATCGATATGCGACATGCAATGAGCCTCCTGCCCGGGTTCATTCCACAACGTGACGTGGAATAACTATGATGATGAAACCGGGTTGTCCACCCCGAAGTTTATTTTTTATCGGGTTAGATTAGGCAGTAGACGCCACAATTTAGACACATTTTGAATAAGTCTGTCTGAGGAATAGCCTTACGTAAGGGAAGTAACTACAAAAAATCCATTACTATTTTCTGGGGATAGACTGCTCTTGAACGCGCCGCATGTTAAAAGAGATATAGAATTTTTTGGAGATTGCGGAGAAAACATCCGCATCGATTCAAGAACGCGTGAAATATACTATAGAATTAAGGATGAAAGAAACCAGGCACGCACAGAAGAGCGCGCCGCGTCCCCACAGGATAACTTAAAGATCTCCAGTAGCTGGGACAGTGTCAGCAATCTTGGATTGCAGATTATATATTCCGAAAGCAAGGACATAGAAATATTGGCGTGGCTTGCCGAAGCAAGCCTGCGGCTGCGCGGCTTTCCTGGACTGAGAGAAATCTATGAGCTTTGTGGCGATCTTTTTTACAACCACTGGGACTCATTGCGCTCCATCAGCGATGACAATGATGAGGAAAAATTTGCACCTTTTGCGGGATTGAACGGCATCGGCACCGAGGGAACGCTTGTACAGCCGCTCCGGCTTGCGCCGCTGATCCCCGGAGGGAAATTTGGAGAGCACAGCCTCTGGGATTTCCAGCTGGCGCAACGGCCGAACGAGAGCAAACGGCGCGAAGAACTGTATCGGCTGGCATCCGAAGCAGGCGTTGCCGCCATGTCTTCCCATCTGGCGGAGGTGAACGCCTGCCTCTCCAGCTTCGACGCCATCATGGCGGTTCTTTCCGAACGCTGCGGCCAGTCCGCGCCACCCAGCTCCAACATCCGCAACACGCTCATCGAAGCTGCTGCGGCCATCCGCACGCTGGGCGGGCGCGAGCAGGAGCCGGCACCGGTCGAGCAGGCGGCAGCCGCGGTTCCTGGAACCAACGACAACGGGCAACCGGCGGCACGAACAGCCGCGACGTCACCGGAAGGCATATCTTCACGCGACGAAGCGTTTGAAACTCTTCTTTCGGTTGCGCGTTACTTTCGCCGAACCGAACCGCATTCGCCGATCTCTCTTTCCATCGAAACGCTGGTTCGCAGGGGACGCATGGATTTTTCCGAACTGCTGGCGGAGCTTCTGCCCGAGGCACAGGCCCGCAATGCAGTTCTGACGGCCGCCGGGATCAAGCCCGGCGGAGACAACAACGGAAAATAACGAGGCAAGGGACGGAGACGCCGTCCCGTAACAGTCAGCCATGCCAAGGGGCATCAAGGAGGTTGAAATGGCAAGTGTACACGAAAAGCTGGAACGGGTTCGCAAGCCCCGCGTCCACATCAAATACGAAGTCGAAACCGAAGGCGCGATGGTGGTCAAGGAACTGCCCTTCGTCGTTGGCGTTCTCGGCGATTTCTCGGGCAATCCGACCCAGCCGCTGAAGCCGTTCGGCGAACGCAAATTCGTTCAGATCGACCGCGACAATTTCGATGAGGTGATGCGCCGCATGACGCCTGGCCTCAACATTGCCGTTGCCAACACGCTGCAGAAAGACGGCACGGACATGCAGGTCAACCTGAAGTTCGAAAGCATGGACGATTTCGAACCCGGCGCCGTCGTGCAGCAGGTTCCCGCCCTCAAGGCGCTTCTCGACGCCCGCAACGAGCTGCGCGACCTGCTTTCAAAGGCCGACCGTTCGGAAGATCTGGAGCGGATGCTGGAAGATATTCTGCAGAACAAGACCGATCTCGCAACGCTGGTTTCCGAACTCAAGGAAAAGAACGGCGCGAGCAAATAATCGCCTGTGCGGAGGAAAACCTCCCCGAACGGCCCCGATTGCGGGGCTTCAACTGTTCAAGCGGCATTTTTTTCAAAGCCGCATGTGGAAGGACTGAAACATGAGCGCTGAAAGCCTGCTGAAAAATGAAGCACAGGCAACGACCGCCGAAGATCAGGGACTGCTGTCCAAGGTGGTTGCCGCAACCCGCCAGACCGAACCGGACCGCGCGCAAAATCTTCTGCGCACGCTGACAGACCAAGCGCTGAAGGGAACGGTCAAATACGACCGCAACCTCACCGTCACCCTCAACCACGCCATTGCCGAACTGGACCGGACGATTTCCGAACAGCTCGCCGCCATCATGCAGGCGCCGGAATTCGCCAAGCTCGAAGGCACCTGGCGCGGGCTCAACTATCTCGTCAAGAATTCCGAAACGAGCGTCAACCTGAAGATCCGCGTCATGAACGCCGGCAAGCGGGAACTGGCGCGCGATCTGGAAAAGGCCGTGGAATTCGATCAGTCGCGTCTCTTCAAGGCGATCTACGAAGACGAATTCGGCACACCCGGCGGCGAGCCGCTCGGCGCGATCATCGGCGACTACGAATTCGACAATTCCTTCGATGACGTACAGCTGCTTCAGGGGGTTTCGTCGATTGCGGCGGCGGCTTTCGCACCGTTCATCTCGGCGGCAAGCCCGCAGATGTTCGGCTTCGAGGATTATCGCGATCTCGCCCGTCCGCGCGATCTCGAGAAGATCTTCGATACGGTGGAATATGCCAAGTGGCGCAGCTTCCGCGAAAGCGACGATTCCCGTTTCGTCACGCTCGCTTTGCCACGTGTTCTGGCGCGCATGCCCTATGGCCCGAAAACCAACCCGATTGACGATTTCGCCTATGACGAAACCAGGGGTGCGGTGAATGGCGACCTGCAGCATGACGAATATTGCTGGATGAACGCCGCCTATGTGATGGGAACGAAGCTGACCGACGCTTTTGCAAAGAGCGGCTGGTGCACGGCGATCCGCGGTGCGGAAAATGGCGGCCGGGTGGAAAATCTGCCCATGCACGTCTTCTCCAGCGATGACGGCGATCTCGATCTCAAATGCCCGACCGAAGTGGGCATTACCGACCGCCGCGACGCGGAACTCGGCAAGCTCGGCTTCCTGCCGCTCTGCCACTACAAGAACACGGATTATGCGGTGTTCTTCGGTGCCCAGACCGCGCACAAGCCGAAGCTTTACGACAAGCCGGAAGCCACGGCCAACGCCGCCGTTTCGGCCCGCCTGCCCTACATCATGGCCACGTCGCGCTTCGCGCATTACCTCAAAGTGATGGGCCGCGACAAGATCGGCTCCTTCATGGAAGCGTCCGATTGCGAAGTCTGGCTCAACCGCTGGATCGCCAACTACGTCAACGCCAATGACGAAGCGGGCGAAGAAAGCCGGGCGAAATATCCGCTGCGCGACGCCAAGGTGACCGTGCAGGAAGTGCCGGGCAAACCCGGCGCCTACAATGCGGTCGCATGGATGCGGCCTTGGTTGCAGATGGAAGAACTGACGACCTCGCTGCGCATGGTCGCCCGTATTCCGTCCAAGAACTGAACCTGGACCGGGGTGGTCCGCCACCCCGGCCCCGTTCGTCACCCGGAGCCCGCTCATGGCGCATCAGTCCTTTCCGGACGCCCGCATTTTCGCCGACCAGCTCATCGCCCTCATCGACGATGCGCTGACCGGCCAGGTGAACGCCATTCTCCACCACCCTGATTTTCAGGCGATGGAAGCGAGATGGCGCGGGCTTGCCATGGTCGTTCGCGAGGCTGGTCGCGGCGCCGACGTCAAGGTGAAGCTGCTGAATGCCAGCTGGCGCGATCTTGCCCGCAACACGGAACGCGCCACCGACTTCGACCAGAGCCATCTTTTCGAAGTCGTCTATAATCGCGAATTCGGCATGCCGGGCGGCGAGCCGGTCGGCCTGTTGATCGGCGACTACGCCTTTTCCCCTGACGATCTTCAGGGCGCCGATTCCATCACCACGCTGTCGCAGATCGGCATGGTGGCTGCGGCCGCCTTCTGCCCCTTCGTCGCGGCGGCCGCACCTTCCGCCGTCGGCCTGCAGGATTTTGCCGAACTCAGCCGGGTTCACGATTTTTCCTCGCTGAAGCAGGATAAATCGCGGCTGCGGTGGAATGCGCTGCGCGCACGCGACGATTCCCGTTTCGTCGGCCTTGTCGCGCCGCGCGTTTTGCTGCGCTCGCCCTACAGGCCCTATGCGCGGGGACGCGATGACGGATTTCCATTCCGCGAGCATGTGGAGGAAAGCGGCGAGACCCTGCTGTGGGGCAATGCCGCCTTCGCTTTTGCAACGGTGGTGGTGCGCAATTTCGTCGATTCCGGCTGGTTTGCGGATCTGCGCGGTGTGACACAGGATGCCGTGGATGGCGGCATGCTCTCTTCCCGGCAATTGCCGCCGCTCGATCTCGGCATCGAAAGCAACGGCCTTTCCGCGCAGCCGCCCGTCGAAGTGCAGCTGACGACCGGGCAGGAACAGCAATTTTCCGATCTCGGCATCGTGCCCGTCTCCACCACCTATCTCTCCGGCATGGCGATCTTCAACGCCAACCAGTCCCTGCATGCACCCGGCCATTATTCCAGCGAAGCGGCAAGACAGAACGCCCGCCTCGCGGCCATGCTGCAATATGTTCTGTGCGCCTCCCGGTTCTCGCATTACCTCAAGGTCATCATGCGCGACGATATCGGCCAGCTGAGCGATGCCTCGACGATAGAGCGCAAACTGGAAGGCTGGCTTTCCTCCTACACGCTCGGCAATGACGATGCCGAAGCGGCGCTGCGCACGCGCTACCCGCTGCGCTCCGCCGGGATCAACGTCTTCGAGGTTCCCGGCAAGCCCGGAACATTCTCCTGCACCGTGCGCCTTCAGCCGCATTTCCAGCTCGATGACGTCTCCACGAGCTTCCACCTCATTGCCGAAACCATGATGGCGCCCGCCGCCGCATCCCGGTCTCCGGCCGAGCCGCAAAGGATACCCGCATGACGCTGCGCGACGACATTTCCCGCCTTCTCGACGATGACCGGCTGCAGGACGCGATCGGGCTTGCGCGCGAACACGTCAAAACGAAGCCAACCGACAAGGATGGCCGCCATTTCTACATCGACCTGCTGGTCCTTGCCGGCGACTATGAGAAGGCCGATGCGCAATGCAATCTGGCCGCAACATTCTCGCCGCAGGAAAGCGTCGGCTTTTCTCTCTTTCGCCATCAGCTGCGCGCCATGGCCGCACGCAATGCGTGGTTCGAAACCGGCGCGGTGCCGGATTTCCCCGGCGGTCCGTCCGAACTCGATCAACTGGCCATCCGGGCGAATATCGCTGCACGCAGCGGCGATGCGGATGCCGCCAGAACCGCACTGGCTGAACTCGATGATAAACGCGGCAATGTACCAATCGGCCGCAACGGCAAGAGCGCCGGCGATATTCGCGATCTGGACGACCGGATTCCGCATGCGCTGGAGGTGCTGACCAATGGCGGCCGCTACCTCTGGATCGATTACGGTCGCATAGAAAGCCTCGCCATCGACCCGATGAGCCGCCCGCGCGACCTCGCTTTTCGCGGGGCTGAGCTGACGTTGCGCGACGGCGCGGTCGCATCCGTGCTGCTTCCGGCGATCTATCACGGTGCGAAGGACGATGTCAGCCTCCTCCTCGGCCGGGAAACCCGATGGAGCGAGGAAGACCAGCCTCTGGCAACCGGGCAGGGCCAGCGCTGCCTGCTGATTGGCGACGATGTGGTGCCGTTCCACGAGATCGGCTCCCTTTCCGCCGCCTCCGACGATGAAAGGCAGATCGCCCGTGGTTGATCCGCTAGAGCAATATCGCGCGCGGCAGAGAACGCTGTCACGCTCCGTTCTGGACCGGCTGCTCGATGACGCGCCGGATGCGGAAACGGATATGCTCGTCAGCCTGAAGGATCAGGCGCGCGAGATGCGCGAGGTGATCCGCCGCGATCTCGAGGCATTGCTCAATACCCGCCGTAACCCCGCCGGCCCGCCGGCAGCTCTGAAAGAGCTTACCGATGCGTTGGTGAGCTATGGCGTGGACGGCATTCTTTCGGCCAATCTGGTAACGGATGCCTCCAAGGCGCGGCTCGCACGCAGCATCGAGCGGCGGATTTCCCTGTTCGAAACCCGCCTTGGCGATGTGCATGTGACGATCCTGAAAAACCGCACGGATGGCGACCGGGCGCTTCGCATGCGCATACAGGCAAGCTTCCGCCTTCAGGAAGGCATGCCGCCGATCAGCTTCGAATCCCGGATCGATCCGTCCACGCAGCGTTTCCTGGTGGAGGCGACGAATGGCTGACGGCTTTCTCGAAAAATACAATGACGAACTCTTCGCGCTCCGAAAACGCGCTTCGCGTTTCGCAGCGGCGTTTCCGAAGATCGCCGGCCGGCTGCGCATGACGGGCGATGTCGCCGACGATCCGCATGTCGAGCGGCTGATCCAGAGCTTCGCCTATTCCGCCGCCCGTGTGCGCCAAAAGCTGGACGACGAGTTTCCCGAACTGTCCGACAGCCTCTTGGAAACGCTCTACCCGCATTATCTTGCGCCGATCCCGTCCATGAGCGTGGTTCAGTTCACCCCAAGTACGGCGCTCGCAACCGTGCAGACGCTTCCCCGGCACAGTGAAATCCTCGCCGAGCCGGTGGGTGGTGAAAGCTGCCGTTTTCGCACCACGCAGGCGGTGGAAATCGCGCCGCTGCAAATCGCAGCTGCAACGCTTTCCGGCCAGCCGATCGACGCGCCTTTTTCGGCCTCGTTTACCGGCGCCGCCAGCTGCCTGCGGCTTTCGCTGCGCAGCACGGCGCCGCGCGGCGGCACTTTCCCGGAAATGGGCCTGACAAAGCTTCAGATTTTTCTGTCCGCCGCATGGCAGCAGGCCACGGCACTTTACGAGCTTTTGACCAACCATTGCGTGGGCATGGCGCTTGCGCGGCACGCCGAGGACAAGGAAGCCGTTTTCCTGCCCGCCGGCAATCTCACGCCATCCGGCTATACGCGCGATCAGGCCATGTTGCCCTATCCGGCCAACAGTTTTGACGGATACCGGCTTCTCACCGAATTCTTCGCGCTGCCGCAGAAATTTCTCTTTCTCGACATCGACGGGCTGGGCAGATGGAGCGGCGGCGATTGCGAACTCTACATCTATCTGGATGCGGCGGACACGCAGCTTGAGCGCATGGTGTCGGTCCGGGATTTCGTGCTGAACGCCTCGCCGGTCATCAACCTGTTCAAACAAAGCTGCGAACCGCTGAGCCTCGATGGCACGCGCACGGAATACCGCCTGCTGCCGGATGCACGGCGGCAGAGGACCCGCGAAATCTATGCCGTCGAAAACGTTCAACTGACCAGCCGCTCCGGACAGACGGAAAAGACTTCCCCATTTTTCGGCCGCACCCAGCGCAACAACGGCGCGAACGTTTTCTGGCAGATACAGCGCCGTTTCGACGACGACGGTTCTTCCGATACGGACATCGCCTTCGTCGATCAGAAGCGCGGACCGCTTGGACCGCTCGACATGGTGGCGAGCATCGATACGCTGTGCATCAATCGCGAATTGCCAAGCCAGCTTCCCTTTGGCGGCGGCCACCCCTTCCTGCAGCTTTCGACCGGCAACGAGGCGGTGAAATCCATCCATGCGCTGATGCCGCCGACGGCGGCGATCCGCGTCAACGAACGCTCCGCGCGTGAATGGCGGCTGATCTCGCATCTCCTCCTTAACCACCTCTCCCTCACCGACAGCGGCGGCGCGCCGCTGAAGGACATTCTCTCGCTCTATTCCTTCAGGGACAGCCCGGAAACCCGGCAGCTTGTGGAGGCGATCAGCAATGTTAAGGCGCAGAATTCCCATGCCCGGATCGGCTCGGCGATGGTGCCGGGAACGGACATCACCGTGGAGTTCGACCCCGCGCTGATCGCGCGGCCTGCCGCATTTGTTTTCGCCAATGTCCTCAATCATTTCTTCGGGCTCTACACCTCGATCAACAGCTTCACGCGGCTGACGGCGACGATGCGCGGCCACTCCAAACCGATTGCCCGCTGGCCTGCCCGCGCGGCCGACCGGCCGCTGCTCTAGGAGACCGGGATGGAACAGCAGACGCCAACCATGAAAGACCGGCAGGCGGCGCTTCTCAGCGACGATCCCGGCCGTTTTGAGCCCGCCACCGCGTTTCGTGTCGCCCAGCTCGTTTCAGCGGATGACGGGATTATCGTCGGCGCCCATGGCGGAACACAGCCGACCCCGCTGGCGATCAGCGGTTTCAACCGCAAACGCGGTCAGGCCGAACTGAAATCCGCCTTCGCGCCCATTGTCGGGCCGCTCGGTTCGCTGCCGCCGGCCTATGGCGAGTTGCTGCAGCGGGAAGAGCGCAATCGCTCCGGCGCGCTGGCGAGCTTCTTCACTCTGTTCGCGGCAAGGTTCAGCGAACTGTTCGTATCCGCAACGGAAAAATACCGCCTCGCAAGGGGATTACGCTGGTCGGCCGCGCGGCAGGAAAACGGTTTTCGCAAAACCCTGCTTGCACTCACCGGGTTCCGCACTGCCGGTCTGGTCGAGAAGGCAGGCGTGAGCGAAGATGCGCTCCTGCGTTTCAGCGGTCTTCTGGCCGGCCGCAACCGCAATGTTTCGGCCCTGACCTCCATGCTTTGCGAATTCACGGGACTTCCGGTCAATGTCGAACAGTTTCGCCGGCGATGGGTGGCTTTGCCGCTTCACGAACAAAGCCAGCTCGGACAGGCATCCGGGCTGAGGCTCGGACAGAACACGACGGCGGGAAGCGCTGTCGAAGATATGAGCGGCGGTTTCCGGATCGTGATCGGTCCCGTCGCCTATGCGGATTATCTGGCCCTGACGCCCGGATCGAAGCGGCTTGCGGAGATATTTTCGCTGACACGCCTATTCGTCGGAAGCGCCTTGCATTTCGATGTGCAGGTGATCCTGAAAAAGGAGGACATTCCCTTTTGCCGACTCGGCCAGTCCGATGCCCCCGCCCGCCTCGGCTGGAACAGCTGGGCTCGCGTGGCGCCCGCAGAAAAAGACAGCGCCGATGCTGTGGTGACCGAGCGCGAAGGCTCGGCGATTTCCGCGTGAGGGCATGGATATGAAGCTTGCACTCAAGGACACACGAAATATCGGAGCCGCAAGAGCCAGTCAGTGGAGCTTCGAGCGCGGCCGCCGCGTCATCGGTCGGTCTCGCGATTGCGACTGGCAGATCGACGACAATGAGCGGCGCGTTTCCAAACTGCACTGCACGCTCAGCCGCGATGGCGAAGGTTTTACGATCCTTGACCAGAGCGCGAACGGCACGCTGGTCGATGGCCGCTTGCTGCTGGAAGGCGAAAGCGCGCGTCTCCGCGACGGTTCGCAAATCAACATTGGCGGGCAGGTTTTTCGGGTCGCCATCAGCGGCGATGCCGAGCTGGATTTTTCCGATCCCGATGCTTCCCTGCGCATGAGTGACGAGCCGCTGACCATTTCTGCGATCCTTGCCGACATCGCCCCGAACGGCCGTTCGGCCGGCGGCGTGATGGGCAACACCGCCTCCGCCGACGACTGGTCCGAAACATGGCGCGAGGGTGCGAAGCGGAAGGCGAAATCCATTTCGCGAAATGTCGAGATCGGCTGGAGCGAGCCGCCCGCGGCGCGTGGAATAGGCGCCGTTCTGCCAGATAACTGGGATGAGGAGCCGGTTGCGAGCAGCGAGCACGAACATACCGACGCACTGAACACGCCGGTCATGATCTCTCGTCCGGTTTCGGCCTCAGGTAACGAGGATTTCGACAGCGTTTTCCCGGAAGCAGGCGAAGAGCTGACCCCAGAGGGCGCATCAACTGCCGATGCTTCGACTGCGCAGGAGATCGGCGATCTTCTGACCGTGCTGGAACAGGAAAGCGCCGATTGTCTGGCCATCCTCGACATCGAAGGTGAGCGCGCCGGCCACGGTTCGCCAGCCTCCCTGAGCGAGCGGGTGGAAACGCTCATCCGCCAGCAGCGGCGGCTCGCCGCCTCTCTTGAAACCCTTATCCACGGCTGCACGCAAAAACTCGAGCCGAGGCTTCTCGAAGCCTCCGTCGATGCCGGCAACGATCTTCGTGCCAAAATCGAGCGCCGCGACTGGCAGGGACTGATCATGAAGACCGATTACTGGTCCACTTACAAAAAGCAATTTGAGGAAAACGGCCGTCCATTGCCGGTCAGGCAGTTCCTGCAGCGGGCAGCGCGCGGCGAGGCCGCGCCCACGCAGGAACCTGACGCGATAACGGCCGATGCAAAGGGGGTAAACAACCACGATGAGACATGAGAACCGTGTTGCCTGGAGCGAGGGCATGTTTCTTCGCGTTCAGCATTTTCAGCAATCCGACCGCTGGACCGAACGGCTGGTGCGCAACACCACGCGCAACCTCTCGCCTTACCCGTGGGGCATCGCCGAAATCGGCGTGGACCGCAGCGCGCTATCGATAGGGCAATTTGCCCTGTCGAACCTGCGCGGCGTTCTTCCCGATGGAACGCCTTTCGAGGCGCCGGAGGATTCCGACCTGCCGCCGCCGCTCGATCTCGACGAAAGCGTCAAGAACGCCGTTATCTATCTCGCCCTGCCCGCCCGGCAGCCGGGCAAGGCCGACATGTCCGCCAGCGGCCGCAACGATGCGAACAATGTGCGCTTCACCGCCTCCAGCTATGAGGTCTCCGACACGAATATCGAGACGGATTTCGTGGCCCCCATCGATGTCGGCCGTCTCAGCCTGAAATTCCTGAAAACCGGCGACGATCTTTCCGGTTACGATCTCATCGGTCTTGCAAGGGTCATCGAGGTCCGCTCAGACCGCGCGGTCATTCTGGACCCGGATTTCATCCCTCCGAGCCTCAGCTGCGCGGCAGCGCCCCGCCTCAACGAATTGCTGACGGAGCTTCTGGGGATCGTGCGCCACCGCGCCCAAGCGATTGCCGAACGCATCGGCGATCCGACGATCAGGGGAACGGCGGAAGTGGGCGATTATTTCCTGCTGCAAATCCTCAACCGGGCCGATCCGCTGCTGGCGCATCGCTGCGCCAACGCCACGCGTTTTCACCCCATCCGTTTTTACGAAGACTGCATCCAGCTTGCCGGCGAGCTTGCAACCTTCACCACGGATAAAAAACGCGCGACGGATTTCCCGCCCTATCGGCACGAGGACTTGAAAGCCACCTTCGGGGCGGTTTTCGACGATCTGCGCACATCGCTGTCAGCGGTTCTGGAACAGGCGGCCGTTGCGATCGAGCTGGTAGAGCGCCGCCACGGCGTCCGCGTCGGCACCATCCACGATCGCACGCTGCTGCGCGATGCCGGCTTCGTGCTTGCCGTGCGCGCGGATATGGCCGCCGAAGACATTCGCCGTCGCCTGCCGGCGCAGATCAAGGTCGGGCCGGTGGAGCGGATTTCCGAACTGGTCAATGTGGCGCTGCCCGGCATTCCCGTGCGTTCCCTGCCGGTCCTGCCGCGGCAATTGCCCTATCGGTCCGGCACCGTCTATTTCGAGATCGACACGCAATCACCCCTCTGGAAGCAGCTTGAGACCTCCGGCGCGATTGCCCTGCATCTGGCAGGCGAGTTCCCCGGGCTTGAGATGGAAATGTGGGCGTTACGCGAATGAGCAAGGAAAACCCCTCTTCCTGGCAGGATTTGCCGACGGTGGTCGAAATCACCGAGGAAAGCCGCAGACGCAACCAGAACGCCCGCAACATGGCGGCGATCCTCGAAGACATTGTCGAGACCGACGCCCCGGCCGGGCGACCGAAGGCAAGCGCGGCCGCCATGCCGGTCGATCAGCTGCTCTCCGGTTTCCATTTCGGCGGCGGCGATGTGCCGACGCTCGTGCAATCGGCCGCTCCCCTTCTCAACCTTGCGCATCTCCTGCGCTTCAGCGATGCGGAGCCGGATCCCGATCAGCTTCGCCGCGCCTGCATTGAGGCGATCACCCGCTACGAGCGCGACCTCGCTTCCGCCCGCATCAGCCCCGAGCGGGCAAGAGCGGCGCATTATGTCGTCTGCGCCACGGTGGATGATGTGGTTCTGAGCAAGCCCTGGGGCGTGCGGGCAGGCTGGGCGCGCTCCGGCCTTGTCTCCACCTTCCACAACGATGTCACCGGCGGCGACCGGGTTTTCGACATTCTCGACCATTTCCATCAGTCGCCCGGCGCCAGCAAGGATCTGCTGCTGCTGATCTATCTGTGCCTGTCGTTGGCTTTCGAAGGGCGCACCCGCGTTTCGCCAAAGGGTGCGCTGGAGCTTTCGCGCATCCGCGACAGCCTCTACAAGACGCTGATCGGCCAATACGGCACCTTCGAACGGGAGCTTTCGCCGCACTGGAAAGGCGTGGAAGCCCGTCATACGCCATTGCGCACGATGGCCGCGCTGTGGACCCTGCTATCCCTGATGGCGCTTGCCTTCGCGCTTGGTTATCTCTTCTTCACGCTGTCGCTCAACAACGCATCCGATGTCACTTTCGAGAGGCTCGCCCATCTGCCGCCGAACGAGACGCCGAGCGTGCTGATCGCAAGCCCGCCCCAGCCACCGCCGCAGGTCGAAACGCCGAAGGTCGTGGAACCGCCGAAGCCGGTCGAGCCACGGCAACCCTCCCGGCTTGAAAAGCTGATGGCCTTCCTTCAGCCGGAAGTCGAAAGGAAGCTTGTCACGCTGGCGGATGTGAACGGCCGGCTGCGTATTCGCATCAACAATTCGGGCCTGTTCTCCACCGGCAGCGCCGATGTCAGCCCGCAGTTCCGCGATCTCATCCAGCGTATCGGCGGTGCGCTTGCGGCTGAAAAATTCCGCGCCGTCGTCATCGGCTATACCGATACCGTGCCGATCAAGACGGTGGAGTTTCCGTCCAACTGGCACCTTTCCGAAGCCCGCGCCAAGGCGGTCGGGGACATTCTTTCACAATTCACCGGCCCGGAAGCGATCCTGACGGAAGGCCGTGCCGACAGCGACCCGATCGCCGACAACAAAACGGAGGAAGGCCGCCAGATCAACCGCAGAACGGAAATCATGGTCCTGACCAATCCCGATGAAAAACTGAGCGACGCCGGCATTCTCTCGCCGACCATAGAGAACAGTTCGGGACAGCAGCCGCAAGAGGCACAGCCATGAATCCATTGAGCTATTTTTATACGATCCGATCCTATGTCGAGAGCTATGCCGCTCTCATCGGCCGCCGTTTCCTGTCGCTGTTATGGGTGGTCGCGCTCTGCATCGTCATCTGGTTTTACGGCTATCTGGTCGCGCTGGGCGATTTCAAGCCCTTGGGAACGACGCAGGCCCGGCTCATCGCCATCGGCATCGTTCTTACCATATGGCTGATTTATATCGCCGTCACCATTTATCGCGGGCGCAAGCAGGACAAGGAACTCGTCGACAGTATCGAGCGCGAGGCTCTGGCCAACCGCCAGGCCGAAGTCGGCGAAATCCAGATGCGTCTCAAGGAAGCGCTGGCGCTGCTGCGACGGGTCACGAAAAAACGTTTCGGTTATATTTACGACCTTCCCTGGTACGTGATCTTCGGCGCACCCGGCTCCGGCAAGACGACGGCGCTCACCAATTCCGGCCTGCAATTTCCGCTTGGCGATGCGCTCGGCGAAAACGCGGTAAAGGGCATCGGCGGCACGCGCAACTGCAACTGGTGGTTCGCCGACGAGGCGATATTGATCGACACCGCCGGCCGTTACACCACACAGGACGACCTCGATGGCTCCTCGAAGGCCGGCTGGGAAGGATTCCTCGGCCTTCTGAGACGCTATCGCCGCTCGCAGCCGATCAACGGCGCGCTGGTGACATTGTCCATCCCCGATCTTCTCACCCGCGATCCCGAGGAACAACGGCAGGAACTGCGCTCCATCCGCCAGCGGCTTTCGGAACTGGACGAATATCTGCATGCCCGCGTTCCGGTCTATATCGTGCTGACCAAGGCCGATCTACTGCATGGTTTCGTGGAATTCTTCGACGGTTTCAACAAGACCGACCGCCAGCAGGTATGGGGCACCACCTTCAAGCTGGATGAGAGCCATACCGCCGAGAACCTGCCGCAACGCCTGACGGAAGAATTCGAACTGCTGCAACAGCGGGTCGATGCAATGCTGATCGAGCGCCTGCAACAGGAGCAGAATGCCGAGACGCGCGGCCGCATCTTCCGTTTCCCCGCCGAACTTGCGCGGTTGAAAGACCGGCTCCATGAGGCCCTGACCGAACTTTGCGCACGGTCTTCGCTGATCGAAGCCCCGCTTTTGCGTGGCGTTTATCTCGCTTCGGGAACGCAGCCGGAAACGGAAAGGTCTCCCGCAGCGGCCAGAACCCGCCGAAGCTACTTCCTGTCGCGGCTGTTCAAGGATGTCATTTTCCCCGAAGCCGCGCTGGTGATGCGCGACAAGCGCCTTTCCGGACGGCAATTGCTGGTGCGACGCATCGCCTATGGTGTTTCGGCCGCAGCAGTCGCCATCGTCTTCACCGGCTGGATTTTCACCTATTTCGCCAATACGCAGGCGCTTGCCGAAGCGGATCGCAAACTTGGCGCTTATGAACAGCTCGTTCAGGGCATTCCCGTGCGCGATGTTTCAGACGCCGATTTTCTCCGCATCCTTCCGGCGCTCGACAATCTGCGCGACGTCAATTCCGGCTTTGCCCGCGAGAGAGTGTGGAATGTCAGCTTCGGGCTCGATCAGGAAGACAAGATCGCCGGACGGCAGCGTGACGCCTATCAGCGCGCGCTCAATGCCCTGCTCCTGCCGCGCATGATCGTGCAGCTGCAGAAACAGCTCAAGGATGAAAAAGACGTCACGCGCACCTTCAATTCGCTGAAGCTCTATGGAATGCTGGGCGGCATGGGTGCGCTGGACCCCGATTTTCTGACCGTGCAGACGCACCAGATGTTCGCATCCCTCTATCCCGGCGATGGAAGGGCGGCGGCGAGAGAAGCGCTCGACCGGCATGCGAAAGCGCTCGCAGACGGCGTGCTCGCCCCGATTGAGCTAGACGCACGGCTCATTGCAACTGCCCGTGAAACCATCCGCAATCAGGCTGTCGGCACGCGCGCCTATGATATTCTCGCCGGCCTTCCGCAGGCGCGGGAACTGATGGAATGGACACCCGCCGCGGCCTTCGGCCCGCTGGGAGAGCGCGCCTTCGAGCGGCGCAGCAAAGCGCCGATGGCGGAAGGCATCGAAGGTCTTTTCACGGCGGAGGGATATCGCAGCGTCGTTATTCCGCAGGTCGCCCATGCGGCCCGTATCGCACTTTCCGAAGGATGGGTGCGCGGTTCCGATGATGCACTCCGTGGCGCAACGGTCGAACAGGGGGCGCAGGCCGCGCTGCAAATCTATTTCGACCGTTTCGAGAAAAAATGGGCCGATACGCTGGCCGACCTTCGGGTCAAGCCGTCCCAGACCCTTGGCGACGCGGTGGAAACAACCCGCGCGCTTGCCAACGAACGCAATATCGTGGTGGAGGCTGCCAGATCGATCGCGGAGGCGACCGATCTGCGCCCCGGAGCAAATCCCGCCGCCCTCGCCTCCGCCGCTGAAGGCGACGCGACCGCAGCCGTTCTGGCCGCCACGGTAAACGCGGCCGATCCCTATGCGAGACTGCGCGACATGCTGGCGGCGAAAGGCGCGGCCACAACGGGCGAGCAGGCCAATGGCGGCAAGGCCGGCGGCTCGCCATCGGAACAGTTGCTCGCGCATTTCAAGATGCTGAACGAACAGCTTGCCCGCTCGGCAACCACCTCCGACGAGGTCGCCAAGGTGTTCGACGTGGACAGCCAGCTCACCAAGGCCAATCAGGATCTGTTGCAGCAGGCCCGTGAATTGCCGGCGCCCCTCGATGTGTGGGTGGCGGGCGTGGCGGCGGATGTCGGATCGCTTGCGGTCAAATCCGCCCGCAGCCGCATTGCCGAACTCTGGGCGGCCGATGCGGCATCGCTGTGCTCTTCCATCGTGACCGGCCGTTATCCTTTCGACAGGTCGTCTTCCCGCGATGTCGCCATCGCGGATTTCACCCGTCTCTTCGGGCCGACCGGGATTTTCCAGTCCTTCTTCAAGCAGCGAATGGAAGCCTTTGTCGACAAGACGACCAACCCCTGGGGCTGGAAAGGCACCTTCGGCGCGGCCGGCATTCCAAGCAGCGCCGTCGCCCAGTTCGAAAATGCCGACAAGATTTCGCGCGCCTTTTTCCCGAATGGCAGCGAGACGCCGGCGGTGTCGATCAATGTCAAACCCGTTTCACTCACCAATGCCTCCAGCGCGGTGATGCTGGAAATCGAAGGCGAGCGGGTGGTTTATTATCACGGCCCCATTCAGGCGAAATCGATCACCTGGCCGTCGCGTGAAAACACGGCGAGCCTCTCGCGCATCGCTTTCCAGCCGGGCGGCTGGCAGCAGGCGAAAACCGAAAACGGCGACTGGTCGCCATTCCGGCTGTTCGATGGCGCCGATATCGAAAACCAGTCGGGCGACCTGCTGCGGGTGCGATTTGCGAATGGCGGGCAGGCTGCCGAATTCGATATCCAGTTCGGCTCGGTTCTCAACCCGTTCAAGCTGGACGCCATCGCCGGCTTTGCCTGCCCCGCGCAATTTTAGCGGCGGGGCGGCGCACCGTTTTTTTAAGGAGGGGATCTAGGATGAAAGCAACGACGAAAAGCACCGCGGTCAATAACGACTGATGGCCACTCAGGCATCGAAGCCCGCGGAAACCGCAGCGGAAAGCGATCGCATCGGCTTCTTCGGCAAGGTCCCCAGCCATGGCGACTTCATCTCCGACGGGCTTGAACGGGAGCTGATCGGGACGTTTGACGACTGGATGCGATCCGGCCTGCACGCCTGCGCAGACCTGTTTTCAGGCCGATGGCCCGAAATATTTACGTCATCGCCGCCCATTCGCTTCATCATCGAAAGCGGCATATGGGGAAACTGCGCCTATGCCGGCGTGCTGGTACCCAGTGCAGACCGGGTGGGGCGCAAATATCCGCTTGCCATCATTGCCCAGCTCAATAGCTTCCGGAAACATCCGAGAACGCTCTATCTCGACGACACCTGGTTCATGGCCGCCGAGGCGCTGGCCGAAACATCCATGACGGGCGATTTCGATATGTCCCGGTTTAACACCTCCGTTAAAAAACTGCGCCTGCCGAAACCACGGGAAGAGGATGACGCGCCGGAAATGGTGCGCAGCCACACACCGACCAGCCTCTGGTGGCGCATCGATCCCGTCAGCCGCCGCGCCCGCGGTCTCAAATTCGACGGCAAACCGAAAGCTTCCGATTTCCTGCGCCTCTTCAGCGACATGGCAGGCAAGGGCGAAGAGGACGGCTCGACACCCGTACAGGCGCAGGAGAGTGCGAAACACAAAACTCCGCCCGTGATGACGCCCGCGCCCGCACCGCCAACCGAACAGCCGTCATCGGTCATCTACAGCTATGCCACGCACCCGGGAACACGGCTTTCCCTGAACGCGGATTCGCTCTTCGTTTCCCAGAGCCCTGCCCTCTTCGCCATAGCAGATGGACAGGGCGACACGCACAGCGCCGTGGAAGCTGCACGTCTGGCCACAAATATTCTTGCCGAAACGCCCGATGCCGAAAACCCCGAGGTGATGGCGCAGCAGATCAGGGGAAAGCTCGGCACCGTCAACAGCCTGCTTCTTTCCCGGCAAACCATGGGCGCTGACGGCAGGCCGATGGCAAGCGTCATCATTGCCTCCATTATCGGCGGCAGGTTGAGTGTCCTATGGTCCGGCGACGCGCGCGCCTATCTCCTGAAAAACGGAACCATGCATCAGCTCTCGCGCGATCACGTCGTTGTCGGCATGAAAAGGCAGCTCTCGCAATGTGTCGGCCTTTCCCAGCAGTTCCGGCCGGATATTGTCGGGGAAGACTGGGGGTCGCAGGACAGGCTGCTCCTGTGCAGCTATCCGCTGGTACAAATCCTGAAGGAACGGGCCATTGCCGAGATTGTCGGCAACACCGCGATCAAGGATTGCGCCAGCGCCCTGATCCAGGAGGCGCTGATCGAGGACGCACGCGAGAATGTCAGCGCCATCGTGATTGGAAACCGGCTTGAGCAAGGGTAAACAACCGGGCGATGGGCCTGCCTATCCGCAGGTCGCCGAGCGCTTTTCCGATCTGTGGCAAACCATCCGCCATGACGGCACGCGGGAAAGGCCCACCGAAGAACAGAAAGACCTGATCGATCAGGTCAGAAATGCGCTGGATCGGAAAGTCTCGCATTTTTCCGACGCGAAACCCGACTGGATCGCCGACAGCTTTGCCCTTGAACGGATTGCCTACGAAAGCGAAAACACGCTGCTGCTGCAAGTGCGGCACCGCGATCTCGGCTCCCTTCACGCCCTGAAAACCACGCCGCCGGCGTTGAGAAACGACGCGGCGCTGCTGCAAAGATTACGCGAGGAGGCGCAGCTCGGCCTGACATTGCGCCATCCTTGCCTGGTGGAAACATCAGCGCTGCTGAGACTGGCCGATGGCCGACCGGGCTTGTTACAGCCATGGTTCCCGCAATCATTGGCGTCGCTTGCATCGCAGCCGCCGGTTACCGCGCCGCAGGCGATCACAATCCTTCGCCGCCTGCTGGAAGGGCTGAGCGCCATACATGCACGGGGATATGTCCACTGCGATGTCACGCCAGCCAATATTCTGCTGGAGGACGGCGATTTCGAAACGGGCAGGCTTGGCGATTTCGGCATTGCGCTGGAGATCGGCCAAAAACACGCGGATCGCGGCATGAGCTTTGCCGCCTCGCGCGAATTTGCAGCACCGGAACGGATGCGGGACGCAACCGCAAAGCCGGATCAGGACATATTCTCCGTGGGGCGGCTTGCCCGGCGGCTTATCGCGACGGGCGAGGTGCGAAAAACGCAAAGGCTGGTGGATTTTGCGGACGCCTGTTGCCAGGACGAACCCGCGTCGCGCCCGCAATCGGCGATGGAAGCGCTACAGCTTCTGTAGCGCTTCATTGATCAGTTGCCGCTGCCGGGAAGCGGTGCTGCCGCCGTCGGCACGCTCTTCTGGAACACGGTCAGGAGCTTGGCCGAATCCACCAGCGGCGCGTTGCTGGCATAGAGCACATCGCCCTTCTGCATCTGGAAGAGCTGCATGAGCGCAATGCTGGAAGCATCGCGCATATTGACGTGATAAATCACCGGCCGCATGGTCGTGGCCGTCGCAACCGGGCCTTTCGCGCCCGATGCGGTTGCCGACGGCACCTGAATGATCTCGTTGCGGAAGACATAGACATTGCGCGCGTCCGCACGGTCATCCAGCAATCCACCGGCGCGGCCGACAGCCTGAGCGAGGGTCAGTTTTCCGGCTTCGAACTGGAATTCGCCGGCGCTCTTGAAAGCGCCAAGCGCGGTGTAGCTCGCCGCATCGCCATCGATCATGATCTGATCGTCCGGCGACAGGCGGATATTCTGGCGGTCTTCCCGCATGACGCGGTCAAGCGGCGCGCTCGCCCTGTGCGAGCCGCGAACGACAGTAACCGTGGCAGCGCCCGGAGCAACAGTCGGGCCCCCGGCCTGATTGAGCGCGTCGAGCACCCGCTCCTGACGGGCGGTAAGCGTTATTTTTCCGGGGTTTTTCACCGCACCGCTCAGCATGACGGCGCTCGTCGGCTTGTCGACGACGGTGACGACGGCCTGCGGGTTCACAGCCGACCCTTTGAGCCCGGCAACGACCTGCGATTGCAGCCCCTCGGGCGTCGAATCCACCACCCTCTGTTTGCCGACGAAGGGGATATTCACCGATCCGCTCTGGTCCACCGTAAAGCGTCCGAGATTGAGCGTCTTGCTTTGCGTCGGGGAGAAAAGCCCGTCTTCGCCGGTATCGAGCACGGTGATGTCGATCACGTCGCCGCGACGCAATCTCTGGGCGTTGTAACCGGTGTTGCGAAGCGCTGTAAGGCCGGGGCCGGAGGCATTCTGCAGGCTTCCGGCGGATACCGTGGCCGCCGGCGCATTCGCCAGCTCTATGACGGGGATTTTTTCGTTGGTTCGAGGGAAAGTCGCAGATCGGATATTGCCTGCGGTCGGTCCGTCAGATGGCTTTGCACATGCGCTCAAAAGAGCCACCAGCAAAACCGCCCCCAACTTTTTCATCCCTCATCCCCTTGATGATTCAACCTGACGCAGAGATAACATCCAGACACGTCATCGCAACAACTTTAGCGGTTGCAATTTAGCGAAAACTTGTCTTCCAGAGAAAAGGTGTGACCATTCCGCAACCTTTTCGGAACCGCCTGCCGCAAACCCCAACAATGTACCGATGAAAAATCACCGGTCGTCACCGACTGGCGCCGGCCAATGATATTCAATGGAACGGTTTTGCAATGGAGGAGTTTGTTTTCTGCAAACCAAGACAGGAGCAAGAACAATGGATCACACCAATCACGTACGCCTGGTTGAAACCGAACTGACGCCGTCCGTTCTTGAAGGCGCCACCGTTTATGGTGCAGACGATCACAAGGTCGGCAAGGTCGATCATGTCCACGGCGTCGGGGCCGGCAGCACCGCCATCATCGATGTCGGCGGCTTTCTTGGTATCGGCGCAAAGCCGGTCGCAGTACCGCTCAGCGATCTTGATTTCATGCGGGATGAGGACGGCGATGTCCACGCGGTCACTTCATGGACCAAGGACCAGCTGAAGGACATGCCCGAGCATCGTCACTAACAGCATTGTTATTCATAAAGAGGAGCGCCCGGCTGTTTGCCGGGCGTTCTTTTATTTTCGGGCAAGCGTTTGCGCGTCAGACTTCCCCTACGCACATCAAACGGCGAGGAAACCGCCATCGACCGGCAACACGGCTCCGGAAATCATGCGGCTGTCATCCGACAGGAGCAGCGCGATGCTCTGAGCCACCTCTTCCGCTTCGGCGAACCGGCTGAGCGGATGGCGAACCATCATCGGCTGGCTTTTCGCCGGATCGTTCCATGCTTCCGCGGCCAGTTCGGTGAGGGTGATGGTGGGCGCAACCGCGTTGACGCGGATGCCGTGCGGGCCAAGCTCCTTGGCAAGAACGCGCGTCGCCCCTTCAAGCCCGGCCTTGGACGCCGCGTAGCAGAGGTGATCCTGAAAACCGCGGTGACCGGCGATGGAGGTGATGTTGACGATGGCGCCGCCGCCGCCCTTCGCCACGCGGGCGCAGGCAAATTCCTGACATGCGACCAAAGCCGCGCGCAGATTGATGCCGAGAACGGCTTCATAACCCGCATCGCTCATCTCCAGCACGCTTTCGAGCACGTTGATGCCGGCGCTGTTGATCAGGAAATCGCAGGGGCCCGCTTCCTTCATCGCGGCGCGGGTGGCGGCGACATCGGCAAGATCGACGCGGATCGAACGGCCGCCGATTTCGCTTTTCAGGCTGTCGAGATCGGACTGGGTGCGGCTGATCGCCACCACTTCCGCACCGCGCGCGGCCATCAGGCGAGCGCAGGCGCGACCGATGCCTTTGCCTGCGCCGGTGATGATGACGGATTTTCCGGAAAACTGCATGGAATCCTCTTTATTTTGCGGCCGATACAGCCGGACGATATGAGCTTGTGACGTGGTTCAATGGCTGGCGGCACGAATGGCGCGCGCGGCATTTTGCAGCACCAGAAACGCGTCGTACCGCGCCTGATGAATCTTCTGAAAATCTGGATCGGGCGCAGCACAGCTGTCGATACGCGACATCGCGGGCATGGCGACCATCAGGTCCGGATAGGTTCCGGCGGCGACGGCGCCCAGCATGGCCGAGCCGAGAAGCACCGGCTCCTCGCATTCAGTCAGTTCCACGGGAAGCCCCGTCGCGTCCGCCAGTAGCTGCCGGGCAAGCGGATGCGCACCCGCCCCGCCGCTGACGCTGATGGTTTCCACCGGCGCACCATTGCGGGCCTGTGTTTCGATGATCTGGCGAAGCCCGTAACCGAGGCCGAGAAGGCCGGCCACATAAAGCGCCACAAGGGAATCCACGCCGGTCTCGGTGCCGTAACCGGCAATGACAGCGCGGGCATGGGGATCGGCAAAGGGCGCGCGGTTACCGAGAAACTCCGGCACCACGTGAAAATCCTCGGCGATCTTTGCGGCAGCGGAAGCGGATGCGGCAAGATTGAGCGCCCGGTCAGCGAGCCATACCGGCAAGGCTTTGCCTTCCTTGTCGGCAAGCGCCTTCGCCTCGGCATAGGCCGGGTGCAGCTGCACCAGGTAATCGATGGCCGCGCCGGCGGCAGACTGGCCGCCTTCATTGAGCCATGCGCCGGGAACCATGGCGGAATAATAAGGACCCCATACCCCCGGCACGAAGGCGGGTTCGGCGGTTGTCGTCATAGTGCAGGACGAAGTGCCGAAAACATAACCGAGGCATCGCGATGCATCGCCACCCGCAGCCACCGTGCCGACGCCGCCGGCATGGGCGTCGATCAGACCTGCCGCAACCGCGGTGCCAGCAACCAGACCCATGGCTTTTGCAGCATCTTCCGTCAAACCGTTACCCAGCGCCGTGCCGGGATGGACGACGCTTTGACCGATGCGGCGAAAACCCTGCTCGGCGAGATCGCCAAGCCCGATGCGGGTGAAATACTCCGCATCCCAACGGTTTTCATGGGCCAGATAGGTCCATTTGCAGGTCACCGTGCAGGCGGAGCGATCAAGCGCGCCCGAAGCCTTCCATGTCAGAAAGTCCGTGAGGTCGAAGAAGTGCTCGGCACGCGCGTAGATGTCGGGCCTGTTTTCGCTCAGCCAAAGCAGTTTCGGCGTTTGCATTTCCGGGGAAATACGGCCGCCGACATATTTCAGCACGGCGTGTTCGCCGGCATTGATGCGCTCCGCCTGTTCAACGGCGCGGTGATCCATCCAGACGATGATGTCGCGCTCGGGATGATCGGGTGCGCCCACCGGCAGGGTCTCATCTTCCGGTCCGCGCACCACCAGCGAGCAGGTGGCATCGAAACCGATGCCGGCGACCTCGGCGGGATCGATGCCGGCGCGGGAAACGCTTTCCCGAACGCTATCGCAAACGGCCTGCCATACTTCGCCGCTCGATTGTTCGGCAATGCCGCCATCCTCGCGATGCATGCTGATCGGGCGTTTGGCAGTGGCGAGAAGCTTTCCCGCGACATCGAAGACACCGGCGCGCGCCGAGCCGGTCCCGACATCGACGCCAATCAGATAGGAAGCCATTTACGATACTCCTCGGAGCGGATCATCCGGTGCTTGAACAGGATTGAGCGGCGGGACCGTTTCCGGTCTTTCCGCCGCTCCGGAGATTTTTAAACGCGGTCGAAGTTGGTCGGCAAGACCAGCATGTCGCGGATGGTGACCGTGCGCTTGCGCGTCAGCATGTAGACAACGGCATCGGCCACTTCGCTCGCATCGATGAGGCTGCCGGATTCCTTGGCCTTGCGGAGATTTTCCTCCGGCCAGTCGGCGAGAAGTGCGGAAACGACCGGGCCGGGAGACACCTGCGCGACACGCACGCCGTGCGGGATCATCTGGCGACGCATGCCCTGCACGAAGCTGGTGATCGCCCATTTCGAACCCGAATAGACCGGCTCCCAATAGGTCGGGAAGTGGCCGGCGATCGAGCAGGTGACGACGATATCGCCGGTCTTGCGCTCCGACATATGCGGCACGACGGCATGGACGTTCTTCATGACGGCGTTGACGTTGAGGTTCAGCATCTTGTCGATGGCTTCGGGCGTTGTTTCGGTGAGATCGCCGCCGATATAGGTGCCGGCATTGCAATAGAGAATGTCGATATGATCGACCTTCCCGAGGATTTCGGGGATCATGGCGTTGCAGCTGTCGGCATCCAGAAGGTTGGTGACCTGCGGAATGGCGCGGTCGCCAAGTCTGGCGGCCAGTTCATTCAAGGCTTTCTCGTTCCAGTCGACCATGACCACGGTTGCGCCCTGTTCCAGCAGCGCTTCCGTTGTGGCAAGCCCGATGCCGGATGCGGCGCCGGTGATGACCGCGATCTTGCCTTGCAGCGATTCAGACATTTAATTCTCCTGCGTTTATGAAGATGTTTCCGGGCCGGCTCAGCGCCATTCGCGCCCGATATAGATGGCCAGCAGGATGATGCCGCCCTTGATGACATCCTGCAGATAGGGGTTGATGCCCATGAGGTTGAGGCCGTTATTGAGGATGCCGAGCAGCACCGCACCAATCAGCGTGCCGAGGATGAGGCCCCTACCCCCGGCAATCGCCGTGCCGCCGAGAACGACCGCCGCGATGGCGTCCAGTTCGAAGCCGACGCCGGCATTCGGCTGACCGCTCATGAGGCGGCCGGTGAGGATGAGGGCCGCAAGCGCTGCGGTGACACCCGAAATGCCATAGACGGCGAGTTTGACGCGCTGCGTCTTCACACCCGAAAGACGGGCCGCCAGCTCGTTTCCGCCAAGTGCATAGACATGGCGGCCGAAAGCCGTGCGCTGCAACAGCACCCAGGCGATGGCATAGATCACCACCATGATGACGACCGGCACCGGAACGACGCCGATACGGCCGACGCCGAACCAGGAAATCCAGCTCGGAATGCCGCTGACCGGATAACCGCCGGAATAAATGAGGCCGAGACCGCGCGCCATGCCCATGGTGGCGAGCGTGACGATGATGGCGGGCATCTTGCCCCAGGCGACAAGCGCCCCGTTGAAGATACCGATGCCGAGACCGATGAAGAGACCGGCCGGCAAGGCAACGGAGGCAGGCAGGCCCGAATTCACCATCAGGCCGGCGGACAATGTGCCGACAAGCGCCATGACCGCGCCGACCGACAGGTCGATGCCGCCGGTAAGGATAACAAAGGTCATGCCGACGGCGAGGATGCCAACGACGGAGACCTGCCGCAGCACGTTCATGATGTTGTTGAGGCTGAAGAAATTGTCGCTCGCAAGTCCCATCAGGATCGACACGACGATGAGACCCGCCAGAGGCAGGGCGAGCGGTGAACGCAGCATGGCGCTGAGACTGAAGCCGCCCGTTTTCGCGGCAGTGCCGGTGTTTGCATCAAGCGACATGTTCAACTCTCCCGGTGGTGGCGTTTGTCATTATTGTTTCTGAATTGATGTCTTCGCCCTCGACCGTGGCGACGATGCCGCCGGAACGGAAGACGCAGACCCTGTCGGACATGCCGATCACTTCCGGCAGCTCCGAGGAGATCATGATGATCGAATGGCCTTTGGCGGCGAACTCGCGCATCAGCGAATAGATTTCCGCCTTTGCGCCGACATCGATGCCGCGTGTCGGCTCGTCGAAGATCAGCACGCGCATGTCATGGTTCAGCCAGCGGGCGATGACAATCTTCTGCTGGTTGCCGCCCGATAGCGTGTCGACGCGGGCAAAGGGCCCCTGCGCCTTGACCTGCACCTGCGCCATGGCCTTCGTTGTGTGTTCCAGTTCCTTTTTGAGATCGAGGAACCAGTGGGCCTTACGGTATTTGCGATAATTGTTCAGCGAAATATTCTGCAGGATGGAGAAGCTGGTGATCAGCCCCTCCTCCTTGCGGCTTTCCGGCAGCAGGCCAATGCCGCGCATCAGCGCCTCATCAGGGCCGGAAAAACGCGTGTCCACACCGTCGACCTTGATCTTGCGGCGCGAGGCGGAATGCGCGCCCAGCATGGCGAGAACCGTTTCCGTGCGCCCTGAGCCGACAAGCCCGGCAAAACCGAGGATTTCACCCTTATGCAGCGTAAAGCGCGAGACGGGACCGCCTTTCTTCAATTGCAGCTCTTCCACCTCGATCACCTTTGCGGCGGAAGGATCGAGCTGTGGCTTCGGCGGGAAACTGGCTTCGATGCGCCGGCCGACCATCATCTCGACCAGACGGTCATTGTCGACCTCCGACGTCAGGCAGGAGCCGATCAACTCGCCATCGCGCAGAACGGTGATGCGGTCGCAAATCTCGAATATTTCTTCGAGATGATGCGAAATGAAGATGATCGCCACACCCTGACGCCGCAGCTCGCGCATCACCTTGAACAGGTGTTCCGTCTCGGAGGGGGTGAGCGTTGCCGTCGGCTCGTCGAGAACGAGAATGCGCGCATCCAGCGACAGCGCCTTTGCGATTTCGACGAATTGCTGCTGGGCAACGGAAAGACGATGCACCGGCACGTCGAGCGGAACATCCACCGCCAGACGGCTCATGATTTCAGCCGCGCGCTTGCGCATCGCGCCCTTGTTCAAAAGGCGCAGCGGCCCGCGGATTTCTCGGGCAAGAAACATGTTTTCCACGGCATTGAGATAGGGGATCAGGCTGAATTCCTGAAACACGATGCCGATGCCGGCGGCAATCGCCTCGTCGTAATTGGCGAAGCGGCGATCCTGCCCGTCGATGCGGATCGTTCCCTCCGATGGCTGCAAAATGCCGCACAGGATCTTCATCAAAGTCGACTTGCCCGCGCCGTTCTCGCCCAGAAGCGCATGCACCTCACCGGGGCGCGCCTGAAGGTCGACGCCGCGCAGGACTTCGATCTTGCCAAAGCTTTTTCTTATTCCATTCAGTTCCAGCATTTCACCCTCCTCAATGGTCGGGACTGCCCCGCCCCCGTACAAGACGGGGACGGGACCTGGGAGGAGATCTTACCAGCTGAACTCGCCGGCATTCTTGCTGTCGACGACCATGACGTCGATCGGCACTTCCTTCGGCACGACGCGAGCGCCCCACTTCTGGGCGAGCGCCATGGCAAGGCCAACGCGAACCTGGTCACGCGGGAACTGCGCGGTCGTTTCGATGAAAGGCGTGCCGTCGGCAATCGCCTTCACCGCTTCCGGAGCACCGTCAACCGAGGTGAGCTTGATGTCCTTGCCAGAGCCCTGGATCGCAGCCATGGCGCCCATCGCGCCGCCGTCATTCACCGAGAAGATGCCGGCGAGATTCGGATGCGACTGGATCATGTTTTCAACGACGCCAAGCGCAACGGAGCGGTCCTGACGGCCGTTCTGCGTATCGACCAGCTTGATGTCGGCGAATTCGGCAAGCGCCGCCTTGCAGCCTTCGACGCGCTGCAGGATCGGCACGACCGGAATGCCGTCGAGGATCGCGACCTCACCCTTGCCGCCGAGGGCCTCGCCGAGATATTTGCACGACATGTAGCCGGCATCGCGGTTCTTCGAACCGACGAAGGTGTCGACCGGGCCGTTGGCGTTGGCGTCGACGGCAACGACCGTCACACCGGCAGCCTTGGCGGCGTGAACGGCGGCTTCGATGCCGGCGCTGTCGGTCGGGTTCAAAAGCAGGATGTCGATCTTCTGCTGCAGCATGTCTTCGACGTCGGAAATCTGCTTTGCCACATCGTGGCCGGCGTCAGTCACGACAACGTCGGCGCCGATGCTTGCGGCAGCTTCCTTCAGCGCTTCCTGCATCGATACGAAATAGGGGTTGTTCAGCTCCTGGAAGGTCATGCCGATCTTCAGCTTTTCCTGCGCCAGCGCCGGAGCGGCCATCATTGCAATTGCGGCTGTCGCCATCAGAAACCTGGACTTCATTTTCATCTCACTCTTCCTCCCGGTTGGAAAATTGGGGCAACAAGACCCCGTTTCCGGACAGCCTTCTGCCCGAATTCTAAAAAATCGGTGATGTGTCGCTGGTTTAATCCGCCATGACCGCTGCCTTCTGGGCTGCGAATATGGTGCGAAACCTCGACGGCGACATTCCCTTCAATTTCAGGAAATGCCGGTTGAAATTCGAAAGATTGGAGAAGCCCACATCGTAGCAGACCTCCGCCACCTTGACCTCCTGATCCGCCAGCAGCATCTGGCAGGCGAGATCGATACGTAGCTGATTGCGATACCGTACCAGCGTCGTTCCCGTGTGACGCTTGAAGGCGCGGGAAAAGGCGCTCTGGCTCTGGCCCACCATTTCGGCGAGGTCGATTTCCTCGACCTGCTCGGTCAGGTGCTGGCGCAGATGCGACAGCGCGCGGTTGATGCCGCTGTCGCCGATGCCGGTCAGGTCCAGCTCGTAGCTCAGGCTTGCCAGCACCTCGGAAGACGGCGCGTTGACCAGGAGATCGAGAATTTCCCAGAAAATCGCCAGCCGCGTCAGCCCCTGCGCCTCGATCAGCCGAAGGATCAGCGGGCGAACGCGATCACTCGTTTCATCGTCGAACAGAATGCCGCGGCGGCTGCGGTCCAGCAGCGCACGCACCACCTCCATCTCGGACATGGAGGTGCATGCATCCTCGATAAAAGCCTCCGGAAACTGGATCACGAGAGAGCGTGTCGGCACGATCTCGTCCGGCTCGATCTCGCTGATCCAGTTCTGGGGGAGATTGGGACCGGTCATGATGAGCTGACCGGGGCCGAAGCGCCCGACGAAATCGCCGATATAAAACGTGCCTGACGTGGCAACGACGAGGTGGATTTCGTATTCGGGATGATAATGCCAGCGCACGGTGCGGAACGGATAGCCATGCCGCCAGGCGGCGAAGGATTCGCCCTTGCGGATGTGCACCAGTTCCAGATCGGGCTGCATCATAGTTCCTCCCATCGACACGTCCGCCGCATTTGCGGAGCAGAGCCATTCCTCTTTATGGCTCGTCCCAGGCGTTGATGAGGAGCATATGGCGTGCGCTATCTGTGCTTCCACATCACGCCGAAGAAATTACCGATACTTTTTTGACTCTTTTTTGTCGGGAATTGAATAGTCGCCGCATGGGACTGGCCAGAAACTCGGCGGCCGCGCCGATTTTTTTGCACAATTCGGCGTGATCCGCTCAAACAATGCTCACCCGGAGGCGATATCCGGTAAATTTTTGGAGTGCGGACCGCCGGACAACGGCAGGCCGCACTCATACTTTTCCGCAGCATCTCCGCCACTCAATCATCGGTGGCAGGCATCGGTGGTCGGCACGCGATCTTTTACTGCGGCATCACGATCTGAAGTTTCACGTCCGTTTCCCGCGCCTCCACCGCACGGTCGAAGCCGGCGATGCTGTCTTCGAAGGGAATGGTCGCGGAAATCAGCGGCTTCAGGTCGACCTTGCCGGAGGCGATGAGCGCAACTGCCCGGTCGTAAACATTGGCGTAACGGAAAACCGTTTCGACCCGCAGTTCCTTGGCCTGCAGGCCGACAATATCGACCGGAACCGGATCGACAGGCATGCCGACCAGCACGATCGCGCCGCCCGGCCGCGCCAGCTTCGCCATGCCGAGCACGGCGGGTGCTGCGCCCGAGCATTCGAAGACGATATCGCAGCCCCAGCCGTCGGTCGCCGCCGAGACGGCCTCGGCGAGATTGCGCTCGCGGATGTTGACGGTTTCGATGCCATCATAGGCACCGATGATATCGAGCTTCGGCTGGGCGAGATCGGCAACGATGACCTTGGCGCAACCGCCGGCAAGCGCCGCCAGCGCCACCATCATGCCGATCGGACCTGCCCCGGTGACGACAGCGATATCGCCCGGCTGGATACGTGCCCGGAGCGCCGCCTGCATGCCGATGGCGAAGGGCTCTACCATGGCGCCTTCGGCGAAGGACACATTGTCGGGCAGCCTGTAAGTGAAGGCGGCGGGATGAATGACCTCAGGCGTCAGGCAACCATGAATGGGCGGCGTCGCCCAGAAGCGGACAGCCGGATCGACATTGTAGATGCCGAGCTTGGAGGCGCGCGATGTGGGATCGGGAATACCGGGCTCCATGCACACGCGGTCGCCCACCTTCAGATGCGTCACCTCGGCACCGGTTTCGATCACCGTTCCAGACGCTTCATGGCCGAGCACCATCGGCGCGTTGACGACGAAATGACCGATCTTGCCATGGGTGTAATAATGGACGTCCGAGCCGCAGATACCGACCGTATGGGTGCGGATGCGCACATCCTTGTGCCCGAGTTCAGCGGATCCCGCTCCACCCGGAATGTCAAAATCCCTGAGCGAGAGCTTGCCTTTTTCTTCCAGCACCAGTGCCTTCATCTCATCCTCCGTGGTTTGCGATACGCCTGGCAGCGACTTCAGTGAGCGTGATGGCGTGCAACCCCGGCAAAAGTAAACAGAAATCGGCCGGATCGGCCGGTTTTTCTTCACTCCGGAAAAACTGTATCGGACAGCCCGCGATTTCTCATCATCCGCAGCGCGACGCGATCCTTAAGAGGCAGGAAAACCGGCATGATTCGTCGGCCTATTTCGCGATCATCGCATGCCCAAGAGCCTGTCGCACCGGTAAACCCGTTCGCTCACATTTTTTCGCCGGGTAACACACTTGCCTGCCTCACCCACTCCACGAACTGCGTTTCATCGAACGCATCCTCGCGGATATCGAGGTAACGGACTTTCGGATGTTTGGAAGTGCCGGGCGGCAAGGGCTGCAAGGATGCGCCGTTAAGGAAGGTCACCTTGATATATTTCGTAAAGCAGTGAAGGCTGAGGAACCAGATATCGTCCTCCATGCCGTAGAAGGGAGAATTCCACTTCACAGCCTTGCGCACACCGGGCACGACACCTTCGATCAGCCTGTCGATACGGCCACCGACCGCACTTTTCCAGCCCGGCATGGCGGCAATATAGGCCTGCACCGGCGCGTCGCCATATCCTTTTGCAATCTGGGGATTGCCGCCTGAAAGAAGCTTCGGCGATTGATCCGATGGCGCGCTTCCGGACGCTTTTTCCGACGGCTTGTCGACCATAACCTTGACCTCAGAGGTGTCAAACAGGTGCTACCAATAACATGATCTGTATCTATTCCAGATATTTCTACACATTTTCCGTGATGATCGCCTAGCCGACCCGGAATAACAGATAGGCAGCTATGCGGGTCAGTCTTTCCTGACCCGCAATCCCTCCAGAAAGGTCCGGAAACTGCCGACAGCCCGTTTCGAGGTCGTTTCCGGGTCGTCGGAATTGGCTATCCATTGGGCGGCGCTGCTGCTCGCCGCATTGATGAAGCGGGCGCATGCCTCCGGATCGATGTTGCCGATAGTGCCTTCTTCCCGGAGCGCATCCAGGCTTCGGGCGACAGCCGAGATACAGCCATTGGCATTGGGCCAGCGCGACGGATCGCCGAGCACGGCCGGCCCGTCGCGAAACATGATCCGCTGGATTTCCGGTTCGAGAGCCATGCGCACATAACCGACATTCTCCTCGACAAAGCCCTCCCACCGGGTCGCGGCCCTCGAGGAGATGTCACAGAGCCTCTTCGTCATCTCCGCATCGATTTCGGCCACAACCGCCAGCAACAGGCCTTTCTTGTCGCCGAAATGGTGATAGAGCGCGCCACGGGTGAGACCGGCTTCAGCGGTGAAGTCGTCCATCGACGCTTCCGCATAACCGATGCTGCCAAAGGCCTTGCGACCGGCAGCCAGAAGCTTCGCCCGCGTCTCGGCAATCATTTCACTGCGAGGTTTGCGCATTTCTTCTCCATTTTCTACATACGACGCGTATATTAGTTGACATACGCGTCGTATGCAATTATCTCATTCACATACGCCACGTATGTATGTGGTGGACACCCTTAGAACAAGGTGCATCCCGATGTCTAATCCATACAGAGAAATTTTCCGGGCTCCAGGCGCAAAAGGCTTTTCCGCCGCCGGTTTTTTCGCCCGTCTTCCCATTGCCATGGCCCCGATCGGCATCGTCGCCATGCTTTCCCAGACTCATGGCGAATATTGGCTGGCCGGCGCCGTCTCGGCAACCTTCGCATTGACCAATGCCGCCCTCTCCCCGCAAATCTCCCGGCTGGTGGACCGCAAGGGGCAGAGCAAGGTCCTCATCCCCGCCACCATCGTCTCGGTCATCGCCTTTGCGGCGCTGATTATCGCGACAAATCAGAGATGGCCCGCCTGGACGCTGTTCCTTTCCGCCTTCCTCGCCGCCGCCATGCCGAGCATTCCCGCCATGATGCGCGCCCGCTGGACGGAAATCTTCCGCGACCGGCCGGAGCTGAACACCGCCTTCGCCTTCGAATCCGCCGCCGACGAACTTGTCTACATCTCCGGCGCCTCGCTTTCCGTTGGCCTTGCGGTTTCGCTCTTTCCGGAAGCGGGCATGATGATCAGCACCACCTTCCTGGCGCTCGGCACCTTTGCCTTCCTTCTGCAACGCTCGACCGAGCCCAAGGTACGTCCGGTTGAAAGCGGCCGCCGGCAGCGTTCGGCCATCTTCCTGCGCCCGGTCCAGATCATCACGCTCGCGCTGATCTTCGTCGGCTCGACATTCGCCACGGCCGAGGTGAGCGCCGTCGCAATCACCAAGGAGCTTGGCCAGCCGGGGGCCGCCAGTCTCGTCATCGGCGTCTATGCCATCGGCTCCTTCGTGGTCGGCCTCATCCTCGGCGCGCTCAACCCCAAAATGCCGCTGCAACGGCAATTGCTGATCGCCGTCAGCGTGCTCGCGCTCACCGCCCTGCCGCTGCTTGTCGCCAACACCTCGGTAGCACTTCTCGCTTTCGCCGTTTTCCTCAGCGGCGTTGCAATCTCGCCGATCTTCATCACCTCATTCGGCCTGATCGAACGTCGCGTGCCGGAATCGATGCTGACGGAAGGCGTGACCTGGGTGATGACCGGCATCGGTATCGGCATGGCGCTCGGCGCCTTCGTCTCCGGCTGGGTGATCGACAATTTCGGCCCGGATAACGGTTTCTGGGTCTCCGTCGCCGCAAGCCTTTCGACAGTCGCCATCATCGCGCTCGGCCAGCGCAGCCTCTCCGGAGATCGCGGACGGTCGGATATGGAGGCCGTGGCGCAACCCGCCGAATAACAACCTTTACTCGCAGTCTGCATCGTTCATCGCGGTAATTGATATATACGCAGGAAAGGTCACAGACTAATCCATAATACAGCGACTGTTTTACTTTACCGTCGCCCCGCAAGCATGATACCGGCAACATCAACGGCCGATGATATCATGCCTGCGGGGCGACCCTGCTTATCGAAGCCGTCGCTTCGCATATTCTCGAATTCGGCACCGATTGCACATAATCGACCGACGGCTGCATCGTTCGACACACCGACCGTCCGTTCACCGGGCAGGCACGGGGTCGATTACCGGAAGGCAAGGCTCTTGAGTTGGGATCTGCAGGAATTGTTCCGGCTATATGCGAAGGGCATTGTCAGGTCCCTGCGCAGCAGGGGTATCGATCCTGAAACGGCATCCGATCTGGCGCAGGATGCGTTTTTGAAGGTGCTTGCCTCACCGCCGCCGGCAAGTGCCGCTTCCCACAATCCCAAATCCTATCTCTATACGGTGGCGCGTAATCTCAGCATCGATCATTATCGCCGCGAACGCAGCCTCCGCCGTGTCGACCTGCCGCAGAATGCCTTCGATGCCATCATCGACCCATCGCCATCGGCCGAAACCATCGTCTATGACCGTCAGCGGCTGCAGCTGGTGGAACAGGCGCTTGCGGAACTGCCGCGGCGGGTGCGCGAAGCCTTTCAGCTGCACCGGATGGGCGGCCTGACGATCAGCGAAGTGGCGCAGAAGCTCGGCATGTCCACCACCCGCACCTGGGTTTTGATCCGCGACGCCTATGAGCACATAGAGGATCGCCTGAACGGTCTGTAGAGGACGGGAACCGTCGTCTTGCTCCAGATATCGCCGTTTAATCGCCGGCCTGCGCATTAAACTTCTTTCATTCGGAAATATGCGGCCTCTCATTCGTATATATCAAAGGCTGTGACGTTGTCCGGTCTCCGGCAATCCTGAAAGGCTCCCTATGAACGAAGTGTCGGAAGAACGGCGCCTGTTTCGTGAAGCTGCGGATATTGCCATTCGCCTGCAGAACGATCCCGGCAATCCCGTTGCCATCGAAACGGCACGCGCCTGGATCGAGCGCGGACCGGCCCATGCCGCCGCCTGGGCGAAAGTCGCCGCGATCCACGGCATGACCGGCCAGATTCTGGCCGAGGAGGCTCGTTCCTCGCAAAAGGGCTTCGACCCCAACCGGCGTCTTCTGCTTGTCGGCGGCGTGCTCTGTCTCGGTGCGGCGGTAGGCGGTTCGCTGCTGGCACCCTATGTGACGTTGCGCGCCCGCGCCGATTATCTGACATCGACGGCCGAGATCAGAGAAATCCCCCTCGAGGACGGCAGCATGGTCACGCTCGGACCGGACAGCGCAATCGCCGTCGATTTCGGCGAGCGGGCAAGACGGGTGAACCTCCTTGCCGGCATGGCCTATTTCGATGTCCGGCCCGATGCCTCGCGCCCCTTCTCCGTCGCCTACGGACCGTTGACCGCCACGGCGCTCGGAACCGCTTTCGACGTTTCGGGCGATGATCTCTCCATCTCCGTCTCCGTCGATCATGGGCTGGTTCTGGCCACATCGCCCGATCTGCCTTCTCCCGAGGGAGAGAAACTGGCGGCAGGCGACTGGCTGACCTACGATCAGGCATCGCGCCGTATGGACCGCGGCGTCAGGGAAGCTTCGGAAATCGCGGCATGGCGCACGGGCATGCTCATTGCCGAGAAGGAGACGGTCGCGGCGGTGGTCAATCGCATCGCCCGCTGGCAAAAAGGCAAGGTGGTCATCGCCACCCCTGCCCTGAAAAACAACGTCGTCAGCGGCGTCTTCGATCTTGCCGACCCCATCCGCGCGCTCGATGCGGTGGTGCGGCCATTCGGCGGCAAGGTGCGGGCCGTCACGCCGTTTTTGACCGTTATTTCCTCCATCTAAGAAAACTTGAGAAAAAGAGGAAAATTTTCGAACGCCATTCGTATTGTCCTCAGAGAACCCGTCGCCAGCATAGGCCGGCCGGTCTCCGGGGACAGATTTAATGGAGTGGCTTTCACATGGGGAATGAGTTCTCATCGGCTCATAAGGGTACAAACAGGGGTCGTAAGGGTCGTGGCGCGCTGTTTTTCGCCTTTCTGGCGACGACCACGGCGCTCGCCGCCGGCATCGCGGCACAGCCGGCCTTTGCGCAGGCGGTTTATTCGGTTCCGGCCGGCCCGCTGAACAAATCGCTGGCAACCTTCGGAAAACTGTCGGGAACGCAGATTTCCTACGATGCCTCGATTGCACGCGGAAAACTTTCGCAGGGCGTCAGCCGCGCGACAACCCGCGAGCAGGCGATCGTGGAGCTTCTGCGCGGCACCGGCCTCGTTTATTCCTTCACCGACGCCACCTCCGTCGTCATCGCCGCGCCGGTCAGCGCGGCAAGTGCTGCGGCAGCCGGAAACTCCACCCTTCTCGCACCCATTACCGTTCAAGGCACGCGTGGCGCATCCGTATTGCAGCAGGACGGGCTGGCGCAGGATGGCTACCGCACGGAAACCCTGTCCTCTCTCGGCCTGCTCGGACAGACGGCCATTCGCGATACACCGTTTTCCGTCACTGTCGCGCCGAGGGAGCTGATCCAGAATATCCAGGCGCAATCCCCGGAGGATATCTACCGCGTCCTGCCGACCATCCGCAGCCAGACACCGCAGATGTCCGGCTGGGCGCCGATGGCCAATATTCGCGGTTTCACCACCTATGACACCGCCGAAGACGGCTTCCGCCGCTCCTACAGCCACGCGACGGTGCTGGAAGACAAGGAACGCACCGAGGTTCTTTCCGGCCTTTCGGGCTTTCTCTATGGCGCGGCCTCGCCCGCCGGAATGATCAACTATGTCTACAAGCGCCCGACGCAGGAACGTTTGAACAGCGTAACGGTCGGCAATTACGGCGGCGCGCAGGCCTTCGTCCATGGCGATTTCGGCGGCCGCATCGATCCGGAAGGCGACATGGGTTATCGCCTCAATATCGTCCGTTCGGCGGGCGACACGGCCATCGACGACCAGAATGTCGACCGCTTTCTGGCAAGCGGCGCTTTCGACTGGAACATCACCGACCGGCTGAAGCTCGAACTCAATGCTTCCTACAGCAAATACAAGCTGGACGCCGCCAACTCCTACTGGGCTTTCGCAGACGGCGTGCTGCATGGCGATGCGCTCGACGCCAGCAGGAACTGGAGCCAGCCCTGGATTCACGACGAAATCGAGAAAAAACGATACTCGGCCAAGCTCACCTACGATGTGAACGACGCCATTACCCTGCGCGGCGGATATATGCGGGAATATATCGACCGGCCGGTTCAGGATCATACGATGAATCTTGTCCAGTCCGCGGAGGAGTATTCCCAGATCGCAATTCGCTCCGGCAGGACAAAAAACGTCTTCGACGCCGCGAATATTTTCGCTGACGTCTCCTTCGATACCGGCGCGGTCTCCCACAAGCTGACCGCCGGATATTACATGTATCAGGGCAAGGACTGGGGTACGACTTACAACCCCAATACCGGCTGGCAGCCGTCTTTCCCCCTGTCCTCTCCCCGGCATATTGCCGAGCCGACTTTCCCGCCAAACACCGGCACGCTCTACAAGTCCGGCTATGTGCGCAATCATAACTTCGTCGTCGGCGACCAGATCGAATTCGACGAACAATGGTCGGCCCTCGTCGGCGCCAATTACAGCATGATCCAGAGCCAGTCGCTGGACAGCAGCGGCGCCCGCTCCGCCCCGGACTACGATGAAGCAAGGCTCTCGCCCTCGGGGTCGCTGCTCTTCAAGCCGGTGGAGGCGGTGACGCTCTACGGCAGCTATATAGAAGGCCTTGAGCAGGGCGGCGTTGCGCCGGACACGGCCGCAAATAGCGGGCAGATTCTCGCCCCCATGGTCAGCAAGCAGAAGGAAATCGGCATCAAGGGCGATGTCGGCGACATGCTGCTGACGGCGGCGCTGTTCGACATCTCCAAGGCCTACGAACTGACGACGGATGCCAATATCTACACGCAGGACGGCCGCCAGCGCCATCGCGGCATCGAGTTCACGGCGACCGGCAAGGTGACGGATGACCTTACCATTCTCGGCGGCTTGACATTCCTCGACGCCAGGGTCGAAGGCGGAACCTATGACGGCAAGCGACCCATGAACGTCGCCAATGTTCTCGCCAAGGTCTATGCCGAATATGAGGTTCCCACCGTCGAAGGTCTCTTCCTGACCGGCGGCCTCTATTACACCGGCAAACAATGGGCGACTTCCGAAAACAACGACCGCCTTTCCTCCTATGTCACCGCCGATCTCGGCCTGCGTTACACCACCGAAAACTTCGGCAATCCACTGACATTCCGGCTGAATGTCAGCAACATCACCGATGAGAACTACTGGCAGAACAGCTATTATCTCGGAGCGCCGAGAACCGTCTCCTTCTCGGTTCAGGCGAAATTCTGATGATGCTGCGCAGTTCCCTGTCCCGCAGAGCGTTGCTCTGCGGGACAGGTGCTTTTTTCCTTACAAACCGGCCGTCATCGGCCGCCCGTTCCGGCGGCATCGTCGCCATGGACTGGGTGAGCGGGCAGAACCTGCTGGCGCTTGGCGTGCAGCCCGCAGCCATGCCGGAACTGGAACGTTATGGCAGCCTCGTCGTCGAACCGGCGCTGTCGCCCTCGGTCGCCGAGCTTGGATTGCGGTCCGAGCCCAATCTGGAACTTGTGGACTATCTTCGACCAAGCCTCATCCTGCACAGCGACGATTTCACCATGGCTGCCGGCCGGCTTGCCGCCATCGCCCCCACCCACCTTTTCGATTCCGGCGTCACTGCGGGCGAAAACCATTTAATCAGTGGCAGAAACGCCCTCATCGCGCTCGCCACGCGGATCGGCGATCCCGGCCGGTTTGACGCATTTGAGGAAAATTTCGACGCGGAAATGCAGCAGGCACGCGCACGGCTCTCCGCCTATGACGGACGGCCTCTGCTGCTGGCGACGGTCATAGATGGCAGGCGATTGCTGGTTTTCGGCAGGAACAGCCTCTTCCAGAATGTTCTCGATCAATTCGGCATCGAGAACGCCTGGGATGGCTACACCTCGCAATACGGTCATACGACAGTGACGGCCGACCAGCTTTCCCGCCATCCGCAGGCGCGGCTTCTGTGCATCGGCGATACCAGCAGCGAGAAGCTGGACACACTTCTCAGCGCGCCGGTCATCAAAAGCCTGCCCTTCATTCGCGAAAACCGGTTGATGCGTATCAGGGACGTGCTGTTTTACGGCGGATTGCCGCCGGCAAGACGTTTCGCCCGCCTCGTTTCCGAAGCCCTTGCCGGTGAGGCATCGCCATGAAGAGGACGGCGAACATATCCGCGATCGTCATCACATCGCTCGCCATCGTCTGCGCCGGCCTTGCCGGCTTCAACCTGTTCCTGCGCATGCCCGATGGGACGCCGCTTGCAGCCCTGTTTTTTCCCGATCCCGACATGACGGCGCAGGTGCTGCTGCACAATACCTTGTTGCCGAGGATCGTGGTGGCGCTGATGACCGGTGCGACGCTCGGCCTTGTCGGGGCGATCCTGCAAAACATTCTGCGCAATCCGCTTGCCGAGCCGGCGACGCTCGGCATTTCAGCCGGTTCCTATCTGTTGCTTGCCATTGCCACGCTGTGGTTCCCGCAATGGACGGGCGCACGGGAATGGATCGCCTTTGCGGGCGCGGCGCTGTCGCTTCTGGCAATCCTCGCACTCTCCTGGCGCAAAGGCCTGTCGCCCGTCACCGTCACGCTGGCAGGCATGATCGTAAGCCTTTATTGCGGTGCTGCGAGCGCCGTTCTGGTGCTGTTCAACCATGATTTTCTCGTCAGCATCTTTTTATGGGGTGCTGGATATCTCGATCAGCAGGACTGGAGCGCCGTCTCCTTTCTGGCCCCTCGTCTCGCCGTGCTCGCCCTTGCAGTCGTGCTGCTTCTTCGCCCCCTGACGATCATGACGCTTGAGGACGCCAATGCAAAAAGTCTCGGCCTGTCGCTTGCCGCCTACCGCCTGCTGACGCTGGTGGTAGCGGCGGCCTTGACGGCGGTGGTCACCGCCTCCGTCGGCATCATCAGCTTTATCGGCCTTGCCGCCCCCGCGCTCGCGCGCGCCTGCGGCGCAAGACGAATGGCGGCGCAGCTCGGTTATTCGGCAGCACTTGGCGCACTGCTGCTGACCTTGACCGACCAGATCGTCCTGTTTTTTCCCGTCACCTATCGATTGTTCCCGACCGCCGCCGTCACCGCTCTTCTCGGTGCGCCGCTGATGTTCGCGCTGATCCGGCGGCTGAAGATGCCGGCCCCGCCGCAGCCGGGCGCGCAGCCGGCGGCAGCGCGCCTTGCCTCGCCCATTCCGGCTTTGCTCGGTCTCATCGCCATTCTCTGCGTCGCCGCCGGCGTCGCACTCGCCGTCGGGAAAAACACGGAGGGCTGGTTTTTATCGGGACTTTACGATCTGCATGGTCTCGGCTGGCGCTGGCCGAGGGCGCTCGCGGCCTTCAGCGGCGGGGCGATGCTGGCGCTTGCCGGCGCCATTCTGCAGCGCGTCACCGGCAATCCCATGGCGTCGCCAGAGGTGCTCGGTGTCTCCTCCGGGGCGATGCTCGGCGTCATTCTGCTTCTTCTCACCCTTGCCGCACCCACCCGTGGCGCGCAAATCCTCGCAGGTGCGGTGGGTTCGCTGACGGTTTTGCTGCTGATGCTGACCCTGTCGCGCAAGCCGGGCTTTTCCGGCGACCGGCTGCTGCTGATCGGCATTGCGCTCAGTTCCGTCTCCGGTTTCGTCATGGCGGTATTGATGACATCGCAGGACCCGAGGCTCGGTCAGCTTCTCGCCTGGCTTTCCGGCTCCACCTATGCCGTCGCGCCGGGCGAAGCCATCATGGCGGCGGTCCTGCTTTCTTTTGGGCTTGCCTTAACCCCCTTCATTCGCCGCTGGCTGGAAGTGCTGCCGCTTGGCGAAGATATCGCCCGAAATACCGGCGTCTCTGTCGTGGCGAGCCGTAACGGTCTCTATTCGCTTTCCGCCATTCTCACCGCAAGCGCGACGATCCTCGTGGGCCCCTTGAGTTTCGCCGGCCTGATGGGACCGCATCTGGCGCGGCTCGCTGGTTTCCAGCGCGCCGGCACGCAATTGCCGGCGGCGGCGCTGATCGGCGGGCTTATCCTGCTCATCGCCGACTGGCTGGGGCGCAACCTCATCTTCCCGTTTCAGATACCCGCCGGCCTCCTGGCGACGGTGGTTGGCGGGCCGTTTTTGCTTGTACTTATCGGAAGGCGCGCATGACCATATTCGCGGATGACAGTTTCAGGATTCTGACAGTGGTCGACAGCCAGCGCCTCACCCCATTCATGCAGCGCCTGCGCTTTACCGGCACCGGTCTTCACCGTTTCAATACGCTGAAAAACCTCCATGTCAGGCTTTATTTCGCAAAGCAGAACAATAACTTCAACCGCAATCTGCCCGCCGCGGAAAATGTTGCCGAACCCGCGGATGCCTTCGCTGTCCGTTATTACACGATCCGGGCGATAGATCCCGATAGCGGTTTTATCGATATCGATTTCGTTCTGCATGAGGATACGGGGCCGGGATGTTCCTTTGCCCGGAATGCGCGTCCCGGCGCGCTTTGCGGCATGTCCGGCCCGTGCGGACTGGGAATGAAGCCAGCAAAAAACTATCTGCTGGCCGGGGATGAAACGGCCTTACCCGCCATCGCCCGCATCTGCGAGAACCTGCCCAGGGATGTTAACGGCCAGATTTTCCTTCGGGCCGAGAATTGCCGATATGACATCGTCGCGCCGCCCGGCATGCAAATATGCTGGTTGCCGCGCTCGACGGTATCTCCCGCGAAATTCATCGAACATGTTGGCGGGGCGGCGATGGAGACAGCCGCTTCCACCAATGATTATTTCCTGTGGCTCGCCAATGCGTTCTCCCAATGGCAGGACTTTCGGGACAAGTTGTCGGTCCTGTCCAAGAAACGTTATCTCAACGCCTGCTACTGGCGGGACGACATGACGACGAGCCACTGAGAAAGGACGCGAATTACGGTTCCGCAAGAACCCGCATTCAGCCCATACGTTCGGACACATGTTCTCCGGGAGACGCGGGAAAAACGACCGTCCTGTTTCCGTTCAGGAAGACCCGGTGATGAATATGAGCGTGGATGGCCCGCGCAAGCACCTGGCTTTCCACATCCCGGCCGAGGCTGACATAATCCATTGCGCTCTGGGCATGGGTCACGCGGATCGTATCCTGCTCGATGATCGGCCCTTCATCGAGATCGGCGGTGACGTAGTGGGCGGTCGCCCCGATCAGCCGCACGCCGCGCTCATAGGCCTGCTTATAGGGATTGGCGCCCTTGAAAGACGGCAGGAAAGAATGGTGGATATTGATGATACGGCCTGACATTTCCTGACACAACGAGTCCGACAGAACCTGCATGTAACGCGCCAGTACGACGAGTTCCGCCCCGTTATCCCGCACCACCTGCAGGATCGCCGCTTCGGCCTCGGGCTTCGTTTCCGGCGTGACGCGGATGTGATGGAAGGGAATATCCTCATTCACCACCTGCTTCTGGTAATCGAGATGATTGGAGATCACGGCGACGATCTCGACCGGCAGCGCGCCGATGCGGGAGCGATACAGCAGATCGTTCAGGCAATGACCGAAGCGCGAGACCATGATGACGACCTTCGTCTTTCGCGAAAGGTCATGAATATCGTAATCCATATCGAAGTCCGCCGCGACGGGACCGAAGCCGTCAAGCAGCGCATCGCGTCCCGATCCCTGTTCGGAAACGAAGCTCAACCGCATGAAGAAGCGGCCCGTCTCCTGGTCGGTGAATTGCGAACTGTCGTTGATGTTGCAGCCGGACCGGGCGAGATAACCGGAGACGGCAGCGACGATGCCGCTGCGCGCCGGGCACGCGACTTTCATGATATAGGTGGTCAAATCCTGCTCCCCCTTGATGGATCAGCACTCCGGCAGGTTGACGGCGATGCCGCCCTGCGAGGTTTCCTTATATTTCACATGCATGTCGCGGCCGGTCTCGCGCATCACGGTGATGCAATTGTCGAGCGGCATGAAATGGGTGCCGTCGCCACGCAGCGAAAGGCTGGCCGCCGAGACGGCCTTGATGGCGCCCAGCGCATTGCGTTCGATGCAGGGAACCTGAACGAGCCCGGCCGCCGGATCGCAGGTCATGCCGAGATGATGCTCCAGTGCGATTTCAGCGGCGTTTTCCACCTGCGCGTTGCTGCCGCCCAGAACCGCGCAAAGCCCGGCCGCCGCCATGGCCGCCGCCGACCCCACCTCGCCCTGGCAGCCGACTTCCGCCCCCGAAATCGAGGCATTGTGCTTGATCAGGCCGCCAATCGCCGCCGCGACCAGCAGAAGATCGCGAATGCCTTCCCGGTGCGCACCGACGCAATGGTCGAGATAATAACGCGCCACCGCCGGCACCACGCCCGCCGCCCCGTTGGTGGGTGAGGTGACGACGCGCCCGCCGGCGGCGTTTTCCTCATTCACCGCCATGGCGTAGACGCTCATCCAGTCATTGGCCTGATGCGGCTGGGTGAGGTTCAGCCCGCGTTCCGATTGCAATTGCGCATGGATAGCCTTCGCCCGGCGCTTCACTTTCAACCCGCCGGGCAGAATGCCCTCCTGCGTCAGACCCCGCTCGATGCAGCTTTCCATCACCTCCCAGACGCGGTCCAGCCTCGCATCCAGTTCCGACCCGTAAACAACCTCTTCATTCGCCCGCTTCATCTGAGCGATGGTCTTGCCGGACGCGCGGCCCATGCGCAGCATTTCCGCCGCCGTGCTGAAAGGATAGGGCACCGGCTGCTGCTTGCCGGCGCTCAATCCCCCGGCCGACCTTTGCAGCTCCGTTTCGGTGACGACGAAGCCGCCGCCAATCGAATAATAGACCTCCCGGTGATAGGTGTTACCCTGACGGTCGCAGGCAATGAGGACCAGCCCGTTGGCATGGCCGGGAAGCGGCGGGCCATAATCGAAGACCAGATCCCTGTCCGGATCGAACCGCAGCGCCGGCAGCCCCTCGGGCTCGACGAGGCCGGTCCTGCGCACTTCCGCCTCGATCTCCTCCACCCGGTCGGGATCGAGCGTATCGGGTTTCAGCCCGCACAAGCCGAGAATGACCGCGCGATCCGTCGCATGGCCCTTGCCGGTGAAGGCGAGTGAGCCATGCAGGCTCGCCCGCAGGCCGAACAGGTCTCCGGCCCCCGGGAACTTGTCACCGCCGCGCAGATCGTCAAGAAACCGGGCGGCAGCGACCATGGGTCCCATCGTATGAGAGGACGATGGGCCGATGCCGATCTTGAATATATCGAAGACCGACAGGAACATTTACGAACCGTAGATCGGGAAGGCGTCGCAAAGCGCTGCGACCTGCGCCCGCACGTCGGCCTCAATTGCGGCGTCACCCTCGGCATTCGCCGCAAGCGCATCGATGACACGCAGGATCAGCGCACCGATCTGTTCGAATTCGGCGACGCCAAAGCCGCGCGTGGTGCCGGCGGAGCTGCCGAGCCGGATACCCGAGGTGACGAAGGGCTTTTCCGGATCGTTGGGAATGGCGTTCTTGTTGCAGGTGAGCCCCGCCCGCTCCAGCGCGATTTCGGCGATCTTTCCGGTCACGCCTTTCGGGCGCAGATCGACCAGCACCATATGGCTGTCGGTTCCACCCGAGACGATCCCCAGACCGCCCTTCGTCAGCACGGCGGCAAGCGCCTGTGCATTGGCGATGACCTGACCGGCGTAATCTGCGAAGTCCGGGCGCAGCGCCTCACCGAACGCCACGGCCTTGGCGGCGATGACATGCATCAGCGGACCGCCCTGATTACCGGGGAATACCGCCGAATTGAGCTTTTTGGCGAGATCGGCATCATTGGTAAGGATAACGCCGCCGCGCGGACCGCGCAGGGTCTTATGGGTGGTGGAGGTGACGACATGGGCGTGCGGCACGGGGTTCGGATATTTGCCGCCGGCGATCAACCCGGCATAATGGGCCATATCGACCATCAGATAAGCGCCGACTTCGTCGGCTATTCTGCGGAAGCCGGCGAAATCGATCTGACGCGGATAGGCCGATGCGCCCGCCACGATCAGCTTCGGTTTCGTCTCCAGCGCCCGTGCCCGCACCTTCTCCATATCGATCAGATGGGTTTCGGCGTCGACCTCATAAGAGACCACATCGAACCATTTGCCGGACATGGTGACCGGCGAACCGTGCGTCAGGTGGCCGCCATGGGCCAGCGAAAGCCCCATGATCCGGTCGCCGGGCTGAAGCAGCGCCAGAAACACCGCCTGATTGGCCTGCGCGCCGGAATGCGGCTGCACATTGGCGAATTCAGCACCGAAGAGTTGCTTCAGCCGGTCGATGGCGACCGCTTCGACCTTGTCGACAAATTCGCAGCCGCCGTAATAGCGCTTGCCGGGATAGCCCTCGGCATATTTGTTGGTCAGCACCGAGCCTTGCGCCGCCAGAACATCGGCGGAAACGATGTTTTCCGAGGCGATCAGCTCGATCTGCGTCTTCTGGCGATCGAGTTCCTCAGCGATGGCGTCGGCGATCACCGTGTCCGAAACGGTATTATGTGACAGTCGGTTGAGCATTGTTTTCTTCTCCCAGATCAGGCGATGTCCGCCGCAAGTTCCTTGCAGCCGGTTTCAAGCAGATGGCCAAGATGCGATACGAAACTGTTCCAGATATCCATGCGGAAACGGTTTTCCGCATCGCGCCAGAGCACCACGCTGACGCCGTCGAAAATCGTCCGGCGTCCCTCGCCGACGGCAATCGTGTCGATGTCGCGGGCGCAGCCCAGCGTCAGCAATTCGGCAGCCTGCGGACCTTCGATCAGGAGCGTCACTTCTCGTCCGGAAATATCGACGAGACTATGCGGATGGCTGGCGTAAACGCCTGCGCAGGCGGCGATCAGCCCGTCGACCGCGCTGACAGGTGCAAGCACGGTCCACTCGTCGGGGCCAAGGCGCAGGACCTCGATGTCGCCTGAAGCGGCGCGGAGGCCGATCCGGTCCGGCAGGGTAAGGCCAAGGGCGGCGTTGAGCGGGGCGAGATCGCCGCGCGCCCGCAGCGACAGCCGCGCCTGCGCGGTCAGAACGCTGACCCGGGCAGCTTTGCTCTCGGCCAGCGTGCCGGGAACGGGGGAGGAAACGCGCATGTTCATTGTCATCTCCAGGTCAAATCTTCAGGCGGGTATTTTCGGGATCGACGAACACCATCCCGGTGATTTTCGCGGCAATGGTGCGGTCCAGCATCGGAATGTAGACGGTCTCGCCCATCCGATCATGGCCGCCCTCAACCAGCGCCAGCGCAATCGGCTGGCCTGCGGCATCCGAGTGATAGGAGGATGTGACGTGACCCACCATTTTCATCGGGATCGGCTGTTTCGGATCGAAGACGATCTGCGCGCCCTCTTCCAGCTTCGAGCGGTCTTCAGTCAGAAGACCGACGAGGTGACGGCGGCCCTTGGCGACGAGATCGGGGCGGGCAAGGCCGCGCTTGCCGACGAAATCCGGCTTGTTCTTGCCCACGGCCCAGCCCATCGCCGCATCATAGGGCGTAACCGTACCGTCGGTGTCCTGGCCGACGATGATGTAACCCTTTTCGGCGCGCAGCACATGCATGGTTTCCGTGCCGTAAGGCGTGATGCTATATTGCTGGCCGGCCTCCCACAGGATTTCCCAGAGCTTGCGGCCGAGCGGCGCCGGCACATTGACCTCAAAGCCGATCTCGCCGGTGAAGCTGACGCGGAACAGCCGCGCCGGCATACCGGCCACGGTGCATTCCACGCAGGACATATGCGGGAAAGCCTCTTCCGTCAGTTCGACACCTTCCACCAGCGGCGTAAGCAGCTTTGCCGCGTTCGGGCCGTTCAGCGCAATGGTCGACCACTGTTCGGTGGTCGAGGTCAGCCAGACATTGAGATCGGGCCATTCGGTCTGGAGGTAGTCCTCCATCATGTTCAGCACGCGGGCGGCGCCGCCGGTGGTGGTGGTGACATGGAAACGGTCCTCGGTCATACGGCCGATGACGCCATCGTCGCGGATGAAGCCGTCATCGCCGAGCAGCAGGCCATAACGGCAGCGGCCGGCGGCAAGCTTCGTCCAGGGATTGGTATACATGCGGTTCATGAACTCGACCGCATCGGGACCGACCACTTCGATCTTGCCGAGCGTCGAGGCATCGAAAATACCCACACTCTGGCGCACTGCCCGGCATTCACGGCTGACCGCCGCATCCATGTCTTCGCCCGGCTTCGGGAAATACCAGGCGCGACGCCATTGCCCGACCGGCTCATAGACCGCGCCGTGCTCCTCAGCCCAACCGTCGATCTGCGTCTTGCGCGTCACTTCGAAATGCGCGCCGCGGTGATAACCCGCAAACGCTCCGAAGGTCGTTGGCGTATAGGGCGGACGGAAGGTGGTCAGTCCCACCTGCGGCTGGCGCTTGCCCAGCGCTTCCGCCGCGATGTTGAGACCGTTGATGTTGGACATCTTGCCCTGATCTGTCGCCATGCCGTTGGTGGTGTAGCGCTTGACATGCTCGATGGAGCGCATGCCCTCACGCACGGCAAGCCGCAGATCCTTGGCCGTCACGTCGTTCTGGTAATCCACGAAGGCCTTGGCCTTGCCGGCATCGCGGTCGCTCAGCAGTTCCGTGTGCGAGACGCCGCTGCCAGTACGGTCATGTTCCACCGCATGGCTGGAACTATTGGCAGTCTTGCCGAGTGCGGCGGCGACTTCGCGACCCCGTTCCGCGCCGTCCTTCAGCGCCGCCTCGATGCCCCACAGCCCTCGCCCGGCCCCGGCAATCACGCAATCCTCGTTAGTGAGGGCAGGAAGGAACGTAGTCCGTTCATCATCCCAGGCAATCTTGCCCTGCGTATGCGAAAAGAGATGCAGCGACGGCGTCCAGCCGCCCGACATTAGCACGGCATCACAGGCGATCTCCTGTCCCGCACCGACCGACGCGCCATTGACCGCATTGACCCGGACGGACTTGACCCGCAGCCGGCCCGAGGTCGCCGTGACCGTATGCGACAGCTTGACCGGAATGCCGAGCGCGCGCGCTTCGTTCACCAGTTCCTCGCGCACCTTGGCGCGGGTATCGACAATGGCCTGAACGCGCGCGCCCGCGCCGTGAAGATCGAAGGCCGCATACCAGGCGCTGTCATGGCTCGTCACCACAACCGGCCGGTTGCCGACCTTGACGCCGTAACGGTTGAGATAGGTCTGGGCAGCACCCGCCAGCATCACGCCCGGCCGGTCGTTGCCGTGGAAGACCAGCGGCTTTTCCAGCGCGCCCTGCGCCAGCACCACCTGACGCGCCCGCACCCGCCACAGGCGCTCGCGCGGCGTATCCTTCGGCACGGTTTCCAGATGGTCGGTCAGCTTTTCGCAGAGGCCGATCATGTTCTGGTGGTAATAGGCAATCGCCGTCGTGCGGGTCATGACCCTGACGCCGCGCTCCTTCAGCGCCTTCAGCTCATCCGCCAGCCAGTTCCATGCGGGCTTGCCGTCGATCTTCGCCTGCGGCTCCGACAGCAGCGTGCCACCGGCTTCAGCATTTTCATCAACCAGCACGACCTTCAGACCATCGACCGCCGCTGCGCGCGCTGCCGCGAGACCGGCAGGACCGGCGCCGACGATCAGCACATCGCAATGCAGGTTGCGCGAGGCATAAGTGTCGGGGTCCTCCTCCGTCGGCGAAACGCCGAGACCCGCAGCCGCGCGGATGAAAGGCTCGTAGACCTTGTTCCAGAAGCTCTTCGGCCACATGAATGTCTTGTAATAGAAACCCGCCGAAAACAGCATATAGGCCATGTCGTTGACCGCGCCGATATCGAATTTCAGGCTCGGATATTTGTTCTGCGAGGTGGTTTCCAGCCCGTTCCAGATTTCCTGCACCGTGGCGCGGGTGTTCGGCTCGAAACGTCCGACGCTGCGGCGGGTGCCGATCAGCGCATTCGGCTCCTCGGAACCCGCCGCCACCGGGCCGCGCGGGCGGTGGTATTTGAACGAGCGGCCCATCAGATGCACGCCATTGGCCAGAAGCGCGGAGGCGACCGTATCGCCCTTCACGCCGCGATAGGTCTTGCCGTCGAAGGTGAAGCTCACGAAGCGGGCGGCATCCACACGGCCACGGCCGGAAACGCGATAGGAGTTCATTTCGACACCTCGGAACTGGCTGGTGCACGGGTCAGGGAAGAAAGTTCAGGACGCGGCTCGCCCGCCCGATAGGTCGTGAGGAAACGGTCGCTCACCGTGTCGCGCACGGCGTTGAAGAAGCGGCCGCAGCCATGCAGGTGCCGCCAGCGCTCGAAATGCGGACCCTTGACGTTTTCGCGGATGAACAGGAATTCTTCCCATTGTTCATCGGTCTGCGACGAGGGATCGGCGGCGCGGCTAATATGGGCCTGCCCGGCATAGGTGAATTCGGCTTCGGGCAGTGTTTCGTTGCAATAGGGGCAGCGGATCAGCAGCATGGTTCTATCCTCAGTGCGCCACGGCGGCGGCGGCCGCTTCGTCGATCAGGCGGCCGGAACGGAAGCGTTCCAGCGTGAACGGCGCGTTGATCGGATGCGGTTCGTTTTTGGCGATGGTCCAGGCGAAGGTATGGGCAGCGCCCGGCGTCGCCTTGAAACCGCCGGTACCCCAGCCGCAATTGACGTAAAGCCCGTCAACCGGCGTCTTGCCGAGAATGGCCGAGCGATCCGGCGTGACATCGACGATGCCGCCCCATTTGCGCAGCATCCGCATGCGGTTGAAGATCGGGAAGATCTCGACGATGGCGGCGATGGTATGCTCGATCAGCGGCAGGCCGCCGCGCTGCGAATAGGACGTATATTGGTCCGTACCCGAACCGATCACCAGCTCGCCCTTGTCGGACTGGCTGATATAGGCGTGGACCGCGTTCGACATCACCACGCAGGGGAAGATCGGCTTGATCGGCTCCGACACCAGCGCCTGCAACGGATAGCTTTCGAGCGGCAGACGCACGCCGGCCGTGTCCATGACGACCGAGGTGTGGCCGGCAGCCGAAACCGCGACCTTCTTCGCCTTGATGAAGCCCCTCGCCGTTTCGACGCCCGCGACGGAGCCGTCGGCATTGCGGCGAATGGCCGTGACCGGGCAGTTCTGGATGATATCGACACCACGGGCGGCAGCGCCGCGCGCATAACCCCAGGCGACGGCATCATGACGGGCCGTGCCGGCCCGTTCCTGAAGCGCGCCGCCCATGACGGGATAGCGGGCATTCGGCGCAATGCTGAGCGGCGGGCAATAGTCCCTGCACTCTTCCGGGGTAAGCCAGCGATTGTCGACACCGTTCAAACGGTTGGAATGGATGTGGCGCTTGAAGCTCTGCACATCGTGCACATTATGCGCCAGCATCAGCACGCCGCGCCTTGAATACATGACGTTGTAGTTCAATTCCTGGCTCAAATTCTCCCACAGATCGACGGCGTGATCGTAAAGACGGGCGCTCTCGTCATAGAGATAGTTCGAGCGGATGATCGTGGTGTTGCGGCCGGTATTGCCGCCGCCGAGCCAGCCCTTGTCGATGACGGCGACATTGGTGATGCCGTGCTGGCTGGCCAGATAATAGGCAGCGCCCAGACCATGGCCGCCGGCGCCGACGATGACCACGTCATATTCGGCTTTCGGCTGACTGTCGGGCCATTGCTCGTCCCAGTTCTTGTGGCCGGTCAGGGCATTCCGCAAAAGATTGAAGGCATTAAAACGCGTCATGAGCGGGACCCGATGGTTGGAAAATCTCGTGTCGTAAAAGCTGGAGCATTTCCAGCCGAAGCGATCTCGCTTCGGCGTCGGACAATGCGGCACAAAAAAAGGGTAGAGCATTTGCCGCGCCCCGGCTGGACAATCGCGTCTGTTTGCATGAATATTTGCGTCATGACCTCACACCGCGCCAGAAAACGCCTCAGCGTCGCCTTCCTGCTTGCCGACCGCTTCACGCTGTCGGCCTTCGCGAATTTCGTCGATGTGCTGCGCCTTGCGGCCGATGAGGCGGACCGTTCACGGCCTATCCTGTGCGAATGGTCGGTGCTCTCGGCGACCATGAGCAGCGTACAGTCGAGCTGCGGTGTGAAGGTGCAGCCGGATACGCGGCTGATGGACGCCGGGCACTACGACTATATCGTCGTTGTCGGCGGCTTGATCAGCGATCACAGCGCCCTGCCGCAGGAGGCGCTGCGCTTCCTGAAAGAAAGGGCGGCGGCCGGCGTTCCCATTGTCGGGCTCTGCACCGGCGTTTTCATCCTGCACGAGGCCGGCCTGCTCGACGGTTATCGCTGCTGCGTGAGCTGGTTCCACCACCAGGATTTTCTCGACCGTTTCGATACCGTCCAGATGATCTCCGACCAGATCTTCGTCATCGACCGCGACCGGCTGACCTGTTCCGGCGGCCACGGCGCCGCGCATCTGGCAGCCTTCCTCGTCGAGCGCCATGTCGGCCAGTCCGCCGCCGTCAAGAGCCTCAACATCATGATGATCGACAGTGCGCTGAGCGGTGAAAAGCCTCAACCCGGCCAGCAGAGCGCACGCAAGGCCAACGATCCCCTCGTCAAAAAAGCAATCCTGCGGATGCAGCAGAATATCGAGGTTCCGAGAACCGTGCTGGAACTGGCGAATGATCTCGGCCTTGGCCGCCGCAGCCTCGAACGGCGTTTCCTCGCCGACCTGGGCGCAACGCCTTCCAAGGTCTATCTCGAACTGCGGCTGGATCGCGCTTTGTCGCTCCTGCGCACGACGCGTGACACAATCACCCAGATTGCGCTCGCCACCGGTTTTTGCGATGCCCCGCACCTTTCCCGCACGCTACGAGCCGAGCGCGGTTTCACCCCCAGCGAATATCGCAAGACTCAGGCCGGCCACGTCGCAACCGACGAGGAATTCGCCGTCGGCGTGCTGCTTCCACAATCCTGAAAATCTTGCCTCGGGTCTCAAGAACCGGCCCCCATGAAGGTCACCCGGGTAAGAGCCGTATAGTTGGATTCCGAGGCCATCAGGGCTGCGAAGACGAGCACGAGAACCGGCGGAAGCAGGATGGCGTAGATCAGGACCAGCCGCTCCCAGGCCATATGCATGAAAATCGCCATGATCAGCCCCGCCTTCAGGATCATGAACAGGATGATCAGGGACCATCTCGGATAGCTCTGAATGCCGAGATAATCGACCATATAGGAGAAGGCGCTGAGGACGAAAAGCAGTCCCCAGACCACCATGTAAAGTCTTATCGGATGCTGCTGTCCCTGTTGTGACTGTTGCTGTGCCATGATGCCATCCTCACTCACCACAGATAGAAGAATGCGAAGATAAAGACCCACACCAGATCCACGAAGTGCCAGTAAAGCCCGGTTATCTCGACGATCTCGTATTGCCCCTTGCGGCTGGTGAAGAACCCCCGCCTTTCCTCATCGAAATCTCCCCGCCAAACCTTGCGCGCGACGATGAGAAGAAACAGGACGCCGATGGAAACATGGGTGCCGTGAAAGCCCGTGATCATGAAGAAAGCCGAACCGAACTGCGCCGCACCCCACGGGTTTTCCCAGGGACGAACGCCCTCTGCGATAAGCTTGCTCCATTCGAAAGCCTGCATTCCCACGAATGTCGCGCCAAGCGCTGCCGTCGCCACCATCAGCGCGGCGGTTTTGCGACGGTCGCGGCGATATGCGAAGTTGACGGCCATGGCCATCGTGCCGCTGCTGCTGATGAGAACAAAGGTCATGATGGCAATCAGGATCAGCGGAATGTGCCTGCCGGCAATCGTGAGCGCGAAAACCTCGCTCGGATTGGGCCAGGCCGCGGTGGCCGACATGCGCGCCGCCATATAGGCCAGCAGGAAACAGCCGAAAATGAAGATATCGCTCAGAATGAATATCCACATCATCGCCTTGCCCCAGGAGACGTTCTTGAACGCCCGCTGGTCCGATGACAGATCGGCGGCGATGCCGCGCAATCCCGCCGGCCGCAGATGCGGATCACTTACCGGTCTTTCCTCCATGGATGCGGCCATGATCGACACTCCTCAGGTGACCAATTGACGGCAGAGATCGACGAAACTGTTCGCCCAGCCGGCGAAAAGCGCAAAAAGGATAAGCCAGACGACCAGCATGAAATGCCAGTAGATGGCGCACAGCTCCACACTCAGGCGCATCCTCGCCGACAAGGGCTCGCTCCGGGCACGGATTGCGGTGCGACCAAGCACGAAAAGCCCGCCCAATATATGCAGGCCGTGCAGGCCGGTGATCATGTAGAAGAAGCTGTTCGATGGGTTATCCGCCAGAATATAGCCTGCGGAGATGAGTTGCCGCCACGCCAGGAATTGACCGGCGACAAAGAAAACAGCCGTCGCAAAGGCTGTCACAAGAGCCGCATTCAGTCTCTCGCGATGATCTGGACGGGTTTCGGTTTTCGCCCATTGCAGCGCCAGACTGCTGGCGGCAAGCGCCGCGGTGTTCACCCATAACAGTCCGGGGATCGGGATACCCCACCAGTCGGCGCCGCCCATGCGGCCGAGATAGGCGCTGATGAGCAAGGTGAACAACGCGCCGACAACCGCCAGAAATATCCCAAGTCCGACTTTCGCGATTGTCGCCGACGATCCCTGCATCTGCGGCGCATCGCCTGCCAGACCGACTTCCAGCCAAGGCTTCGAGGCCAGCCGCTGCCGCGCCATCCACCAGCCGATGATGCCGGCGATCCCGGCCATGAAGATGAGGATGGCGCTCATGACGGGACCCTTTCGGACGGCCCGGCAGCCGCCGGCTGGTTTTGCGGCAGGAAGTCCTCAGCCGCGCCGGGCACGCTGTAGTCATACGGCCAGCGATAAACGACCGGCAGTTCCTTGCCCCAATTGCCATGAACCGGCGGGGTCTGCGGCGTCTGCCATTCCAGTGTCGTGGCCCGCCACGGATTGCCGACCGCCTTTTTGCCCCAGCGCAGGCTCCACTCGAGATTGAACACGAACAGCAGTTGAGCCGCACCGACGATGAGCGCGGCCACGGTGATGAATATGTTCAACGTGTGCGCCGAATCTGGAATGAAAGCGGTTTCGCCCAGCTCGTAATAGCGGCGCGGCACGCCCATCAGCCCGAGATAATGCATCGGGAAGAAGATGGCATAAGCACCGAGAAAGGTGATCCAGAAATGGACGTGCCCCATCGCCTCGTTCAGCATCCGGCCCGTGACTTTCGGATACCAGTGGTGAATCGCACCGAAGATCACCATGATCGGCGCGACCCCCATCACCATATGAAAATGGGCGACCACGAACATCGTATCCGAAAGCGGCACATCGACGACGACATTGCCGAGGAAGAGACCCGTCAATCCGCCATTGATGAATGTGACGATGAAGGCGAGCGCAAACAGCATCGGTAGGGTGAGATGGATATCGCCGCGCCAGAGCGTCAGCACCCAATTATAGACCTTGATCGCCGTCGGCACGGCGATAATCAGTGTCGTGGTTGCAAAAAAGAACCCGAAATTCGGGTTCATGCCGCTGACATACATATGATGCGCCCAGACGACGAAGCTCAGCGCCGCGATGATAACGATCGCCCAGACCATCATGCGGTAGCCGAAGATATTCTTGCGCGCATGGGTGCTGATCAGATCCGAGACGATGCCGAAGGCGGGAAGTGCGACGATATAGACTTCCGGATGGCCGAAGAACCAGAACAGGTGCTGAAACAAAATGGGACTGCCGCCCTCCTGCTTCAATTGTTCGCCCATCTCCACGATGGCCGGCATGAAGAAGCTCGTGCCGAGCAGCCGGTCGAACAACATCATGACGGCAGCGACGAAGAGCGCCGGGAAAGCGAGCAGCGCCATGGCGGTAGCCGTGAATATGCCCCATATCGTCAATGGCATGCGCATCAGCGTCATGCCCCGCGTGCGTCCCTGCAGCACGGTGACGACGTAATTCAGCCCGCCCAAAGTAAAGCCGATGATGAACAGGATCAGCGATGACAGCATCAGGATGATGCCCCAGTCGCGCCCGCCCGGCGTTCCTGAAAGAAGCGCCTGCGGCGGATAGAGCGTCCAGCCGGCGCCCGTCGGCCCGCCGGGTGCGAAGAAACCGGCCACCAGCACAAGGACGGCGGAAAGGTAGAGCCAGTAGCTCAGCATATTGGCATAGGGAAACACCATGTCGCGCGCGCCGAGCATCAGCGGGATCAGGTAGTTGCCGAAACCGCCGAGAAACAGCGCGGTGAGCAGGTAAATCACCATGATCATGCCATGCATGGTGATGAACTGATAATAATGTTCCGCGTCGATGAAGGAGAAATAGCCGGGAAAACCGAGCTGCAGGCGCATCAGCCAGGAAAGCACCAGCGCCACCATGCCGATTGCGATGGCTGTCAGGAAATATTGAATGGCAATGATCTTGGCATCCTGGCTGAAGACATATTTCGTCCACCAGCTTTTCGGGTGATAAAGCTCGACGTCCTCGACTTCAGCGGGCTGAATGACCTGCCCGGCGCCGGATCCAATCTCGGCCATGTTCCAACCTCCCTGTTCCCCCGATGCGGTCTTCCCTTCCAATATGCGCGGCGCTTATCTGGCCGCCGGCGTTTCCGCCGAAGCCAGCAATTTCGAGAAAGTCGGCTGCTGCTGCAGCCAGGCTTGATAATCGGTCTCGGTATCGACGACGACGGTGCCGCGCATCTGCGGATGACCCACACCGCACAGTTCCGCGCAGAGAACCTCGAAGGTTCCCGTCCGGGTCGGCGTAAACCAGTAGTAGGTGACCGAGCCGGGGATCATGTCCATCTTGGCCCGGAACTCCGGTACGTAGAAATCATGCACGACATCGACCGCGCGCAGCAGCATCTTCACCGGCCTGCCGGCGGGCAGATGCAACTCACCGCCTTCAACGATGACATCGTCCATTCCGGCGAGATCGTTCCTGTTCAGGCCGAGCGGATTGTCGGGTCCAATAGCGCGCGTATCCGCCCGCCCGAGCCGTCCGTCCGCTCCCGGCAGGCGGAAACTCCATTGCCATTGCTTACCGACGACTTCCACCTCGCTCGCACCGTCCGGGACGGTTACGAACTGGTTCCATACGAAGAGGCCCGGGAGAAGCATTGCAGCCACCCCAACCCCGGTTCCGCCCGCCAGCCACCATTCCAGGCGCTTGTTTTCGGGCTGGTATGCCGCCCGGTTTCCGGCGCGGTGCCTGAAGCGGAACACGCAATAGGCGACGAACAGCACAACGGCCGAGAAAACGAAGCCGGTGATCCAGAAAGTGATGATGATCGTATTGTCGATATAGCTCCAGTTCGAGGCTATCGGCGTCCACCACCACGGGCTCAGCAGGTGGAATACGATCGATCCCACCACCAGCAGAACGAGAATCACAACGACAGCCATCGTCTCCTCCCGTGATCCGGCCACGAATACTTCTACAACCCCATCGCGAAGTATATTAGAATTATCTCATAAATTGATCGGGCGAGCAATTATGGTGGCGCCTGCGGCAGCGTCTCCTTCCAGTGCTACGGCCTCAATCGGGAAGGCAATCGCGAAAAGCAGACAGATCGGAAGAAAACGATACCACATGGCATCCCCGCACTCTCCATGGCCGTCCCAACCGCCGCGGCTCCCCTCGCGGGGCCGCAACGGCAGGGAGGATGATCTACGGATAGATTTCCTCTATGAATTCAAGGCGTACGGCTTGGATAATCGGACACGATCAGTTTCCGATAGAGGTGCCAGGTCGAGTGGCCGAGGATGGGCATGACGACCGCGAGGCCGATAAATACCGGGATCGTGCCGACGACGAGCAAGGCCGCGACGATCAATCCCCAAAGCGCCACCGGAACCGGGTTGGCAAGCGTGGCGCGGATGCTCGCATCCACCGCCGCGACTGCGCCGACATCCCGGTCGAGCAGCAGCGGGAACGCCACCACCGTTGTCGCCAGCACGACGACCGCGAAAACGAAGCCGGCCAGATTGCCCCAGATGATGAGGGAGAGACCTTGCGAGGTCGTCAATACGTCCGACAGAAAGGTGGAGAGCGAAACCGGACCGGTCGCATCGAAAGTCGCAGTGTAGATGCTCTGCGCAACAATCAACCAGACGACGAAAAGCACGAACAGCATGACGGCGACCGCGATGATCGACGGCAGGGCCGGAGAGTGACGAACCTCCAGTGCATGCCGCCAGGAGCTATCCAACCCCTGCTCGCGTCGTCGACTGATTTCATAAAGCCCGATGGCCGCGATCGGACCAATCAGTGCAAAACCCGACATCAGCGGATAAATAACCGGCAGCAGATTGGCGCCGGAACTCCACATCACCAGAAAAACACCGGCAATCGGATACATAAGACAGAGAAAAACATAGTGGGACGGCTTTTCTTTAAAGTCCTCAAGTCCCAGCTTCAACGCATCCACAATATCCGGGATGCCAATCTTGCGGACTTCCGGGCGGGCAAATTCACCACTCGCACCGGCCATGACATGGAATGCCGTCATAGCACTTCTCCTCCTGCGCCATGATCCGGCTGGCGGTACAGGAACGCTCGGTGACTTCTTATCGACGCGTCAAACCGCAACCGGCTGTTTTGTAATTTATCAAATTCTGTCGCCTTTGTCGCCTGTTCTTTAAATTGGAGAAATCAGACGCCCGCCGCCGGCACGGTCGGCGGAACCGCACTTGTGCAGGTTTTGGATCGTTGCCAGCTCCGCGCACTGTCTATGGCGCGTGCGAAGCGGGCGTGGTCTTCGGCATCGACCGATCCATCGGGCGTGAATATCTCGGCATCGCCTCGCAGGGCCGCGACATCGACACCGCACAGTTCCGCCAGACCGAGCGCCGTCAACTCGCGCATGGCGGGCACGCAAATGGTTCGACCGCTGGCGGCGGCCAGAAAGCGGGCGAAATAACGGCTGTTCGACAAGCCGCCATCGATGGAGATCGTGTCGCCTATGGGGGCGACCGCCGATGCCGCCTCGATCAACCGCACCGTCAGCAGGGCAATGCCTTCCAGCACGGCACGCACCATGTCACGCCGCTCAGTCGCGTGGTCCATGCCGATGAACAAAGGCACGGCCTGCCTGTCCCAATAGGGCGCGGCAAGGCCCGAAAGGGCGGGCACGAACACAAGGCCGCGACGAATGGCCGACGGCCCCTCGAAACCGTCGAGTTCTGCATTTTCAGCATAGAGGCCGATCTTTTTCGCCCATTCAAGCGCCGCGCCGGCATCATAGATCCCGCCTTCGATGGCAAAGATAGCGGGGGCGCCCTGCATTTGCCAGCCAATGGTCGGCAGAAGCTCTCCCGTCAAAGGCCTCCCGTTACCGGCAACGGCCAGCAGAAAAGCCCCGGTTCCGAAGGTTATCTTGCAATCGCCGGCCTTGCGGCAGCCATGCCCATAAAGCGCTGCCTGCTGATCGACGATGGAAACGCGGATGGGCGTTCCCTCGACCGCGCCGAAGCCACCATCGACAGGGCCGATTGTGGGCAGGCAATCCAGCGGCACGCCGTGAAGCGCGCAGAGTTCCGGGCTCCAGTCTCCGGTTGAAAGATTGAGCAGACCCGTGCGCGACGCCGTTGCAAGGTCGGTGCGGAAACAGCCCGTCAGCCGGTCCAGAAAAAACGCATCGGTGGTGCCCAGCCGCAAACGGCCCGCAGCCCTTGCCTCTGCCACTGCCGGATTGTGCCTGACCAGCCAGGCCAGTTTGCTGGCCGAAAAATAGGGATCGAGCGGCAGCCCGCAAATCTCTTTAGAACGATCCGTTGCCGAAGGCGGCAGGGCGGCGAGCGCTTCGGCGGTGCGGGCATCCTGCCAGACGATGACCGGCGACAGCGCCTCGCCGCTTACGGCATCCCACGCCAGGCAACTCTCGCCCTGATTGGCGATGGCGATGGCATCCACCGGCCCGGCGGCAGCCAGCACCGCGCGGATGTTGCCCAGCAGTTCTTCCGGATCATGTTCCACATGGCCGGCGGCCGGATAAAATTGCGCGTGACGCCGGCTGGCCACGACCTCCGCCGTGCCGCCATCGCTCACCACAAGGCACCGGGTCGATGTCGTTCCCTGATCGATTGCGGCAATGCGCATCAATTGGTCTCCTGAAAGTGGAAAGCAATCTGGCCCGCTTCAAACGCAGCGCCGGGAATGGGCACCAGTACACGGCGTTCAGGAGGCCAACGGCCGGTCTTGCTCCACACTTCCGTTCCGTCGAGATGAAGCGAAAGCCGGCCTTGAACGCGTCTGGTGAAGCGAAGCTGAAAATCGCGAAATGCGGGTCTGTCGAGCCCACCCGGCCTCAACATGGCGGGAACCGCCAGCTTGAGCGGATCGGCGAAGGTGACGGGCACCGCCGGCGCGCCGCATGGTCCCCGGGCGAGATCGTCAGCCACCGCCGCGCCAACCCGACGGCCTTCGCGAAACGCCCAGCCGCCCGTTTCCACGGCCCGCAAGACATTCCCGCCGGCGAAGAATATCGGGTTGGGCATCCGTCCGTCCTGATCGATCAGCGGCCCGGCGCTGCCTGCCGCAACATCCACGGGGGATGCATTGAGAAGCGCTGCCTCCGGTGTGAACCGCCCGGTGAGCAGAACACCGTCGCATTGAACTGTCATGATGCGACCATCCGCCAGACGGATATCGGCCTCCTCGACCCGGCCGCGTCCGCGAATATCCGTGAGTACCGCACCACAATAAAAGGGCACCCCGGCCAGTCGCGGAAACCATTGGAAAGGCGACCGCGCCAGCGGATGGGGCTCTGGCTCGATCATCGCCACCGGCCGGGCGCGATGCGTCAGGCAGGTTAGAAGCGCGGAAAAGGAAACCAGTTCCGAACCGACGATAAGCGGCCGGCGAAAGGGCATGATGCCGTGAAAGGCGACATAGGATTGCAGCGTGCCGGTGGTGACCACACCCACCGGCCGGTCGCCGGGCAGAAGCCGCGCGGAGCGTGGTTTTTCCCGCGCGCCGGTCGCAAGCGCGATACGCCGGGCCTTCAGCGTTTCGACGCCGCGCGCCGACGTCACCAGCACCGCGCCATCCTGCCCGAGTTCCACCACGGAATGACCGGTGCGGATATCGACACCCGCATTTTGCGCCTGCCGCTGCAGGCGTTGCGCATAGGCCGGGCCGAAATAGACGCGTCCGAACTCACGCATGCCGAAGGGCGAATGCAGGCAATGCCGGGTTGCGCCACCAAGGGCCGGCTCACGCTCGAGGATCATCACGCGGGCGATACCGCGCGCTTTCAGCTCCAGCGCCGCCGCCACGCCTGCCGGGCCGCCGCCGACCACGATGACATCCGCACTCATCGGTCGCCTCCCTCGTGAACGGCAAGCGGGATCGCCAGGCGGTCGCCCGCCATCGCGGCCAGCCGGGCGTTGCAATAAAAGCCCTGACAGCGACCCATGCCGGCGCGGGTGCGCCGCCTCAGCCCGCCGAAATCGCCCGGCGGCACCGGGCTTAAAAAGGTCGCCTCAATCTCGCGGCGGGTGACGAGTTCGCAATGACAGACGATTTCGCCGTGATCGGCACGCTGCCAGTCCCGCTCGCAGGTTTCCGTCAGGTTGGGCATCGTCACGCCAGGAGCCAAGGGCGGTGAGACAAAATGCGTGCCGAAACCTTCGTGAAGCTTCAGCGCATGTTGCGCGAGACCGAGTGCGGCGCTGAGGCCCGTGGAGCGAATGCCGCCGAGCGTGATGGCCCGCCGGTCCGGCCGGGCGGAAATGCGGTAATGCTTCTTTTCAGACGCCGGTCGCAGACCGGCATAAACGGCGGTTACGGAAACGGAAGCTAGCGCCGGAACGATCTCCGCACCGCGCTCCAGCAGTACTTCCAGCGTCGCCGTCTCGACCGTCGCGCGCTCGCGGTCTTCCTGCTCTTCCGCCGTCGGGCCGACGAGAACATTACCGAAGGCGGTGGGGCACACGACGATGCCCTTGGTGATTTCGGTCGGAACGGGCAGGACGATGCGCGGCACATGCCGGCGGGCAGCCTTGTCCAGCACCACGAACTGCCCCTTGCGGGGCTTGATGGCAAAGTCAGGCGAAAGCCCCAGACGCGCATCGACAATATCGCCGAACAGCCCGGCGGCGTTGACGACACTCGCGGCAAGGATAACGCCTGCGGTCGTCTCGATCCGCCACGTGCCGTCGAACGCACCGGACAGAACTTCCGCGTTGCGCACCAGCTGCGCGCCGAGCGCCACCGCCTGCGTGAGATAGCCCAGCGGCGCGGACCACGGATCGATGATATGTTCGCCCGGAACGTCGAGCGCGGCGAAAAGGCGGTCGGACAGGCCCGGCATGGCTTCGCGAGCCTGCACGGCCGTAAGGAACTCAAGCCCGGCAATGCCGTTGCGCCGCCCCTGATCCGCAATCGCCTGCAGTTTTTCCGCCTCGTCCGGGTTCCAGGCGCAGACCAGCGCGCCTGTTTCGACGAGGCTGAGGCCCATCTGCCCGTGAATGGAGAGATATTCCTCCCGGCCGGCCTTCACCAGTTCCAATTCCAGACTGCCTTCTGGCGCATCGAAACCGGTATGGAGGATGGCGCTATTGGCCTTGGAGGCGCCGGAGAGGATATCGGGGCCTTTTTCGATGACCACCACCTTCGCACCGGCCAGCGCGAAACGGCGGGCGACCGCGCAACCGACCACACCGGCGCCGATGACGGCGACATCAAATTCCGTGGAGGGGGTTTCAGCCATGGGCTTCCCTTTGCCTTCGTCTTTCAAAGCGAAATCAGCAGGCGCGACGGATCGCGCCGATGCAGCAGCAGCGTTCATAAACGGGAGTGAAATTCGCGCCTGTGCCAGTAGGGGCAGCCAGCGCCAGCCGGCAGCCCCACGACTTTATTTCACGAAAGTTTTGGTCAAGCCCGCCGTGCGGTCGACGATGAGGACGACGGCAAGGGTGAGCACGATCAAGAGAACGGAAATGGCCGCAACGAGCGGATCGGCCTGCGTTTCCACATGCTGATACATGGCGACGGGAAGCGTGGTGATGCGCGGGCCGGTGAGGAACAGCGAAATTACCGCTTCATCGAACGACACCAGAAAGGAAAGTGCCGCCGTCGCCACGACGCCCGGCGCGATCATCGGCATGGTCACGCGTCGGAAGACCGTGAGCGGCGATGCCCCGAGCGTGGAGGCGGCCTCCTCGAAGATCAGCGGCAGGCCGGCAAGCGAGGTGGTGAGAACACGCAGCGCATAGGGCAGCACGATGATGAGATGCGCAATCACCAGACCGGTGAAGGTGCCGAGCAGGCCGGCACCGGCAAAGACGATCAGGATCGCGAGGCCGAGAACGATGGTCGGCAGAAGCAGCGGCGCGGTGAAGAAGGCGAGAAGCGCATCCGCCCCGATCACCCGCATGCGAACGATGGCATAGGAGGCGGGCAGCGCGATCAGCATGGAGAGCGCGGTGACGATGATGGCGAGAAGGGTGCTGGTGCCCAGCGCTCCCATCATCTTGGAATTGTGCATGAGATCGACATACCAGCGCAGGCTCCAGCCGGAGGGCGGAAAGGTCATGTAGCTATCGGCCGAAAACGAGATCGGCACGACGAGAACCACGGGCGCCAGCAGGAAAAGGAACATGATGAAGGCGACGATTTTCAGTGCCAGCGGAGCGGGACGTTCTTCCATCTTCGATCTCCTTTAAAGAATGGCCCGCAGAAGCCGGGAATAAAGCACCAGGGCAGCGCCGAAAATCACGAGAATGATCATCGACAGCGTCGCGGCGAGCGGCCAGTTGAGCGTCACGATGGCCTGATCGTAGATTTCCGTCGCCAGAAGGAAGACACGCCCGCCGCCAAGCAGCTTGGGGGTGATGAACGAACTGACGGCGAGAACGAAGGAAAGCAGGCAACCGAGGGCGACGCCGGGCATGGTAAGCGGCACGATGATCCGCCAGAATACCTTCCACGGCGACGCGCCGAGCGTTTCCGCCGCCTCTTCGACACGCGGATCGAGTCTGCCGAAACCCGCCAGCAGCGCCAGGATCATATAGGGCATCAGGATTTCCGTGAGGCCGATGACGACGCCGACTTTGTTGAACAGCAGCCGCACGCCGCTTTCAGCGCCCATTGCGAAGAGGATGTTGTTGATGAGGCCGTCATCGGCAAGGATCGCGATCCAGCCATAGGTGCGCACCACGGCCGACGTCAAAAGCGGCGAAATGACCAGCACCAACAGCAGCGTCTTCCAGCGGCCCTGCGCCCGGTGAAGATAAAGCGCGATGGGATAGGAGGCGATGAGTGTGAGAACCGTAATCAGAAGACTGGTCAGGATGCTCTGGCCGATCAGTTCGATATAAAAACCGTCGGTCAGGGTGGACGACCAGTTGTCGAGCGTGTGGGCTTCCCCGAGACCACCGCCGCCAAGGCTTTCACGGAAAGAAAGCAGGAGCAGGTTGAAGACGGGCATCACGAAGGCAAGGCCATTGACCGCAATGATCGGCCCGAGAAGAAGCGTTGCGAGAAACACCATGGAGGATGTGCGGCTGCCGGGAGCCGTGATCATGACCGCCGCTGTCATTGGCCTGCTCCGAAGACCAGCGTGTCCTCCACGCGCCAGACGAGGCTGACCGCGCTGCCCGCCGCCACAGGTGTTTCCCCACCAGAAGTCGCACGCTCCACGGACAATGTCTGTCCGCCCGCGGCGATCTCGTAGTGAAGGATATCGCCTGCATAATAGACATCGCGAACCTCCCCGGCGATGCGATTGACCGGCGCCCCGTCGAAATCGGGTGCGGCGTCGCCGGCAACCGTCATGGCCATGCGGTGCGGCCGTACCATAAGGTCGATGGTGCCACTGTGCGAGCCGGGCGCACGCAATACCGCATCCCCGACCGTGATGTGATCGCCGACCGCGTTTCCGACCAGCCTGTTGGTGCGGCCGACGAAGGAGGCGACGAAAGCCGTCGCCGGGCGCTCGTAAAGATCATGCGGCGTACCGAGCTGTTCCAGACGCCCGCCATTGAGCACGGCGACCTTGTCGCACATGCTGAGCGCCTCGACCTGATCATGGGTGACGAAGATGGAGGTGATGCCGAGCTGTTTCTGGATGCGGCGAATTTCAGAACGCATCTCGTCGCGCAGCTTGGCGTCGAGATTGGAAAGAGGTTCATCGAACAAAAGGATGGAGGGCTGGATGACCAGTGCACGCGCCAGTGCGACGCGCTGCTGCTGGCCGCCGGAAAGCTGGGCAGGCCGGCGGTCCTCGCGCCCTTCCAGACGCACCATGGCAATCGCTTCGCGCGCACGCCGTTCCGCTTCGGCAGCCGGCACCTTGCGCATTTCAAGACCGAACATGACGTTCTTGAGAACCGTCATATGCGGGAAAAGCGCATAGCTCTGAAAAACGAGGCCGATATCGCGCTTATAGGGCGCAAGCTGCGTCACATCCTTGCCGTCGATCAGGATCGAACCTGACGTCACGGGGGCAAGGCCGGCAATCATGCGCAGCGACGTCGACTTGCCGCAACCGGATGGACCGAGGAAGGCAACCAGTTCGCCCTTGGGAATCTCGAGATTGAGATTATCCACGGCGACCATGGTTTCGTAGCGCTTGGTCAATGAACGAATCGAGAGGAATCCTGGCTGCATGATGTCTGAAGTTCCCATTCTGGCTTTTTGCCTTTCTCCAGAACATGTCCCATCCCGGCGGGTCGCGGACATGCCCTGTCCCTTGATCTATGCAATCGCGGCGGAAATTCACCTGCACTCTGCGCGGCGCTTTCCCTATGCAGGCCTTTGGGCCACCCACCCCTCCATCGATCCCAACACCGACGGAGGAAATGAGGCGGGGCCCATGCCGTTTCCGCATCCGCCCGAAGGGGATGCTGAAGTCTTGCCATTTTTCACGACAGAGACGCGAAAGCCTTAGCGGCTGAGCGGAATGACCTTGCGGCGCCAGTCCTGCGTGATCTGGTCACGAACCTTCGAGAGGCCGATCCAGTCGACCGGGATAACCTTGTCCATCGCCTTGACGACCGTGCGATCGCTGACATCGGGAGCCACCGTGGCCTTGGCGTTGGTCGGCGCATAATACATGGCGGCTGTGAAGGCGGCCTGGGCTTCCGGGCTCAGCGCGTAATCGATGAACTTGCGGGCCGCCTCGGACGACGGGCCGCCCTTGACGAGGTTGAGCGTATTGATCTGCAGGATCGTGCCTTCCTTCGGAAGAACGACCTTCATCTTGCCCTTGGAACCGTCGGCATTGACCTGGCTGCGGGCATTCCAGCCCACGCCCAGCGACACCTGGCCGTTGACGACAGTTGGATAGACTTCCGGCTTCGGTTCCCAGGTCTGGACGTTCGGCGCGACTTCCGCCATGGCATTGATGCCGGCGTCGATATTCTTGATAAAGTCGGTGCCGCCATTCATGTGGTCCATGATGATGGTCGTACCGATACCGACGATGTCAGGAGCGCTCAGCATGGCGATCTTGCCCTTGAAGGCGCTGTCTTTCAGGGCGTTCCAGCTATCCGGTGCGGTCTTGATTGCATCGGTGTTGTAGATGAGAACGAGGTTGTCGAAAGTCACGCCGACACCGGCGACACCTTCGAAGCGGGCGTTCGGATAGAGGTCCGCAACGTTCTTGGTCACGCTTTCATCGACCTTGTCGAACAGGCCTTCATCCGTGCCGGTCTTGGCGACAGAGACGTCCATCAGCGCGATATCGGATTGCGGAGCAGTTTTCTGCGCGCGCAGCGAGCCGAGCATGGCGGCGGAACCCTGCTGCGGGAAATAGTCTACCTTGATATCCGGGTTGGCGGCCATGAAAGGCTCGATGACGGCCTTGGTGTAGCGTTCCTGGAAAAGGCCGCTATAGCCGAGGAACGTCACGGTCTGCTGGGCGTGCGCCGGCAGGGCCGCCGCGCCAAGCATGAGAATCCCACTCAGAAGTATCGATTTCTTCATTGTCCTGTTCTCCTCTATTGTTATTGGGAGTGGCGAACGGATCCGCCACCCGAAAGATTGTGTCAGGCGCTGAGCTTGGCCTGGACGAATTTGTTGGCGCCGGAAATATCCGGCAGCTTCTCGCCGTTGCGCAGGCGTTCCAGAAGCACGATCTCGGCTTCCTGCATGCCGATGGCGCGTTCCGCCATGGCGCGGGCCTGGCTCGGATGAAGGGCGACAACGCCGCTTTCATCGCACAGGATCGCGTCGCCCGGATTGATCATCTGGCCGCCGACGCTGATCGGAACGTTGATCGCGCCTTCCAGACCAAGGATCTTGGTGGTGATCGGCGACGGGCCGCGGCACCACATGGGCATGTCGACCTTGGTGAACTCCGAGAAGTCGGTCGCCGGGCCATCGACGACACCGGCTTTGACGCCCGCCATCTTCATGGTGTTGGTGATGACGCCGCCCCAGCAGGCGTGGCGGGTATCACCGCAACGGTCGATGAGAACGATATCGCCCGGACGCACGAGTTGCGTCAGGTAGTGGAGCATGGTCGAATCCGCATTCGGGATGCGCAGCGTGACGGCAGTGCCCGCCACGCGCTTGCCCGGAAGAACGGCCCGGATTTCAGGATCGACGAAACCGGAATGAAGCACATGGCCGATCGTTGCGACTTCAACCTTTTCAAGAAGCTCGATGATGTCGGCGCCGATCTGTTCCGGCATGGGGTTGACGATAAACATTGGGTCTTTCTCCGATCAGAGAACGTGGTGGTTCGCCACCGGCACGTTGGCGCGCACCTTGGCCGAATAGTCGAAGTCGAGAGCGGCGCCGGCAGTTCCGACGGTGTCGGAGCATTGCGCGACGATGTGACCCCACGGATCGATGACCATGGAATGACCCCAGCAAGCCTTCTTGCCGCCCGCATGGGTGCCGATCTGGCCGACAGCGAGGAAATAGGTCTGGGTTTCGACGGCGCGGGCGCGGGCCAGCACTTCCCAATGGTCCTTGCCGGTCATCAGCGTGAAAGCGGCGGGCAGAACGATGACATCTGCACCCTTGTCCCGCAGGGCGCGGAACAGTTCCGGGAAGCGGATATCGTAGCAGATGCCGCAACCGACTGTCCTGTCGCCAACCTTGTAGGTCACGACCTCTTCGCCACGGGCAACGGAATCGGATTCGCGGTAGCTGATGCCGTTCGGCGTATCGACATCGAACAGGTGAATTTTACGGTAACGGGCGATCTGTTTGCCGTCCGGGCCGAAAACGAGCGTCGAATTGTAGAAGCGGTTGCCTTCCTTCTCGACGATGGAACCGGCATGCAGCGTGATCGCGTGCTTTCTGGCCAGATCCGAAAGCAGCGAGTAAATCTCGCCGCCGGGGAATTCTTCCCCGCTCTCATGCATTTCCTGAGGATTATCTCCAAGAAATGCGAAGTATTCCGGAAGAACAACAAGATCAGGACTATCCGCCTTGACTGCCTTCTCAATTAAATCGGCAGCAACCTTGAGGTTCTCTGCCTTGTCGTTCTGGGTATTCATTTGAACAAGTGAGACTTTCACGTTGCTCTCCTCTCATGTTGCGAGGAGAATTAAGAACGGGAACTGTTTTCTTGACAAACGGAAAAACTCTATCGAAACCCATAAGGTAAGCTTATAGATTAATCATTTTGCGTTGCAGCATAAAATTTAAGCTGCAGCCGTCATCCATTGCGTGGTGGTTTCACTGACGATTTCCGTCGCCATGTCGGCAATGGCACGGGCAAGCGCGTTGTCGCCGCGCTCCTGATAAACCGTGTGGAAGGTAAGAGGCGGCACCGGCGGCGTGATGTCGAGAATACGCGCTTCGCCCGATTTGATGATGCCGTCCACCAAAACGCGCGGCAAGGCGCCCACCCCGACGGCCGTGGCCACAAGGCGCGTCATGATCGACAGCGAATTGGAATTGTAGATGCGGCTGTCGGACAGGCCATGGGAATCGAGAAGCGCGCGCAACGCCTGATGCGGCTGCGAGCCGGTCGAGAAGGTAAGAAGCGGAAAATGCGCGATATCTTCAAGCGTGACACCGGTTTCCGGCAGCGGCAGTTCGACCGCGCCGACCCAGCAGGATTCGAATGTACAGAGCGGTGAATTATAAATATCCGCAGCCATGATCGGCCCCATGATGAAACCGACATCCACCTCGCCGTTCTGAATGCGCTGCGAGAGTTTCAGGCTGGTATCGATGGTCAGATCGAGGCTGACACCGGGATATTGCTCGTTCACGCGGCGGATAAGCAGCGGCAGCCAGGCATAGACGATCGTATCGGCGGCACCTATCCGCACCGTACCCCTCAGCGCCTCGCGGTTACTGACGATCTGCCGGAATTCGCCGGTGAGGTTGACGATCTTTTCGGCATGTTGCAGCGCCAGACGACCGGCGGGCGTCAGGTTGACGCAGCGCACATCGCGCGTGAATAGCACGACACCGAGCTCCCGCTCCAAAGCGGCAATCCGGTTGGACACCGATGCTTGCGTTGTGTGCAAACGTTCCGCGGCTGCCGAAAAGCTGCTCAATCGAGCAGCCCAGAGAAAAGTTTCGAGGAATCGCGTATTCATGGGCTCAATCTTCTCGCATGGCTCCGCGATCCAGCTCCAAGTCTCTGGCTTCGTCTTGCCCTTGGCCTTTGTGGTTCAAGGGGCAGTATGTCCGATGCGCGCGCCCATAGGCAAGCGATCAAAGCCGGCGCCTCCCTTTCTCATGGGGATCGCGCCGGCCTCGTTTGCAGGGTGGGAGAATAGCCTTGAGGCGACGGGATGGCGGGAGCCAACAGACGCCCGCCATCCCTGCCCGGCTTTAGTGACCGCCCTTTGTGGCCGGCACCGGCGTGTTGAGAAGCTGCTGCTCCCAGAGATAGGCGATGCCGCTGCCGCCGAAGTGCTGGATGAGGATTTCGGTCAGCTCCTCGACATGCTCGGTGCGCGCCCAATCGCGCTGCCATTCGCCGGCGAGCGCCATCACGGTCATCGGGTTCGCACCGGCCGCGATCATGCGCTGGATGGCAACTTCGTGAGATTCCTTCGAAATCCCGCCCGACGCATCGGTGATCACGGTCACGTCCCAGCCTTCGCCGGCGGCCTGGATGACGGGCATTGCCACGCAAACCTCGGTCCACAGGCCGGCGATGATCAGTTGCTTGCGGCCGGTCGCCTTGACGACGTTCACCACATTCTCGTCCTGCCAGGTGTTCACCCAGGTGCGATCAATGACTTCCTGGCCGGGAAACACATCGGTAATCTGCTTGAAGAGCAGTCCGCCGCGCGCCGCGATCACGCTGGTGAGAACCGTCGGAACATTGAAGGCTTTTGCCAGCTTCGCCAGTGCGGTCGTGAGGTTAACCACAGCCTGCGGATCGTGGCTGTTCAGGTTCGCGAGCTGATAGGGCTGATGATCGATCAGAACGAGGACGGAATCTTCAGGGCGGAGAAGTGAATCGAGGCCGTTACGAAAGGTCATGGGTTCATCCTATGTTGGCGGTTTATTGAAGCGCTTGCGCAAAGACATGCACCCCTTCGGGCGTTGCCGCGGGACGAAACTTGTCATTCCTGTTTATGATGCGGTAGTCCTTGTCAGCGCTGAGCTGTGTCGCAAAATGAGGAACGCTGAGTGGATATCGAAGATCTTCGGACATTCGTCGAAGTTGCAGATGCGGGAGGCGTCACTTCGGCCGCGCTGCGGCTGGGCATCTCCAAGTCGATGGTCAGCCGACGGCTCGTGCGGCTTGAAGCCGAGCTTGGTGTCCAGCTTCTGGCCCGATCCACACGCGGCGCTTCCCTGACAGAAGCGGGCGCAACCTTCAGGGACTATGCGGCAAGGATTTCAGCCGAAATCGATGTGGCGAGAGAAACGATTCTTCCGGCTGGCGAACTCCGCGGGCGTCTGCGGATTGCTGCGCCGCTTTCTTTCGGCCCAACGCATTTCGCACGGGTGATTGCGCAAATGGCGCGCCGCTATCCCCAACTCCAGATCCAGACCTGTTACACGGATCGTTTCGTGGATCTGATCGCAGAAGGGTATGATTGCGCGATCCGGGTCGGCCATCTTCAGGATTCCAACCTTGTCGCCAGACGCGTCGGGCCCCTCTACGGAAGTTTCGTCGCCAGCCCGGACTATGTCAGGGTCCATGGTTCTCCGGAGACACCGGAAGAACTCGTCACCCATCAGACTCTCATGCAGGGAACGGAAACCTGGCAGGTGATGGATGGAGACAGGGTGACAAGCATTCGCCCACAGGGACGTTTCAAGGCCGACAACGGGGCCGCCCTCGCCGTCGCCGCAGTTGCCGGTTTGGGGATCGCCGTGTTGCCCGACGACCTCATCCAGAATCATCTGGACTCAGGCGAGCTGGTCCGCGTCATGAAACATTATCCGCCGCCGCCGGCGGGAATATTTGTCGTCAGACCGCCCGGCCAGCATCCGGCAAGAAAAATCCGGGTGCTGACCGAAATGCTGATCGAGTGCTTTGACCACGGCCCGGCGACGGCATTCCGCACCAATGCCGGGGGAAGCCCCCCGGCCGCCACCTAACCGGCACGTTTTCAAAACCGAGCGCGCTCTATCCGTCACTCAGCAATGGGCTTCGGGAGAACCAGATCGCCGACGGTGTATGTGTGAAACTCGCTCCTGGAGACCGCGTCCAGTTTCCGGAATTTTTCGACGAATTGCGGATCGGAAAAGAACTCGTCGACATTGCCGGTTCCCTGAATGGCCTCGACATTAACAACGGTCTCTCCGTCGGTGCTTTTCGCGAGGCTGCTCCAGAGGAATCCTTCTTTCCGTTCGGCAACATAGTGAACGACTTCCTGAATAATGGCGAAGGCTTCGTCCTGCTTTCCCGGATGCGCATGAATGACGTTGACAACGAAGGTCGTGGGAGCGGGTGAGCCCGCAAAAGCTGCGATAGGTTTCGTTTCCATGAGTTATCTCCATTTGAAGCTCGGGCCGTTTCGGCTGCGGCGACATCTGGATATCGGAAGTAAAATAGCGGATAAACGAGCTGCTATTCTTAACATACCGGACAAAAATTCCTTAATTGCGGCGTCATGGACAAGCTCGGAACACTCGGCATATTCATTCAGGTGGCGGAAGCGGGAAGCTTCGTGGCCGCCGGGCATCGCCTCGGCATCTCAGGATCAGCCGTCGGAAAAGCCATTGCACGTCTGGAGGAGGAGCTGGGCGTAAGACTGTTCAATCGCTCGACGCGCAGCATGGCCCTGACGGAGGATGGAAGTTTCTTCCTCGATACATGCCGGCGCATCCAGTCCGAATATGAGACCGTGCAGGCGCAACTGTCGAGATCGCAGGCCGTTCCGCGCGGGCAACTTCGTGTGAGCCTTCCACTTGCGGGCATGCTTCTGATGCCGACGATATCCGCCTTCATGCAGGCGTATCCCGAAATCAGCCTCGACCTCGATTTTACCGATCGTCTGGTTGACGTCATCGAAGAGGGATTCGACGCCGTCATCCGAACGGGCGAGATCAGGGACACACGGCTGATGAGCCGCAAGCTCGGCACTTTCAGACACAGCGTCGTGGCGGCGCCTGACTACCTCAAGGCGCATGGACGCCCGGAGGTTCCGGAAGATCTTGTCCGGCACCGCTGTCTCCACCATCGCTTCGCCAATTCCGGAAAGCTTGAGCCGTGGCCGCTGGTTCGCGAAGGACGCGAAATCAGGATCGATCTTCCGGTCGCCACCGTTGCGAGCACGCTGGAACCCCTGATCTACCTTGCGGAACGATCATTCGGGATAACATGTCTGCCGTCATTCGCGGTGACATCCGAAATCGCTCAGGGGAAACTGGTATCGCTGCTGGACGATTATATGGCCGACACAGGGACTTTCCGCGTCCTCTGGCCGACCAATCGATATCTTTCTCCGAAAGTCAGAGCATTTGTGGACTATATGGCCGCCAATCTTTTCGCCCGGTGATCGCACCGACGGCAAGCGCTCAGTAAGCGCCGCGATAATGATCCCTGATAAAGACGGGAAGATCGTTTGACGGCGGCGTAAAAGGCACCTGATACATCATGTCGCCGACAAAGCCGCGGTGATAGGTGCCATGATTGACGATATGCAGCACGATCTGCTCGCGGGTCATGACGCCTTCCCCTCCTCCGACAAATTCGAAATGAACGGTTTTCGCGAGATCTACGTCCGACCAGATGTCGACCATATCGACATACCAGCGGTCCATTTCCTGAACCGCTTCCCATAATTCGCCAATTGCGGGCGTATGGTCGGTGTTGCGGGCGGTGTAGCCGTGTTTCTTTCCTTGTAGATGATGCCTGAAAATATCGTCCACCACATAAACATGGTTCAGCGTATGCACTATGTTTCCGAACCGCGTCGGCCTCTGCCGAAGGGCTTCACCTTCCGGCAGCTCCATCACGCTTCTGAACGTCAACCCGTTCGCCCAGGCCTTGTAACGTACCAGCATTTTCAGGGTGTCCGTTGCCGAGGGGGTGGATGTGTGAACGGGGCTGAGCGGCGCAATACCCATGCTGAAACTCCTTCGTATTTTTGAATTTCAAAAACGATGATCGGATTGATCCGGCGCTGACGCCCCGGACCGGAGGCATTGGATGAGGATCAGCGTGCCGTGATCTTTTCCTGCAAGAGCCGGATGGCGAGATGCTGGATCAGAATGATCGTCTTGGCATCGCGAATATCGCCGCGGCCGATCATCCGCATCGCCTCGGGCAAGGCGATTTCCAGCACATCGATGTCTTCGCCCTCGTCCGCTGAACCGCCGCCTGCCCCGACCTTATGTTTCTCGGCATATTCACCGTAGAAAAAGGCGAGATATTCCGTGACCGACCCGGGGCTCATATAGATATCGAACAGATGCGTAAGTTCGGAAACCTCATAACCGGTTTCCTCGATCAGTTCCGCACGCATGCGCGTTGCCGGGTCAGCGCCTTCCAGCAGCCCCGCCGGTGTCTCGATCAGCGATTCCAGACCGCCATTCAAAAGCACGGGCAACCGGAACTGGCGGGTCAGCAGGACATTGTCGCTTGCCGGATTGTACAACAGGCATGTCGCCCCGTTGCCGCGATCATATGCCTCCCGGGTCTGCCGTTGCCAGCTTCCGTCCCTCAGCTGAAGTTCATACTCATACTTGGTCAGCCGTCCCCAATCATCCGCCAATACGCGTTCGGAAATGGGGCGGTAAACACTGCTACTCATCAAAGTCACCTCGTTTTCGTCTGTTTTTTCAAAGGCCTTGCAACCGGCCTTCGACATGCGTGCGCGTTTCGCCGCCAACCCATATCTGGCCGGCATCGTCGCGGGTCAGGTAGATGCGGCCGTGGCGGCCAAGGCGCGTTCCCTGCGCCGCGACATAGTCTTCGCCAACCACGCCCGTCGCGAACAGCCATTGCGCCAGCGAGGCGTTGAGGCTTCCGGTGACGGGGTCTTCGACGATGACGCCCAGATGATCGCTGAAGAAGGCGCGAACCTCAAAGGCGGTCTCGCCGCCTTGCGCATGAGGGCCAACCACACCGATATCGATGCGGCCGGGCCAATTGCGGGCCGGGTCGAGGCCAAGCACCTTTTCGGCCGATGCCAGCCTGATTCCCAGCCAGCCGGGACCATTATCGATCCACGCGGCATCGATGATATCGCAAGCCTCGATCCTCAACAGCTGCCGCGCCTCTTCCAGTTCCGTCGGCGTCGGTGCGCCGGAACGGATAAGCGGCGGCGCGGCAAAACAAAGTCGTCCATGCGAGCGCCGGATCGTGACCAGTCCCGCACCGCATTCCTGAACAATGGCGGTTTGATTTTTTGCCATGCCGTTGGCGCAGAGCCAGGCATGGCAGCTGCCAAGTGTGGGATGCCCGGCAAAGGGCAACTCCCTATCCAGCGAGAATATCCTGACCCGGTAATCAGCCTGCGGATGGGTGGGTTGCAGCAGGAAGGTGGTTTCGGAAAGGTTGAACCAGCGCGTCAATCCCTGCATTTCATCCGTCGACAAAGCATCGGCACCGATGACGACCGCCAGCGGATTGCCGGAAAGCGGCCCGGAGCCGAACACGTCGATCATATGGATAGCAAAACTCATGGCATGGCTCTTTCAGTTGGGATTGATCGGCAACGCGGATGGCGGGGCTGTCAGCTCTGCGATAGAAGCAATTTCAGTCCTGCAACGGCAAATACCGCAGAAAGCGCGGATTCGATCCAGCGCCGCAATCTGGTGTAAAGCGCAATCATCGAGGCGGTGGAAAAGAGAAGCGCATAGCTGCCGAATACGATGACACCGAGAAGGGCGCAGCCGCCAATGATCGCCGGCAACATGCCCGCAGGCGCGTCCTCGCGAAAACCCAGCGACATGATCGCTATCCACGCCATGATCGCCTTCGGATTTCCAATATGCATGAGGAGACCCTGCCGGTAGAGCGCCCGATAGGGCGGCGTCGCACGCCCGGTGTTCATCCCCACAAGATCGGAGACCGGCTTCAGGGCCGATCTGCCCGCTCGAAAGGCCAGATACAGCAGGTAGACGCCGCCAAATATCTTGATGATGAAAAGCGCCTGGGCATAGGCGGCCAGCACGGCGGACATGCCCGTCGCCGCAAGAATCGCCCAGAAGAGCGAGCCGGTGATGACACCGGCCGCCAAAGCGAGGGCGGGCAGACGGCCATCACGCATCGCCGTGCCCATGATCGCCATGTTGCTTGGCCCCGGGCTGGCGGTGGCGACGATATAGGTGCCGTAGACGAGGGCGATCTGGCTGACGATCATTCCAATTTCTCCAGAAGCAGGACACTTCCCCAGCACTATTGCTGGAGGTCTCCGCGATGAACGATGTGGACCTTGTTGCCGTCAGGGTCACGCAGATAGGCGCCGAAATAGCCGTCTCCGTAATGCGGGCGTGGCCCCGGAACTCCTTCATCCGTGCCGCCATGCGAAAGGCCGCCGGCATAGGCCATTTCCACCGCCTCTTTCGACGGCGCCAGAAAGGCGACCATGCCGCCGTTGCCAACCGTGGCCGGCTCGCCGTTGAAAGGACGATAGACATAAAAGCGGGGCAACGGGGAGTGTGTTGCCACCCAGCAAAGCGCCGCAGGCCCGCCATCCGGGGCAACGACCCGCCGCGTCAGGCCGAGCGGGACAAGCACGGCATCGTAGAAGCGTTCCGCCCGCTCAAGATCACGCGTTCCGACGGTTACATGGCTGAACATTCGACCCTCCAAGCGCCGGCATGATGGCCGATTGCCCGCCGTAAAGTGTGGATTTCAATCAGCGTCGTCATAGCCTATGTTACACTTGCTGTTTATTGAAATAGTGTAACGTGACACTTTTATCGAAGGTAAGGCTGTGCTGCTGCAATCCCCCTGGACTCCCCGTCTTGCAGATATTGAGGCGAATGCCGCAGAACGGCTGGTGCTTGCTCTTGCCGATGACATCATTGAGGGTCGGCTGACGGGCGGCGACCGTCTGCCCGCCCATCGCGATCTCGCATGGAAACTGGGGGTGGGGCTTGGCACGGTGACAAAAGCCTATTCAGTGCTCGAACGGCGCGGGCTGACACGCAGCGTCAAGGGGCGGGGAACATTCGTGGCGCTCCAGGAGGCGCACAAGGATCGGCAGTTCGACCTCTCCTCCAATGCGCCGCCGGCCACGCTCAACGCCCGCATTCTGGCCAAGACGCTAACGGGGATCGCCCGCAGGATCGATGCGGATCACATCAATCTTTACGCCCCGCCCGCCGGACATCTGGAACACCGTCGCATTCTGGCCCACTGGCTCGAAACGCTGGGCCTGACCGTCGATCCGTCACATCTGGTGCTGACGAGCGGCGCCCGCCAGGCGCTGGCCCTGGCCTTCGATCTCGCCTGCGGCCCAAAAGGCCTGCTCCTGACCGAACGGATCACCTATCCCGGCGCGATCGCACTGGCCCGGCGTAAAGGACACCGGATGCAGGGCGTCGAAATCGATGCCGAAGGCATAGTGCCGGAAGCGCTTGCCGCAGCGCTCGCCGGCACGACGTTGCGTGATGGCGCAGCAGTCTATCTGACGCCGACGCTGCATAATCCGACAACCGTCACCATGGGTACGGCGCGGCGGCAGGTCATTGCGGATATTTGCCGCCGGGCGGGCGTATGGATCATCGAGGACGGTGTTTATGCGGCATCGGCCGAGGCCTTGCCGCCGCTCGCCTCATTGGCTCCTGAAATCTCGTTTCATGTGAACGGGCTCTCCAAGTCCCTTGGTCCCGGCCTGCAGATCGGCGTGCTTGCATTACCGGCAGGGCTGCACGACACCGCCGAAGACCTTTTGCAGGACATGCCGATGGCCCCATCCGCACTCTCCTGCGCGGTGGTTGAGGATTGGCTGACCTCCGGCATCATCTCGTCAATCCAGCGGGATTTACGCCACGAGGCCCGACGGCGCTCCAGCCTGGCGGTTTCATTGCTCGGCACGAACCAGCTTGGCTCGCATCCCGATGCATACAACGTCTGGCTGCCGATGGAACGCGACGCCGCCAATCGTTTCGCATTCGCCGCTACGGCGATGCGTATCAAGTTGACCCCTCCGGAATCCATGCTGGTGAATCCCGGCGATCCGGCGAGCGGTATTCGGCTCTGCCTCGGCGGCCCGTCATTCGACGATCTCACGGAGGCGCTGACGCTTCTGGCGGGGCTGCTGAAGCGTTGGCCTTGAGGCCATCGGCAAATAAACGACAATACGAAAATTGCATGGAAGCGACCGTATATGATGAGTGATCACCCGCTTGTGTCGGACCAGAATGCGTGGAACCCCTGGAGCCCTGCCGAACTGTCCCAGCGACTGGGCGGCGTATCGCGGCCATGGTGCGTTGTCGGCGGCTGGGCTCTCGATCTGTGGCAGGGGAGCAAGACGCGCGAACATGACGATCTCGAATTCACGGTCCTGCGCCAAGATCTGAGTATTTTTCGCCGGAAACTGGATGACATGGAGTTCTATACCGTCAACGATGGCGTTATCGAACCGCTGCCGGCGGACCAGCACCCGGCTCCCGAGATTTTTCAAATATGGTGCTTCGATCGCCCTGCCGGGTGCTGGCGCGCCGATATGATGATCGAGCCGGGGACGAATGACACCTGGGTTTACAAGAGAAATCCGGAAATGACGCGGCCGCGGATCGAAATGGTGTCGCTGACCGCAGACGGCATCCCTTATCTCAATCCCTCCGCCGTGCTTCTGTTCAAGGCAAAGCACAGGCGCCCCAAGGACGAGGACGATTTCGCAAGAGCCCAGCCCAAATTACCTCTTTCGGAAAGCCTTTGGCTGCGAGACTGCCTTGAGCGCCTGCACCCGGGTCACGACTGGGTACGGGCGCTGCGCCTCCCGTAAGGCCCACTTGCGGTTAAACCGTTCGCAAAACGCCAGAAACGCCTCATTTTACGACTTTGATCGCCCAATGTTTAGTCAAATATCGCAGGCGCATCTGTTTTATGCAGCAGTACCTATCTAAACGGATAGGTACTGCGCTTTCAAACCAGCCATACTACCCACCCAAAAGAGTGAAGGCCCTATTCGCCTAAGCTCTTTCGTCCGGCGGCAAGCCGATGCACCGTAAGGCATCGGAACAAGCGGCGCAGTCACCGGAAGCTCGGCAAGCGTCGGATACGCAACTTCAGGCCTGGTTTTGCCCGCATATGCAAGTCGTTGCGGTGCTGAAGGAGATATCGAGAATGCGTGACGTCCATGTTCGTGTCGTATCCCCCATCGTAACACGCGGCTTTCGCAAGCTGGCGGATCTCAAGGCGCTGGAATATTCAGGCATCAGCCTTTCCCACGCCGAAATAGCCACCGGGCCGGGCTCGATTGAAAGCGAGTTCGAGGCGGCGATGTCCGTTCCCGGCACCCTGCTTGAAATAGCCCGCGCCGAACGTGAAGGCGTCGATGCCGTCATCATCGATTGCATGGGCGATCCCGGCCTGCGCCCGGCCCGGGAGATTTCCGGCATGGTCGTTCTCGGGCCATGCCAAACCGGCATGCATGTTGCTTCTATGCTGGGACACAAATTCTCCGTCATCACCGTCATGCGCCGCCTGATCCCGTCTTTTGAAAACACCGCCGCCCTTAGTGGCCTTTCCAGCAAGCTGGCCTCGGTGCGCAGCGTCGATATTCCCGTGCTGGATCTCGAGGCGGACCTTGCCGCCACCGCCCGCCGCCTCGTCGAGGAAGGCAGGAAGGCGGTGGAGGAAGATGGCGCGGAAGCCCTGATTTTCGGCTGCACCGGCCTGATGGGATGCGCCGCCGGCCTGCGTGAAGGGCTGCTTGCCGAGGGCATCGACGTTCCCGTCGTCGACCCCATCCCGACAGCCGTTTCCATTGCCGCCGGCCTTGTTCGCGCCGGTCTTTCCCAGAGCAAGACGACCTATCCGGCCCCCCCGGAAAAGGAACTGATCGGTTACGACGCACTGCACAGGGCCATGTTGCCGCAAGCGGCCGAATGACGGGAGATCACGCAACATGGCGGTATCCGCAATGACGACAACGGACAAGCAGATGGACGGCCTGCCCCTCGCTCAGGTTTCGCCGGCGCGAAAACGCTCCAGCGACGGTTTCGGCTTCTGGCTGCTCCTGCTGCCCGCCCTGATTTTTTTCATCGCCTTTTTCGTCGTGCCCACCGCCTCGCTTTTCGCCCTCGCCTTCAACAAATCGGTGGCCGGCGTCATCACATTGTCGAGCGCGATCACCTTCGACAATTTCGTGCGCATCTTCACCCGCGCCATCTATTACGAGGCCATCCTGCGTTCCGTCGGCATTGCCGCCGTGGTGGCGCTCGTCTGCCTGGTGCTCGGATATCCGCTTGCCTATGTCATCGCCAAAACGGTCAATCCCGGCCGCAACACCCTGCTGATGATCCTCGTATTATCGTCCATGCAGCTCGACATGGTCATCCGGCTCTATGGGCTGATGGTACTTCTGGGTGATAACGGTCTCATCAACGGCGCGCTCATCCGCATGGGCATCGTTTCGCAGCCGCTGCCGCTGATGTACAACATCTTCGGTGTCGTGGTCGGGCTGGTGCAGATCACGCTGCCTTTCATGATCCTCTCCCTGATCGGCATCATCAAATCCATCCATCCGGCGCTGGAAGAGGCGGCCAGATCGCTCGGCGCCTCCCGCACGAGAGCCTTCTTCTCCATCGTGCTGCCGCTTTCCATGCCGGGAATTCTGGCGGGCACGCTTTTGGTCTTCGCACTCGCCATTTCATCCTATGTCGTGCCGGCGCTGATGGGCGGCTGGAAGGTCATGGTCATGCCGATCCACATCTACCAGCAGGTGGCGGAAACCGGGCGCTGGCAATTCGGCGCGGCAATCGCCGTGGTCCTCTTCGTCACCAGCCTGATGGCGATCGCCGTCTATCACCGCGCTGCCATGCGCACCACGGGAGGGCGCAGCTGATGCGTGAGGAATCATCCATTCCGCTGGTTTTCAAGCTTCTGTCGGTCCTGACGCTGACGGTTTTGCTGGTCCCAGTCATCATCGTCATCCTGTCCGGGCTGAATGCCGGCGATTACCTGACCTTTCCGCCGCAGGGTTTTTCCCTGCGCTGGGTCTATGCCTTCCTGACCTCGCCGACCTTCCTTTCGGCCTATGGCGTTTCCTTCCTCGTTGCCGGCATCTCGACAGCGATTTCGACGGTGCTCGGCACCATGGCGGCCCTTTTCCTGACACGGTCGTCCAGCCGGCTTGTCGCACCTTTGCGCGCCTTCTTCATGATGCCCATCGTCCTGCCGGGGGTGGTGCTTGGCCTTGCGCTCTATGTGTTCTACGTCACCACCGGCATCGGGTTGGCGCGGAGCATGGCGGGCCTGATCGTCGGCCATGTCATCGTCACCTGCCCCTTCGTCATCGCCACGGTCACCGCCGCCCTCGTCGGCTTCGACCGCAGCCTGGAAGAGGCGGCGCGCTCGCTCGGGGCGTCTCCCTTCACCGCTTTCCGGCTCGTGACGCTGAAGATCATTTCACCGGCCATTTCGGCTGGCACCATCTTCGCTTTCATCATTTCCTTCGGCCAGTTCGAGGTGACGCTCTTTCTCTCGACGCCAAACCTGCAAACCTTGCCGATGGCCATGTATGTGGCGCTGCGCTACGCCTTCGAACCCACTGCGGCTGCGGCAGGCATATTCGCCATCCTTCTCGTCGTCGTCTCGATGGTGGCGACCTCCAGGCTCATCAATCTGAAGCGCATTTTCGGCGGCTAGGGCCCCGCCGGACATTCAATGAACTACCCGTATCCATAGATTCAAAAACAAGGGGAACATGGACATGACAGGAATGACATTCGATCCCGGCCGCCGCAGGCTCCTCAAGATGGGTGCTGCAGCGGCAACCTTGCCGCTCTTTAACATCAACCACGCCTTCTCGCAGGACGTGACCTATGACGGTTCCGTTTTCGATGCCGGCGGCGCGGTGTTGCGTATCGGGGAATGGGGCGGCCCCTGGGGCGAGCTGGTCAATAAATATCTGCTGACCGACTTCGCGAAAGATTTCAACTGCAAGATCGAATATGATTCCACCTGGCCGTGGTTTCCGAAATTCGTCGCCAACGGGCCGAAGAAACCGCCGCTCGACATCACCAACTGGAACCTGCCGGAAATGTTCAAGACGGCGGCGGCGGGCGATTTCTTCCACACGATCGACGAAATTCTTCCCAATGTGCCGAACGGCAAAAATCTCTGGCCCTTCGCCACCTCGAACGGCGTCGGCGTCACCTGGGCCTTCAACCAGTATGTGCATGCCTATCGCACCGATCTCGTTACCCCGCCGCCGACCAGCTTCAAGGACATGTGGAAGCCGGAATTCGCCGGCAAGCGCGGCACCTACATCACCTCCAACACGCTGCAGATGGATTTCTTCCTCGTCGCCTGCTCGCTGTTCGGCAAGGATCAGTATGATCTCGATGCCGGTTACAAGGCGATGAAGGAATTGATGCCCGCCAAGATTTCGGATTTCACCGGCAACATGCAGACGCTGATGGATCGCGGTGAAGTGGTCATCGCCGTGCAGAGCGACGCCGAACCCATGCAGGCTCGCGACAAGGGCGCGCCTTTCGCCGTGATGTACTGGAAAGAACTTCAGCCGATCCTCACCCAGACCTACACGGTCAGCCGCTATTCCGAGCCGACCCAGAAGAAGCTTGCCTATGCGCTTCTCAACCGGGCGCTGGAGCCGTCCTTCATGACCAATATGGGCAAGGAATTTTACCTGCGCCCCACCGTCTCCAATGCCGTCCTGCCGGACAATCTCGTCAAGGCCGGCATCGTCAACAGCGCCGACGCCACCAAGGATTTCTGGCTGCCGGACTGGAAAGCCTATCTCGAAAACGAAGACGAGATCGTCGAGACCGTGAACGAAATCTTCGCGGGCTGACCCTCGCACCCGCAGAACGTCGTGGCCGGTCCCGCCGGCCACGCCCCAGAGGGAAAGGACAACGGAAGCCGATGTCGGATATTCAACTGAAAAGCCTCGTCAAATCATATGGCGACAATGTCGCGGTCGCGGGCATCGATCTGCACATAGAGCAGGGCGAGTTCTTCTCGCTGCTGGGACCTTCCGGCTGCGGCAAGTCGACGACATTGCGCATGATCGCCGGCTTCATCCGCCCATCATCGGGGCAGATCCTGATCGGATCGGATGATGTCACCCATCTGCCGCCCGAAAAGCGCGACATCGGCATCGTCTTCCAGAATTATGCGATTTTTCCGCATATGAACGTGGCAGAAAACATCGCCTTCGGCCTGAAGCTGCGAAAGAAATCCAGAGAGGAAATCGACAGCTCCGTCGCCTTCGCGTTACGCCAGGTCGGGCTGATGGGATATGAAAACCGCTATCAGCGCCAGCTCTCCGGCGGCGAGCAGCAGCGTGTGGCCCTTGCGCGCGTGCTGGTCACCGAACCGCGCATCCTGCTTCTGGATGAGCCGCTTTCGGCGCTCGACAAATCGCTGCGGGAGGAAATGAAATACTGGATCAAGGATCTGCAAAAGAAGCTCGGCATCACCACCGTTTACGTGACCCACGATCAGGATGAGGCGCTCACCATGTCCGACCGCATCGGCGTGATGCAGAAAGCCAGAGTCGAGCAGGTGGGCACGCCCCAGGAAATCTACGAAAGGCCAAAGACGCTTTTCGTGACCACCTTTATCGGCCAGTCCAACGTCATCGACGCCACGGTGAGAGGCCGCGAAGGCGAAAGGCTCGCGGTCCGCTTCGGCGACAGCACGGCGCTGACCCGGCTTCCATCCGACAATTTTGCCGAAGGAAAGGCCGTCAAGCTGGTGGTCAGGCCGGAAAACATCATCATCGGCAAGGCTGGTACCGGCCTTGCGGCAACCGTCGTTTCGGAAACCTATCAGGGCGCCCTTGTCCGCTACCATCTCTCGGTCGGCGGGCAGGATATCGTCGCCGAACGGCAGAACCAGTCCCATCTTGCGCGGCTTTCCCCCGGACAGGCGATCGGCGTGACGTGGGACCCGGAACGATCCGAAGTCTTGGTGGCCTGAGACCCGGCCACCAGAACCAGAAAATCGGGAAAGGATGCAATGTGCGGTGACCAGCCGCGCAGGCGCCCTTCCCTTGTCAATCGACAGGAGAAAGACATGCGTATTGGCATTGATGTGGGTGGTACGAATACCGACGCCGCCCTTATGGATGGGGCAGCGGTCATCGGCGCCTGCAAAAGCCCGACAACGGCCGATGTCGGCTCGGGCATCGTGGCGGTGCTGAAAAAGCTACTTGGCATGACGGGCGTATCCGTCTCGCAAATTCAGGCGGTGATGATCGGCACGACCCATTTCACCAATGCCGTGGTGGAGCGCAAACGCCTGCTGGAAGTTGCCGCCATCCGCCTCGGCCTGCCGGCAACCAAGGGCCTGCCGCCGCTGACCGACTGGCCGAAGGACCTTGCCGACACGCTTGGCCGCCACACCTTCATGCTGCGCGGCGGACATGAATTCGACGGGCGCACCATCGCGCCTCTCGACGAAAAGGGATTGATGGAGGTTGCCGCCACCGTGCGCGAACGCGGCCTGAAGACGGCGGCCATCACCTCGGTTTTTTCGCCGGTCACGCCGGAAATGGAGCTTCGCGCCGCCGAAATCCTGCGCGATGCGGTTCCCGACATCGCCATCTCGCTCAGCCATGAAATCGGCAGGGTGGGTTTCCTTGAGCGTGAAAACGCCTCGATCATGAATGCCTCGCTGGCCGAGCTTTCCCGCAAGGTCGTCTCCTCCTTCCGCAGCGCGCTGAAGGAACTCGACATCAAGGCGCCCTTTTTCATTAGCCAGAACGACGGAACATTGATGTCTCCCGACTATGTGGAGCGTTATCCCGTCCTTACCTTCGCCTCCGGTCCCACCAATTCCATGCGTGGCGCTGCGATGCTGGCCGGTGTCAAGGAAGCCATGGTGGTGGATATTGGCGGCACGACATCGGATGTCGGCATGCTCGTGCACGGTTTTCCGCGTGAATCGGCGGTTGCGGTCGATATTGGCGGCGTGCGCACCAATTTCCGCATGCCGGACGTGCTGGCAATCGGGCTTGGCGGCGGCTCGCTGGTGCGTGACGAGGGTACGCGCATCGGTCCCGATTCCGTCGGTTACGAAATCACCAGCAAGGCGCTGGTTTTCGGCGGCGATACGCTGACAACTACGGATATCGTGGTGGCGGCCGGGCTGGAGGATATTGGCGACCGCTCCCGCGTTGCGCATATTCCCGCAAAAACCATCGAAAACGCGCTCGACACCATGCATCGCATGGTCGATGAGGCCGTGGATCGCATGAAGACCAGCGCCGATCCGCTTCCCGTCATTCTGGTGGGCGGCGGCTCCATTCTGGTCTCGCGCGACCTGCCTTCGGCATCGAAGGTTCTGAGGCCACAAAACGCCTCCGTCGCCAATGCCATCGGCGCGGCCATCGCGCAGGTGGGCGGCGAGGTTGACCGCATCTTCTCGCTGGAAGGCACCTCGCGTGACGCCGTTCTGGCAAGCGCAAAGGCCGAGGCTTCGGAACGCGCGGTGAAGGCAGGGGCGGCAGCCGCCTCCGTCAAGATCATGGACATCGAGGAAGTGCCGCTTGCCTATCTGCCTGGCAGCGCCACCCGCATCCGCGTCAAGGCGGTCGGCGACCTGGTGATCGGTTGAGGACATGGCGATGAAACTCACACGCGAACATCTTGCCGATCTTGCCGTCGGCGCGGCTTTTCTCGGAACCGGCGGCGGCGGCGATCCCTATGTCGGGCGCATGATGGTACAGCAATGCCTGGACGAAGGCTGCGAGGTCGAGTTGATCGACCCCAGTGAATTGCCGGACGACAGCCTCGTCATCCCGACAGCCATGATGGGTGCGCCGACCGTGCTGGTGGAGAAAATCCCGTCTGGCGAAGAGGCCATCTTCTCGCTCCGTCGCCTTGAGAAAAGGCTCGGCAAAAAAGCCGGCTACACCATGCCGATTGAGATAGGCGGCATCAATTCCACCATTCCGCTGGTCGTTGGCGCCCGGCTCGGTCTGCCCATCGTCGATGCCGACGGTATGGGGCGCGCCTTTCCGTTTCTGGAAATGGAGACATTCGGCGTTTACGGCATATCCGGCTCCCCCATGGCGGTGAGCAACGAGTGGGGTGATTGCGCGCTGATCGAGGCCGTCGACAACAGGCAGATGGAATGGCTCTCCCGCGCCGTCGCCATTCGCATGGGCGGCTGCGCCTATATTGCCGAATATGCCATGAGCGGCGCGGAGGTGAAGCGCACCGCCATTCCCAATACGCTGACACTGGCGATCCACATCGGCAAGGTGTTGCGCAAGGCGCAGGAGGACCACATCAATCCCATTGAGGCGCTTCTCGGTTTCCTGCCATCCACGCTTTACCGTTACGGTCGCGTCATCTTTCAGGGAAAGATCGTCGATGTGATGCGCGAAACCAAAGCCGGTTTCACCATTGGCCGTGCCCGCATCGAAGCCGTCGCGCCATTCACGTCGCAGATGGAAATCGAAATCCAGAACGAGAACCTGATCGCCAGGCAGGATGGCAGGGTAAGAGCCATCGTGCCGGACCTGATCTCGATCATGAACACGGAAACCGCCGAACCAATCACCAGCGAAAACCTGCGTTACGGCCAGCGCGTCACCGTGGTCGCCGTCTCCGTGCCCGAGATCATGCGCACCCCGGAAGCCCTGAACGTCTTCGGCCCGGCCTGCTTCGGCCTGAAGGAACCCTTTACCTCCATCGAGGAGATCGACTGACATGGCAATCATCACGGAGCAGGACATAGACGATCTGGCCGTCGGCGCGGCCGTTCTCGGCACCGGCGGCGGCGGCGATCCCTATATCGGCAAGCTTCTGGCCAAGGCCGCCATCGAAAAATACGGACCGGTCGATCTGATCGCGCTCGACGCGGTGCCCGATGGCGCAGCCGTCGTCGCCTGCGGCGCGATGGGAGCGCCCACCATCCTCATCGAAAAAATCCCATCCGGCGAAGAGGGCGACCTTGCGCTTGAAACCTATGAGGATCACACCGGCATCGATGTCGGCGCCATCATTCCCTTCGAGGCGGGCGGCATCAATTCCATGATACCCATCGTGCTGGCGGCCAAAAAGCGCGTGCCCGTCATCGATGCGGACGGCATGGGCCGTGCCTTCCCGCAGCTTGAAATGGAAACCTTCAACGTCTACGGCGTGCCGGCAAGCCCGGTGGCGGTGGCCGACGAACGCGGCAACCGCGTGCTGATCGAGACCGAAGACGCCGCCAAGGCCGAGTGGCTGGCCCGTGGCGTGACCATCCGCATGGGCGGGCAGGCCTATATCGTCAATTACGGCATGGATGGCGAAACGGCTAAACGCGTTTCGGTGCCCGCCACCATGTCGCTTGCCATCGGCATTGGCCGGACCCTGCGCGAGGCTGCCGCAGGGCATCTCGACCCGGTCAGGGCGCTTGTCGATTTTTTTGCGGGCACGCATTACGGCCATGCCGAAATCATCACCTCCGGCAAGGTTTGCGATGTCGCCCGCAAGGAGGAAAACGGCTGGTCGGTCGGGATTGCCACCATCGAACCCTTCGACACCTCGAAACCGAAAGTCAAAATCCGCATCCAGAACGAAAACCTCGTGGCGGAGGAAGAAGGCGGACGCGTGCTGGCGATCGTCCCCGATCTCATCACCGTGCTCGACATCGACACGGCCGAAGCCATCACCACCGAGAGGCTGCGTTATGGACAACGCGTGAACGTGCTTGCCGTGCGTGTGCCGCCCATCATGCGCACGCCGGAAGCGCTGGCCGTCTTCGGTCCCGCCGCCTTCGGCCTGCCGCAAGCCTACCGGCCACTCGGCTCTTGACGAACGCCCGGCATCAGGCGCTGATAATGCCCTGCCCTTTCCGGACATCATTCCGGCTGGGGCCGGTCGTTCAGTGACGAAAGAGGACCGATGCCGAGCCGTGTCTTGCGTGAAAAGCCGTTGCATGCCGTAAGAACCTTTACCGGCGCCGGGTTGCGCTTCAGCCCGCCGCGCATGCTTTTTTCAGGCATCGAAAGACCCTATCTGCTCTCCAAGCTGGCCGCAGGGCTTTCCAGACAGATCGTCGTTCTTCGCGCCCCGCCCGGTTTCGGCAAGACCGCCCTGATGAAAGCGGCCTATGAACGTCTGGTGGACGGCACCCTCACTTTGCCGGGCATGCGCGATACGGCGGTTTCCCATTGCTCCTGGCTCAACGCGTCGGGCATTGCATCGCCTGAGCGTTTCGTCGGTGAATTGCGTCAATCGCTTGGCCTTGCCGCAATGGCGGACACGCAGGATGCGATGACGGACGCCATGGAAGCGGTGGCGCGGCGCGAGGGCCTGACCATTCTTTTCATCGACAATGTCGACGAAATCGACACCGGCAGCCGATACCGGCTTCTGGAGCAGCTCATTCTTTCCGCGCCCGATACGCTCCGTATCGCCTGCTCGTCCTGTTCTCCCGCGCAATTGCCGCTTGCCCGGCTGAAGGCACGCGGGGTATTGACGGAGGTGACGGCGCGAGAGCTCGAATTCGGGCGATCCGACCTGCGGCGGCTTCTGGCCCGTGGCGCGATGGCGGCGCTTGTCGATCCCCTGATGGAAATCACCCGTGGCTGGCCAGCGCTGGCGCAACTCGCCACCGGCATCGTGACCGGAGGCCCGACGGAAGAAGAGCGGCGCCTGTTGCTCGCCGGGACCCATGCCGATTTGATGGACTACACGCGCGAAACCGTCATCAACCGGCTTTCTCCGGCGCTCCTGTCCACCCTGCGCCGATTGTCGCCTTTCTCGGAATTTCGTCTTGATCTCGCCTCCGACCTCGGTTTGCCCGGCTTGACGGAAGAGGATCTGGCCATGCTGGAGGCCATGCATCCCATTATCGAAAACGGGCCGAATGGCTGGCTCTCCCTGCACCCCGTGCTTCGCACCTGCCTCGAACGGGACACCGCCTTCGTTTCGGAAACGGAAAAGAAGGCGTTGCATCGCCAGGCCGCCCTCTGGTTTGCAACCCGCGCCCATCTGGAACGCGCCGTTTCCCACGCCGCCCAGAGCGGCGATTTCCATATGGCGGAAGAAATCATCGGCAAGGCCGGCGGTGTCGATATTTTCCTGCGGGCTGGGCATCAGGTGCTGGAGCACCTCATCGATAATTTTCCGCCGGAAATCCTGCATGCGTCGCCCGGCCTGATGGTCTGTTATGCCGTGGTGCTCTCCAAGCGCGGCAACGCGGCGGCCGGGCGCGAACGGCTCGATATTCTGAAAGAAAACGGCGAATGGTCCGCTGCCGCACTTGCCGCCGTCGACCGTAGCGTCCTCGACCATATCGACAGCCTGATCGATGTTTATGAAGACCGCCGCATGAGCGCTGCCGAGGCGCAACGGCTGGAACGGGCCGCCGCCGCCCTGCCGCCGCATGCCACGTGGGAACTGGCCTGGCTCTTCAACCACCTCTGCATCATTTACACCCGGACCGGCGAGCTTGAGGAGGCGCGGCGGGCGGCGCTGAAGGCGCTCGGATATTACCGCGAGGAAAAAACGCCCTATGCCCAGGTCTTCATGCTCATCCACCTCGGCCTCGTCAGCACGCTGACCGGTGAATTTTCCGCCGCCCTGCAGTTTTGCCGGGAGGCCGAGGAACTGGTGGAACGGGTGCACTGGACGGACCGGAATCTGCTCGCCATCGTCCGCCTCGCAACTGCCGACGTGCTTTATCAGCAGGGTGAGGTGCTTCACGTCGAGCAGACGCTGACGGAATGCGTGGAGCCGCTGATACGCGGCGAAAGCTGGGTCGACCTTTTCATGCGCCTGTTCTGGCTGCTGGCCCGCAGCCGTCTTCAGGTCAGCGGTTTCGACGCCGCCGCTGCCGCAATCGACAAGGCGGAGGAAGTGGCGGTGGAGCGCAACCTGCCCCGCCTGAAGACCGCGGCTGCGATCATGCGTGTCGATCTGCTCGTCAGGGCCGGCATGATCGAGTCGGCGACGCAGGCGATGGAACGGGTGGAAACCCTGAAACAGGCGGGCGGTCCCGGCAACTGGACCTGGCGCGAGGCCTATGATTTCGACATCGCCAGCGCCCGGTTTGCGCTTGCGCAGGGGCAGGCGCTGCAGGCATTGCTAAGGCTCGAAGCCCTGATCCTTTCCGCCAAGGCGTCCGGCCGCGCCTATCACCGCATGCTGGCCGAAATCATGGCGGTACAGGCATCGTGGAAAGCAGGCCGGCAACAACAGGCCTTCGCCTATCTGCAATCGGCCATCGCCCTTGCCCGCGCTCACGAGGCGACGCAGCTCTTTACCGATGAGGGGCACGATCTTGCCACCACATTGCGCGCCATCGTGCGCCGTTTCGGGCTGAAGGTATTCAGCCCGAACGCGGTGGAATTCATGAGCCGCATCGTCGGACACGGCCTTGGCCGTCAGCCACGTACGGTGATGCCGCTGGGCGGCAATGACGACGGCACAACACATGCCGCCGGACTGCTGAGCGGGCGGGAAACCACCGTTTTGAAACTTCTCTCCGAAGGCCGCAGCAACAAGGAAATGGCCCGCGATCTCGGCCTTTCGGAAGCAACCGTGAAATTCCACCTGAAGAACATCTATGCGAAGCTTGGCGTCAGCCGGCGCGGCATGGCCGTCTCCGTCAGCAAACATCTCAAGCTGACCGACCGCGAATGACGCCGACATCGATATGCGATGTCGGCCGGCTCACATGAGGTTCGTAAACTGGACTACCCTTGAACCAGTTTGAGGCAAATGACGGTCCTGTCATCGCTGAATTCCGCCGTTGTCGAACCTTTGACGGACGGATACTCACGCAGCTTGTGAAAATCCGCCGCCTCGACACGCGCGAATTCCGCTTCCCAGGCCGCAACATCCGTCCCCGCCGGCAGGGACAAATAGCCGTCGGAGAATATTTCAACGCTCGAGAGCCCGTCTTTGGCGATGCGGACGTCAACCGTCCCCTCCTGCATGACGGTTCCGCCATTCACCGAGGCGTAACCCAGTACATGCCCGTGCCGGTTTGCGAATTGCGGCTGGACGCGGATTCCACCCATCAGGAATTCCTCGACCGTTTCAATGTCGTTCTCAAGGCCGCTCATCCCGGCCGCGGCAATAACGACATTTTCCGCATCCCGCGCCGTCATGATACCGTTTGCGACAGCCGAACGCAGGCCTGAGAAGATCGTCGCGCGCGTGCGCGCCTCGGCCGCATCGCCATCGCCGATGGCGGCGAGAAGCTGTTTGAACACGAATATACGCGCCGAAGTGCTTACCGTATCGATCAGCTTTGTGTGCTGAAACAGACGGGTGCCATTGATCCTGACGCCGGAATCGCCGGCAAGCAGCAGGCGGAAGCTGTCGCCCATATCCGCCATGATCGCCAATGTGGTCGATGGCGGATGGCCGGCATTGATGCGCTGCGCCTCCTTTTTCAGGATATCGCTGATATTCTGAAAAAGCGCGGGCGCGGCGAGTGTTTCCAGCCTGCCGTCAAGGCTCATCTCAGCCACGGCATTGGCGGCGGCAAGGGCCGCGATGCGGCCGGAACTCAGCCCGCTGTAACTTGCTCCGGTCGGGTCGGTCGCGCCGTCGAAAACGGCCAGAACCCGTCCGGGAATGAGAAGCGCCACATCGTCCCCCGGCTTTGCGGCGTTCTTGTATTTCGATTGCGAAAAGCTCGCGATATTCATCTTTCTGGTGTCCTTGCAGAGGGAGGCTGGCGGCGACACATGGGTCGCCGCTGCTGCAGTTTTGAATGATATTTGATGGTTTCAGACGAAAGAGGCTTCCTTGTCTTCCGAAAGCCGGAAGACGACGAAGACGCAAAGTCCGGTGCTGACGAGAAGTAAGGTGGAAAGAGCCGCGGCCGTGCCGAACTCGCCGTCAATCACCTGAATATAGATCAGCACGGGCATCGTAATCGTCCGCGCCGTGTAAAGGATCAGCGTCGAGGACAATTCGTTGATGGCGGTGATGAAGCTCATCAAGGAACCGATGATGAGCCCCGGCAACATCAGCGGCACCGTCACCGATATGAACGTCTTTGCCGGCGAAGCGCCGAGATTGACCGCGGCCTCCTCGATGGAAGGCTTGATCTGCCGCAGGATCGAGGTCGTGGAGCGGACGCCGTAAGGCAGGCGGCGGATAAACACCAGCAGGATGATGATGAGTGCCGTGCCGGTAATGTCAAAAGGCGGATAACGGAACGTCGTGACGTAGCCGATCGCCATGACGACGCCGGGTATCAGATAGGGAACCATCAGCAGAAGATCGAGCGAGCCCGAGACTGCATTGTCCCGCCTGACCACGATGAAAGACAGCAGGCCGGAAACGATGGCGATCAACACCACGGCGGCAATCGCAAAGGTGAAGCTGTTGGCAATCGCCTGCGGTGAATCGCGAAGAATGCGGGCATAGCTGTCCAACCCGAAACCGCCTGTGAAGACGGGGCCGTTCGTTGCGAGGAACGATGTGTAAATGACCGTAAGGGACGGCAGCATGGCGACAAAGACGACCAGATAGCAGAAACCGTGCACGATGAAAGATTTCAGCGGGCGCATGGAGCGCTTTACCGGCCGGTTCGTCAATGAGCTGGCATAACGGCGCTTGGCGAGAATGTGCCGCTGCAACAGAAGTGCTGCCATGGAAATCGCAATCATCACCATGGAAATCGTGACTGCCATGGTCGGCGTGCCGGCCATTTCGGAGGTATATTGCGCATAGGCAATGGTCGAGAGCGTCCTGATGCCCTTGCCGAGGATTGCCGGAGTTCCGAAGTCTGCGATGGACAATACGAAGCAGATGATCGCGCCGGTGCTGACTGCCGGAAAGACCAGCGGCAAGGTGATCTTGCGGAAGCGTTCGAACGCCGTGCAGCCGAGGTTTTCCGCCGCATCCTCATAGGATTTGTTGATGGTGTTCAGCGCATTTTCCGTCATTAGAAAGATATAGGGAAAGAACTTCAGGCTGAAGACCATCACGATGCCCGGTATCCCGTAGATGGTCGGCAATGAAATGCCGGCGAAAGACAGGAGATTGGTGACCGCACCGTTGGCGCCGAACAGCATGATCCAGGCATAGGCGCCGATGAAGGGCGGCGCGCACAGAACCAGCACCGCGAAGGTGGCAATGAAGGTACGGCCCTTGATGCGGTAACGCGAGGTGCAGAAGGCAAGCGGAATACCAAGCAGGCAGGCCCCCAACATGCCGAGCACGCCGATGACAAGCGTGTTCCACAATGCCACGGTATAAAAACGCCGCGTCAGCACCTGAGCATAGTTGCCGAAACCGAAATCACCCGTCTTGGCGTCGAAGAAGCTGATGAAGAACACGCTGAAAATGGGCAGGATCAAAAAGATCGCCAGTATGACAACGGCAAATGCCGTCACGCTGGTCCAGAAGCCCGGCAGTCTCAGGCGGAAGCCGCCCGTGGTTGCGGTCGCGGTCATATCCGTCATGACAGGCGCTCCCCGGTAACGCCCTCACCGAAGAGTTTGGTATCGCCCGCAGACCAGGAGAAAACCGTTTTCTGGCCGGGCTGAAGGGCGATGATATCGGGCGACGGCTTGGTGATCGCCTCGATTTCCTCTCCCGACGACAGCACCGCGGCAACATTCATCTCGCGGCCGGTGAAGCTGACCTGCCTTATGGTGACAGGCAGTTCGATACGGCGTTCATCTTCGGTCGCAGGCGAGCCGACGGTAATCGCCTCAGGACGGATGGCGGCAACGACCGTTCGTTGCGGCGCAATGGCGTCGACCTGCGGCAGCCCCACTTTGTGCCCGGAAATGGATGTCCGCCCACCCGAACGATCCAGCGTCAGGAAGTTGTTTGCCCCGACGAAGGAGGCGACGAAACGGTTGGCGGGGTTGTTATAGACCTCCCAGGGCGCTGCGGCCTGCTGGATGACGCCGCCATACATCACACAGACCAGATCGGACATGGCAAGCGCCTCCTCCTGATCGTGGGTCACATAAACCGTGGTAATGTTCATGGCCTGCTGGATTTCGCGCAGCTCGCGCCGCAGATCCACGCGCAGTTTCGCATCGAGGTTGGATAGGGGCTCGTCCATCAACAACACTTTCGGATTGATGACGAGCGCACGCGCCAGACCGACACGCTGCTGCTGACCGCCGGATAATTCATGCGGCATGCGCTTGGCGTAGGGAGCGAGCTGCACGATGTCGAGAATCTTGCCGACGCGTTCGCGAATCTCGGTGGAAGATGCCTTGCGCTGCTTCAAACCGAAGGCGATGTTGTCGAATACGGAAATATGCGGAAAGACCGCATAATCCTGAAAGACCATGCCGACATCGCGCTTATGCGCAGGCACATGTTCGATCGCCTGTCTTTCGATGCTGATACTGCCGCTATCCTGCTGATGAAACCCGGCGATCGTGCGCAGGAGGGTCGTCTTGCCGCATCCGCTCGGACCGAGAAGCGTAAAAAACGATCCCGAGGGGATGGAGATATTGATGTCGGAGAGGGCAACGACATCCCGGTAACTCTTCTTGATGCTGGTGATTTCCACGGCGGCCATGTGCTGCTCCATGACAGATCCTGCACGGCCAGTGACCACGCTGGACAAAACGAAAGCGAATTGTGAATGGGATAAAGGGGGACGGCCGCTTCTGCGCCGTCCCCGGCAATTATCTTACTGAACGTCGAGCAATGTCTCGTTCCACTTTTCCATCAGGCGCGCGCGGTTGTCCGCAGCCCATTTGAAATCGTATTTCGCGTCTGGAACATCGGAAAGCGGAACGAGTGCCGGATTGGCGGGGACATCGGTTCGAACCGAGCGACGACCCGCCTTCACCACGATTTCCTGCGCTTCCTTGGAGACGATGAAATCGATGAAGGCCTTGCCATTGCCGGCATTCGGCGCTCCCTTCACGAGCGCCATGCCGTCAGGCGCGATTGCCGTACCCTCTTTCGGATAAACGATTTCGACCGGCGCGCTGCCGAGCTTGTAACGCAGCGCGGCATCTTCCAGCGTAATGCCAACGGCCTGTTCGCCATCGTTGACGAAACGCGGCACCGCGCCTGAAGAGGTGGAAAGAACCGAGTTGCCGAGAATGCCGGTATAAATTTCCCAGCCTTTTTCCTCGCTGTCGAAATCCTGCAATACCGTCGCCATCTGAATATAGGCCGAGCCGGACTGATCGGCGCGGGCCGACGAAATCAGACCCTTATATTCCGGCTTCGCAAGATCGGCCCAGGACGTCGGAACGGGAGCGCCTTTCAGGGCCTCCTTATTGACGATAAAGGCCGTGACGACAGCCGTGAAAGGCACCCAGTTCGCGCTCGGTGAAAAGGCTGGGTTGATCGATGCAGCCTCAACCGGCTTGTATGGCTCGAAAAGGTCGGCGGAGAAATCGATAACCGTTCCGTCGACGCTCCAGATCACATCGCCCGCCGCCTTGCCGCTCTCCGCCTTGATGCGGTTCATCAGCTCGCCGGACCCGGCTTTGACAAGCTCGACCTTGGTGCCGGTTTTCTTTTCGAACATGGGCAGCAATTCGTCCATGAGCTGCTGCGGGGCAGCGGAATAGACCACGACGGTACCTTCGGCATGAGCGAAAGCCGCGCTGGCAAGGAAAGTGGCGCCGGCAAAAAGGCGCGCGAAAATAGTGCATGATTTACGCATAAGGGGGCTCCGTTTTTTTGTTCCCTGACAGACCGGCCCTGCGACATGATTTCTTTTTGATTTTGCCTGTCGCCACCCGCTGCCTATTATTTATTTTCTTTACGTAAATTAATTAGTCAAGCCGGAATTTATTTTGAATACGAAAATAAAATATCCAATTGAAAAGAAATAATTTTTTATGATTTTCACTTACACGCCTTCAATCTCAACGGCAGGTTTTCCGGCAAAACGAGGTGTACAATCGCACGATTTGCGCTAATCATCCGGCGTAACTTCTCGCGGGGAGACTTGTTTGATCGATCTCGGCTACAATGAGCGGCGGCTGCTCGAGATTTTGCGCGGCAAGGGAGGCATGTCGCGTATCGAGCTGGCGCGGGAGATGGATGTTTCCGCACCGACCCTTACCCGCCTGACGGCCAATCTCCTGGAATCCGGCCTCATCGTCGAAGCGGAGGAGGCCCGCAATGACGGCAAACGGGGGAAACCCTCCACCGCCATCGAAATCAACCCGAACGGGCTTTTCACGCTGGGGGTCTACTTCAATCCAGACGATCTGCGTGTCTGCGTGGCCGATCTCAACGGCACGATAAGGCAGGAAATCAGATCGGAACTGGAAGGGCACAGTTTCGAGCATATTATGGAGATGGCCGAGGCGGCCGCCCGGCAAGTGCTTGAAAAAGCGAAAATAAGAAAGAAAGATGTGCTAGGCTGCGGCATCAGCTTTCCCGGCCATTTCAAGCGGGATCGCGGCCATGTCTTCCGCATCAAGCAGTTCGAAAGCTGGCGCGACATCGACGTCGAGAAGGACTTCCAGCCCTATTTCGACTTCCCGGTCTTTCACGAAAATGACGGCAATACCGTCATTCTTTCCGAGCTCTATTACGGTGCAGGCCGCAATATCCGCAATTTCGCGATGATCTGGCTGACATATGGCATCGGTGGCGCCCTGGTGGTGCAGCGCCATCTCTATCGCGGCACCAATGGCAATGCCGGCGAGTTCGGCGGACTGTTTCCGAAGTCCCATCCCCGCCCCTCGGGACAGGACCTGCGCGACACTCTGGCTGCTCAAGGCATCGGCATTCGACGCCTGAAGGACATTGACGAGAGTTATGCCGACCATCCCGCCGTGGTGTCGTGGCTGGAGCGGGCAACGGATCAGCTTCGCCTGCTTTCACTGACGGTCGCCCGCACGATGGATCCGGCAGCCATCATTTTCGGTGGATCGCTGCCGGACTGGATTCTCGAACATATCGTGCGGCGTATCGGTTCTCTGGAAATACTCGGCGAGGATTTTTTCGTCGAGCCGCCGGAAATACGCAAATCGATCATGAGCGACTTGCCTCATCTCGGCGCCGCCAGCATACCGATCTACCGCGCCACCACGCCCAGCTATTATTCCGGGCGGGCGCTGAAAGGCTGGGCATGACATGCCATGGCCGGCAGAACTGTTTTCCCCATTGGCCTCCCTGTTGATGACAGGGGACGCCGCTATCTGGATATGCGCCGCCGGAATTCCTCCGTGCCCTGCATGATCTTGTCCAGAAGAGCCTCTATCGCCCAGAAACGCTCCTGAATATCGAACGTCACCGCGCGGCTTTCGATGTCGCTTATGGTGCCGAGGCGCTGGTGGTAGAGTTTCGCCAGTTTGGGATAACCCATGGGCTCCGCCATGGCGGCGAGCGCCAGATAGACCGACAGCTCGTCAGCCAGGTCCGGTTGCCGGCCGGCTTCCGTCAGCAGCCATTTGTAGAGATCGGGATGGAAATTGGTGAAGACCCCGGTGAAACCGCGCGATCCCGCTTTCATGGCGTCGAATGCAATCGCCGCATTGGCGTTGACGATGGCAAGCGGCGTATTCGCGGTGAGCGCTACACGCCGCTTGACCGTTTCAAGATCACAGGAGACATCCTTGAGGATAACGAAACGACCGCTATTGGCGCAGAAGGAAATTTCGGCATCGGTCATGAGACGGCGATAGGGAGCCGGGCATTCGTAGAGACCAAGCGGCAGGTCGGAAGGCAGACGCTCGAGGAGCCAGCCGAGATCGTCGAGGAACTTCGAGCCGCCCTCCTGCCGGGCATCCAGCCGGTTGGTGACAAGCACCATACCGTCAACACCCGTCTGCGCGATGGCATTGAGCTCTTTCTGCTGATCTTCAAGCGCCTCGCTGATATGGCCCGAGGCAATGACGGGAATACGGCCGGCGGCGGCTTTCTTAACAAAAGCAGCCAGTTCCACGCGCTCCTCAAGGGTGAGGAACATCATTTCAGAAGACTGGCAAACGGCAAACAGCGCGTCCGATCCATTGGCGATGTACCATTCCACGAGATTGGCGACGCCCTCGAAATCTATCTTGCCGCCCCTGAAGGGGGTAATCATCACGGGAATGATGCCTTCGATACGCTTGGTCATTGTTTTCGTCCTGTCAAACATATGTGGTTCCGGCATTCCGATGCGGAAGCCTTGCCGGCGTGGATCAGAGCTGGTTGCGTGGCTGGCGGTTCGCGAGCACATCGATCACGGCCTCGGCGGTAATCCGGCCGATGGAGGTGTAGGTTTCGTAGGTTTCCGCTGCCGTATGCGGCGTGGTGACGATCTGCGGCAGCGTAAAGAGCGGATTATCGGGCAAGGCAGGCTCCATCTCATAGACATCGATCGCCGCCGCCTGAAGATGGCCGCTGACGATGGCGTCGTAAAGCGCCTTCTCATCCACAAGGGCGCCACGCGCCGTGTTTATGAAGATCGAGCCGGGTTTCATCCGGGCAAAACGGCCGGCATCCATGAGACGGCGTGTCTCTGGCAGGCTTGGCATCATCATCACGAGAATGTCTGAAGACGAAAGCACCTCATCCATCTCGCACATCCGCACGCCAAGCTTCGTTGCGGCAGCCTGGTCGGGAAACTTGTCGTAAGCGATCACCTCCACATCGAAACCGGAGAGCTTGCGCGCGATCTTGCGGGCGATGTTACCGAAACCTAGGAGGCCAACGCGGCGGCCGATCAGTTCCTGCCCGACGAAACGGTCCCATGCGCCACCGCGCAAGGCATCGTGCAGATAGGGTATCCGACGCATTGCCGAAAGGATCAGCCCGAGCGTCAGCTCGGCCACCGCATTGGCATTGCCGCCCGGCGCATTCGTCACCGCGATGCCATGCCGGTGGGCCGCATCGATATCGATATTATCGACACCGACACCAAAACGCGCAATCGCCTTCAGTCGCGGGGCAAGGTCGAAAACACGGTCGTTCCAGGTATCGACACCGGCGATAACGGCATCGACTTCGCCAAGTCTTGCCGATAATTCGTCAAATGTCATCGGCCGCCCGAAGCCGTTTTCAACGACCTCGATACCTTCCGCCTCCAGCATCGCCTTGGCGTCCGCGCAATAGCGGGAATAATTCGTTGCCGTTACCAGTACGGTCTTGCTCATTGCAGTGTCTCTCGGAAAATCGGAATTAAATACGTGCGCCGGCCTGATCGAACAGAACGCAGCGATCGGGATCGAAACTGACGGTCAGGATTTCGCCCGGCGCAGGCGCCATATCGCCCGGCAGGCGGCAATTCAGCCGGTTGCCGGCAATATCCAGCAAGGCGAGCGTGTCCGCCCCCAATGGTTCGATCAGTTGAACGGGACCGGAAATCGTGGCGGACGACGAGGCCCGATGGGCCGAATCCAGCGAAAGATGTTCTGGCCGCACGCCGAGTTCCGCTGCACCTTCATAGTCCCGGCGTTCGACCGAAATGGGGATGCGCGTGCCATCCGGCAGGGTTGCGACCCCCTTCGAAAGCTGCACGGGCAGGAAATTCATGGCCGGCGCCCCGATAAAACCGGCGACGAAACGGGTTCTCGGGTTGCGGTAAAGCTCCTCCGGCGCACCGATCTGCTGGATGTGACCATCCTTCAGCACGACGATACGGTCGGCCATGGTCATGGCTTCCACCTGATCGTGGGTGACATAGATCATGGTGCTGCCGAGCCGCTGGTGGAGCTGCTTGATTTCCGCACGCAGATCGACACGCAGCTGGGCGTCGAGATTGGATAGCGGCTCATCGAAGAGAAAAACCTTCGGTCCGCGCACCATGGCGCGCCCCATCGCCACACGCTGGCGCTGGCCACCGGAAAGTTCGCGCGGGCGTCGCTTCAGCAGATGGGTAAGCTGCAGGGTGCGCGACACGTCTTCGACGCGCTGCTTCACCTGCGCTTCCGGCACACCGTTCATCCGCAGGGCAAAGCCGATGTTCTTTTCCACGGTCATATGCGGATAAAGCGCATATTCCTGAAACACCATCGCAACATCCCGCTCCCAGGGACGAAGCCTGTTGACGACCGTTCCGTCAATGGAGATCGAACCCTCCTGAAAATTCTCCAGGCCGGCAATCATGCGCAGCAGCGTCGATTTTCCGCAGCCGGAAGGACCGACGAAGACAATGAATTCGCCATCGACAATATCGAAGGAGAGGCCATGGATGACACGGTGCGCGCCGTAAGCCTTGACGACGTTCTGAATGGAAAGAGTGGCCATGGAATTATCCTTTGACTGCCCCTGCGGACAGACCCGCGACAAGGCGGCGCTGGACGAGCAGGGTAAGAATGAGCGGCGGAAGAGCGATCATGGTTGCGGCGGCCATCAGCGCGCCCCAGTTGGTGACGCCCTCACCGATGAAATTGAACGACGCGACGATGGCGGTCTTGGTGTCGAAGCCGGAGAGCGCCAGAGCGAACAGGAAATAGTTCCAGGTGAAGATGAAGCAGAGAATGGATGACACCACCACACCGGGCATGACCACCGGAAGAACGATGCGCCAGAGCACCGACAGCGGACGGCAACCGTCCATCTGGGCGGCTTCCACCAGTTCGCGCGGCATGGCGTCGAAATAGGGCAGCATCGTCCACAGGGCGACCGGCATGGCGATGACGGCATGGGTCAGGATCAACACCGTGTAGGAACCGACAAGCCCGAGTTCGGAAAAGATGATGAACCAGGGCAGCAGGAACAGCGTGCCCGGCGCCATGCGTGAAAACAGCGCCAGTGTCGCAGGCCATGTGGTGCGATGCCAGGAGACGGCAAAGGCCGCCGGAAATGCGAGCAGTATGCCGAGCAATGTCGCGCCAGTGGAAACGATGAGCGAATTCAGCGTATTGGACAGAAACTCCGTGCGCTCGAAAAGCTGCCGGTAATTGTCCAGGGTGGGTGTGAAAAAGAGGCTCGGCGGCAGCTTCGTCACCTCGTAACGATCCTTGAAGGACGACAGGATCATCCAGAGGATCGGGGTGATCGCGGCGATGACCAGAATGGCGGTGCTGAGGCCGCCGCGCAGTCTTTCGGCAAGGGAAGGCTGATATGCCTCGTGTTCGTGCATGAAAATTCCTCCTCGATTTACCAGGTGACGGCCTGTCGCAGCCGGGAAAAGGCGACGACGGTGACCATGACGACGGCCGCGAGCGTGATCATGCCGGCCGAGGCATAGCCGAAACGGGAAAACTCGAAGCCCTGCTGGTAGGCATAGATATTGAGCGTGGTCGACGCATTGCCCGGCCCGCCGCGCGTGGTGATATAGATCACGTCGAAGAAACGCAGCAGGTCGACCGACCGCAGGATCGCGGCGGACAGCAGCGTCGGTGCAAGCAACGGCAGGGTGATGTGAACGAGCCTCTTCCAGCCGATGACGCCATCGATCTCCGCCGCCTCGAACACCTTCGTCGGCAGGGATTGAAGGCCGCCCAGAACCAGAAGTCCGATCAGCGGCGACCATTGCCATGTGTCGACGGCGGCAACCGTCAGAAGGACCCACTTTGGATCGGCGAGCCAGAGGCTCGGGCCGATCCCCACCTCCCCGAGCAGCCAGTTCGCAACGCCGACGGCCGGGTCGAGAATGACGATAGCCATCATGCCCACGACCACCGGCGGCATCATGAAGGGCATGACAGCCACCGTGCGAACGAGATTGCGCGCGCTACGCACCCGGTTGAGGGTGAAACCGAGCCAGGTGCCGATCACCATCTGCATGGCGAGCGCGAGTCCATAAAGCACCCATGTCAGAATGAAGGCGTTGTGAAATTCCCCGTCGGAAAGCAGCTCGAGATAATTCGCAAGACCGACGAAGCGATCATCCATGCCGAGCGAGTTTTCGCGCAGCGAAATCCAGATCGCATAAAGAATGGGGAAAACGATCATCAAGCCGACGAATGCCACGGCGGGCGCCATCATCCAGCGAAAGGAAAGAACGGTCTGGCCGGGGCCGGAGATGCGGGAAGGCATCGGAGCGGTCATCACACGGGGATCCCTCATGAAAATGATATTTGTGTCTGCAATTGCTTGCCCCAAGCCGCGCCAGGCCGCACGCCGTGAAACTGACCGGCGGCCTGTGCAACGATTGGGGAGAGCAATATTTCCCGCCGGGGATCCGGCTCCGGACTTTGCAGCACGGAACCGGATTTCCCGGGAGGAATTCCTGAAGCCGGCGAATTATTGCAGGGCGAGCAGGGCCTTGTCCGCCTCGCAGGCGCCATCCTTGATCGTATTGTTGCCGAGCAGATAATCCTGAACCACCTTGCCGATGATCTCGCGGGTCTGCGGCACCTTGTCGGTCGGCGATGCGTAGTCGCCGGTGCCGGTTTTGCTGATCTGCCTGATGGCGTCGGCCCAGCTCTTGCGGATCGGCAATTCGTCGGTGAATTTTTTCATATCCGCACCGTCAAAGACCGAGCTGCGTGGCGGCGCGACACCGGCCTGAATGAGACGGGCCTCGATCTCCGGCGACGTCGCCCATTGCATGAACAGCCAGGTGGCCTCCTTGCGTTTGGAGAAATTCGACATCGACAGACCCCAGCCGAAGGCGACGGGCTTGGAAATGCCGGTTTCCTTGCCGGGCGGCAGCACCTTGATGGCAAGATCTTCAGCGCGGCCGGGGAATTTGACGATATTGGAGAATTCGTTGGAGGACTCATGCGTCATGGCGACCTTACCCTGACCGAGAAGCTCGACGACCTGCGGGAAAGAATGGTTGGAAGCACCGACGGCGCCATAGGTTTTCAGAAGATCGCCATACATCTGCAGGCCGGCTATGGTCTTTTCCTGGCACAGGCCCGGCTTGGTCTTGTCCGCAGACTTGAAGTCGCCGCCAAGATTGAAGACGAAAGACGCCATCGGATAGGGTATCGCATTGCGCACGCCGCGCGCCGTCCAGGCGTTGACCGACTTGTCGCATTCCGAGATTGTTTTTGCGGCGGCGGGAATGTCTTCGAGATATTGCGGTTCAGGAACGTTGCACTTGGCGAAGATATCCTTGCGCCAGTAGAACAGCGGACCTTCGACATTGATCGGCACGCCGGTCAGCTTGCCATCAAAAATCTCGTTCTTGCGCAGCCCCTCGCCGAAATCCTCGAAATTAAAATCCGGCGACGTCAGGCTCGCATCCTTCAGCAACGGGTTGAGATCGGCATACCAGCCAGCCTTGTTGTAGACCGCGCCCTCACGGATTTTCAGCGAAATGAAGGCATCGACATCCGATGACCTCGCCTGCATGAGCGTCGACAGACGCGCGCGGATCGGGTCTTCGTTGAGAATCTCGACGCGAACCTTGATGCCGGTCTTTTCCGTAAATTCACTGGTCATATCCTTGATGGCATTCGGCCAGGGATGGTTCGTGAAAAGAACATTTATTGTCTGGCCTTCCTGTGAACGCCAGTTGAAATCGGCGGCTCCCGCAATCGAACCGGTAAAAACGACACATGATGCAAGGGCTGCCACTTTTGACGCGGCCGCCAGACTGTTTCTGAAAAATTTCATGTCAATCATATCCTCCCAAATCTCGGTTATTTTCCTCAATGACGTATCGCCCCCGGATGAGAATGCGGGCGCATACCTCTCCCTCCCGGTCGGCGCGGATTTGCTGCGCGACCGCATCTCCTCCCTCAAGACAGACGGAAGCTAGCAGGAAAATTTCACTGCCGCAATAGCTAACATGTTACCTTGATTGGCAGTGACATTCCACCTGCCGCGCCCTTACGCATTCGGCAGCGGTTTCATTGGACGTCACGCTCTGGCGTGGCTGCCCCAAGCATAGGGAAACAGCCCGGAAGGCCCGCCAGAAGAGCCGCTACCGTGCGATCGCGCGGTTTTTGGCATTGTGAATGTGCTGCTCCATCGCGGCGGCGGCAGCGGCCGGATCGCGTGAGGCAATCGCATCGAGAAGGTTCAGGTGATCGTACATCGTGGGCAGGACGAGCGGAGGATTGAGCTGCGTATGCGCCTGGCGGATCAGCCTGATTTTTATGGCGTTCACACGGTAGATATTGGTGAGGATCGAGTTCTGCAGGGAATCGATCATGCCGTGATGAAATCGGGAATCCAGTTCCTGCGCCCTGTCCACAAGGGCTCTGGAGACGTGATTGGCGTCCGGTTCGGCATTGCAGGCATCGATGATATCCAGATGTTCCTGCCGGATCGCCTCGAGCGTCTCATCGCTAACCAGCCTCGCAAATATCTGGACCGCCTCCTTTTCCAGAAACAGCCTGACCTGAAATGCATCCTGCACCAGATTGAGATCGACCTGGGCGATCTGCATGCCACGCTGCGGAACCGTCACCAGCAGCCCTTCGGCCTCAAGGCGCGGGATCAGCTCACGGATCGCCGCAAGCGGCAACTGGGTAAGCTCGACCAATTGCCGTTGCGAAACAAATTGTCCGGGGCGAAGCTGGCGGGAAAGAAGGTGCTCCGTGAAACTGGAATAGGCGCGGTCTCTCTGATTGACGTGCCCCTCCGCATTTCTCAGGCTACGACCATCCTTCTTCTTTTTCTCTACCAATGAGCGAACCTCCAATGCATGCATCTAACATGTTAGTAAGGTTACCAATGAGATTCAATCACGGTCGAAGATGAAATTCGAAAATAGGCAATTCAAATTCGAGGGGACTGAAATGCCCGCGTGATCCGTCGCAGCACGGCGTTCGCGTGATCGCCGGTAACCGCGGAAATCATCACCACGTCCAGTTTCGAAAGCTGTGGGAGCAGGCCGTCCCTCACCTCCCGCAGACCGGCAGGCGCCACACTTCGCGCCAGCAGTGCGACGCCGATCCCGGCTTCGGCAGCCGCTCCCACCGCCGTTGCCCCGGTTCCGACGAACACCTCGCGCCAGGCGATGTCTGCCGCCTCCAGCGCCCGAAGGGCCATGGCTCGCAAATTGCAGGGTTCCGGTTGAAGCACCAGCGGCACCGGCAGGTTCGAAGGCAGATCGAAATCCGCGCTGCAGTACCAGCCGAAGCTTTCCTGAAACAGCAACTCGCCATCGCGACGAATGTCGTCATGCCGCAACACGACGATCGCATCGAGCGCGCCGGCATCGTAGAGTTCAAGCAGGGTCCTGGTGCCGGCCGTGCGCAGATGAAGCGTAACGCTCGTCTCACGCTCGCTGATCACCCGGAGTATCCGGGGCAGGTCGGCCCCGATCAAATGATGCGTGAAACCGATCGCGAGGCGGGTCGGCTCCTGCCCAAAGACGTCGAGCGCACGCCGGCCGGCCGCAACATAAGCCCGCGCGGGCTCCAGAAAACGTTCGCCGGCCGCCGTCAAACGCACGCGGCGCGGCGTCCGTTCGACGAGGCGATGCCCCAGCATGTCCTCGAGCCGGCGCAGGCGCAGCGATATCGCCGCCTGTGACGTGTTCATCACGCCTGCAACCCGTGTGAACGACTGCAATTCGGCAACGAGAAGGAAAGCCTCGACGGCCTCGGGATCCAATGAGCGCATGTTTAGCATAACAAGCTGTTATCGCTGAAATGCGCAAGCCCCCAATTCTATCGGGTTCTCACGAGCGCTATTGCACGAAAACTCTCGATAGGAGCTTTTCGTGTCTTCACAGATTTCCTCGACCTCGCCCACGCCCGTCGCCGACCGCCGGATCTGGGCAGTCCTTGCCGTCGCGGTCGCAACGCAAACCGCCGGCTCGTTCGTATCGCAGGGGATTTACATCCTCGTGCCCTTCTGGCGGGAAGCATTCGGTATCTCCCTCGCATCCGCATCACTGGCCGTGACCGTCATGAACGGTGTGCAGATCGTGACGATGTTCACGCTCGGCCGCGCCATCGATATTCACGGCGAGCGCCGCATTGTCGGCATTGCCATGCTCGGCATGGCGCTTGCGATGGCCTGCGCGGCGGCATTCGCAAACAGCCTGCCGGCGCTGCTTTTGTGCATCGCGTTTCTGGGCGGCACCTATGCCGCTGTCCAACCGGGCGGCACGCGGGCGATCATGCGCTGGTTCCCACCTGCCAAACGCGGCATAGCGACAGGGTTTCGGCAGGCTGCGGTTCCTTTCGGAACGATGATCGCGGCCGCCCTCCTCCCGTTCATGGCGGTTCGTTACGGATGGCATGCGGCAGCATGGCTCTGCGCCGGTGTTTCCGTCATGGGCGCCGCACTCTTCTGGGGTCTCTATCGCGAGGGAGGCGATGTGGCCGCAAAAACCCAGCGCCCACTTCCCCTGGCAAAACTCGCCCGCGAGGTCGGGCAGAATCCGAGCTTCTGGCCCGTATTACGGCTTGGTATCGCCATGTCGGCATTTCAATTCACCCTCACCGCACACGTCATCGGCTTCATGGCGGATGGATTGCGACTTGGCCTCTTTGCCGCATCGTCCATGTTTGCCGCAACGCAGCTTGCGGGCATTCCTGGCCGGATTTTGCTGCCATGGCTCAGCGACCGCTTCCGGCCCGGCCTTCGCACGCAATCCTTCGGTCTGGTATCCGTCATTGCCGCAGGCGCGGCCGCAATCCTCGCGGCTCTGCCCATCGGCGCCCCGACGCCGATTATTCTCGTCGTGCTTGTCGTGCTGGGAATATTCGGGATCGGGTGGTTTCCGCTTTATCTTCTTCAGATCGCCGAAAGCGCACCGAAAGGTTCGATAGCGTCTACGATTGCCTTCGCTTCCACGATCTGCCTGGGTGTCATGGCAATCGGCCCCTATATATTCGGCCTTCTGGTCGATCATCTTGGCTACGGGGCAGCGTGGTCCGCATTGATCGTGCCGGTGGTCGCAACAGCACTGCCCCTCGCAATCTCATCGCCGCGCCTGCCGAAAGCTCAGATCGGCTCTTCATGAAACGGGATAGGCGCGGCGGCAATCGAAGACATGAAAGTGACGGTAGCCTTCAGGAAAACCTATGCGGCTGCCGCCTCGGCACCCTGCTCGAAGTCGTGAAGGTGAAGAGCGATTTCAAAGCCCCGGCGTTTCAGCCAATGGGCAACGACCCTCGCGCGGGCGCCCAGCAGGTCATCCACCAGAATGACCCGGGCGCCGCGCACGGCAATGGTACGATAGGCGACACCGAGAAGCTGGCCGCCTTCCGAAGAAATCGAACCTTTAAGGTGGGAGGCCGCGAATTCTTCCGGTGTTCTCACGTCGAGAAAATAGGTCGTTCGCGCCGTGTCCCGCAGCCATGTCTCGGCCGTGGCGCGATCGATGAACCGCAGCCCGTCATCGCGGGAAAATGCCTCCAGACGCGCCTTCGCGATATTTCTCGCGTCGTCGCTGGCGGACGGATATATCTGCGAGCGCCCCGTTTCCAGCTCGAACCCGTCATCCGTCCAGCCACGCGTGCCATCGTGCAAATAGCTGACATCGTTTTCAACACCGGCGTCGATCAAGGTCTGCGCGCCGAGGATCGCGCGGGGAAGGCCCGCGCAGGAGACGACAACCCGTGTTTTGGGTGATGGCACGAGGTCGGAAAACCGCAGCAGAAGCTCGGCACCGGGTACGCCGATGGCGCCCGGCACATGCGCCTTCTCATATTCCGCTATGGTGCGGGTGTCGATGACGACAACATCTTCGCCGGCTTCCTGCCACGCTTTCAGTTCACGGGCAAAAACCACAGGCGTGTTCTTTTCACCCCGGACCTTCTGGACGAAAGGAACGCCGGGAATATCGAATGTCGGCAGGGCGTCGACGCCGCCGTCGATCCATGCCGGAATTCCACCGCGCAGAAAGTAAATATCGCTCCAGCCTCTGGCGGCCAGCCGTTCCGCCGCCTGCTCCGCGCTTCCCTTGCCATCGTCCACCAGAACGGTCCGCACGACAGGACGCGGAATGAAGCGGTCGATCTCCGCATCCAGCCTTTCGGCCGGAAGGTTGGTCGCAAACAATGGAGAAGCGTACCCCACCTCTTCTGCGGGGCGAATGTCGAGAACGGCAAGTTCCTTGCCATCTGTCAGCCACTCGATGAGACGGTCTTTGGTTACGGCATTTACGGACATTGCATATCCTCCTGACAAATTCTGGTTTTTCACATCGGGTTTCAAGCGGTCGGATCGAGCCATAGATCGCCGAAACTCCAGTTCAGCCCCTGCGCGCCGGTGACATAGTTTCTGACGCGTCTGTGCGCCACGATCTGGCTTCCCGCCGCCACAAGATCGACCGAGGCGACGTCGTCATGGATGAGATGCTGGAACCTGCTCCAGGTCACCCAGCGCTTTTTCGGATCGGGCTCGATGGCCGCCGCCTCCAGAAGCGCATCGGCCTCCGGATTGGCGTAGTTGGCCGCGTTGGAAAAGGGCAGCCCGATCTTGAAATTCCTGCTCCAGTAAGCGCGCTGGATGCCGAGCGACGGATCGAAGGTGTTGGAAAGGGATTCCACCACCAGATCAAAGGCGCGGTCCGTGTAGACCGTCTTCAGATAGGTCGGCAGGTCGTATTTGCGGATTTCGACGGCGATGCCGATCTTTTCAAGCTGGCTGCGAAGGACATCGGCAAAGCCGGGCGTCAGATAGGAATTGTAGGTCAACCGCACCGGAAAACGCTTGCCGTCGTCTTTGCGGGGATATCCCGCCGCATCGAGCAATCTTTCCGCTTCCCGGGGATCATAGGCATGGGCCTTGACGGACGCATCATACCAGTTCGGCAGGGCGGTGCTGACGGGGCTCGGCGAAATCTGCGCATAACCAAAGAGCGCCACATTGACGATTTCATCAAGGTTGATCGCCTTCGCAATGGCCAGGCGGACGTCTTTCTTGCGGAAGATTTCATTGTCGTAGTTGAAAAACAGCTGCTGCTGCGGGCCCGCATAAGCATAGGTGTTCGTATCCAGAACGAGATCGGGGTTCTGCTTCAATCGCTCGAGATCCGCCAGCGGCACCGGGTTGTCGCCAATATCCACTTCTCCCGTTTCCAACGCCACCGTCCGCGCGGCCGGATCGGTGATGATGCGCAGGATGATGCGATCGAGATAAGGTTTGCCGGCATCCCAATAGTCGGGATTTCGTTCGAAGATCAGATGGCTGCCCGGTGTCCACTCCGTCAGCCGGAAAGGACCGGTGCCAACCGCGGTCTGCAATGTCTGGCCATCGGCTGGCTTCAGCTTTTCGAAAATATGCTTCGGCACGATCGGCGATTCCGAACTCGATTGCGCGGCAATCAGAAATGGCGCCGGTTTGGACAGTACGATAATGGCGGTCAGGGGATCCGGCGTCTCCACCGCCTCGACGTTCTGATAGGTGATGCGGCCGCGCGGATGAGCTTCCTTCAGACGGAAAATCGAAAACGCGACATCTTCCGAGGTGAAATCCCGACCATCGTGCCATTTCACATTTGGGCGAAGTTTGAACGTGTAACGAAGATGGTCGTCCGAAACGGACCATTCCGTCGCCAGCAGCGGCTGCGGCTTGAGGTCGAAATCGAACGTCAGAAGACCTTCAACGATCTTCGGGCCGATTGCCTGTCCGGTCCCCGATGAGGTGTTGATGGCGAAAAGCGCGTTGCCGGGATCGACACGATAGAGCAGCCTGAGCGTGCCGCCGGAGACGGGCCGGCCCGCGTCGCCATTCGCTGCGAATAGCGAACCCGGCAGGGCCGTTCCTGCCGTTGCCAGAAGAAGCATCCTGTTGAACTGGCGGCGTCCTATCGTCATGAAAATCCCCGTTTGAAAACGTCGTTTCGATGACAAAAGCATCAGGGCAAATCAGGGTTTCCATAAGAAGAAAATTCTTCTTTGCCGCCAAAGAAAACATTTCTTGCAGAATTCTATTTCAGTACGCATGCAAACACGCGCCAAAATTTGTGCCGAATTATCCATTTTGCCCAAATCCTCGTTGCTTCCCTGCGGCCGATGGCGAATGAGAGGAAATCTCGCGGTCGTCTCGTTTTGAATTCCCGTGGAAATGTTGTTTCACTGAAAAATCGGGATTGAGTAGGACATTGCTCGGCAGATGGGTCGGCGAAGCATATCAAATGATACACCTCACAGGCTTTCCAATCCCCGCCATGGGCCCTGCGGTCCATCACCAGCATTACGGAGTTTCTTAGCGATGACCCTGACCAGTCCGATTACCAAACTGGAAATACCGCAGCAGCGTGTTGAAGCCCGCTATGGAGCGCAGGCCGATTTTTCGCCGCCTTTCTGGAACGACACCATTGACGCCTTGCTGAACCACCGCACCGCCCGCGCCTATCTGCCGAAAGCTCTGCCGCAGGGCAGCCTGGAACTTCTGGTCGCAGCCGCGCAATCTGCACCGACATCGTCCAATCTTCAGGCGTGGAGCGTGGTAGCGGTTCAGGACAAGGAGCGAAAGGCACGTCTGGCGGGCTTCACGGGCGGCAATGCCCATATAAAGGATGCACCTGTTTTCCTCATCTGGCTTATCGACCTGAAGCGGCTGCGCACGGTCGCTTCAAACCGGGGAAACAAGGGCGAAGGGCTGGATTATCTGGAAAGCTTCCTGATCGGCGCCATCGATGCGGCGCTGGCAGCGCAGAATGCTGTTGCCGCAATTGATTCACTCGGCCTTGGCTCCTGCTATGTTGGCGGTATCCGCAACAGACCGGAAGACGTGTCGCGCGAACTGAACCTTCCCCCCGAGACGGTTGCCGTCTTTGGCCTGACGGTCGGCTATCCCGACCCGGCGGTGAAAACCGATGTCAAACCGCGCCTGTCGCAATCATCCATTCTGTTTCATGAAACCTATTCGGAACCGGCATGCGACGATCTCAATTCTTACGATGAAGTCTTGAAGGTGTTTCAGGAAAAACAGGGCCTGCCGCAAAACGGCTGGACGGCGCCCATCGCCCAGCGTGTGGAGAACGCCGCCGCGCTGAAGGGCCGCGCGGAACTGAGCCAGACATTGCGTCGCCTCGGTTTCGGCATCAAATAAACTCCATTGCGGCTGACGGTATTGAACGCAGAGGCGTCTTCGGCTCGGTAATGCGAAGTGCTGGCCAGGGGCAGCGCAATCTCTCCCGAAATCGCCGATTTCGGGAACTGATTTTCTATAAAATTAGTAGATATAGAATGACCGGTCTTCCTTTATACCGCTCGAAGGCCTTACGATCCGTTCCAGACTGCTTCTGAATCCCATCCCGCCACCGTCCTCAATTGCCGCCCGCACAGATCGCCGAACCAATCAATAACCGAAATCCTCCGGAAAATCCGGAGCGTAAAAGACAGGACGAGAAACGACAGATGCCACGTTACGTTATCATTGGCGCCGGCGCGGTGGGCGCGAGCCTTGCAGCACAATTCGCGCTTTCCGGCATTGACTATGCGCTTTTCGGACGGGGCGCCCAGATCAGCCATATCAGGCAGCACGGCCTCACCTTCCAGCGCCCCGCGGAGACACGGCAGATCGATCTGAAAGTTTTCGACCTGACGGATCTTCCGGAATTGACGCCGGACGATATCCTCCTGCTGACGGTAAAAGCTCAGGATGCCGTAAGCGCGCTCGCCTTCTGGTCCTGGCAAAGCGTCTCGAACGCGACGACACCGGCAGCGGCAAACCTGCCTATCGTGACTTTTCAAAATGGACTGGCGACAGAAGCGAATGCCCTGAGAACATTTGCCCGGGTCTATGGTGCAAGCATTCTGACACCGGCGCGGTTCACCGAAACCGGCAAGGTGGTGGTGGGCGGCGAGCCGCAATTGGGCGTCGTGACAGTCGGGCGCTTTCCGCTTGGACAGGATGACGTGACCGCGCAGGTCGCGGCTGACCTCAACAGGGCAGGATATCTTGCCGAGGCAAGCGACGATATTCGCCGCTGGAAAGCAGCAAAGCTCCTTCACAACGTTCGCAACGTCCTCGAACTTTTCGACGGTCCGGCCGATCTGAACGACAGGATCAGCGCCGCTCTGGTGGATGAGGCCCGCCATGTGCTTGACGCGGCAGGCTACACCCTAGCCTCGCCCTCAGAGCGAACCGTCGACATTTCGAACTGGCGGGTTGCGCCGAACAGCGGAATCCATCCGGGCCAGCAATCGACCTGGCAGAGTTTCAGGCGCGGAGCCTCGAGCGAAGTGGATTTCCTCAACGGCGAAATCGTTCTGCTGGGCCGGCTTCACAATGTTCCGACACCCTACAACGAAGCCGTTCAAACGCTTGCCGGAAAACTGGCGCATCAGGGCGGGTTTTCAAAGCCGCTGCCACTCGATGCGATCACGTCTCTCATCGCCTCCCCGGACCGGACGGCGCATGCCAATCCCGCTTCTCCTTCATGACCTGCTGCCCATAACAGTGCGACTTTTGAAACGACAGTGTGAGACGATAATGCGAGAAGCCATATCAGACCATATCCTCGCCGCCGCTGGCACGCTCTTCTATCGCGAGGGCATCCGGGCCGTCGGCATAGATCGGATCATCGAAGAAGCAAATGTTGCGAAGGCGACGCTCTACCGGCATTTCCCGTCGAAGGATCACCTCGTTGCGGCCTATCTGGAAGCGCGTCATGAGCGAGTGATCTATTCGCTTCAGAAAGTGCTGGATGCGGACATGGCTCCGAAGGAGCAGATCCGGTTGATCTTCGAGCAGCTCCACGAAAAGGCCGACAGCCCGGATTTTCGCGGCTGCGCTTTCGCTCTTGCGGTTGCGGAACATGGCGAATCCGAGCGCGTCGTGGTCGTTGCGCGTGCCCATAAGGCGAAGGTCAGGGACGTGTTTGCCGCTGTTCTGGCAAGAGCCGGCAGCACCGTGGAGATTGCCGCCGCCCATCTTTCGCTTCTCTACGAAGGGGCCTTAGCAACCGTCGCCGTCGGGCGCGATCCCAAAGCGGTGCTGATTGCGCGTGACTGCGCGCTCTCTGTCTTCGACACGGCCGCCTCCACCGATCAACCCAACTGAAAGCAGCAGACAATGACAAAGACGATCGATTATTTTTTCAGCATCGGCTCTCCCTGGGCCTTCATCGGTCTTGAACCGTTTGCTGCGCTGGCGAAAGAACAGGGCGCCACGATCCGCCCCCATGTCATTCCGCTGATCGAGGAAAACGGCGGCATTTATTCGCGAAACCGACCGGAGGCCAGACGCGCCTACTGGATCAGGGATCTGAAGCGCTGGGCGGCATTGCGCGGAAAAGTGCTGAATTTCGACAATCGCGCCGCGCTCTCGGATCCCGCACCGGCCGGCCTGATGGTTGCCGCAGCGATAGAAACGGGCGAGAACTGGCTGAAGCTGGCAGTTGCGCTTCAGGAAGCCTTCTGGGTTCGCGGTGAAGACATCGGCAAGGCGGACGTCCGCCGGGCGATTGCGACAGCCGCAGGCTTTGATGCTGCAGCCCTTGATGAGCACGGCCAAAGCGATGCGGTTGCAGCATTGCAAAAGGCCAGCTTCGAAGCGGCCAGGACAGCCGGTGTGTTCGGGGTGCCGACCTATCGCTATCAGGATGAACTCTACTGGGGGCAGGACAGCCTTCCGTTCCTCGAGCGTCATCTCAGGGGCGAAAGGCTCGCCGCCTGATACCTCCGCCAGAAAGCGGAGACAGTACTGGCGATCTGCCCGGCAAGGCGTTTCGCCTTCAATGCAGATTCCCATGGAATTTTCTTATGCCTGACCTCTCACCTCCTCTCATCCAATCGCTGCGGAACCTCCTCGGGGAGCGTCTTTCAACGTCACTGACATTGCGCGAGCAGCATGGGCGCGGCGAAGCGCATCATGCAGCCGTGTTTCCCGATGCGGTCGCTTTCGCTGAAACCACGTCGGAGGTATCCGAGATCGTGCGGCTATGTGCGGCGGAGGGGGTGCCCGTCATCGCTTTCGGTGCCGGCACTTCGCTTGAGGGGCATTTGACGGCTGTCAATGGCGGGGTCTCGATCGACCTTTCGCGCATGTCGAAGATAGCCCGTATCAGCATTGACGATCTGGATTGCACGGTTGAGGCCGGTGTCACGCGGGAGCAGTTGAACACATATCTACGCGACATGGGATTGTTCTTTCCCATCGACCCCGGCGCAAACGCCTCGATTGGCGGCATGGCCGCAACCCGCGCTTCGGGCACCAATGCCGTCCGCTATGGAACGATGCGGGAAAACGTGCTCGGGCTGACCGTGGTGCTGCCGACCGGTCAGATCATCAGAACCGGCGGCCGCGCCAGAAAATCT